>JARKPK010000117.1 GCA_029975295.1 Thermoguttaceae bacterium | reverse complement strand
AGCACCGTGGTGCGTCCCATCTGAATGAGCACGCTGCCGGCGGCGCGGGTGAAGTGCCGCTCGATCCGCAACGGACGGAGTTGATCGAACGCTCGCGAGTCGTTTCGCATCGGGGGCCTTGTCGCTGCATGGGGAATGAACGCTACCGTCGGAAAAGGTTCGCCCAAGATAGTGGTTTTCGACCGAGCCGGCAATCCGCCGCCGCGCGCCGGGCAGGAGAGACCGCCGGGCTGTTCCGGTTTCTGCACCGTTGCCGCGGCCGGCGCCTTGACGCGCGTCGGGCCGGTGGGCGATGATTTTCCGGATTGGTTGTTGCAGGCGACGGCCGGCGGCTGTTGGTTCCGGCTCGACCCTCGCGGGCGTGGGTTCTTTGGAATCGGTCTGTCGGGGCGGTGGGGCGGGCGGTTGTTGATCGGGGAAGACTGCGAGGAGGCCGAGACAATGGGCAAAGTGCTGATTCTCTACGATTCTGCCACGGGAAACACGGCGCGGATGGCGGAACTGGTGGCCGAAGGGGTGTCGGAAATCGCGGGGACGGAACTCCGTTTGCGCGATCTCGCGGCGGCAACCGCCGACGATGTTCATTGGTGCGACGGTTTGGCCGTGGGCAGCCCGACGAACATGGGCGTGCTTTCGTGGAAGATGAAGCGGTTTTGGGACGAAACGATGGGGCCGCACTGGATGAAGGTGGACGGCAAGATTGCCTGCGCGTTCTCCTCGTCGGGCGGCTGGGGCGGCGGCAGCGAGATGGCCTGTTTGTCGCTCTTGACGGTGCTGATCAACTTCGGGTTTCTGGTGTTCGGCGTGACGGACTACGCCGGCAAGCTGACCACGGCCCACTATGGGGCCATCGCGGTGCGGCAACCGCGCGAAGAGGAAGTGCAGGCGGCCTGCCGACTCTTGGGCCGCCGTTTGGCCGAGTGGGTGGCGCTGTTGATCGATCGCCGCGACGAGGAGAATCCGTGCTCGAAACCGCGTCGAGCGGTGGAATAGCATGGAATCGGCGGCCGGCGGAGTCGCCGAGAAATGAGCCGACCGCGCCCGGCCTGAGGCCGGGACGCGGTCGGGCGTTCGTTCAACCGTCGCCGATCACGAGCAACCCATGCTGCTGCCGCAGTTCTCGCAGAGGTAGCAGTTGCCGCAGCTACGGGTGAGGCTGCCGCACTGATCGCACGGCGGGCCGTCGTAGTCGAACGCAGCGGCGCGGCTTCCCGCGCGCTCGGCCAGAGCGGCGGAAAGGGCTGCGGTGGCTTCGGCCAGGCCCGACGACTTGCCCGAAGCCGGTCGGCCGTCCGGCTTCGTTGCCGCTCGCCCGTTGGGGGCCGCGTGAACCCCGTTGGAGCGGCCCGCCTCGTGCGCCCCGCTGCGCCCGCCGGCCGTCTTGGCGGCGGGCGGAAGAGCTGTTTCTGACTCTCCATCCGTCGGCGAGGCCGCCTCCACCTGGCCGGGCACAGAGCGGTTGCGTTCGCGATAGCCGGGCAGGAAGGTGATCCCCAGCCAGCGGAAGATGTAATCCACCACGCTCTTGGCAATGCGGATATCGGGGTTCTTAGTGAACCCTTGCGGCTCGAACCGCGTATGCGAGAACTTGTTCACATACACTTCCAAGGGCACGCCGTATTGCAGGCTCATCGAAACGGCCGTGCCGAAACAATCCATCAGGCCGCCGATGGTGCTGCCCTCTTTGGCCATGGTGATGAACAGTTCGCCGGGTCGGCCGTCGGGATACAAGCCGACCGTGATATAGCCTTCGTGGCCGGAAATGCTGAATTTGTGCGTTACCGACTGCCGCGTGTCGGGCAGCCGTTCGCGCCGCGGGGCGGGCAACGCTTCTTTTTCCGCCTTGGACGACTTCGTCTGCGTCGAGAGGGGCTGCAACTCCTTCGAACCGTCGCGATAAACCGCCAGGGCCTTCAGCCCGAGCTTCCAACCCTCGACGTAGGCGTTGGCGATGTCTTCCGGCGTGGTGTCTCGGGGCATGTTCACCGTTTTCGAGATCGCCCCCGAGATGAACGGCTGGGCGGCCGCCATCATCAACACATGAGCGCGCCACGGGATCGACCGCGTGCCGTTCCGCGGCTGGAAGGCGCAATCGAACACCGGCAGATGCTCGATCTTCAAATCGGCCGCCCCTTCGATCGTGTCTTCTTTGTCGATGTAGGCGACGATCGAGGCGATCTCCTGCTCGCTGTAGCCCAGGGTGCGCAGCGCCAGCGGCACCGTTTGATTGACGATCTTCAACATGCCGCCCCCGGCCAGTTGCTTGTACTTCACCAGGGCGATGTCGGGTTCGATGCCGGTCGTGTCGCAATCCATCATGAAGCTGATCGTGCCGGTCGGGGCCAACACGGTGGCCTGCGAATTGCGGAAGCCGTACCGCTTGCCGTGCGTGAGCACTTCGTCCCAAACGTGGCGGGCGGCCTCTTTCAGATACTCGGGCGCTCCATGGATGTCTTCCACTTTCTGCCAGTGCATTTCCATCACGCGCAGCATCGGCTCGCGGTTGCGCTCGTATTCGTCGAACGGTCCGACCGCCTCGGCCAACAGGCTGCTCGTGTGGTAGGCCGAGCCGTGCATGATGGCGGTGATCGCCGCGCACAGGCCGCGGGCCTCGGGCGAATCGTACGGCAGGCCGTCGGCCATGATCAGGCTGCCGAGGTTGGAGTAGCCCAGTCCGATCGGACGGTAACGGTGGCTGTTCGCGGCGATTCGGGCCGTCGGATAGCTGGCGTGATCCACCAGAATCTCTTGGGCGATGAACACGATTCGGCAGGCGGCGCGGAAGCGGGCCACGTCGAAGGTCCCGTCGTCGCGGCGGAACTTCATCAGGTTGATGCTCGCCAAGTTGCACGCCGTATCGTCGAGGAACATGTATTCCGAGCACGGATTGCTGGCGTTGATCCGTCCCGAGTTGGGGCAGGTGTGCCAGCGGTTGATCGTCGAATCGTACTGCACGCCGGGGTCGCCGCATTGCCAGGCCGATTCCGACATCCGCCGCAGCATGTCGCGGGCCGGATAGGCAGGGCCGGGTTGGTCGGGCTTGGTCACCCAATGCGTCGTCCACGTCGAGTCGGCCTCGACGGCGCGCATGAACTCGTCGGAGAGCCGAACCGACAAGTTGGCGTTCTGGAAGAGCACTGATTCGTACGCCTCCACGGGGTCGTAGCCCTGCTCAACCAAGATCCGCGCCTTCTTCTCCTCGCGGCTCTTGCATTCGACAAACTCCATCACATCCGGATGCCAATCTTTGATCGATTGCATCTTGGCCGCCCGGCGCGTCTTTCCGCCGCTTTTCACCACTGCGGCGATCTGGTCGTAAACCCGCATGAACGACAGCGGGCCCGAGGGCTTGCCGCCGCCGGAGAGCTTTTCGCGGCACGATCGCAGCGAAGAAAGGTCGGTGCCCGTGCCCGAGCCGAACTTGAAGAGCATGGCCTCGCTGCGGGCCAACTCCATGATGTCTTCCATGTTGTCGCCCACGCTCTGGATGAAGCACGCCGAGGCCTGGGGATACTCGTAGGGGTTCTCGGGCTGGCGAACCGTGCCGGTCTTGCGGTCCCAGTGCCAGTTGCACATGGCGCCGCGCACGCCGTATTGGTGATAGAGGCCCACGTTGAACCATACCGGCGAATTGAACGACGCGTGCTGGTGCAGGCAAAGCCACGCCAAGTCGCGGTAGAAGGCGTCGCCATCAGCGGCCCCGGCCACGTAGCCGTCTTCCACGGCCCAATCGGCAATCGTGCGGCACACGCGATGGATCAACTGCCGGACGCTCCGCTCGCGCTGCGCTGTGCCCACCTCGCCGTAAAAATACTTGCTGACGACGACATTGGTGGCCAATTGGCTCCAGCCGGCCGGAACCTCAACGTCCTTCTGCTCGAAGAAAACCTTGTCGCCTTCGCCCTTGATCGCCGCGGTGCGCAACTCCCATTCGACCGTGTCGAAGACGTCGCGGACTTCGGGCGGGCAGAAGACCGTATCGACTCGCAGCCCGCGGCCGGGCCGATGGGCCTCGCTCCGCACGGATTCCGCAGTCGAGGATTCGAGTTCCGAAACGTGCAAATTCATGCTATCCATAACCGACACTCCCTTTCGGTAAGGTGCACGATGGAACGCTGCGGCCTGACGATCATCGCTGCGATCGATTGCGGCCGACTTGTGGGACGCCGATTCCTTCGGCGGCCCGAATCGCCGAGAACGATCGTTAGGACCAAACGTCAGTCAACGCCGCGGGGCACCCCAGCCCGCTCGACGGCGGGCTTCAGCGAGGCGATTTGCGGGGTTGGCAGCAAGGATTCCAACGAGCTTCGACTTCGCCTTTCGGCGCTCGATATGTGGCGGCCCGAAGGGGGCAGGATGCGATGAACCTTTGGCCAGCCCGCGCGAGCTGAGCCCAGATATCCTTACCTTCCCAGATTCCTTAGACCGGCCAAAAGCGCCGTCCTGCCACAATATATTGTATGTTGTGCTGGCAGGAGACACAACATACAGTCCAGATCGACACATCTTAGCCCTTTCTTCCGTTGCGTCAATCATGCGAAGCGATTTTTTCCTAAGTTGAAATGGGTCAAGTTGTTTCGTTGGGCAGCCCTTTCGGACGATGCTAGCATGCTATCAAAAACCACCGTCGCAACTTATTAGCAGACAGTTAGTTGGGAGTATGGAGCTTGTTTCGTGTTTGCGACGGGTTTGAAAGTGGCCAGGACAAGAAATTTTCTCCCTACGACCGCTGGGCTGATTGGCGCAGTTCGAGCTTCGAGCTCGCGGCGCACTGGCGTAAGGCGTACGTTGTTTTTCGATCGCCCTGGTTGGCGAACGACTGTCCTGAGGCAACTTCGCTCGGTTTAGTGAGCCGACAGCACAGCGAAACCGCTGGCCAACCGGCTACGATATGCAACAATTGATCACAGAGCGGGACGGCGCCGTTGTTGCATCAGGGCGCCTCGGGTTGCATCGATCACCATTGTCGGGGCGGCCGGCCGCTTGGAACCGGGCCCGACAGACTTGTTACCACCCTTTGCACTGCCGCCGTCATGCTCTTGTTCTACAACCTCGTAATGCTTGCGGTGGATTGGGCGGTGCTTCGCCTGCTGCGCCGCGGGCCCGGATGGAAGCGGTGGTTGTTGCTGGCGGTCGCGTTTGCCGCGGCAGCCTGTTGTATGGCGGCGGCGACGGTTTGGCTGGCGTTCGGCCGTCAGCGGATCGATCTGTTCGCCGTGTTTCGTTTGCTCTCGGCCGCGGTGTTCTTTCACGGAACGCTGTTGACCCTCGGCGCGGCGTGGGTTTTTCGCCATTCATGGCGACTCGGGGCCGGTATCAACGCCGTCCTTGCGGCGGGGTTGCTGACCACCGCCTACCATATCTGGATCATCGAGCCGACTTGGCTGGAGGTTACTCGCGTAGAGATCGCCTCGGCGAAGATCGAACGGCCCATCCGAATCGTGGTCATCGCCGACTTGCAGACCGAGGATTTCGGCGAATACGAGCAGGGCGTTCTTCGCTTGGCCTTCGCCGAACGGCCCGATGTGATCCTTTGGGCCGGCGACTACGTGCAATCGCCCCAGGCCGGCGAGCAGTACCGAAGGATCAACGAGTTTCTAAGAGCGAACCCGTACTCGCCGCCGTTGGGCGCGTATGCCGTGGCGGGCAACGTCGATTCGCCCACATGGCCGAAGATGTTCGAAGGCACCGACGTCGTAGTGGTGCATCAGACTCAGGCGTTCGTACTCGACGGTGTGCGGCTGACGTGTCTTTCGCTGGGCGACAGCTACAACGGGTTGTGCGACTTGCTGGGGCGCGAAATCCCTATTCACCCCGCGGCCGCTCCGGCCGACATGCGGCGCGCAGCCGGCGCGAACGGGCCACCGGCCGCTGATGCGGCAGACAGAGAAAACGCATCGTCGGGCGAACCTGCCGGCGATGCGGCAACCGCGGCCGAACCGGCCACGGACATCGAGCGAGCGAGAGACCTCTCTGCAACGGCTTATCACATCATCGTCGGCCATGTGCCTAACTTCGCGCGGGGACGCAACGACGGCGACTTGCTGCTGGCCGGCCACACGCACGGCGGACAAGTGCAGATTCCCGGCATCGGGCCGTTGATTGCCAACTGCTGGGTGCCGCGGTCGTGGGCCTCGGGCATCACGATGCTCGAGGGCGGGCGGCGCTTGATCGTTTCGCGCGGCATCGGCATGGAGCGCGGCGAGGCCCCGCAAATCCGCTTCTTCTGCCGCCCGCAACTGCTGGTGATCGAATTGCTGCCCGAGAGTTGATCGGGCGCGCCCCGTCGATTACGATCTGGGATCGTGCGGGCCGTTCGGATGCCGCGATGAGTCTTTCGCACGAACTACCCAGTGGGGGCGCCATGAAACGAATCTTATCGGCGATGGTGATCGGTGTTTCGATGTTGGCCGGGTCGTCGGCGCCGGGCGCAGCGGCCGAGGTTCGGCGGCTGCCTGTGGAAGAATACCGCGACAAGATGGCCGCCGGCTGGATTGGCCAGATGTGCGGCGTCGGCTGGGGCGCGCCGACGGAATTCAAGTGGAATCGCAAAATCATTCCGGCCGAGGCGATGCCCGTCTGGAAGCCGGAGATGGTCAATCAGTACCATCAAGACGACCTCTACGTGGAAATGACCTTCCTGCGCACGCTGGAGAAGCATGGCTGGGATTGCTCGATTCGGCAGGCGGGCATCGACTTCGCCAATAGCGGCTACCCGCTGTGGCACGCGAACAAGGCGGGCCGCGACAACCTGCGCGCGGGCATCGCGCCGCCTGATAGCGGGCACCCCCACTTCAACAAGCACGCCGACGATATCGACTATCAGATCGAAGCCGACTTCGCCGGGCTGATCGCCCCCGGGCTGCCCAACACGGCGATCGCCTTGGGCGAGAAGTTCGGCCGACTGATGAATTACGGCGACGGCCTGTACGGCGGCAATTTCGTGGCCGGCATGTACGCCGAGGCGTTTTTCGAGAGCGACCCGTTGAAGTTGGTCGAGGCGGGGCTGCGTTGCATTCCGGCCGAAAGCCAGTATGCCGAGTGCATCCGCGACGTGATTGCCGCCTACCGCGACAAGCCCGACGATTGGCAGCACGCCTGGCAGGTGATCGAGGAGAAATACCATCGGCCCGAATACCGCCGCTTTTCGTGCAGCAAGGGCGACTACAACATCGACGCGAAGATCAACGGGGCGTACATCGTCATCGGCCTGCTCTACGGGAAACGCGATCCCGATCAAACGATTATCATCTCCTGCCGGTGCGGGCAAGATTCCGACTGCAACCCCAGCAACGCCGCCGGCGCGTTGTTCACGACGATGGGTGCGAAAACCCTGCCGCCGCGATTCACGCAGGCGCTAAAACGCAACGTGAAGTTCAGCCACACCAATTACAACTTCGACGAACTGCTGGCCGTGTGCGAAAAGCTGGCCCGCGAGGCCGTTGTCCGGGCCGGCGGCAAGGTGGAACGCGACGCCTCGGGCGCGGAGGTGTTCGTGATTCCGGCGCAAGCGCCGCAGCCCGGTCCGTTGGAACAGTGTTGGAGCCCCGGTCCGCCGCGCAACGAGCGATTCACGGCCGAGGAGATGAAGCAGATTCAACCGCCGCCGGAGAAACAGTAGGATTGCGGAGCGGGTGTTGCCGAGGATAGGAATTGCCGAGGCTGTGCCTCACGGATGATCGCAGTTAGGAAGCCTCATGGCCCGATTGATCGCCATCGGAGACGTTCACGGCTATACGGTCGCGTTGCGCTCGTTGTTGGGCCTGGTCGCGCCGACGCGCGACGATACGTTGGTGTTCTTGGGCGACTACGTGGATCGCGGGCCGGACAGCCGCGGGGCGATCGATCTGCTGATCGAACTGCAACAGTCGTTGTCGATCGTGCCGTTGTTGGGCAATCACGACCATCTGTTCGCGGAGATCTGCGCGGGCCGGCTCGACCTGCGCGACGAGTGGCTGCGTTTCGGCGGAGCGCAAACCGTGGCGTCGTACGGCCGCGTGCCCGAGGATGTTCCGGCCGCCCATCTGCGGTTTTTGGCCGGCTGCCCGCGCTACTTCGAAACGGAGCATCACTTCTTCGTCCACGCCAACTACGATGCGCGCACGTCGATCGCCGAGCAGCCCGGGGCGCTGCTGCTTTGGCAGTCGTTGCGCGATCGGCTGCCCGGGCCGCACGAGTCGGGCAAGGTGGCGATCGTCGGGCACACGGCGCAGAAGACCGGCCGCATTCTCGACTTGGGTTACTTGAAGTGCATCGACACGTATCTTTACGGCGGAGGGGCGCTTACCGCACTGGACCTGACCAGCGGCGAATTGTGGCAGGTGGACCAAGCCGGAGTGCGACGGGCGGCGTAGCCGGCCATGCCGTGCCGCACGGCGAGGGGCGGCTGTTTTCCCAATCGCATGTTGCGTCGGCGGCAGTCGAAACGCCGCCGTAGTTGCCTGCCGCATCGCATCGTTGCGCGGCCCGAAGAAGGCATGGGCCATGGAACCCGTGGGCGCTGTTCGCCGGCGGCAAAGCGGGGTTGGCCAGGCAGGGCAGGTTCCCGTTAGTTCGGTCGCTGCCAGCGGTCGAAATGGTGGCGCAGAACCGGGCTCAATTCAGGCCAGTGGCGCTGCCAGCGGGCCGAAAGCGGCGCGGCCGTCGCCCCCGATGCGAGGTCGCTCAGGTAGTCGCGGAGTTCGCGCCGGGCTTCGGGCGGGCCATGCAGGGCGAAGTGGACCAGCGCCCAGGCGTCGCGGTATTGCGCTTTGTCCATCTGTTCGGGCAAGGTGCGCCGTTCAAGATCGGGCAAGTCGGGAGTCATTCCCCACCAGGCGCGGCGCCGCACCGCGGCCAAATGCGGACAGCCGTAGGCGCGTTGCTCGATCGGTTGCTCGAAGTATTCGGCCAAGCCCTCGTCGAGCCACAGCGGCACCTCGGGCAGCACGGCATGGAGCATGGCATGGGTGCATTCGTGGCGGAGGTCTTCGGGCAGCCGCTTGCTCTGATAGGCGAACACCATGCCCGGGCCTTGTCCGCGAACATAAAGGGCGCGGCGATAAGGCACCTGCGGCAGGTATTGGCGCAAATAGGCCGTGTAGCTGGCTTCGCCTTGAAAGAGATAAACCTCGATCGGTTGTTTGGCGGCGGGCACAGCGAGCACTCGGGTCAGGTCGTCTTGCACGCCCCGCAGGTCGTCGAGCAGTCGTTGCCAGGGCGCCAGCGGAAACTCGGCGCGGATGACGAATGGTCCGACTGTGCGCACCTCGGTCCATTCATCGCCAGTTGCCCAAGCGGGGCCAAAGGCAATCAGGCACAAGCCCCAAAGCCATCGCCGGACCCATGATGCCCGTCGAACCCGGCCGACCATCGACGCCGAGCCGCGCGGGCGGGCGACGTTCGGGCATGGGGTAGCGACTTGGGGGGGCATCATCTGCTCGCTTTGGCGGTTGAACGGGTTGCCATCGGGGCGGCGCGTTGCCAGTTGCAGGGGACTTTTCAATGCGGCGAGGTTCGCCGGTCGGATGGAAGTCGGCGAACCATCAGGCCATCGGGCGGATAATCCGCCAGTGCTTTTTGTTCTTGGCACGGGCTTCGGCCTGACTTCGGCAGCGAAAGAGTAGGGTCGTTGTCCGCGGCCGTCAAGACGAAAACGCGCGGTTGAGCCCGATGCCGTATCTTATTTTCCGCCAATTCTTTGCGGCGGCGCTTTTTCCGCCGTCGCGCCAGGGGGCGCATTGCCTGCGGCAGCAGATTGGGCAGCGGATGCTGCCGACAAAATCATGATCGTCGCCTTGACAGCCGATGGATGTGTAATGTACTCTTGTATATGTGTACGTTTGTTTATTTGCTGGGTGGCGGCAGGCGTCAATCGCGACTGGCGATGGATGAAAAAGTTCGCTGTGCAATCTTGTGCAAATTGCGGGAGGAGATCGGCCGGGCGGCGCGGGCGCCCGGCATCGAGCGGCCGGTGTTTTCCAGCGGCTTGCCCGCCTTAGACGCCCTGTTGCCCGAGGGGGGATTTCGGGCGGGCACGTTGGTCGAGTGGGTGATCGAAGACGAAGGATTGGGGGCGGAAGCGCCTGTGCTGTCGGCGGCCCAACAGGCGGCCATCGGCGGCGGGTTGATCGTGGCGGTTGATCGACGGCGGCAGTTCTACCCACCGGCGGCAGTGCGATGGGGGATCGATCCGCGGCGGTTGATCATCGTTTCGCCGGAAACATGGGCCGACGAGCTTTGGGCGTTGGATCAATCGTTACGGTCGTCGGCTGTGCGGGCGGTGCTGGCGTGGCCCGATCGGCTCGACGGCCGAACATATCGGCGATTGCAGTTGGCGGCCGAGCAGGGCGGGGCGTTGGGATTGTTGATTCGGGAGGCCGGCGCGCTGAGGCAGGCCTGCTGGGCCGAGGTGCGGTTGTTGATCGCCGCGGCCGAGGCGGGCGGCGGCGGGTTGCCGGGCAGGGGGGCGGTCGGCGGGGCAGGGGGGCAGGGCGATCGGCTGCCGCTGCCGCCGGCCCGACGCCTGCGCGTGGCGGTGCTCCGAACGCGTCATCGTTTGTACGGCCGACAGGTGGAAATCGAGGTGGACGATGAAGCGGGTTCTTTGCGTGTGGTTTCCGCAATGGGCGATCCAACGATGGCGATTGGCCGAGAGAGCGCGCGGCAATCACGGCCCTAACGCAGCCGGCGACAATAGCGACTTTCGCGGCAGCGAGGGAACCAGCAGAACGAAATGCCGCAACCAGCGGCGGCAGCGATCGCCCGGCGAAGAACCAACGCACATGCCGGTCTCGGGCGGCAGCCCTGGCGATAAAGATGAACTTGTCCGATTCGTCGATCGGTTCGACGCCGTGCCGCGGGCGGTGGTTGTTCGTTCGCGCGGGCGCGAACGGGTTCGGCTTTGTTCGGCAGCCGCTTGGGCGATGGGCGTGCGGCCGGGGATGCCGTCGGCCGAGGCACGGGCCATGGCGCCATCGCTGGTTGTCGCTCCCGACGACCCGTCGGCCGACCGCGCCGAATTGGTTCGCTGGGCGGCCTGGTGCGAACAGTTCAGCCCGCTGGTAGGCATCGCCTCGCCCGACGACGAATCGCTGCTGCTCGACATCACCGGGCTCGAACACTTGTTCGGCAGCGAACGGGCGTTGGCCGAGCAGTTGGCCGAAGGGCTGCGTCGCCACGGTCTTTACGCCCGGCTGGCGATTGCCGACACCGTGGGGGCGGCCTTCGCCGCGGCGCACTCGGCCGCAATGGCTCCGGCGGCAGCCAAGGCGCACTCGGCCGCAGGTTCAGCGGCCGGCGCGGTTGAGAATGTCGCTGATGTCGTCGCCGGTGATGTTCTCGCCCATTCCAACGTGGCGGCGCTGGCCGGCCGTTGGGCGAAGGTGCGCCAAAGGTCGGGCGGCGCCTGTGCAACGGCGCCGTTGCGTTCGCGGGCGACGCCTCGTCGCGGCCCACGCGGCAGCGCGGCCTGCGGCACTGCCTTGTGCCGAGGAGAGAAAAGAGAACCGTTTCCGCCGTCGCCGTTGCCGCTGTCGATCTTGCCGCCGGGCGACCGGACGGCCGTGGAATCGCTAAGCATTTCAACCTTGCGATTGTCCGACGAAGCGATGGCGCTGCTGCGGCGACTGGGAATCGAACGGATCGGGGCCTTGGCGGCGCTGCCGCGGTGCGAGGTGGGGCTGCGCTTGGGGGCCGAGGTCGCATTGCGCCTTGAACAGGCGTTGGGCGAACGGCCCGAGCCGATCGAGGCCTGCCGATCGGCCGAGATTCTCCGCGCCTGCTGGGACGCCGACGACCGATGGCTGACCACTGGTGATGAAGTCGTCGCCGCCTGCGAGCGGTTGCTCCGTCCGTTGGCAGAGCGGCTTTCCCGGCAGGGTCGCGGCGCGCTGCGGGTGTTTTGCCGGTTGGAGTGCATCGGGGCAGGGCAGGGCGGCGGGGGCGCGCCGGCTCGGCAGGGGGTGTCGCTGGCCGTGGGGTTGTTCGCTCCCGGCGATTCGGCGGCTCAATGGCTCGGGCTGCTCTCGCTGCAATGCGAACGGTTGTCGCTGCCCGGTCCGGTGGCGCGCGTCGAAGTGTCGATTCCCCTAACTGCGCCGTTGGTTTCTCAACAGGCGTTGCTTTGGGGTGATCGCACCATCGGCGACGTACCGCGCGGCGGTGCCGCCCTGATCGAGCGGTTGTGCAGCCGTTTGGGCGGCCGGGCGGTGTTCGGCGTGCGATTGACCAACGAACCGTTGCCCGAAAACGCCTGGCGCGCCGCGGCCTTGACCGCTCTTCGCCAAGACGGCGCCGGCGACGCCGGCGGCCGCGCCGTGCGGGTGGCGGCGCGGGCAAGGGCGATTCCGCCGCGGCCGCTCTCGCTGTTTCGCACGCCGCAGCCGGTGGCGCAGGTGGTGTGCGGGCCCGACGGCTTGCCCCGCCGTTTCCAATACGGCGGCCGATGGCGCCAGATCGTCGCCGGCGCCGGGCCGGAACGCATTGTAACCGGCTGGTGGCGCGGACCGGCTGCGGCCCGCGACTACTACCGCGTGCAAACCGCCTCGGGCGGACGGTACTGGCTCTTTCGGGCGCGCGACCGGCGTTGGTACGTTCACGGCCGATTCGATTGAGCGTTTCGATTCAACGGGAACATCGAGAGAGAATGCCGGACGACCGATGCCGCGATGTACGCCGAATTGCACGCATTGACGAACTTCACGTTTCTCGAGGGGGCGTCGCATCCCGACGAGCTGGTTGCGCGGGCCGCCGAGTTGAAATACTCCGCTTTGGCGGTTGCCGATCGGCACAGCTTGGCCGGCGTGGTCCGCGCGCATCGCGCGGCGAAAGAGGCCGGGCTGAAACTGCTGATCGGCGCCGAGATTCGCCCGCGCGACGCTTGGCCCGTCGTGCTGCTGGCCACCGATCGGGCCGCCTACGGACGGCTGGCGCGGCTGCTTACCCTCGGCTGTCGCCGGGCGCCCAAGGGCGAGTGCGAACTGTATTGGGACGACGTGGCCGCGCACGCGGAAGGCCTGTTGGCCTGCGTGCTCGCCGCGCCCGATCCTTCGTTCGATCTTTCCGATCCGAAAGGGGAATCGCATCAAGGCGCGAAGTCGCCGGATCGTCGGCGCACGCAAGCGCCTGGGCCGCCGCCTTCGAGCCGAACGCTCTTTGGGGCCGAGTTGGCCCGCTACCGCGAAGCGTTCGGCGATCGGTGCTACCTGCTGGCCGAACTGCATCACGGCCCCCGCGACCCCCGGCTGCTGGCCCGTTGGGCCGAACTGGCGCGGCGGCAGCGTGTGCCGCTGGCGGCCGGCGGCGGGGTGTGCTATCACGCGGCTTCGCGGCAACCGTTGCACGACGTGCTGCGGGCGATCCGCCGCGGAACTGTCGTAGGCGATCCGCGGTCGGCCTTGCATCCCAACGCCGAGCGGCATTTGAAATCGCCGCGGCAGATGGCCGCGCTGTTCGCCGCGGCGCCGCAGGCCTTGGCCGCCGCGGCAGAGGCGGCCGAGCGATGCCGGTTCTCGCTCGATGAACTGCGCTACGAATACCCCGAGGAGCTCGCCCCGCCGGGCCGCACTCCGTTGGAACATCTCGAAGAATTGACCTGGGCCGGCGCGCAACGCCGTTGGCCGCAGGGCGTGCCCCCGCGGGTGCGCAGCTTGCTCGAACACGAACTGCGGCTGATCGGCCAGTTGCGCTACGAGGCCTACTTTCTGACCGTGTGGGACTTGGTCGAGTTCGCGCGCCGCCGGGGGATATTGTGCCAAGGCCGCGGCTCGGCGGCCAATTCGGCCGTGTGCTATTGCCTGGGGATCACGGCGGTCGATCCTTCGCGGATGGATTTGCTTTTCGAGCGATTCATCAGCCGCGAGCGCGCCGAAGCGCCCGACATCGACGTCGACTTCGAGCATCGCCGCCGCGAAGAAGTGCTGCAATACATCTACGAAAAGTACGGCCGCGACCGCAGCGGCATGACGGCCGAAGTGATTTGCTATCGCCCGCGTTCGGCAGTGCGCGACGTGGGCAAGGCGTTGGGGCTTTCGCTCGACCGCGTGGACGCCCTTTGCGCCAAGCTCGAACACTACCATCACGCCGACGACCTGCCCGACCGCTGCCGCGAGGCGGGCATCGACCCCGAGGGCCCATTGGGCCGGCGGCTGGTTGCGCTGGTGCGTCAGTTGATCGGTTTCCCGCGTCATCTCTCGCAGCACACCGGCGGCATGGTCATCACCCGCGGCCCGCTGTGCGAGCTTGTGCCGATCGAAAACGCCGCCATGCCGGACCGCACCGTGATCCAATGGGACAAAAACGACCTGGACGAGTTGGGCATCCTCAAGGTGGATTGCCTGGCGTTGGGGATGCTCAGCGCGCTGAGCGCGTGTTTCCGCCTGATCGAGCGGCACGACGGCGTGCGGCTTTCGCCGGCCGATATTCCCGAGGGCGACCAACCGACCTACGACATGATCTGCCGCGCCGATACGATCGGCGTGTTTCAGATCGAAAGCCGCGCGCAGATGAGCATGCTGCCTCGGCTGCGTCCGCGCAACTTCTACGACCTGGTGATCGAAGTGGCGATCGTCCGGCCCGGGCCGATCCAGGGGCAGATGGTTCATCCGTATCTGCGGCGGCGCAACGGCGAAGAAACGCCGAGTTACCCGAACGAAGCGATTCGCGCCGTGCTGGAGAAAACGCTGGGCGTGCCGCTCTTTCAGGAACAGGCGATGCGTTTGGCGATCGTGGCGGCCGGCTTCACCCCCGGCGAGGCCGACCGGTTGCGCCGCGCGTTCGGGGCCTGGCGCCGCCCGGGCGTGATCGACGAGTTCCGCGCGAAACTGATCGAAGGGATGACCGCCCGCGGCTACTCGGCCGAGTTCGCACACACGCTGTTCGAGCAGATTCGCGGGTTCGGCGACTACGGCTTTCCCGAATCGCATGCGGCCAGCTTCGCGCTGCTGGTGTATGTGTCGGCCTGGCTGAAACGGCATTATCCGGCCGCCTTCTTCTGCGCGCTGTTGAACAGCCAACCGATGGGTTTCTACGCGCCCGCTCAACTGGTGCGCGACGCCCGCCGGCATGGCGTCGAGGTGCGGCCGGCCGATGTGAACTTCAGCGATTGGGATTGCACGTTGGAACCGGTCGAGGCCGACGACATCACCGCGGCACGCAGGCCGACAACCGCCGCCGACCGACTCGGCACGAAAGACGCAGAGGAAGAAGAAGCGGATGGAACGAAAGGCACGGAAGGTTTTGAAGCAGGCAGGGCGGACGATGGGGCCGCACGGGCGATCGACGCCGCACAACCGCGCGGGGGCAATGGGGCCGAGTTCGAACGCAGCCGTTGGGCGATTCGGCTGGGGTTGTCGCTTCTTCGGCACCTGCCGGCCGCAGACGCCGAGGCGATTGTCGCCGCGAGGAAGACGGGGCCGTTCCGCTCGCTCGACGATTTGGCCCATCGCAGCGGGCTTTCGCGTTCTGTGCTGATGCGGTTGGCCGAGGGCGGGGTGTGCGCCTCGCTGCGGCCCGATCGTCGCGGCGCGTTGTGGGACGCCCTGCTTCCGGCCGCAGCCCCGCTGCCGCTGTTCGCCCACTGCGCCCCGTCCTCGACCCAATCGTCCAACCGATGCTCGAACCGATCGTCGAACGACGCGCAGCCGCCCGTAGCGCCGTCGCCCAAAGCGATCGCAGATTCGTTGCCCCAAGCGGCTCCGAAGCACGATGCTCATTTGCCGGCCGAAGCTCCGCCGGCCGAGAAACGCCGGTTGCACGTTGCTACTTCGCCGGCAGACGCATCGCCGTAGCCGCCGATGTCGCCCGCGGCCGAGGTGCTTGCCGACTATCGGGCGCAATCGCTTTCGCTTCGGGGGCACCCGCTGGGGTTTCTGCGGCCGTCGCTTTTGCGTCGCGGCATACGTTCGGCCGCCGAGCTGGGGGCGGCGGAGAACGGCCAGCGGGCGGCGGTGGCGGGCATTGTGCTGGTGCGGCAGCGGCCCGGAACGGCCAAGGGGATCACCTTTTTCACCCTCGAAGACGAAACCGGCTCGGCCAACCTGATTGTCCGTCCCCACGTTTGGCGGAGGTGCCGCGCGGCAGCACGCAATGCCGTGATTCTGCTGGCAGCCGGGCGGGTGCAGCGGCAGGGAGAGGTGATCCACCTGCTGGCCGATCATTTAGAAGACCTTTCGCACCAAATGGCCGACCTGGACGCCCGCTCCCGCGATTTCTGCTGAATGGAGACTTGCTGCCGAGCGACACCGGCTTGTTTCTGTACGTTTGTGCGCCTTTGGTGGCCCGACCGTCGTTGGGACTTTGCGGGCTGCGCCCGAGATCGAAGCCTGCCGTTGCCCGATGCCCCTTGTTGCCGAATCGGTGGTTCAGTAAACTATGTGGTTTACCTGCCGAGGCATCGCCGGGCCAGGGGCGAACAGACCGCGGATTTGGTTGCACCTGTCGAGGCGCGCCGGCGGCCACTGAAAGAACGAATCTCGGCTCTTGGGCCGAAAGACACTGTGCTTTTACGGACGACGACGGATCATGATCTACGCTATTATTGAAGACGGCGGTCGGCAGTATCGTGTGGAAGAGGGCGCCGAACTTGACATCGACCTCCGCGAGGCGGCCGTCGGCGATCGGATTACCTTCGACCGCGTGTTGTTGGTTCGCACCGACGATGCGGTGGTCGTTGGGCAGCCGTTGGTTTCGGGCGGCTCGGTCGAAGCCGAGGTCGTTTCCGTTATCCCAGGGCCGAAGTTGGTCATTCAGAAGTTCCGGCGGCGAAAGAACTACCGCCGGCGCACCGGCCATCGACAGCTTTACACCCGCGTGAAGATCAGCAAGATCGTCGCGGGCTGATCTTTGCCCGTGGGGCAGCCGTCGGGCTTGCGGGGTTTCTGCTGGGTAAGACCTAACGACTGTTTCGCGCGCCCGACGCTGTTCTTCGTTCTTCGCGTTCCGCGGCCCATGTTCGGTCTGTGCAGGAAGACGGGCCTTGCGTCTTCGCACCCACAGGTAAGCCGCCCTTCCGATGCAGCGCTCCGCCAGCAGAAGCTGCTTGCCGGCGTCATCGCGCGAACCACGGGCCACGGATCAGCGCGCCTGTTTGTCGGACTGTCGCGGTAGGTCCATTCCCGTCCCTGCGAGCCCTTTACGCCTTGAGCGATGCGGCCGTCGCTTGCGGCGCGGCGGTGCTTGCGGGGCTCGCAGGGCTTTTCTGCTGGACAACCTCGGCATCGTTTCTTATCCTGTTAGCTATGATCCTCGCGGTGGACTTGCAAGGGCCGGGCCGCCCCAAGCGGCGCTTTGGGCCTTTGCATCGGTCGCGAGCAATGCATTCCCGAACATCCTTCCTTGCTTTGCGGTTGCAGACCGTTGCAACACAGCGGCGATCGAGGACGGCCTGGATCACGGCAGCGGAACGGTCGAGCGGCCCAACCGGTTTTCCGGGCGACAGCGCGTAAATCGGTGCGGGTTCCCGTTGGCGATCAGCGCGCCGAGAATCGGTCGGCCGGGTTGCGGTATTGTTGTTGGTTCCCAGATTGCGGAAGCACGGCGGCGGAAGAGGCCGGAGGGCGACTGCCGATCGGTCGCGCGAGATGGCCGCTCGGTTCTCCTCCCGTTTTTGTCCGCATCTCAATCGAAGAGAATCGCGAGCCTTACGATGAAACAACTGACCACCCTGATCGCAATCAGTCTGACGTTGCTGGCTTCTCAATGCGCAACGGCCGAAGAGCCGCGGTTTCGTTCGCCGATTGCCGTGCGCGTTTCGCCCGACGGATCTCGGCTGTATGCGATTGACCGGACCGCCGAGCGCGCCGTGGTGATCGACGTGGCGGCCCAGAAGCCGGCGGCCGAGATCGCCCTGCAAGGCCAACCTGTGGCGGCCGCGCTGGCTGCCGACGGCGGCCGCCTGTTCGTGGCCGAACGCACCGGCCATTGCATTGCGGAAATCGACACGGCGGCAGGACGGGTTGCGCGACGGCTGAACGTAGGCCCTTGGCCGTCGGCGCTGGTGTTCTCCGCGAAGCGACAAGCCCTTTTCGTCTGCTGCCGCGGCGACCATAGCGTGGTGAAGGTGGACTTGGCCTCGGGCAACGTTGCGGGGCGAATCGGGGCGACGCGCGATCCGTTTGCCATCGCCATTTCGCCCGACGAGTCGAAGCTGCTGGTGGCCAACTACATGCCTTCGGGTTCGGGCACCAACCCCAAGCTGGCCGCCGAAGTAGCGGTGATCGACGCTGAGAAACTGGCTGTCAGCGGAACGGTGGTTCTCCCGCCGGGCAGCACTGCCGTCAGCGGGGCGGCCATCAGCCCCGACGGCCGCTGGGGCTACGTGGTGCATGCCGTCGGTCGCTTTGCTTTGCCGATCACCCAACTCGATCGCGGATGGGTCCATACCTACGCGCTGACCATGATCGACCTTGGCTCCACCACCCGTTTGGCCACCGTGCTGCTCGACGACGTTACCGGCGGCGCGGCCGATCCGTGGGATGTGGCCGTCAGCCCCGATGGAGAAACGCTGGTGGTCTCGCACGCGGGCATTCATGCGGTGTCGGTGGTGCGGCTTGCCCAATTGCACCGGCTGCTGGCCGGCGACTTGCCGCCCGCCTTGGCGCAGTTGAAAGACGGAACGGCCGAGAACATCTGGGTCCGCATCGCCCGCGACCCTTCGAAACGCGAACTGCTGACCAACGACCTGACGGCCCTGCACTTGGCCGAGGTGATCAACCGCGTGCCTTCCGGTGGGCTCGGGCCGCGGGGGCTGGCGTTGGCCGGCGATGGCCGCACGGCCTACGTTTGCAACTACTTCTCCGGCGCGTTGGGCGTGCTCGACTTGGGCGAGCAACGCCTCAAGGCGACCATTGCCGTGGGCGAGCAGCCCGCCCTGTCGCCGGCCCGTCGCGGCGAAATCTACTTTCACGACGCCAAACGATGTTTCCAGCACTGGCACAGTTGCTTCTCGTGCCATTTGGACGACGGGCGGATCGACGGCCTCACCTGGGATTTCATGCGCGACGGCATCGGCAACGGCAAGGATGTGATCAGCCTGGTCGGCATGATGGAAACCGCCCCGCACAATCGGCGCGCCACCCGTCCGAACCCTCACGAGTGCATGCGCACCGGCGTGTTGGGCAGCCATTTCCTTGTCCCGCAACCGAGCGATGTGGACGACTTGGTCGCCTATGCCGCTTCGCTTCGCCCCGAGAAGAACCCGCTGGCCGAGCAAAACGCCGAAGCCGCCGCGCGCGGCAAACAGATTTTCGAAGGCAAGGCGGCCTGCGCCGTGTGCCACGACGGGCCCTGGCTCACTGATTGCAAACAGCACGATGTGGGCACGCGCGTTCCGCAAGATCCCGACGGGCGTTACGACACGCCGAGCCTGGTGGAATGCTATCGCACCGCCCCGTATCTGCACGACGGCCGCGCGGCAACGCTTCGCGAGGTGTTCACGAAGTTCAATCCCGACGATCGGCACGGACGGACTTCTCAGCTCACGCCGGCCGAACTGGACGACCTGATCGCCTATTTGAACTCGCTGTAGCTCGATCGGGCCGAGAGATCGCCGCGACGGCATTTGGGCTTTGCGAAGCGACGAGGCGCCGCCGGTCTGCTCCGCCGTCGCGTGAAGGTCGCTCCTTGTTTTCCCGAGAAGATCGCAAATCGCCGCGATCGGTCTCTGGCGCAAGGGCTTGTCGTCGGCGGTCGGTAATTCTGCCGGCGCCCTTTTCGCCCCTTTGGCTGCGCGCAGGCGCGAGGGATATTGAGTCTCAATTTGGCGGGCTTTACCCCGCGGCTGCGCCGCTCTATAAATATCGCAGCGTTCGTCGGACGTCGCCGGTGCAACGATCGCAGTCGCTTTCGTTGCGATCGCGCGTCGCTATTGGAACGGGGCTGCTTTTTCGGCGCCCATTCGTCCGAGTTGTCGCGCGTCGGCCTCGCTTCGGCCGACAGCCGAGGAATCGTCGGCTAAGGACGGTGAATGGCCGTCGCGGACGGTTGCACGGCGCGGAACTGTTTTTCAGGAAGCTTCTCGATGTCGGCCGATGCCTCCGAGTTCGACCTTCTGGCCCACCGCGACAAACGCCGGGTTGCGCTCACGTCGCTGTTTGCCGCGATTCTGCTGACGGCGACGAAGATCATCGTCGGGGTGTGGACGAACAGCTTGGGAATCCTCTCGGAGGCGGCCCATTCGGCCCTCGATCTTGCCGCCGCTGCGATTACCGTGTGGACGGTGCGCACCGCCGGTCGGCCGGCCGACGCCGATCACCATTACGGGCACGGGAAGTTCGAGAACCTCTCGGCTCTGGTGCAAACCGGCCTTTTGTGGATTGTTTGCGGCTGGATCATCTTCGAAGGGTTCAGCCGCCTTTTCGGCGTCGAAGAAGTCCATGTCGATGCGAACATCTGGGCGTTCGGCGTGATCGTGCTTTCGATCGTCGTTGATCTTTCGCGGAGCCGAGCCTTGGCGCACGCGGCGCGGAAGTACCGCAGCCAAGCGCTTGAGGCCGACGCTTTGCACTTTTCCACCGATGTCTGGTCGTCGTTGGTGGTTCTGTTGGGACTGTTTTGCGCGGCGGCCGGTCAGCGATTCGGCATTGCATGGCTCCACCGCGCCGATGCCGCGGCCGCGCTGGCCGTGGCTGCGATCGTCATTGTCGTCAGCCTGCGTTTGGGAAAGCGAGCCGTCGACGAGCTGGTCGATGCCGTTCCTGCCGAACTGCGCGATCGCGTGGAGCAGTCGGCTGCGGCCGTGGACGGGGTGCTGGCCGTTGCCCGCGTCCGCGTCCGGCGCAGCGGGCCGTCGCATTTCGTCGATCTGACGGTCTCGGCCGAACGGACTGCGACCCTGGAGCGGGCCCACTCGCTGACCGACGCCATTGAAGAGGCCGTAGAGAAGGCGATTCCCGGAGCCGATGTCGTCGTACATATCGAACCGCAGGCCAACGCGGCCGAGGACTTGGCCGCGACCATTCAATGGTTGGCGGCTCGGATGGGCCTCAGGGCGCATTCGATTCACGTGTATCAGCAGCGCGGCGCGCGCGCGGTGGAGTTGCACCTCGAAGTGGATCGCCGGCTCACGCTCGACGAGGCGCACCTGCAATCGAGCCGGTTCGAGGCGGCCTTGCGCGAAGCGGTTGCCGACGTTCGACGCATCGTCACTCACATCGAGCCTGCGGCGGAACCTGAGCCGCAGTCGGCGCAACGAACCGACGAGCCGGCAGTCCGCGAGGCGATCGACCAATTCCTTGCACGATCGGATCAATCGGTTTCCGCCCATGCCGTCTCGCTCAACACGATCAACGGCCGGCTGGGCGTGTCGCTCCATCTGCGGCTCGACGCCGAGCTTTCAATCACCGCCGCCCACGAACTGAGCGAACGTCTGGAACGGCACCTGCGCGAAAACGTGCCGCAATTGGATCGGGTGGTGATTCACGTCGAGCCGGACCGCGGGGCATGAGTGCTGCCGCCGCGATGGCGCGACGGCCATCGGCAAACAGCGTCCGCGCAACCCGGGCGAACAGCGGCCGCCGCGCACCGGTGCTACGGCGCCGGCGCAACGGCACGAACTTTGGCCGCTGCCTCGTAGTCGGCGTAGGCCGCCGCCAGGTCTTCCGGCTCGACCGCGGCGCGATGGATCCAAACCCGGTACGACAACCGGATCGGCTCGCCCGGCGAGAAGGTCTTCGACTTCACTCCCGGCCAGCCGACACAAAGCGGACCGTAGTATCGGGTCAGCCAAGTCGGCGGGAAGTCGGGATGGTGCGGCGGCACGAAAACAGCCGCCCCGCTGCGCTGCGTTGCGCCCTCGAACTTCGAGGTGAAGTCGGCCCAGGCCAACGGGGTGTCGGGCAAGTCCTCGCTGGTCTTTCCCTGCGGAACGGTGATCAAGGTTTCGTTCCGCGGGCCCGGCTTGAAACGCATGGTGAATCCGCCGTAACTCTTCCCCTCGGCTCCCCAAAGTTCGATCGGCCGATCTTCCGGAATGAACGTTAGGTCGAAATCGACGCAGCGGGCCGTTTCGTCTGCTCGCCACACCCGAATCCACACCCGTTCGCGCATCACGCGCTTCTGTCCGACGTACCAACCGTTTTCCACCGCCAGCACGGCCGCCACGCGGCCCGCACGTCGGAACAGCCAGCGATCGAACCGTTGCGCGATTGTTGAGCCGGCCCAAAGATCGTGTTGTTGACCATCGATTTTCACGTGCGGCCAAGTCCAGAAGATGCCGTGATGATGATAGTGATCTTTGGGGAAGTCGTCGGTAAGGATTTCGCCGTTGAGCCCCCAAACGGGATGGACATAGCAGGCTCGGCTGCGCCGATGCTCGGTGAGCGGAACCTTTTCGTTGGTGATGGCGCCGAAATTGTAGGCCAGCACCGGCTTGCCCGATTGTTCGATGCGGACGGTCGTCGCGTCGGATCCGTGAAACGCGAAGAGAGCCTCGGCCGCCTGTTCCTTGGCGACCACCGGGTAACGGCGCGCCGCGTCGTCCGTCGCGCCGCCCGGGCGGGCGGGCGGAACAACCAGCATCAAATCCTGCCGCTGCGGGCTGGGCAAGCCATCGGACTCAATGGCCGGAACGACCTCCAGCGGGTCGGCGCCCGATTGGTCTCTTTCGGCCCACTGCGCCCCGTGCTCGGGCAGCCGCACGTCTTTGGGCAAAGGGCAGGTGGCGGCGATCGGGCGTGGGTGGACAGGCGCTTCGATCGAAAGCGATGGAAGCTTTGCGCCCTCGACGGCGAGCGCCGGACTGCACCAAGCCAATAAGGTGCAACCCAGACCAATGGCGCGGGCCGCCTGCCGAAGCAGCGCGCCGTTGAGTTGGCCGAACGGTCGCACGCTATCTCTTCCGAAACGATCGCGGAACGCGCCCACTGGCAGACTCCTTGACTGAGTGCATCGATGTATTGTTCGAACTCACCGCCCGCGATGCGCGCAATGGTTGATCAGCGTCGATCGCGCTTCTGATCGGCAACGCAAGGCGGTTGACGGGCAGGGCCGGTTTCGCGCGGCAGCAAAGAACTCACTTCGTGTTCACCGAAAACCGGCATATACAACGACGGGCGAGCGAACGTGTCGCAATCGCTCGGCATTTTTTCGGCCGCCGCAGCCGCGCCGCCGAGCAGATTGCGCCGCCTCTTCCCAGCAGCGAGCTCTCCGCTTTTCGGGCCCGATACAGCGGCAGGGCCGATCTGCGGCGCCGAACATGCCACCCAGCCTAAGTTCGCCACTGGCGATCGTCAAGCGATTGCCCTTGGCGCGGCAAACGGCGTTGCGGAGGAGTCGGCGATCTTGGGCCGAAAAGGGCGCGCCAAACGGCTTGATCCGAAGCTGGAGAATCAGACAGACTCCGCCAAAGCGACCTTGCGCTATTGTCGAAAAATACGCCTCGCGACAGTCGGCGTCATTGCAATCCCGTTCTCGGGGACAATAATGGTTCTCACGCGTTGCGCAGCGGTCGGCCGCGGTTTTGCTGTCGGCCCCGCAGCGCCCGCGGACAGGCCAAACCACCCAGCGGCAGGAGCCACCGCATGAACGTCCACGGAACCTCTGGCGGCGAGGCCGGCACGCTGCGCGGCCGAAACTACCCCACGCTGCGTCAGTTCACCGTGTTCATGGAGAACCGGGTGGGCCAACTGCTCGAAGTGGTCCGTCGCTTTGAGGGCACGCTGGTGCGGATCGTCGCCGTTTCGATCAATGATTCGGCCGAATGCGCTTTTGTCCGTTTTCTGTTGAGTCATCCCGAGCAAGGCCGCGAGGTTTTGGAACGGGCCGGTTTGGCCCTGATTGAAAGCGACCTGATCGGCGTCGAACTGCCCGAAACGCCCCAGCCCCTGTTGGCTGTTTGCACCGCCCTGTTGCAGGCCGAGGTGAATATTCTGCATGCCTATCCGCTTTTTGTTCAGCCGCGGGGGCGTGCGGCCGTGGCCTTGATGGTGGACAACACCGACCTGGGATTAGAGACCTTGGCCCGAAAGGGCTTCAGCCTGCTGACAGAGAACGATCTGGTTGGCGACGATTGACTCGAAAAGCCTTTTCGGAAGCGGAGGGCGCTTCAGTGGTCGGTTGTGCGCCGACGGTCGATTCGCCTTGGAAGACCGATTTTTCCCCTTGTTTCGAGAACATAAGGAACCTCCAAATGAAGAAGCTCGCCGTGATGTTGACCATCGTGGGAGTGTGCGCATCGCTGACGGCCTTGGGCGAAACCGTGCGCCGCCGGCTCGATAACCCGGCGTTGGGAATGATTCGGCACGTGGTTCTCTTCAAGTTCAAAGACGGAACCAGCGAGGCCGACGTGAAGAAGATCACCGACGCCTTCGCCAAGCTGCCCGACCAGATTCCGGAAATCGCCGATTTCGAATGGGGAACCGACAACAGTCCCGAAGGGCTGGCTCAGGGATTCACGCATTGCTTCTTGGTGACGTTCAAAGACGCGAAAGCCCGCGACGCCTATCTTCCGCATCCGGCGCACAAAGCGTTCGTCGATGTCCTCAAGCCGCATCTCGACAAGGTGCTGGTGGTCGATTACGCAGCGGCCCGCTGACCGGCGGGGCGGCTTGCCCACAGAAAGCGGCCCGTTGGTGCAAAAACGCCTTGGCCCGCGGAGGCCTTGGCCGGCGCCGCGCGCTGCCGCGAGTTTGCCGGTCGAGTCAGGGCGAGGCCGTGTCGCCGACCGGCCCTTTGCGGTATTCGGCCCGAAAAACGGCCTCGTTGTGCTGCCGCATGCGGCGTTCGAAGTGCGTCCGATAGTCGAGGTCGTGGTCGGCCGGCGATTCGGCTACGGGAAACGGGCCCAAGAGCGAAGTGCTGCGAGCGATCAGCTCGCAAGTTGATTGAAAATACTCTTCCACGTCGGTCCAGAAGTGGAGTGTGCCGCCCGGCTGAAGCGTTCGCTCGACGTCGGCCAGAAAGCCTTCGTTCATCACTCGGCGTTTGCGATGCCGCTTCTTCCACCAAGGATCGGGAAAATAGACATGAACGGCCTGTGCCGAACGGTCGGCGAGCCAGCGCGAGAAGAAGGCCAAGGCGTCGCCGTCGATCAGCGCGGCGTTGGCAAGCCCGCGCTTGGCCAGTTGCGCGGCCGCGTAGCGGGCATACTTGTGCGCCAATTCGATTCCGAGGAAGAGCCCTTCGGGATCGGCAGCGGCTGCATTGCGCAGAAAGAGCCCTTTGCCCGATCCCACCTCGATTTGCAGCGCCCCGGGCCGGCCGAAGACCGCCCGTGGATCGAACGGCTGATCGATCTGTTCGAGCGCGAACAGATGCCGGCTGAGGTCAAGGTTCGGATCGATCTTCGGCACCGAGCGTCGGCCCATGATTCATTCCATTGCAGACAGTCGGCCGCGAGATCGCAGCGGTGCTCGAACAAGCGGCTGAGCGTTGCGCAACCTCCCGGGCGGCATCATTACGGCGACAGGGCCCGCAGAAAACCTCACGGGCGGCGCCCCCACGGCGGCGCGAGCCGGCGGCGGACCGCGCCAACGCCGGCGATTGGCCGATGCCGCGGGCTTTGAAAACCGAGGGTCAGGCCGCGCCGCCCGTGCCGGTGCTCAGCTCTTCGACCGGCAGGGCCACGCCCTTGATGATGCCCTCGCACACCAGATCGCCGCGAACAAAGCATTGGAACTCGCAGGTCATGATCGTCCGCCGCACTTTCAGCATTTTGCAGGCGATGACGAAGCGGTCGCCGGGACGAACGACCCCGCGGAAGCGGACATCTTCCAGGCCGCCGAATCCGATGATTCCTTCCATCAATTGATGGCGTTTGCTGAAGTAGCTTGCCAACTGCGCGGCGGCTTCGCACATAATCACCCCGGGCATCAGCGGCATTCCGGGGAAATGGCCGCGGGTCCAGAAATCGTCCGGGCCGATGTCTTTGTAGCCCACGCAAAGGAAGTTCTGGGTGTCTTCCAGGCAGATGGCCGTCAGTTGTTCCATCTCGAAGCGTTGGCGATTGTGCCGCCGGATCTCTTCGAGGTCGGCAACCACATGCGTCAAGTCGATTTGGTTCGGATCGATCAACAGCGGTTTCTTGGGCACACCCGGCTCCTTCTGCTCCTCAGAAAACCCATTCAACTCCGCGGCAGCTCTCTAGAGACAGAATCCCGCCACCGGCCTGTTGCACTCTGATTGTGGGCCTCGACAACGCAATTTGACAACGTCCGAGTTCCCAAACACGGCGCTGTGCGAAGCCGCGCCGCGAAAAGTGCCTTGGATTTGGCGGCTCCGCACGCTTTGGACCGGTAAAACGCCTAATTGTACGAACCGATCCGGCGTTGGCGCCGATCGGCTGCGACGGCGATTTTTCCGGCCGCAACTCCATGCGGCACGCGCATCCCGAAAGCAATGCCGAACACGTTCGGCCGTCCGCCGTCAGGCGTTCGGTCGTATCGACTCAGGTCTTCACGACCCATCGCTTGGCGCGACGCGCCTTGGGGTTGGCCGGGCGTTTGCCGTGGTTGGCCTTCTTGTGGTTTCGAGTGGGTTTCGCCATTAGGGCCCTCTCCGTAACACGAAATGGAACGTCAACCGGCGTGCCATCGCAACTGTCGATCGCCACGTCGAAAACGACGGCTGGACTGCCGCGGCCGACTCACCGGAACCTATTCGACCCTCAGAGAAGCAACGCAACCGCGGAACAAGCCTGCCGTTTGCGAAATCGGTTTCCCGGCGGTTGTTTTGCCCGTTTGCGATTCGCGGCATCGCAAGGGGAGTTAACCCGCCGGCCGGGCCTCCCTTGTGTAAACCCCATAATATACGGGGAAACGCTCTTGGCGCAAAGGCAGACTGCCGCCAGGTGCAACGCGACAAACCAACTGGCCGGCTGGCGGCCGCTTGATGGCCCCCTTGGTAAATGGTGAATGGATGAACACTTGGCTGTTCGCGCGGGCCAGTGGCTGAGTGTTTGGCCCAGGCCGACCGGTGCGCTGCACGAACGAAGGGGAATAGTATTGGGAGCCTCGCCCGAACTCTACTAAGGCAGGCCGCATGCACAGCCCGTCACGGCTGGTAGGTTGGCGGGCTGTGCGGTGGTCGGCCCCCTGGGCTGGGGTCGAGCCGAGGCATCGGTTGGCCGCAACCGGCCGGGCGGGGCGTGCGGCAGCGGGACGGCGGATCGGGTGGCGATTCGGCCAGCTTAGCCGTCCGGTGGTGTGGGGGTCAGCGGGGCCGTTCGCCCGGTCGCGGTGCTTGTTTTTCGCTGCGGCAGCTTGTACTCTGGATGGGTGAGGCGGGTTCACTGATTTGATGTGAAGGAACGCAACGGCGGGAAGTCATTTTTCCCGGCGAGGGGATGTGTTGTTGCCAGGCCGCGGTGTGGTCGCTCGTCTGGGTGCGGTTGAGGGCCCGGCGGTCGGCGGTGTTGGTGCGGTGTGTCTTTTCGGCAGGGATAAGGCGGCAGCTCTGATCCCGCGGCAGAATCGGATCAGGGCGCAATCGCCCGAATTTGGGGAATCGCGTTGCGCTCGTGCCGGATGTTCGGTGCGACCAGAGCAATGGAGTAGAGGACCATGGCGGACGAAAATCTGAACAAACCGGAAGAGGAAGCCGTAGACGCCGTGGAAGTGGCCGGCGATGCGGTTGCGGAAAACGGGGCCAAGGCCGAGGCGAAGACCCCTGCCAAGCCTGCGGCCAAGCCGCTGAAGAAAGCAGCGCCGGCGGCGGCCGCTCCGGCCGGCAAGCCGGCGAAGGCGGCGGAGAAGCCCATCAAGCAGGCAGCGGCGAAACAGGCCGAACCCGAAGAAGAAGCCGACACCGGTGAAGAAGACGAGAGCTTCTCGAAAACCCTGATGCTGATGCTGCCCAGTTGGTTGGCCAGCATGGTCGTTCACATGGTCGGGTTCCTTGTGTTGGCGCTTTGGTTCAACGACGGCGCTGCCGCTCAGAAGCGCATTGAAGTGGTAACGGCCATCACTGAGGAGGAAGAGCTCGATCAACTCGACGAGCCGATGGACGAGCCGTTGATGGATCCGATGGACGTAACCGTAACGGAGATCACCAACGAGGCTCCGGTTGACAGCGAAATGGACATTTCGCCCGCCACCGATTTGGATGCGGCGGCCGTGGCGGTGGATCTAACCGATTTCGGGCTCGAGAAGGCGCCGCGCAACGATTTGATGGCGACCGTCGGGGCCTATTCGGGCAGCGGCGTTGACGGCCGCGGATCGGGCAAGGCAGGGCTTGTCGCCCGCGCCGGCGGCAACGAACGCAGCGAGCGGGCGGTGGCGTTGGCGCTGAAGTGGCTGGCCGATCACCAAATGCCCGACGGCGGGTGGTCGATCGATCTGACGGCGGTGCCGCAGTGCCGCGGCCAATGCCGGCATTCGGGCAAGTCGGATAAGGCCCGTCTGGCGGCCACGGGCTTGGCGCTTCTTCCGTTTTTGGGCGCGGGCCACACGCAGAAGACCGGCCGCTATCAGCAAACCGTCCAACGCGGGCTGTACTACATCGTCAGCAACATGAAGCTCAGCCCGCAGGGCGGGTCGATGCACGAGAACCAGGGCAATATGTACTCGCACGGCATCTGTTCGATTGCCCTGTGCGAGGCCTATGCGATGACGCAAGATCGGGCCCTTCAGAACCCGGCGCAGGCGGCCATCAATTTCATCGCCTACGCCCAAGATCCCGTCGGCGGCGGCTGGCGCTATCAGATTCGTCAGCCGGGCGACACATCGGTGGTCGGTTGGCAAATCATGGCGCTGAAAAGCGGACACATGGCCTACTTGCGCGTGCCGCCGGTTACGGTGAAGAAGGCTTTCGACTTTCTCGATGCCGTGCAAAGCAACAGCGGGGCGAATTACGGCTACACCGGGCCGGGTGAGGGGCCGGCGACAACCGCGATCGGTTTGCTCTGCCGGATGTACTTGGGTTGGAAGAAGGACAACCCCGCCTTGCAACGCGGCGTGAAATGGCTGAGCAACCGCGGGCCTTCGAAGAACGACTTCTACTACAACTACTACGCCACGCAAGTGCTCCGGCACTGGGAAGGCGAGGAGTGGGTGAAGTGGAACAACGTGATGCGCGATCAACTGATCAACACCCAGGCGCAAAAAGGCCACGAAACCGGCAGTTGGTATGAAGAGAGCGGCCACGCGAACGAGTCGGGCGGCCGACTCTATTGCACCGCCATGGGCACGATGATTCTTGAGGTGTATTACCGCCACTTGCCGATCTATCGCTCGCAGAGCGTGGACGAGAACTTCCCGCTGTAATCGCGCGAACGATCGGGTCACTCGCCCATCGACATGATGACCAACCGGCGCGGCGAGGCTCGACCTTGCCGCGCCGGCTCACTTTAACGTCCCATCACGGAATTGCGTCGGCCCGGCATCGACGGCAGACTTGTGCGCCTGTCGAGATGGCAACGATCAAGGCGAAGGCGGCCGCATCGTCCGATCATATCTTCTCGCAGGGGCGATAATGCGAGCAGGCGACGGCTTCGGTCTGTACGAAGCCGGCTTAGCAGCCTTTTCGGCCCGGCATATTGGCGAAGGCCCTGCGGGCCGCCGGCACGGCCCGGGTCGTTCTGGTTGTTATTGCTCTGCCGGCGGACCTGCGGCAGTCGTCGAATTGTCATTTCGGGCCGATCCGATCGATGGGGATTGGCTCGAAGCCGGGCACGTCGGCCCAGAGCTTGGGCAACTGCTTGAGGTCGAGCTTCGTCGGCAGTGCGTCGTTGATCAAACCGGGATAATCGCTCAAGGGGCGTTCGACGTTGTCGGCCTGATCGAGCCAGGCCGGATCGACGCCCTTCTTCAGATCGAAGGGCAGACGCACGCCGATCATGATGTTGCTGCGAATCACGTTGCCCAGGGGCATGACAGGGCTCTCGTCCATTACTCGGGCCAACGCGGGATACCGCTGGCGCCACAGCGGCGATTGATACTCGAGCTGCTGGCATTTGGCCAGCAGGTTCCACGAGTCGGGCCGATCGAAGACGATCCCCCGCGGTCCGCGGGCATCGACATGCACGCCGATCGGCTGATCGATGAAAATGTTGCCGCGGATCACGTTGTCGCGGCCGCCGCCGATCACTACCGCCCGATTGCCGCAGCGGAATACGATGTTGCCGATGACGAAATCGCCGCTGTCGCAGTCGTCGAGGTAGAACGCCTGCGCGCCAAAGCCGCCCTTGGGCGCCACGCCGCGAACGAAGTTCCATCGAACCACGTTGCCGCGGCTGGCCCAATCGCGACCGGTGTAGAACACGCCCACGTCGGCATAGTGGATGCACACGTCGTGCACGGAATTCAGTTCGAGCAGGTGCTCGTTGCCGCCGTAGGAAACGGCCCCGGTGGGCGCATGATGAAATAGGTTGTTGGCCATCCGGTTGCCGCAGCCGTACATCGTGGCGCATCGGCCGCCTTCCCAGTTCCATCGGCCCACGTGATGCACATGGCAGTGTTCGATCACGCACTTGCCGGGTGTGAGCGTCTTGCGGTCGCCGCCGGAGATGGTGATCCCCAGCCCGCCGGTGGCCGTCACTTCGCAGCGCGAGGCGACCATTTCCGTCCCGGCCAGCGTCATTCCCTGCCGGCCTGTGTTGCGCACCAAGCAGTTTTCCACGCGGCAGCCGTGGCCGTTGGTGATAACGATCCCGGCATCGCAGCCGTTCTCGATCACCAGGTCGCGGAGAACGAGGTGCTTAACTCCATCGGCGCGGATCAACGGACGGCGGCAGAGGGTGAGCCGGACAGTCGCGGCCGAAAGGTCGCGCGGCGGCCAGAAGTAGAGACGGTTGTTCTTACGGTCGAGATAGTATTCGCCGGGCCGATCGAGTTCTTCGAAAACATGAAGGGCGTAGAAGGGATGCTTCGCTTTCTTGTTTGTAGGCGAGCCAACCCCGTAGCGATGCTTGGCCGCCAAACGCAGTTCGCCCGAGGCAGCATCGTACGAGGCGGCCTTGAGCACTTCATCACTCCACTCGTAGCACCAAAAGCCGTGCAACCACACGCCGCGCGAAAAGTCCCAGTTTTTCGGCCGATCGCCGGGAAAGCGGAACGCCCCGGGCCGATAGACTTCGCGCTCGACCCAATGGGTGACGCCCGAGGCGCCCGAGTCGGTCACCTCATCGAACTCGACAAATCCTTCGTTGGGCCAACGGGCAGATTGCATCGGTTCGTCGCCGAAGATCACCTCTTCGCGGCCGTGGTCGCGGTGGGCGTCGGGCAGGTCCGCCAGGGGTGGAAACCCTAAGGCCTTCAAGTCGGCGACGACGACCTTTTCGCGGGCCTCGGCGGAGATAAGCGGCTTGGCTTCCTCCGGCGAAATCGGGCGAAAGCCCGAGACGATCCGCGCGCCGCTCAGATGGGCCTTGCGCGGCTCGATGCCGCGGATTTCGAACGGCCGATCGGCAGCGCCCGAGTGCCGCCCATCGAGCCTCAATCCGTTTTCCACGCAATACTCGCCGGGGGCGAGCCAAATGGTGCACGGCCCGGCGCCGGCGGCGGCCGAAAGGGCCTTTTCCACCGTGGCGAACGGCTGTTCGCGCGTGCCGGGCTGGGCGTCGTTGCCGCCCGGGGCGACGAAGAAGTCGGCCCCGGCCGCTGCGCGTGCAAGCCCAATGGCTGCCGCGCCGAAAAAGATCGCCATAACAATCCCGCGGCCGAGGTTGATCGTCCCAGCGGCCGACTGCCTCAGAGATGATTCCGATGATTGCATCGTGTGGTTCTCCCTATTGCGTTGTGCGGCAAGCGGCCCAGCGCCGTTTCCGAGCGTCGTGTGGGCCGTTCGCCTCCTATCCAAACTTCACGTACGACGATGACCGAAGCGTTGCAAAAAACGGTGTTGTCGTATTCCTCCCCATCGCTGAAGCGGCGGGTGCAAGCGCAGCCCGCTTTTCCGTCGCTGGGCGGCAGGCCGTTACCATTCCATAATCCAGCGCCATTGCATAAACCATTGCCGAGGCAATCATCACTGCGCGGCAGCCCATCACCGCGCGGCAGGCTGAAATCGCTTGGCAGGCTGGTGCCCCGCGGCAGGCTATTTGCCGCTTGGCAGCTTGTTGGCGTACAACCGGGCGTTGCCGCGTCGATCGCCGCTGGTTGCGATTGGCCCGGCTTAACGCGCCTTGTCCGGCCGAAAGTTCAGGTAGAACCAGTAGCACGCCGCGGGCACGCTCGTTTGATTGAAGCAGTTTTCGTTGTGCAACGGGTAGCGGGCGAAATCGATGTATTGCTCGTACACCGGCCAATCGTACCAGCTCGGCGTCATCTTTTTGGCGGGGCCGAAGTTCAACAGCCATTGCTGCACCCAAGAGTTGGCCGAGCGACTCATGCTGTTGCCTTCATTCCCCTGACCGTAGGGAATATGGCCGACGATGCTGTCGGGCATTTGGCCGGTGATCTGGGCGTCGACGATGAAATTGTAACGCTGGGCGTTGTCGCCCACACCGGTGCAGTACGAGAGATTGTCGGGATTCGCCCCCAGGCAGTAGTTCGAGCCTTGCACGGCCGCTCGCAGGTACTCGGGCTTGCCCGTCAGTTCATAAGCGTAGATCAGCGCCATGCGCGCCGCCCCGGGCGTGCTGAAGTAGCGGCTGACGAAGATCATCGGCATATCGGTGCGATGGCCCGTGATGATGTCGAAGGCGTTGTTGCGGCCGAAGGCGATGGCATGATCGGCATACTTGACGATCCGTTCGACGGCGGCGCGTTTCCATTGGGCGTCGCCCAGCGCGTCGGGCAGCCGCGCGTAGGCGAAGTTCGTCGGGAGTTGGTCCATATACAGGGCCGATCGGTCGGCCAATTCGCTGGATTGGCGGAAGGCCTCGTCGAAGGCAGGCTGGCCGGTGGTGGCCAGCAACTCGACGGCCGCCAGCGCCCGATGGTTCCGCAGATGCCGGGCGAAGTCGCGGTCGAACTTCGCCACGCGTTGATATTCGGGATCGGTCGGGCTGCCGTGCTTTTCCGCCCACGCCCATGCCTTGCGCGCCGAGGCCAGGTACTCCTCGGCCTGAACCGGATCGAACGCCTTGAGCACGCGCGCCGCTCGGGCAGCCGTGGCCGCGTAGTGCAAGGTAGTAACATGGTCGGGGGCGTAAACGCCCGCACTGCGGAGCATCGAGCTGGTTGTCGCCGGCGGGCATCCCCAGCCATAGCCGTAACCGCCGCGGACCGCGCCGTCGGGCAATTGCAGTCGCCGCCAGCAGGGCATTTGCCACAGCGCCTCGTTGAGGATGTCGGGCAGGCGGTCGTTCATCTCGTCGGCCGGCAGCGACAGCCGCACCTTGCGAAAGGCCTCCGGATTCAGATCGTACAGGCCCAACAGGTCGAGAGTGGCGCTAAGGTGATGGCCCAGCGTGTCCCAATCGCCGGCGTCTTGATAGGCGCCCCAAATGCCTTCAACCCTTTGCAGCGAGCCGGAGCGGGCCAACTCGACGAGGTTGTCGCCGCGAGTGCCTTCCTGTCCGGCCTGAACCGGAATGCTCAACTGGTAGAACTGCACGCCGTCGTCGGGATGGAACGGCCGGCCGCGGCGATAGCCGCACATCGGCGGACCCAATTCGATCGCCTGCCGCTGCACAAGCACGGCACGCATCGCCGCCAAGAAAGGCTTCTCCCAAACATCATCCGCAATTCGGAACGGCCCGCTGACTCCCACGCCGGGGACGAACACGCGATATTCGCCCGGGCGGCGAAAGTCGCTGAAATCGAGGCGATAGACGGCCGCCTTCGAGTAATCCACCGCTTCGTGGATGCTGATCCGTTCCTCTCGGCCGTCGGGCTTGGCCAGCTCGGCCTTGCCGCGGTAGGCCGTGGCGCCGGCGGCGTCGATTAGTTCAAAATCCGCAACTTCCGGCGTGCAACTGCCGTGCTTGCCGTTGAGATCGACGCCCATCCAAAACGATACATAAGCGCGTTTGTAGGGGTCGTCGGGCCGATAGCCGGTTTGAATGGCGTGAACCGCTTCGCTTCGCACCCGGCGCGGCTCGTGGCGGTACTCCACCGTTTCGCTCGCCGTGTTGATCCCGTGAAAACGAACGGTGTAGCGCGCATTCTCGCGGAGCGGCGAGGGGAGCTTGAGCGAAATGACGTAGCGGAACGGCAACGGTTGGCTGTGGCCTTTGGGCTTGCCTTTGCGATAGACGGCCGTGGGTGGCTGCGGTTGGGCGTAGGCCGGGTCGTCGGCAGAGGTGATTTGGTAGGCGGCCGGAACGTCGGCCACGGTTTCGTCCAGCGGTTGGCCTTCGCTTTTGCCCTCGATGAACAGGTGCTTGCCGTCGGCGGCCAACAGGCCGAGCTTTTCGGCCTTGCCGTTCGACTTGCGAACCACGGCCAGGAGGGGCAATTCGACCACCTTGCCGTCGATCACCTCCAGCCGCGGCTTCGCCCGCGGTTCGGCGACGAGCTGGTCGTCGGCCTGTTTTTCGTAAGGCGCCAACTGATTGTTCACGTGTCGGCCGGCCTGAATGACAACGGCCAGCACGTCGGGCGCCACGGCGCAGAGGTGCTCCACACTCGGCCCGTCGGCCGGATGCGGCGCGCCGCGTTCGAGCAGCGCGCGGCGGGCTTGTTCGCGGGCTTCGGCCTCGCGCCGGGCTTGTTCCTCTTCGCGGGCCTTGATGGCCCGAAGCTCGGCCCGCTGGGCGAGCAGCTTTTCGTTGGGCGGCGTCAGGCCGACGGCCGAAATCGCCACATCCACTCGTTTGTCGGTCCAGTCGCCGATGATCAGCAGCAGCTTCACATCGCCCAGCCCCGGCGCATCGCCCGGCTTGACCGATTTGTTCGGCTCGTCGAGAGATGCGCCGAATTTCGGCGTCAGCGTTGGCCGTTGAGTGCGGGCAAGGCCGGCCAACTCGAACGTATAGGCGTGTTCGGTGCCGTCGCCGTCGGTCAGGTGCAGGTTGATCTGTGCAGCTTGATTTTCAGGGCCGACGGTGAGCGTGAGCACGGGCGACCACGGGCCGCGCTGGCGCGTGGCCGCTTGCAGGCCGGTAACGCCCGCCCCGCCGCGACCGTTGGCGGCCTTGATGCGAACGCCCTCCTTCTCGACGGGAAAAAGCGTCGGGGCCTTCTCCCACTCGGCGAAGCCGAAGACGAACGGCTTTTCGCCGCGCCAAAGCACTGCTTCGTCGGCTTTTTCGGCGGGGGCCGACGACTGTTCCGCAGGCGTCGCGGCGACGGCGGGGCCGCCCGAAACGGGCCCGAGAATAGAAAGCCCCACAACCGCGACCGCAAGCATTCGATCAAACGACATCGGATACTCCGCCAAACCTCTTGTCGAGAATCACAGCGAAAGACCCTATACTGTACGAAGCCCTTGGGCAAAGTTCAACAACATGCCGTTGCCGCGCGTCGGCGGTTGCTAGGCGTCTTCAAGAACGGGGCAAGCTAAGGTTGCCATCGGCGAGGAGGTGGATTCATGGGGTCGAAACTCTTCTCATCCGATCGCGCTGTTCCATGCACGACTACGGCGGCTCTAGGGATGCTTGTCGGCGGGCTGTGTTTCGTTGCGGTGTTTTTCTCGCGGCAGGCTGAAGCCGACGAAATCACCAGTCGAATAACCGGCTTGAAGCGGGCAGATGTTCAACTGGCGGCTGCGGCGGAACAGTCTGACGATAAGCGAACGCGCTTGGGGCACGGCCCGCAACCGTGCCTGGCAGAACAGTGCGTGACGGCACGGTGCGCAGCAGAAGAAGCCGCAGGCGTTGAGAATGCGACGGAGAAGAACGCCGCATTGGCCGGGGCAAATGATGGTGCGAAAGCACCGGCCGCACCGGTCGAGGTTACGCGCGACGAGTTGTACGATCGGCTCTATGGCGGCTGGGCGGGAATGCTCATCGGCGGGCTCGAAGGGTTGCCGCACGAATTCAAGTACATCGACGAGCCGCGCGACGCGCTGCCGGAGTTCACCTTCTTGCCCCGCGGGGCGCGATCCGACGACGACAACGACTTCGAATGGACGCACCTGTGGTTCATGGACAAGGAAAATACGATCGTGCTGCCCTACGAGCGGGTCGTCGCCATTTGGAAGGCGAACATGAACCAGGGAATCTGGGTGGCCAACAAGAAAGCCCGCGAACTGATGAACGACGGGGTTGTGCCGCCGGAAACCGGCAGCGTGGCCCGCAACCCGCACGCTTGGTACAACCTGTCGGGCCAATTCTGTGTCGAGGCGTATGGGCTGATCGCTCCGGGCATGCCGCAAACGGCGGCCGAGATCGGCCTGCATTATGCGCGGATCGCTGTCTCCGAAGAACCGTTGCAAGCGGCGCAGTTCTGGACCGCCCTGGTGAGCGAAAGCGTGTTCGACCGCGGGCCGATCGATCGCGCGTTGCGCCGCGCCGTTGCAGCCGCCGATCGGCGCAGCGCCATGGCCGAAGTGGTTGCCGACGCGCTGGTCGCCCGCACCAAACACCCCGACGATTGGAAAGCGGCCCGGCAGGCGATCCACCGGAAATGGGTCGAAGGGTGGAAGTGGAATCGCAACTCGACGCCGGTCAACGGGGCGGCCGTGTGCCTGGCGCTGCTCTACGGCGACGGCGACTTCTACCGCACGCTGCAACTGGCGATGGCCCTCGGCTACGATGCCGACTGCAACGCGGCCACGGCCGGGGCGGTCGTCGGGGCGCGTTGGGGGTTCCGCCGCATTGCCGCGCTGCCGCAATTCCGAATGCCCGATCGGTATGTCAACGCCACTCGGCCGCAACTGCCCGGCCAGTGCAAGGTGAGCGAACAGGCCGACCTGTTGCTGCGGCTGGCCGAGCGGGTTGTCTTGGCCCACGGGGGTGAACGCGCCACGGCGGACAACCGGCCGGGCTACCGCATTGCTCGGCAAGAGCCGAAGAACCTCGAACCGCTGCCCGAACGTCCTCGGCGGCCGGCCGCGGTGGCCCAATGACAAGCCGCCCAACGCTTTGGGGCAACCGAATGGCGGCACGCCGAAAAACCGGCTGACTCGCGTTGGAGATAGCGTTTGGCTGCACAGCCGGCCGACTCGCGGTGGAGGGCGCGTGTATCGGCGACGGCTTGAACCGGCCTTTGCGCCCTTCCGGGGATCAGGCAAGGCGTGTTTCTCATCGGTTCTCGCTGTTGGGCCGATTCAGCCGGTTCTTGCTTGCCCCACCGCGGGCCCCGGTGTATTGTGCAACCAGTCGGCACGCCGGAATGTCGGTTGGCGCGGGCCGAAGATCGCTCCGATGAATAAGGCAGGGGGTGGGCCGTGAGAACGTTCGCTTCGTTCTTCGTGCTGTCGCTGTGTGCGGTGGGCGCTGCGGCCGCGGCGGCCGAACCTCGGCGTCCGAACATCATCTTCGTCATGGCCGACGATATGGGATGGGGCCAAACCGGATATCGCAACCATCCGGTCTTGAAAACGCCGAACCTCGATGCCATGGCGGCTCACGGCCTCCGCTTCGAGCGTTTCTACGCCGGGGGGCCCGTCTGCTCGCCGACGCGGGCGGCGGTGCTCACCGGGCGCACCCACGACCGTTGCGGGGTGCTTAGTCACGGATATGCGCTCCGGCTCCAAGAGAAGACCATCGCGCAAGCCCTGCGCCAGGCAGGGTACGTAACGGGCCATTTCGGCAAATGGCATTTGAACGGTCATCGCGGGCCGGGCGTGCCGATCTTCGGCGACGATCCGCACAGCCCCGGGGTGTTCGGGTTTGACGAATGGGTGTCGGTGTCGAATTTCTTCGACCTCGATCCGTTGATGAGCCGAGGCGGGAAGTTTGAATCGTTCCAAGGCGACTCCTCGGAGATTGTCGTGAACGAAGCGATCGCCTTTCTCAAGAAGCATCGAGCGGGCGGCAAGCCGATGTTCGCGGTGATTTGGTACGGCACGCCGCATAGTCCGTTCAAGGCGTTGCCGGGCGACAAAGAACCGTTTGCCGACCTCGCCGAGGCCTCGGCCCATCACTACGGCGAGTTGGCGGCGATGGACCGCAGCGTCGGCACGCTGCGAAAGGCGCTGGGCGAAATGGGGCTCGCCGAAAACACGATGGTTGTGTTTTGCAGCGACAACGGCGGGCTGCCGAACATTCGCCCCGACACGGTCGGCGGCTTGCGCGGGTTCAAGGGCAGCGTGTTCGAAGGCGGGATTCGCGTGCCGGGAATCATCGAATGGCCCGCAGCCATCAAACCGCGAGTCACCAACTTCCCGGCTTGCGTGATGGACCTTTTCCCGACAATCGCCGAAATCGTCAGGCTGCCCGACAACGCGATGATCAAACCGATCGATGGAGTCAGTCTGGTTCCGCTATTCGAGAAGGAATTGCCGCAGCGCGGCACGCCGATCGGTTTCCGATATCAAACGCAGCGGGCGCTCGTCGGCGACCGTTACAAGCTCCTCACGCGCAAACTCGCCGCGGGGCAATTCGAGCTGTACGATCTGACCGCCGATCCCCAAGAGTCTCGGGATGTGAGCGGCGAACTCCCGGAGATCGCCGAACGAATGAAACGCGAGCTGCTGCGATGGGATGCCGGGGTCGAAGCCAGCTTCGACGGAAAGGACTATCCCGAAGGCCGGGTTGCGCCGCCCGATCCCAAGCCGGTCGATTGGTATCGAACGCCGCAATATCGGCCCTTCTTGGACCAGTGGATTCAGCGATGGGAGTACAAACCGTATCTCCAACGGGCCAAAGACACGAGTGAATAGGCGTTGCTAGGCGGAATCGCACCCAACGGGGAGTCCCTCCCGGAGGCAGGCCTCGGCCGGTTTCGGCGGCAAACCGGTTTTTTTCGGGCCGTTCTGTTTCCCGGCAGTCTCCCCCGCCGCTTGGGGCTCAGCGTTCGGCACTTACGCCGCGTATGCGGCGAACGCGACTTCGATCGCCCGGCTCGCGAGAAGGCCGAAAACGCCGCGAAGAATTGTTGCAATACGCCCCAAGTTTGGTTACGATTTTGTTAGCGATTGGGCGCAACTCTTTTGACAGACGGAACATCGCAGGCAGCCGTTGCGGCGGAAGGTTGGTTTAATCCAGCTTCCATCCGCGATGTGGCAGGATAGTGGTCTGAACTTGATGCTTCGCATCAACTGTTCGTGGCGCAGGTTTCGGTTTGCGCGCTGAGGAAACCTGGCACGTCGGTTGAGCGGCGGCCGTTTCGGCTGGTTGCCTGAGTGGGTGGCTGCTGTGTTTGAAGTGTGTTTGGTCGTTTGCGGTTGTGTATCGATGTCGCATATCGCGCCTGTCGCCTTCGCACGCCTTGGGAACAGAGGTAGGCGGCTATGCCGTTTCGGGATCGTCTTCAGACGAATCGTTTCGAGTACAAGTACTTGATCGATGAGGCGCAGGCCCACGCGATCCGCGCTTATATTAGGCGCGTGCTTGTACCCGATCCTTACGCCCGCCGAGCAGCGGACTGCCGCTATTTTGTCCATAGCCTTTACTGCGATTCTTCGGCGTTGTCGTTGTACTGGTCGACCCAGCACGGCCTGAAGAACCGTTTCAAGCTTCGCGTGCGTTTTTACGACGACGAGCCGGGGCATCCGGCCTTTTTCGAGATCAAGCGCCGCGTCAGCGGGGTGATCATCAAGAGCCGCTGCATGTTGCCCAAGCCCACGGCGCGGCGACTGCTGTACGGCGGCGCGACTCCCGCGGACGTGATGAGTGAAGCGCCCGACCAGCGCCAGTTCGCCGCGCTTCAGGAGTTCTGGAATCTTTACCAAACGCTTTCGGCGCGGCCGGCCGTTTATGTCAGCTACACGCGCGAGGCGTATGTGCATCCGACGTCGAACGACGTTCGCGTGACGTTCGACCGGGCTTTGATGGCCGGGATTTACGAACCGGCTCGCTGCCTCCATGTTCCCACTCGGCAGCGACAGGCCGATTTGCCCCGCGTGCTGCTGGAGCTGAAGTTCACCGACCGCTATCCGCAATGGATGGCGCCGTTGGCCGCGGCGATGAATCTGCACCGGATTTCTTTCGCCAAGTACTGCTGCTGCCTCGACGCCCTTTGCGCCGGCCGCCCGGTGGAGGGGCAGTTTTTTCATGAGGTGGCCTGATGAACGGTGATTGGTGGCGATTGCTGGTCGAGGGCGACGTCGTTTCCGGCGCGGCCAGCGCAGAGACGGCGCTGCTGATTCTCTTGTTCGCCTTTGTGATCGGTCAGTTCGTCGGATGGGTGTACATGTGGACCCATACCGGGCTGTCCTACTCGCAAACGTATGTGGCCTCGCTGGTGGCCCTGCCGGTGATCATCGCCTTGATGATGGTGCTGATGGCCGGCAGCGTGATCGTGGCGTTCGGGCTTCTGGCGGTTTTCGCCGTGGTGCGGTTCCGCAACGTGTTGAAAGACACTCGCGACACGACGTTCATTCTTTGGGCCATTCTGGAAGGCTTGGCCGTGGGCACGATGCGTTATTCGACGGCGTTGATCGCCGCGATGGGAGTGGGCTTGGTGCTGGCCTACCTGCGGATCACCTCGTTCGGATCGCGGCACCGTTTCGACGCCGTTCTCAGCCTTCAGCTCGAAGGCGATTTTTCGTCGTTGCAGCCCACGCTCCGCGGAATCCTCGAAGCGCACTGCGCCCGGGCGATGCTCACCAGCGAACAGCAGACCAGCCCGAGCTCGCGCGTCCAATCGTATCGCGTGTTGCTCCGCGACCCGAGCCGCAGCCAGGAACTGCGGAGCTTGTTGGAGCAAACGCAGGGCATGAACGACGTGACTCTTTACTTGCGCGTCGATGAGGGCGAAGTGTAAGCGATGACGCCGTATCATCGGATTCCCACGCCATGGAAACTGAGACTGCAACGCTTGCGGCAGAGCGTGATGCCGATGGTCTGTTTTGGGGTCTGCCTGTCGGCCGCGATTTGGCTGTGGCAGCGGCAGATGCCGCAGGCGGTTTTGGTGGGCGAAGCGGATGTGGTGCGGGTTGACGTCGGCTCGCCGGTGGACGGGCGGCTGATCGCGTTTCGCTCGCCGTGGACGCTTTTCGACGCGGTTCAATCGCAGCAGGTGGTCGCCCGCTTCGACGACACGGCGGCGCGATTCGAGCTGGAGGCAGCCAAGCTCGAAGTAGAGCGATTGCACAAAGAGCTCGAAGCGGCGCGCGCTCAAACGCTGCTGGCCGAAAACGACCGCCGCATCAATCGACTGGGCGATCTGTTGCGCGCCATTTGGGAGAGCGAATCGCGGCGGCTCGACGTGCTTGATCGGGCGGTGGCCCTGGAAACCGCCAAGGTGGAACTGCAACGCCGCGAAGCCCGCGTGGAATACCTGCGGTCGTTGCTCGACTCGGGCGCGGCGAACCAATTGCAGTACACCGACGAGTTGCTGCTGCACGACAAATTGCAGCAGCAAGTGGCCGACGCCGCCACGGCGCTGGCCGAGGCCCAGTCGCAGCGCGAGGCCGCCCGCGAACAACTGGCCGAATTCCCGCCGCTCGAAGAGGCCCCAATTCAAACCATCTTGGCCCCGCTGCAAGCGGCTGTGGCCGCCCAAGAGGCTCGAGTGAAGCAGATCGAGTATCAGATTGCCGGGCTCGAGATTCGCGCGCCGATGGCGGGGGTGATTGCCGCGATTCATCGCTGGCCGGGGCAAACAGTGCGGCAGGGGGAGCCGATCTTAACGATCGCCGCCGGCGAAAGCCGCTACATCGTCAGCTACATTCGGCAGGAGCAGCAGTTGCACCCGGAGGTTGGCGCGGCCGTAGAGATCCGTCCGCGGCGGCTGGGCAGCTCTGCCTGGCGTTCGGTGATCGAAAAGGTGGGGCCGCAAGTCGAGTTGATTCCCGAGCACCAGCGCCGCGATCCGAAACTGCTCGAATGGGGGCGTCCGATCCGCATTTTGGTGCCGCGAGAACTGCCCGCCGTGCCCGGCGAACTGTTCGATGTTCGGTTCCAGCCCGCCGAGCGGCGCGATCGGGCCGGCTGAGTGTCTGCCCAATGGCAGTAGTCGGGCATCAAGCGAAACGGTTTCCGAAATGGAACCGCGGAACCAGTGTCGGCCCGCGCGGGCAGAAGCAGAATAGGTGATCGGCCGCTTCGCTGCGTCGGCAGTCGTTTCGATGAAGCCCTGCCTAGAGGACGAGCGGTCCGTCGGTCAGCGGCCGACCGACCCAAAGCTCCAACCGCACCAGAAGCCGGCTGTAGCGGGCCAGACGTTCCAAGTGCTCCATCTCCATCCGCAGCAACCGCTGCCGCAGATCGAGCGCCTGATAGCCCTCGATCGCCTTTTTCGCTTCGAGATCGGCCAGTTGCGAGCGGAGTTTTTCCATCGTCGGCGCGACGGTCTCCGAGAAATAGTCGAGTGATTGCTGCAACGCCGCGATTGCGTGGAAGGCGGCCGCCACATCGGCCGCCGAGTTCCGCCGCGCGTCGGCCAGCAGGTCGCGACTGGCCCGCCAAGCCGCCTCGGCTTCGGCAATCCGCCCCTGGTTGCGATCGAAGATCGGAACGTCCATGGCGAAGCGGCCGCCCAATCGGTCTTCCGGGCCGTCCGTGTCGCCCTGGAATCGCGGCCCGATTTCCAGGTCGGGCCAGGCCTCGGCTCGGGCAAGCTGGTAGGCGTGTCCGCTGCGGGCAACATTGGCTTGTGCCGCTGCCAGGCGCGGCCGTCGCGACTGCACGGCCGCCAACACGCCGGACAGGTCTAACGGTTCCGTCCGCGCGAAACACAACGTGCCGCCCAACTGCAATGGCTGATCGGCGGGCCAGGCCGCGGCTCGGGCCAGTCGGTCGCGCGCCGCCTGCAAACGCTCGGCGGTGTCGTGGCTGCCCCATTGCGCCGAGATCGCCGCCGTTTCGGCCGCGGCGGCGTCGACGAACGACGCTCCCGCCCGCTGGCGGCGCGCCTCGGCCGCTTGTTTGGCCAATTGGGCGGCTTCGGCCTGTTTTCGGGCCAGTTCCTGATAGAAAAGAAGCTCGATCGAAGCGTCGGCGATCTCGGCGAAGACGATCTCCGTTTCCTCGCTCAGTTTCGCCCGAGCCTCCTCCAGACCCGAGCACTCCAACTGCCGACGCCAGTGCCGTTTTCGCGTTAGCGGGAAGCTGAACATCAATCGGCTGGAAACCGTGGTCGGATCGTTCTCGGTCAGCGGGCTCTCGACATCGATCACCAGGTTCGGGTTCGGCAACAGGCCCGCCTGGGTCAATCGCCCGGCCGCCGCCGCGATCTCGTGTTTGCAAGCGCACAGCCGCGGGTGATAGCGAATGGCATGCTCGAAAAGCTGGTCGATCGTGAGCGACTGGCCCGCGACTTCGGGCCTTGGGCCGGCGAGTTCGGCCGGAGAATCGGGCAGTGCGATCACCTCGGGCGGTTCGGCAACCGTTGCGGCCGTCGGCGGCCTTGCCGCGCCCGGCGGTGATTCGGCTTCGGTGTGGGCGACGGGCGTTGCCGCGTTTGAGCCGTCGGTTTGCCGCCGATCGAGCACCCCTTGCTGCGCTTCGGGAAGGCGGGAGTTCGGGCTGCTCCAATCGCTTTCGATCGGCCCGACTGCTTGGCAGCCGCAAAGCCCGACCCAGCCCGCTAACGCCAAAGCAGACACACATCGCGCGACGAAGGGCGAGTCGGCCATGGCAGTACTTGCTTAGAAGACGAGGTACGGCGGGCGTCGCTTTATCAAGGCCGCAGAAAACCAACAGCGGCTCGGTCGTTTCGGGCACGCAGTCAAGCGATTCTCGCTTCCTGCTGCGTACACCTTTCGGTTGTTGTTCGTGAGAAAAGCAATGCAACTTCGGAATCGCGGGCGGCCGAGAGGCGGCAGCCACCCGTTGATCGGCCTCATTGCATTGTGATTGGGAGCAGCGATCGGTCTTGCGCTGAAAAACCACAGCTTAGCGAGGCGGCATTATATTAGGGCGCTAGGAAGGGTCAAGCTCAATTCATCGTGGTTCGTAACTGATTTGTCCCAAACTGCCTATTCTGCCGCAGCCGGAAGCGAGTGCTCAGCGATGCGGCAGGCAGGGACTCCGGCACACGCCCGCGGGCCGCGTGCCGGCGGCTCAACATCAAACCGGGGCGGCATGGTGGGAATCCCGCGTGCGGTCGGGCGGACGAGCCATCATTCGACCCTTCCCGGCTGGTTGCGGTGTTCACGGCCGTACGGGCACGGTTCGCGACCGGCTGACTAGCGGCCAGGCGTTCGAGTTGTTCTGGGGCGCGTTTTCACTGCCGAAGGCCTGCTTGCGAGGCAGTTGCCCTTCCTCCCTAGGGATTTAGCGAATCCGTCGCATTTTGCTTGACACTTAACCCTAACCATTTCATCATATTAGAGTTCGGTTAGGGCGGTGATCGCTCGGCCCAACCGGACGCAGTCTTTTCGGAACCGCTCGCAATCAATTGCGTGGAGCAGAGGCGCTATAGCCCGTGCCGGTCGTCGGTCGGTCTATTGCGGCTCTTCGTTCATCGGCAAGGGCCCGTCGAGCGCGGCTGGAAGGGCTCGTTTCGTGCATTAGTAGTATTGACGGGTTGGGCGGCCGCTGCTGGTTTGTGCCCGGCAGCAGCGCAGGCGCGGGGGTGCGCAAAGTGACTCGCCCGGCGGAGTGTTGTGAACGGACAAGTCGAGTCCCGCCGTTGCGAATAAGCGGCAAGTTCGACGGCTTGGTTGTCGGCCAGACCGACGATTTCGTCGGCAGTTGGGCGAGAGTTCTTCGATAGGCGAACGGATCGAGTCGGCGAGTCGCCGATGGGCCGTCCGCTGTGCGCTGTGAGTTTTCAACCCCCAGAACGAATCGACTTCGCAAAGGGCAAGTCCGCTTGCCAAGTCCCCGATGTGTGCGCCCTTCGGGCAAAGACGGGGGCGGTTGCCGTTTCAAGGTGAAGCCGGATATTCGAGTGCCCCGGGAGCAGATCGTGGTTCATCTCAGGAAGACAGCGAAACACGGATCGCCCCTGCTGCGATCGGGCAAGGGTGATGGTCGCCGCAAGACGTCCCTGGGGCGAAACCGGCGCATGGCGTTCGAGCAACTCGAAGACCGGCGGCTTCTGAGCAGTTATCCGGTCATCAGCGAGTTCGTGGCGCTGAACCGCGACGGGCTGCGCGATTCGTTCAACGAGGCTTCCGACTGGATCGAACTGCACAATCCGACAGACACCGCCATCAACTTGTCCGGTTGGTATCTTACGGATAATGCTTCAAATCTCACGAAGTGGGCCTTACCCAACGTCACCATCGAGGCCGGCGACTATCTAGTTATTTTCGCCAGTGATCGCAACCTCACCGATCCTGCCGGCGAACTGCACACCAACTTCAAGCTCAGCGGCGATGGCGAATATCTGGCTCTGGTGATGCCCGGCGGCGCGATTGCCCATGAATACTCGCCTGGGTTCCCGTCGCAGTGGACTGATGTGTCTTACGGTTTGGTTCAGGAGGCGACCGTTTTCGTCGGCAGCGGGGCGACGGCGAAATATCTGGTGCCCAACGCCAGCCATGCCGGATTGAATTGGACGGCGGTCGGGTTCAACGATTCGGCCTGGCAATCCGGTCCGACGGGCTTGGGTTTTGACTCGGGCAACGGGTTCACCGTCAACTACTATAAGGTCAATACGGCCGTCGCCGGAACCGTGAACAACATCGCCCAGGCCGAGGCGATCATCGCCGATCCGAACAAGTATTCCACCAAAGTCACCGTTTATGCGCCGACGATCAACTACTTCGGCTCCGGCGGCGATTATGGGCGATACACCGGCGATCTGCCCTTTCCCACTCAAACGCTCAACCAGGCCGTCGATGATTTCATCATCGAGGCGTTCGCTACCGTTTATATTCCCTCGGCCGGCGCGTGGACATTCGGCGTCAATAGCGACGACGGGTTTCGGCTGGTGCTCAACAACAGTTCGAACACCTTCAGCATGGAGTTTCCCAACCCGCGCGGGCCGGCCGACACCCTGCAAACCTTCAATTTCACGCAGGCCGGTCTGTACTCGTTGCGGTTGGTCTATTTCGAGCGCGGGGGCGGGGCCGAGGTCGAGTTGTTCGCCTCGCCGGGATCGTACACCTCGTGGAATGCGACAACGTTCGATTTGGTGGGCGACACAGCCAACGGCGGGCTTTCCGTTTCCGGATTTGCCGGGGCGGTGCAAACGAACGTCTCGTCGTCGATGCAGGGCGTCAACTCATCGCTGTGGATGCGCATTCCCTTTACGGTCACCACGCTCGACGATTTAGATTCGCTCGCCCTGCGGATGAAGTACAACGACGGCTTCGTCGCCTACCTCAATGGTGTCGAGGTCGCCCGGGCGAACGCTCCGACCACCTTGGCGTACAACTCCGCGGCCCTGGCCATGCGCGATCCGACGCTGGGCATGGCATTCAACGAGTTCAACCTCACCTCGGTTCGCCATTTGCTGCAGGCGGGCGGCAACGTGCTGGCCATTCATGCGCTGAACAACGCCGCTTCCGACGGCATGTTCCTAATTCTGCCGGAATTGGTAGGGATCAAAACGACGACCGAGGCACGCTTCTTCACCGAGCCGACGCCCGGAGCGGCCAACCTGACGGCGCACACCGATTTTGTGGCCGACACCAAATTCAGCCACAACCGCGGCTTCTACGATCAGCCCTTCGAGTTGGTCATCACCACCGACACGCCCGGGGCCGAGATTCGCTACACACTTGACGGCACAACGCCCAGCGAAACGCGCGGGTTCGTGTACACCGGACCGATCACAATCTCCGGCACAACCACCGTCCGCGCCCTGGCCCACCGGCCCGGTTGGCAATCGACGAATATCGACACCCATACTTACATCTTCCTCTCGGATGTGCTTGTGCAGTCGCGCGACGGCCAGCCGCCCGTGCCGCCCGACGGAGTCAGTTTTGCGGCCAAGTTCGACACGGGCCTCGACGGCTTCGTCTATGTCGACGATCTGTTCGGCACCTCGAACCCCAACGCCGCCCAAGGCATGTACTCGGCCACCGAAGGACAGAGCGGCGGCGGGCTGAAGGTGGTGCTCGGCCCCGGGCCGACCGTCGCCGCCTCGGGTGGGTTCAGCAAAACGATCACCGTCGAGCAGGCGGGATTGTACGGCGTTTGGCTCCGATACCGACTCGTGATGGGCCCCGAGTTCGCCACTGACGAATACGGCGAACTGATCTGCACCGTTGACGGCGTGCGCTACGGCGGCGGGACGGGCACGTCGTTGGTTCGCATCACCGGCGACGGCCCCGGCGGCAGCAACCAAGATAGCGGCTGGCAAATCTACAAGTTCAACGTCAACCTTTCGGTCGGCACGCACACCTTGCGTTTGGGCGCGTACTTCAGCGATGCCGACACCAGCAGCGGCAAATGGCTCAACGGCTTCTTCGACGAGGTGATCTTCAGCCAATGGCCCGCCGCAACGGTCAACAGCCAAGTGATCGACTACGGGATGGATCCCGACATCGTCAATAATCCGACCTGGGGACCGCAGTTAATTAGCGCGCTGACCGCCATTCCCACCATCTCGCTGGTGTTGCCGCTGGGCAATCTGTTCGACCCGGCTACCGGAATCTACAGCAACGCCGAGCAAGCCGGCGCCAACTGGGAACGCGTCACCTCGGTTGAGTTGATCAATCCCGATGGAGCCCAGGGCTTTCAGGTCGAAGCCGGCATTCGCATCCGCGGCGGCTTCAGCACCTCGGGCACCAACCCCAAGCATGCCTTCCGGCTGTTCTTCCGCGACGAATACGGCGATTCGAAACTGGTGTACGCCCTTTTCGGCGATGAGGGCGTCGACACCTTCGACAAGATCGACCTGCGTTGCAGTCAGAACTATTCCTGGAGCTTTGGCGGCGATTCGCGCAATGCTGTAGTCCGCGATGTCTTCGCCCGCGACACCCAGGGCGACATGGGCGATCCCTACACCCGCAGTCGGGCCTATCACCTCTATATCAACGGCCAATACTGGGGGCTTTACGAAACGCAAGAGCGGGCCGACTCCAACTTCGCCGAGTCGTACCTAGGCGGCGACGACAGCGACTACGACGTGATCAAGGTGGCCGATCAGCCGCCGTATCCCGGCTACACGATCTTCGCCACCGACGGCAACATGAACGCCTGGCAAGATTTTTGGAACCAGGCCGGCGGCAAGTTCACTGTTTACACCTACATGGCCAACGTGCCGGTCACTTCGCTGGCCGCGGCCGACAGCGTCATTGCCGACACCTCCAAGCAGCTTTCGGCGGTGGCTGGCTCGGCCGACGTGATCAACTACCTCAATACAGGCAGCGATGGGCGATTCACCAGCGGCAACGCCGCTTTCCCGAACACAACCACCGGCGCCAACGTCGACAACTTCGTCATCTGCGTCACCGGCACGATCGAGATTCCCGCAGTCGGTCCGTGGACCTTCGGCGTCAATGCCGACGACGGCTTCCGCCTGGAACTGAGCAACGGTTCGCAGACGTTCGTGATGTCGAATCCCGGGCCGAACGCCTCGCCGGTAGATACTCTGGCCACGTTCAACATCACCCAGGCCGGTTCGTACAACCTGCGATTGGTCTATTTCGACAACACCGGCGGGGCATCACTCGAACTGTTCGCCGCGCAAGGAGAGCATTCCGCCTTCAACAGCTCCGTCTTCCGCTTAGTGGGCGATTCGGCCAACGGCGGGCTGGCTCGATCGACCATGGCCAGCGACGCCGCCTACATGCGTGTTCAAGGACTGAACCCCGACGGCACGCCCAACCCGTACTTCCCCAAGCTGCTCGACGCGAAGAATCTGATCGACTACATGATGATCATTTTCTTCACGGCCAATGCCGACGCTCCGATATCGAACTTTCTCAGTAATCAGTCGCCCAACAATTGGTACGGCATCTACAATCGCGTCAATCCCGACGGATTCAAGTTCTTCGTGCACGACAACGAACACACCTTGGTCGTCAGTCCTTCGCAAGATCGCACCGGGCCTTATCCGGCCGGCGACGTATTCAATAAAAGCAACCCTCAATGGATCCATCAGCAGTTGATGTACAACGCCGAGTACCGCATGGCCTTTGCCGATCGGGCCTACGCATTGCTCGCCAACAATGGGCTGCTTACCGGTGGGCCCGCGGTGGCCCGCTACCAAGAACGTTGCGACGAAATCGCGCTGGCCATCATCGCCGAAAGCGCCCGCTGGGGTGATTCGAAGGTTGCCACTCCGTACACGAAGAATGATTGGATCACGGCGACCACTCAGGACAAGAACTATCTTCAAACCCGGGCGGCCACAATTCTCGCGCAACTCAAAGTGACCAAGTTGCGCGACAACACGGTAGCGCCGCTCTATCCGCCGAGTATTTCGCCGGCCCTCTTCAGCCGGCATGGCGGGCAGGTGGAGTACGGCTATCCGCTCACGCTTTCCGGCTCGGGGGTGATCTACTACACGCTCGACGGCAGTGATCCGCGGTTGCCCGGCGGGGCTATCTCGCCCACGGCGCTGGTCTATAACCCC
>JARKPK010000115.1 GCA_029975295.1 Thermoguttaceae bacterium | reverse complement strand
CCCGCACCGCGTGGCGATCCATCGCCTGGGCTTGGCTTAGGGCGTCAAGGCTGGCCGTAAGAGCTTGCGCATCGTTGTCGTTGGCCGCGCACTGCCGGCCGGGCGGGAGGCGGTCGACGAGGTAGCCGGTCAGGCCGTGCTGGACGAAGGCGGCCCCGGTGCGGACGCCGACGGCGGGGCAGCCGGCCAACAGTATCTCTTGGAGGGCCAGCGGGCCGTGGTCGTCGTCGGCCAGGTAGGCGCAGGCCCGTGAGCGGCGGGCGGCCTCGAAGAGCTGTTCCCGACGATACTGGCCGTAGTGAATCTGGACGTGCCGCGGGAACAACTCGGCCAGATGCTCGAGCAGCCCGGGACGGTTGCCGTTCTTGGCGTAGATCAACAGGTCGTACTTGTCCGGCAGCGGTTCGCCCGGCCAGGGATCGAGGGGGTAGGGCCACAGCACGATCGGCGACTGGTTGGCCGGCCCGCGGTGCTTGGCGATCAGATCGCGATACCACCCACTGTGGCAGAACATCGCCCGGCAGTGGGCGGCGTCCAACAGGGCGCACTCCTCGGCGTCGATCCGCGGTGAGCCCGAGTAGGTGAAGAGCATGTTCGGCCCCTGGACGAACGGCTGGCCTTCGGAGTCCCACCAGGCTGCGTAACCTCGGTCGTCCCAGTGCCAGAACCAGGGCAGCGCGCCCTTGCTGGCCGGCAGCGACTTGATCGATAGCCAATCGAGCCCCTCGGCGATCCGCTTCCGCAGCGCCTTCTGCAAGGCGAACATGCCGTTGGTTGGGCCGTCGCCGCCGGGGGCGTTGATCGGACCGATCAATTCGACGGGCATCTTGCCGTCGCGGTGCGAGACGTGCGGCGCGAACGAGTAGCGGCGAATGACCGGCAGCTTGGCGTAGTCGCGGGGCCAACCGACATTCAGGCTGGCTTTCCCAAACTGGGTACGTTCGCCGAGACGCTCGTAGCCGCGGTCGTCCATGTAGCTCAGATGGTAACTGCTGTTGTCGTAGCGGTAGATGTAGAACGGCGGGGCGAGCCGGCAAGGGTCGCACTGGGTGACGCCCGCGGCCGAGAGCCGCCCGGCGAGTTCCTGGTCCTCGCCGTTGTTCAGGGCCGCATAGCCGCGCACGCGGTAGAAGGCCGTGCGCCGCAGCGCCCAGCCGCCGTGATACAGCCCGCCGGTCTCGTGTTCTTTCAGCCCGTAGCCATGTTCGAGTAGAACGAGGCTCGGCCGCGACCAGTCGGCCCGCTTGAGTGCCTCGGCCGTGGTGCTGAACCAGTTCGGCAGGTAGATGTCGTCATCGTCGGCCACGAGGAACCCCTCGGCGTCGGGCGACGCCAGCGCCGCGCATGCGTTCCGCTTCTCGCCGAGCGAGTGGAACCGCCGCGGGATCGAGACCAGCCGCCAGCCGTCGCCTTCCTGGTTCTCGTACTGTCCGGCGTCGTCGAGGATCACCAGTTCCCGCAGCTCGCGCGGGTAGTCCTGGCGCAGGAAGCTCTCGATCAACTGCCCGAGCGTCTTTGGGCGAAGGTACGTGCAGCACAGCGCGGCCAGCTTCATGGTTCAATCCTCGATGAACTGGCCGACGGCGTGGCGCAGGGGCACGGCCATGCTACGCACGACCTCTGGGCACACCCGCGGGCGCGGCGCAAACCAGGGTGCGTTGGCGATCCGCCAGGCCAGGTGCGTGTAGCCGACGTAACGATGCTCGGACCACGGCGGACGGATGAAGACGACTGGCGTGCCCATCGCGGCGCACGGCAAGAGGGCGTGGAGCCGCGTCGTGACGACCCATTGCGCCCGCGCATACCGGTCCAGCAGGCGGCGGGCCTCGGCCTGGCGGTCGATCCCCGGCGGGACGATGTGTGTAACGCGATCCCCGTAGGCGGCGATCTCGGGCGGCAACCGCTCGATATCCTTTTCGGGGACATCGACCAAGAGGATACTGCCGTCGAACGGAACGTCGGGCCGCACCAGCGACAGCGTCGCGCACCACGATATCCACCCCTCGACGCCGAGGCGTTCGCAAAGCCCCAAGGTCCACGGATCGCGGCAACCGATGGGCAGGGCCGCGCCGGCGGGCACGATCTCCGGCTCGGTCGCGTGGAGGCCGACGTACAGACAGCGCGCCCGACCGGGCGGCGGCCACGCGCGGTGCATCCCCGGCGCGAACCAACCGTTGATGATCAGCCGCACGTCATCGTCCCACTCGCGCGCAGGCGACATGTCGTCGCGGTCCAGTCGCAGGTCAACCCGCGGCAAGAGCCGCTCCAGGGCCAACGACTGGATGTCGTCGCCGATGTTGTGGGTACGGTACTTGAGGATGGCGATCTTCATGCGGCCTTGCTCCTGACCGCGCCCACGGAATCGAACAGCCGTCGCCAGCCGGCCCAGATCGCTTCGGGATGCGCCAATTCCTCGACCAATCGCCGGTGGGCGCGCTGGGCTATTTCGCTCCGCAGATCCTCGTCGTAGGCCAGCATGGCTGTGAAGTGGGCCAGTTCCTCGTCGCAGTCCCCCAGAAAGCCGGTGACGCCGTGTTCGATCATTTCACGCCAGCCCCATTCGTTCTGGGCCACGATGGGGACGCCGGCCGCCATCGCCTCCAGGCCGGCGCGAGGCCAGTTCTCCCGCGCCCCGCCGTTGACCGGCAACATGCAGTGCAACTGCCGGAAGTAGTCCCGCGCCGGCATGGCCATCGGCCTGAGGCAGTCGGCCCAAACGGGCGGCGTGCCCAGTTTCTGGTGCGTCCGTTCGTCCATGCCCAGCATCAAGGCCCGTTTGTGGGCGTACTGGATGCGCCCGTAGATCGGCCAGGTATTGCTGGACCACTTGTCCTGGTCGGGCCGGGCGACGCGGCCGACGACAAACACTTCGCCCTTGGCGTGCGGGCGCGGGCGGAACTCCCACTCGTCGAGGTCGAATGCACCGCGGATCAGGTGCCCGGTGGCCGGGGCGTAGTTGTAGGGGGACAACTGCGGTTCGAGCTGCGAACGCTGGAACTGCGACTGGAAAACCATCGCATCGGCCGGGCCATGCTCGGCGAAAAACCGCTTCTCGTGGTCGAAGAGGAACGTCATGCAGTTGACCCAGATGATGGGGCAACCCAGCGCGCGGAGCCGCGGGGCCTGGAGCATGAACTCGCTGTTGCACATACCGACCACCGGAGTACCGGCCAACCCGGGGACGCTCTCCAATTCGCCGGCGGTGACCAGATGCGTGGTGCAACCCAGGGCGTCGAGCCGCGTCTGCCAACGTTCGTCGCGGCCCCAGGTGGGGATCAAGTGGACATCGACGCCGAAGCGCCGCCACAGCTTGATCGTGTGCCAGGCCTCGGTGTTGGCCCCGCCCATCTCGCCGGGATAGCCGACCAGGAACACC
>JARKPK010000114.1 GCA_029975295.1 Thermoguttaceae bacterium | reverse complement strand
GAGGTGAACGACGGGGCCATCGTCGCCCGATTGCTCGACACCACGGTGTTCCTGGAGATGAAACTGACGATCCGCTGCGCGAAGGATGCGCCCGAGTTGAGCCTGAAGCTCGACAGCCGCGGCGCGATGTCGCAGGCCGTTTCGTACCCCGCCGGCTGGCGCTCGCCCGAGGGCGGGCTGCTGATCATGCCCGTCAACGAAGGTATTTCGTATCCGGTCGATGATCGTTCGTTGCCGGACATGCACTACATCCTCTCCGGGGGCCATGGGCTGTGCATGGGTTGGTACGGCGTGTGCCTGGGCACGCGCGGCGACGGGGCGGGCGTGATGACCGTGGTGGAAGACGCCGACGATGCGTCGGTGCGCGTCGTCCGCCGCGACGATCGCCTGCACTGCCGACCCGTTTGGGAACCGCGGAAGGGCGAGTTCGGCTACCCGCGGCGGATGCGGTTCGTGTTTTTCGATCGCGGCGGCTACGTGGCCATGGCCAAGCGCTACCGAGAGCACGCCCGCGAGATCGGGCTGCTGAAAACCCTTGCGGAAAAGCGGCGAGAGAACCCCAACGTGGACATGCTCGTCGGGGCGGTCAACGTGTGGTGCTGGGATCGCGACGCGGTGGAGATCGCCAAGCAGATGCAGGCCGAAGGCATCGACCGCATCTTGTGGAGCAACCGCGGCACGCCCGAGGTGCTGGAACAGCTCAACCGAATGAACGTGCTGACCAGCCGCTACGACATTTATCAAGACGTGATGAACCCAGCCGAGTTCCCGCGGCTGCGGAATATCCACCCGGATTGGCCCACCGAGGCTTGGCCCGACGACCTGATGATCGACCGCAACGGCGATTGGATTCGCGGCTGGGCCGTGCGCGATAAAGACGGCAACTGGCTCAACTGCGGCGTCACGTGCGACGCCCGCGCCGTCGATTACGCCCAGAAGCGGATTCCGGCCGAACTGAAAACGCATCCCTATCGCTGCCGGTTTATCGACACCACCACCGCCTCTCCGTGGCGCGAGTGTTATCACCCCAAGCATCCGGTTACCCGCACCGAAAGCCGACAGTGGAAGATGCGGCTGCTGGAGTACGTCAGCAAGGATTGCGGGCTGGTGTGCGGTTCGGAAACCGGCCACGAGGCGGCCGTGCCCTACGTGCATTATTTCGAAGGGATGCTCAGCCTTGGTCCCTACCGCGTGCCCGACGCCGGGCGAAACATGCAGCGGATTCTCGACGAGGCGCCCGAGCGGGTCGCCGTGTTTCAAACAGGCCACCGTTACCGCTTGCCGCTGTGGGAGCTGGTGTATCACGATTGCGTGATCGCCCAATGGTACTGGGGCGACTACAACAACAAAATCCCTTCGCTGTGGCGGCGGCGCGATCTGTTCAACGCCTTGTACGGCACGCCGCCGATGTTCTTCTTCAGCAAAGGCTTTTGGCGCGAAAACCGCCAGCGGTTCGCCGAGAGCTACCGCACGGCTGCTCCGGTGGCCCGGCGCACCGGCTACAGCGAGATGCTTTCGCATGCTTGGCTGACCGATGATCGGGCCGTGCAGCAGACGCGATTCGCCGACGGCACGGTGGTGACGGTCAACTTCGGCGATCGCCCGCACGCCCTGCCCGACGGCTCGACGCTGGCCCCCTTGAGCCTGAAGGTCGAACCGCCGCTGTAATGATGGCCGCGAACTCGAGTGAGAGAACGGGGCGACCAGCGGAACGGCGCAGCGTTGCTTCGGTGTTCGAGCCGCGCAGCAAAGCGGACTGTCGATAGCCTCCGATCCCCCGCAATGCCCCGACGGCCCGGCGAAGGCCCCCGGTTGCCGCTCTTGCCGAACCCCCTTTATACTGACGGGCCAGTTGGCGTTGGTGCGGGGTCAAGGCGGCGCGCGGCTCTTTGAGCGGCCGGCTGCAAAACGCCTCGGCGCCCATCGGTCGCAAAGCGGGCGCTCGGGCTGGGCGGCGGCTGGTTCGTATCAGTCCGGCGTGGTTTTCAGTCGTTCGCGCCGGAAAACACCGCTTTGTTCCGCCCCCCGCAAATCCCGTATCGGTCGGCGGCCGCGTGACCCGCAACGGCGGAGCGGCGCTGCCGGAAGGCCGCGGCTCAGCGCGCGGCAGGCTCTCGGAAGGCGCGGTTGAACAAGCCAAGCCGTAGGGCCCGCCGACGCACAATGCGGCAAACCACGAACCGCGCAATCATCGAATCGATAGGAAACGTTCATGGCGATGGAAATGGATCAATTGGTGGCCTTGTGCAAACGCCGCGGCTACCTGTTTCAGTCGAGCGAGATTTACGGCGGTCTCAACGGGTTTTGGGATTACGGCCCATTGGGCGTGGAACTGAAGCGCAACGTCCGCGAGGCCTGGTGGCGCGACATGGTTGCCGGGCACAACGAGCTGATCGCCCCGCCTGGGGCGCCCGAGCCGTATCAGATGGTCGGGCTCGATTGCTCGATCATCATGCACCCGCAAGTCTGGAAGTGTTCGGGCCACTTCGACTTATTCTGCGACTTCATGGTCGATTGCCGCGAGTCGAAGCGCCGCTACCGGCACGACCAAGTCAACGGCCGCTGGGTCGAGCATCGCGGGCGGCGCGTGTTCGTGGCCACCGAGGCCGCCGGCGACGAAGGGTTGCGCGACACCGAACAGAAGGCGCTGAAGTTCTTCAACCTCCGCAACAAAGACGCCGGCGAGCTGCAATGGGACGGCGGGTTGGTTTCGCTGACCACCGTGACCGACCATGCCGAGGTGCTCGGCCCCGACGCAAAAACCTTGGGAACCCTCACTCCGCCCCGCGAATTCAACTTGATGTTCAAAACGATCGTCGGTGCGATGGGCGGCGAAGAAGACGCCGCCTTCTTGCGTCCGGAAACGGCCCAGGGCATCTTCGTCAACTTCAAGAACGTGCTCGACAGCACCCGCGTGGGCCTTCCGTTCGGCGTGGCGCAAATCGGCAAGAGATTCCGCAACGAGATCACCCCGCGGAACTTCACCTTCCGGTCGCGAGAATTCGAGCAGATGGAAATCGAGTTCTTCTGCCGGCCCGACTCGTCGCCGCAATGGTACGCCTACTGGCGCGACCGCCGCTACCGCTGGTACATCGACCTTGGGTTGGCGGGCGACCGCCTGCGGCTCCGCGACCACTCGAAAGACGAGCTGAGCCATTATTCGTGCGGCACGGCCGACATCGAGTACGCCTTCCCCTTCCTGCCGCCGGGCGAGTTCGGCGAGTTGGAAGGCGTGGCCCATCGCGGCGATTTCGACCTGCGCAGCCACATGGAGGGCAAACTGGTGCGCCAGGGCGATCAACTGGTGCTCGAGGTTGATGCCGAGGGGAAGCCGCGGCACCGCGGCAGCGGCAAAGACCTTTCGTACTTCGACGACCAGACGAAACAACGCTTCGTCCCGCATGTCATCGAGCCTTCGGCCGGGGCCGATCGGGCCACACTGGCCTTCCTGTGCCAAGCCTACTGCGAAGACGAAGCGCCCGACGAGAACGGCGTGCCGCAGAAGCGCACCGTATTGAAGCTCCACCCGCGGCTGGCGCCGATCAAGGCGGCCGTCTTCCCCCTGGTGAAAAAGGACGGCATGCCCGAGATCGCCCGCGACCTTTACGGCGAGTTGAAAACACGGATGAACGTTTTCTATGATGAGAAAGGGGCCGTGGGCCGACGCTACCGCCGGCAAGACGAGGCGGGCACTCCGTACTGCGTAACGATCGATGGGCAGACGCTGCAAGACGGCACGGTGACGATCCGCGACCGCGACTCGCTGCGCCAGTGGCGCGTGCATCGCCGTGAACTGGTCGACGAGCTGGCCGGCCGCGTCGGGTGATCATCGGCCCAAGGCCGACGGCCGAATTGTCGCGGCCGCGCCGCAGCGCGGGGCGTTGCCCGCCACGGCGCAGGAAGAATCCGTTGTCGCGCCGAACCACGCCGCGCGCCTCTGCGGCGCGGAAGGACAGATCGACCATGAGCCGGCTGGGGCCATCACGGTTCTTTCCGCCGCCGGAGCTTGCCTCTCCGGAAGGACTGTTGGCCGTCGGCGGTTCGCTCTCGCCTGAACGGTTGCTCGACGCCTACCGCCACGGCATCTTCCCTTGGCCGATCGAGGGATTCGATCCGGTGCTTTGGTGGTCGCCCGACCCGCGCGCGGTGTTCGAGTTCGATCGCTTTCATGTGTCTCGACGTCTGGCGCGCACCTGCCGCAACACCGACTTCGAGATCACCTTCGATCGCGATTTCCCGGCCGTCATTGCCGGTTGCGCCGAGTCGCCCGGCCGGCGGCACAACACGTGGATCACCCCTGCGATGGTCGAGGCCTACACGCGGCTCCACGAATTGGGGCACGCGCACAGCGTCGAGGTTTGGCGGCAAGGGCGCATGGTCGGCGGCGTTTACGGAGTGGCCATCGGGGGGTTGTTTGCCGCCGAGTCGATGTTCTCGCTCGAGCGCGACGCTTCGAAGGTGGCCCTGGTCCATCTGCGCAACCGTTTGATCGCCCGCGGATTCGCCATTTGGGACATCCAGGTAATCACGCCGCACACGGCATCGTTGGGCGCTGTGGAAATACCGCGCCGCGAGTACCTCCGCCGTTTGGCCGCGGCAATCGAGCTGCCCGCCACATTCGGACCGTGAGTTGTGCTGCGTCCGAAGGCCGCCAGCCCCGCCCGGCCGGGCCCGGTCCGGCATGCACGCGCCCGGCCCCGGGTGTTCCGGGGAGTTCGTTTCGGTATTTGCAGGCTTGATGCGTTATGAGCAAGACGCAGGAAACCTCGATCAGGCCGATTCCCGCTGCAATCGGGTCGGGTCCCGTGCTTGCAGGCCCGACTCGACCTGAGCAACACGGCCTGCGCCGGCAGCGCAGCCTCGATTTGCGGGCTTGCAATCCGGGCCGCAATCGATTAGCAATGGGGGGTTGAGGGCGGCCGGCTTTCGGCCTGCCGGCCTTGCGGCGGGAGGCGCCCACCGCAGCCCAACTCACCCCGGACGCCGCGGGCCAGCCTTCCAACCGACGGCATCGGGCGGGCCACGATCGGCCGCCCCGCCAACCGCGTGTATTGAGGACCGCCATGACCACCGATTCGACGCCCGCCCCGACCGCACCGATTCCGCGCGCAACCAAACGCATTTTATTGGTGGACGACGACCGCGAGATCATTGAATCGATGCGGATCGCCCTTGAGGCGGCCGGCTACGAAATCGTCGTCGCCCGCGACGGCAATCAAGGGCTGGCCATGGCCGAACGCGAAGACCCCGACCTGGTGATCCTCGATATGATGATGCCCAAGCGCAGCGGTTTCCTCGTGCTCGAAAAGCTGCGCCGCACGCGGCCCGTGCCGCTGAAGATCATCATGGTGACAGCCAACGAAGGCAGCCGCCACAAGGCCTATGCCGAGATGCTCGGCGTTGACGACTACATCCGCAAGCCTTTTCCCATGGACCGGCTGCTCGAAAGCGTCAAGCGTCTGTTGAGTTGTTGATCTTCAAAAACCATGCAACGGCAAAAGCGACCCTCGGTCCGCAAAAACCAGCCTCTCGCCCGTCGGCTCCGTTGCCTTGTTGTTTGATTGATGCTCCGAGTGACACCCCTTGGCGGTCAGACAAACAAAGGCCGCCGGCTGCCGCGCTGCCGAAAAGATACAACAAAACTGCCATTTTCGGGAGACAGAATTGGCGGCCCCGTGTATATTGATTAGGCGGTCGCGGCGGGCCATCGCCCGGCCCGATTCCCTCCCACGGTTTGCCGCCTGCCGATTGACGCTTGGAATCTGCGATGCGCCTAGGCCGGCCCTGTGCGGTCAACCGATGCGGGGCCGGTTCGCACGAACCAAGAGCCTCGCCGAAACGGCAGGGCCATGCGCAAGATCAATGAGCCGAGGAGACCGAGACGATGCGAGTCGCCGTTGCGTCGGTCGCGCTGTTGGCCGTGGTTGTCGCGGCGGGATGCGCCGCGGCTTGGGCCGCCGAGACGTCCCGTCGTCCGACGCCCGACTTCTTCGACCAGTCGTGGCGGCCCTTTGCTCAGCGGTATTGCTTCGATTGTCATAGCGGCGCCGACGCCGAGGGCGGCGTCGCGCTGGACAAATACCGCTCGGCCCAAGCGGTGGCCGAGAATCGAGCCGTTTGGCGCAAGGTTTTGGGGATGATTCGCGGCCGCAAGATGCCGCCGGAAGACAGCGACCTGCCGCCCGAAAAAGACCGCGAAGCGGTCGTAGCCTGGCTCGACGCGGCGTTGGCGGCCGCCGACCGAGCGGCCCCGCCCGATCCGGGCCGAGTGACCATTCGCCGCCTGAACCGGGCCGAGTACGCCAACACGATTCGCGACCTGCTCGGCGTCGAGTTCAACGCGACGGCCGACTTTCCGGCCGACGACGTGGGCTACGGTTTCGACAACATCGGCGACGTGCTCACCTTGTCGCCCATGCTGATGGAGAAGTACGTGGCCGCGGCCGAGCAGATCGCGGCCAAGGCCATCGTGGCCGATGCGGCAGGCCGCAAGCCGGAACAACTCCCCGAATCGCATCGCCGCATCATCACCGCGCTGCCCTCAGCCGAGCGTTCGCCTGACGAGGCCGCCGGGCAGCTCCTCCGCCGGTTGGCCACCCGAGCGTATCGTCGGCCGGCTTCCGACCGCGAGGTCGAGCGGCTGGTGCGTTTGGCCGCTCAAGGTCGAGCGTCGGGCGGGAGTTTCGAGTCGGGCGTCCGTCTGGCGCTAGAGGCCGTGCTGATTTCGCCGCACTTCTTGTTCCGCGTCGAGCTCGATCCGCCGGGCGCCGGCGACGTTCGCCCACTCAACGAATACGAGCTGGCCGCGCGGCTTTCGTATTTCCTTTGGAGCAGCATGCCCGATGACGAACTGTTCGACTTGGCCGGCCGCGGGCGGCTGCGCGCCGAGCTCGACCGCCAAGCGCGGCGGATGCTGCGCGACGCCAAGGCTCGGGCGCTGGTCGAGAACTTCGCCGGCCAGTGGTTGCAGCTTCGCAATCTTGAGGCGATTCATCCCGACAAGCAGCAGTTCCCGCAGTTCGACGACGAGTTGCGGCGGGCGATGCGGATGGAAGCGGAGATGTTCTTCGAGGCCGTGGTCCGCGACAACCGCAGCGTGCTGGAACTGATCGACGCCGACTACACCTTTGCCAACGCGCGGCTGGCCCGTTTCTACGGGATCGAAGGCGTTGAAGGCGATCACTTTCGCCGCGTGGCCTTGCAGGGGGCCGAATCGGTTCGGGCCCGCGGGGGCGTATTGGGATTGGCGGCCATGCTCACGGTCACCTCGAACCCCACGCGAACCTCGCCGGTCAAGCGCGGGAAGTGGGTGCTCGAGAACATCCTCGGCGCGCCCCCGCCCGATCCGCCGCCCGATGTTCCCATGCTCGACGAAGGCGCGCAGGCCGTCGCCAGCGGCACGTTGCGGCAGCGGATGGAGCAGCATCGCAGCGATCCGAAGTGCGCCGTGTGCCACCGCGAGATGGACGCCTTGGGCTTCGCGCTGGAGAACTTCGATGCGGTCGGCGCGTGGCGGACCAAAGACGGCGACTTTCCCATCGACGCGGCCGCCGCCCTGCCCGACGGGCGCGAGTTCAATGGCCCGCGCGGGCTGAAGGCCGTGCTGCGCGGCAATCCCGATTTGTTCGCGCATTGTTTCGCCGAAAAGCTGCTGACCTTTGCACTGGGGCGCGGCGTGGAATACTACGATCGCCCGGCCGTCGATCGAATCGTGGCGGCGGCCAAGGCGAGCGACTATCGGTTCGAGGCGTTCGTGCTGGGCATCGTTCACGCCGATCCGTTCCAGAAGAGGCGCGGATCGGCCGCAAAGGAGTGATCGGATCATGGGCAAGAGAGCAGTCATTTCGCGGCGGACGATGTTGCACGGACTGGGCACGGCCATCGCCCTTCCTTGGCTCGAGTCGGTCATGGCGGCCGAGGCGGCGGCCCGTCCGCCGCGGCGGATGGCCTTCTTCTGCGTGCCCAACGGCATTCACATGGCCGACTGGACGCCGAAAGAGGAAGGCCCGCTGGGCAAGCTGCCGCCCACCCTCGAACCGCTCGAACCGCTCAAGTCGAGCGTGCTGGTGCTCACCGGGCTGACACTCGACGGCGGGCGGGCCCACGGCGACGGGCCGGGCGACCACGCGCGATCGGCCGCCTCGTTCCTCACCGGCGCGCATCCCTACAAAACCAACGGCAAAGACATCCGCAACGGCGTTTCCGTCGATCAGGCGGCCGCCGAGCAAATCGGCCGCCAAACGCGGTTTGCCTCGCTCGAACTCGGCTGCGAGCGAAGCGCCCAGGCCGGCAATTGCGATTCGGGCTATAGCTGCGCCTATACCTCGAACATCTCTTGGCGCACCCCAACTTCGCCGTTGAGCAAAGAGGTCAACCCCCGCGCCGTCTTCGACCGGCTGTTCGGATCGGCCGACGCAGCCGGGCGATCGCCGAGCGGCGACACCCAGGCGGCCCATCGAAAAAGCGTGCTCGACTTCGCGGCCGAAGACGCGGCCGACCTGCGGCGCCGTCTCGATCCCGGCGACGCGCGCAAACTCGACGAATACCTGCACGCCGTCCGCGAAATCGAACGGCGGCTGGAAAAGGCCGAGGCGGCTGCCGCCGCGCTGCCCTCGGGCGCCCGGCCCGATGGCGTGCCCAAGGACTTTGCCGAACACGTCCGTTTGATGATGGAAATGCTCGTCCTGGCCTTCCAAACCGATTCGACCCGCATCGCCACCTTCATGTACGTCAACGAAGGCAACAACCGCAGTTATCCCGACATCGGTGTGCGTTCGGGCCACCACGAGCTTTCCCACCACGGCCGCAACCCCGAAAAACAGGCGCAAATCGCCAAGATCAATCACTTTCATCTCGGGCTGTTCGCCCAGTTCCTCCAGAAACTGGCCTCGCTGCAAGAGGGCCCGCACCCCCTGCTGCACAACGTGATGGTGATGTACGGCAGCGGGTTGAGCGACGGCGATCGGCACAACCACGACGATCTGCCGATCATCCTTGCCGGGCACGGCGGCGGAAGCCTCCGGCCGGGCCGGCACCTCCGCTACCGCAGGGAAACACCGCTGACGAACCTCTACCTGGCGATGCTCGAACGCATCGGCGCGCCGATGCCCAAGTTCGCCGACAGCACCGGACCGCTGGAAGGGCTGGCCTGAGGCCCATGCGATCCAACCGCCGGCGAACCATCGCGCCGAAGGCCTGGGACAAGCGGGCAATCCCCCCCGAAAAAGGACGTGCGCAACGGGAAAAGTTGATTGCATCTCGTATATCGCGGTGATACATTCCAAGCTGCGGCGACGGTTGCGCGACGGGCGCAACAGCCGGCCCCAACCGTCGCTGCCATTGAAAAAATCGCGGCACACACTTCGTTATCGCCGGGTAGAAGAACCGGCGACGCGCGATTTCGACCTCGGCCGGGGCGTTGCCAGGGCTTCGGCCATGCGGCATAGCTGCGGGTGCAGCGTGTCTGTGCGATAGAGCGGACGTGAGCGTCATTTCTTGCCCGAACTGAGGCAGCGACGGAAGTCGGTTCGTCCAGATTTCTCGTCTGTCATGAACTTCGGTCAAGAAAGGTCGATCCCATGGTCCGTGTTTGGTCGGTCCGTTTGTTCTTGGCTCTTCTCCTGCCGGCTCTTTGGGTGTTCTTCCCCTCAGGCGCAGCCGCCGCCCCCGAAACCGACATCATTTTGCCCTTGGTGATCAACGTGCTTCAGGGCGCCGGGGTAGACATCGCCCAAGTCAATGCCGCCGTTCAACGCGCCAACGAGATTTACAAGAAGGCGGGCATTCGTCTGCAAGTAGTGAAATACAATCCCAACGTTCCCAAACCGGGCGACGGCAACGGCGCACTCACCCGGGACGAGCGAGACGAGCTGCGCGACAAGGGCGCCGCCGAACTCCCGGTGAGCAACTTGGGCACGGTCCGCGGCGTAAAGGTGACCATCGGCGAGCAGCCCGACGTCACCAAGCCCGGCGTCAACGGCATGGCCATTCACAAAAACCCGGTGGCCATTATTCGCAAGAACCCCGACGACACCCCGCCGAACATGACAAAAACCGGCAACACGATGGCCCATGAAATTGGCCATATTCTCACGCTCCGCGATCTCTACCAGCCGAGCACGGCAAATCGGCTGATGTACGGCTATGCCACGCGGACCGACACGGTGCTGACGCCCGAAGAAATCGCTGAAATCCGCGGCGAAGCGGCCCGCCGCGGCCAGGTTCTGACGTGGAACGGCGGTCCATCGGCGCCCGCCGAGAACCAGCGCGCCGCCAAGGCCGACCCCGAAAAGCTCAATCCCGCAGCCGAAGCGCACATGAACGTGTGGATGGGCAGCCTGACCTCGCCCACCTTCACCGACGATTTCGATTGGCGGCTGACGCTCGGAGGAACGGTGCCGGTGGGCGTCGAGGCGACCTATCGGCTTCTGATCAATTCCGACGCCGCCCCGACGGGCGAAACCGTGGCTGGCATGCCGGGCATCGACCGAATCGTTCGCGCCGATGTCGTCGGTTCGTCGGTGCAATTCTGGTGGGAACCCGTGCTCGGCGGCCCGCTGACGCCCATTTTGGCAGGAACGATCATCCGCGAACCCGAGTTCGGCGACGATCAGTTCTTGCCGGCTTTCGAGTATGTCGGGCAAGATGTTCTCGACGTGCGGCTCTCGCGGGCCGAACTGGGCCTGCCCGCCGGCCCGCTGGCCATGCCCATCCCGCTGTATGTCGTGGCCGGGAACCCGGCCGCCCCCGACGATTTCTTCGCCATGCCGCTCGATCTGCGCAGCGATTTCACCGTTCCGCAACTCCTCGCCGATCGCGGCCTGATCGGAACCAGCGGCGACCTGCTCGATCTTTCCGGCATGGGATTCAAGCCCAATACGCCGCTGCAAATCCTGCTCGACGATCTGCCGTTGACAACGGTCAACACCGATCCCTTCGGAGCGTTTGATCTGTTCGGACTGGCGCTGCCCGGCGGCCTGGAAGAAAACGAGCTCTACTTCCTAAGCGCCGTCGATCTGTTCCATGCCGAATCGGGCCACGCCGTCGTCCACACCGTGCCCGAGCCGGCGATGTGGACGTTGATTGTGTTCGCGGCAATCGCCCTGGCGGCGCGGCGACGCTTGCGTTGAATCGCCCGCGACGGGTGAACAGTTCCTATCATCGAACATATCGGAGGGCCACGAAATTCGCGGCCCTCCGACCGATTTCCACCAGGGGCTGCACATCGCGCGAAGCCCCAAGTGTGTTGCTCACCGGCCGGTGATTTCCTTCAACCGCTCGAAGAAGGCCTTTTTGCGCGGGCTGGAGATGGTCCAGTCGATCGGCACGCTTTGGTAGCCGTCGGCGAAACCTTCGCCCTTCATGCGGAAGTCGAAGTAGCCCCAGGAGGCGTATTCGGAGATGGCCGCCTTCATGTTGTACTCGGGCTTGTCGAAGTCGAAGTGGTCGTCTTCGTTGAAGAGGATCGGCATGGGACGATAGCCGGGCACCTTTCGCGTTTGACGGACCATCTCGGCGATCCGCGACGGGTTCTTCACGCCGTTGCCGTGCAGCAGCAGGAAGTCGGAGGTGCGGACTACGTTCTCCTTCGGCACCGTGCCGCCGCCGTAGCTGGTGCCCACCAACAGCCGCCGGCCGTCGCGAGTGCGGGCCTTGACCTGTTCGATCAGTTCATGCACGCGGTCGGGCTTGAGGATGTCGTGGTCGTAGGCTTTCACGTTGCACTCGTTGTTCACCTCGATCAGCACGTTGCGGTAGCCGCGGTCGAAGACCCAATCGACCGTGTTGTCAACCGCCTTGCGGACGGCCGCCTCGTCCTTCACGCGCTCGTCTTGGCCGAAGTAGAAGACGCCTAGGATGACGACCATGCCCAATTCGTCGGCGCGATCGATGATCTTCTCGAGCCGGTTCATGAAGTCGGGCCGAAGCGAGCCGTCGGCCTTGATGGCCGAGTTGTGCCACGGCTGCGACTGCGAATAGCCTTCGGGGCTTCCGCCCTGCAAGTTGATGGTGAAGGCCAGCAGCCCGTGTTCATACCAACTGGGCATGGCGGCGATGAACTCGCGGGTGTTGCGCTGCGGGTCCCATTTGCCCGTGTCGGGATAAGCCCATCGGCCCGCGGTTTGCGGGTTCAAGTCGTCGAAGATGACCTGCACCATGCGGCTGTTCATCAGCAGCCCTTCGATCTTGTAGCCTTGCCACGAGCGGCCTTCGTAGGTAGGTTTGCCGTTGATGTAGAAGGCCTCGCCGTGGATCGAGACCTCAGTCTTTCGGGCCTTCTCGCCGGCGACTGCCGAGGACGTCGCCGCGATCACCGCACCGAACCACGCCGCCGAAGCGGCCGCCCACAGCAAAACCAACGACCACCGACGCCCCAGAGCACAAGCAGCCATTTTCATCGAAGATTCTCCCCCTTATGGAATTGAAAGACGCGCATCTGGTTTTCGGTAAGGATGCTGAACTGGTGGAGGAAACACACGCGCTCTGAAAGAATGAAAGCAGGAACACACCGGGTTGAACGATCGCCCGGGCGGAGTCGGCCTGAGTGATGATTTGAGGACGATGCAACCGATGCCCTCAGGAGGGTTGTCTCTTGCGGTGGAGCGAATCGTCGGAGGCGTCGGGCGCCGCCTCGCCCCCCAACGATCATCTTTGGCCGTCGTAGCGGTGTCAAGCGAACGCGACCAAGATAGCAAGCTGTGCCAGCCACCCGGTGAACAGCCCCGGGCGCGGGGCCTTTCACGTAGTTGCGGGCTCGATGCTCACCAATCGGGCACCGCCGCCGGAGCAGCCCGGCAGTGTGGGAAATGGGCTTGTCGCGGCTTGTAGGGCGCAGCGTTGGCAGCGATTTGAATGGTTGTCGCGGCCGCATCGGCCGGGGCCGACGTGAAGCTCCCGTCCCCTGTTCGCCGACCATACTGTTGGGGTGCTCAAGTTCGGCATGGGGAAAAAGCCCGCCGTGGCACGCTCGACGATCCTCTTGAACCGCCCGCCAGCGCCGCGGTGTGCCGGAAAGTGCCGAGATTCCTCAGCGGGCGGCAATTGACGCCTGAGGGCTCTTCGAGCAAAATAGGCTCTTGTCGCTTCGGTGTGGCTGGCCGGCTCGATCGATCGTTGCGTGCCGCGTACGACACCGAAACCGCCCGGGCTGCGGCTCGATGGGGCTTGTTCGGGATGGGGCGACGGGCCGAACTTCGGCCGGAGTGGCGGAATGGCAGACGCGCCGGACTCAAAATCCGGTCCTCGCAAGAGGGTGTGGGTTCAACTCCCACCTCCGGCACTGTTGAATCGTTCGATTTCCGAGGGACGCTGCGGTTCGTTCGCCCAAGGGCGTCTTTTGCATGGTGCGCACGGCGGTTACGGACACCCCGGCGGCGGCAGAGGAGGCTTGTCGCACCGCACAGTGCCCGGGCGTTTTCTCGCCGAATAGGCCGCCCAAGTTCCCGGCCCAGCGGCCGTGCCAGGCTTGACAACATGATCCGGCATCGCACTCGGCCGACGTCGAGGCCGCAGGTGGGAACTCGCCCGTGCCGTATCTGCTCGATCTTCTCTATCTGCTTCTGCTGGTGTTGACCGCGCCCTACTGGCTTTGGCAGGCCTGGTCCAAGGGCAAGTATCGGTCGGGCTGGGGTGAAAAGCTGTTCGGCCGGGCGCCGGTGCGGTCGGGCGACGGCATCTGCCTGTGGTTTCATGCCGTCAGCGTCGGCGAAGTGAATCTGCTCGCCCCGCTGCTGGCGCGGCTCGCCCAGCGGCATCCTGATTGGACGTGCGTCGTTTCGACCACGACAGTTACAGGCATGGAGTTGGCTCGGCGGAAATACCCCGGCCTGACGGTGTTCTATTGCCCGTTGGATTTCAGTTGGGCCGTGGCGGCGGCCGTGCGGCGGATTCGGCCCGACGTGCTCGTGCTGGCCGAGTTGGAACTGTGGCCGAACCTGATTCGCGCGGCCCGACGCGGCGGGGCAGCCGTGGCCGTGATCAACGGCCGACTGAGCGAAAAGAGCTATCGGGGCTACGCACGGGCGCGGTGGTTTTTCGCCCGCTTGCTGCGGCAGATCGACCGGATCGCGGTGCAAGACGCCGGCTATCGGGCGCGGTTCGAGGCCCTCGGCGCCCCGGCCGAGCGGCTTGTGATAACCGGCTCGATGAAATACGACGGCGCGCAGACCGACCGCAATAACCCGCAGTCGCGGCGGCTGGCGGCCTTGGCGGGCTTTGCCGACGACGACGCGGTTTTTCTGGCCGGCAGCACGCAAGCGCCCGAGGAGGAGATTGCGCTCGACGTGTTTCGCCGACTGCATCCGCGTTTCCCGCGGTTGCGGCTGGTGATTGTGCCGCGCCATGCCGAGCGGTTCGACGCGGTGGCCCGGCTGCTCGACGAGAGCGGCCTGGCGTGGCAGCGGCGGTCGAGGCTGGAAGAGGAAGGCCCTCGGCCCGAAGCGAGGATTCTGCTGGTCGATACGATCGGCGAGTTGGGCGCGTGGTGGGGCACGGCGGCCGTGGCGTTTGTGGGCGGCAGCATGGGCAGCCGCGGCGGGCAAAACATGATCGAGCCGGCGGCCTACGGGGCGGCCGTATGCTTCGGGCCGAACACGCGGAACTTCCGCGACATCGTGACCTCGCTGCTCGAAGCCCAGGCGGCCGAGGTGGTGGCCGATGGGGCCGCGTTGCACGCCTTCGTGGAACGCTGCCTCACCAACCCGGACTATGCCGCCCAACTGGGCCGAAACGCCCGGCAGTTGGTTCTGGGTCAACAAGGCGCCACGGCCAGGACGCTTGCAATACTGGAAGCCCTGGTATCGACAGGGTAGAAGCAACTGCGGATCGTTAGGTCATGTCCTCCGTTTCGCTTGATTGGCGATTTCCACAATCGCGTTTAGCGCGGTTTGGACTTCCTCGGCAATCGCCTTCAACGGAACATGTGCCGCCAGCAGGTGGTAGTTCGTCTTCGACATGAGATTTGGGAGTTTCAAATCTGAGTAAAATCGTTTGAACAAAGGATCCAGAAAATCGTCGCTAGCTTTAACCTCACCACCCCATGGATCTTTTCCTAGAACTCTCAGGGCGTTCTCGACGGAACTGATGGCGTTTTCCATGGCATTTCGCCATGCGATCGCGAACATTTCTCCCTGTTGGGTCCGTCCCGCGTGCGTTGCGAAATCCAGAAGAGTTTCGCGCTGACATAGGTAGTTTTCAATTTCCTTTTGCTTCCAAGCCTTCTGGACCAAGTTCTGGTCTGAAGGCGGCTCCATTTCGAGACGATCGTAAATTGCAATGCCCACCAAGTCGTTCTTGGCCTCACGGAGTGCGTAATAGTGTTCCTGGGCCTTGCGCGGTTGATTGCCGATGTACTGAACAAAGGGGCGATCCAGGGCTTCGCGCGCCGGATGGTTTAGACGTTTTGCAAACGCCCTCAGAATTTCCAAATCAGTTGCTCCTTCGAGGTACAGCACCCAGCCGGTCTCCTCGGCCAAGTAGTAATGCTCAAAGCCGATGTCGCGCAAGGCTTTGAGCACCTGACTCCCGCGATCATCAATGCGATGCGGATTCCCCACGAACGCTATCACCATATCGCGATCGGCCGCCTCGTTGAGGATCACCTCCGAGTGGCTCGCGGCAATGATCTGGCTTCTCGTCGCTTGCGCTTGTTCGCTGAGAATCTGATAGATTTGCCGCTGCCTGAGGATTTCCAAGTGCGCGTCCGGTTCATCGAGCAGCAACACAGCGCCCGGATTGACCGCCATGTGTGCCAGCAGCAACAAAGTCTGTTGCTGGCCGCGGCCGGCAGCGGATATGTCGAGAATAGCTCCGTTTCGAGTTCGGTAATCCATCACGATTTCGCCGCGTTCGGAAACATAGCGAGGTTCGTTCAATGCCGCGCCAAAGAGCGAATGGATTCGCTCGACGATGCCGCGCCACTTCGTTTCACCGTCTGCTGATTGGAGCACTTGCCAACACAGGTTGCGCAGCACCTCGGCCGTTCGCCCTTCGCCGAGCCGCACATTGATTGCTCCCGTATCAAGTCGGTCCTCGCGAGGAGCCAGGCCTGACATTGGCGGCAAATAAGCCAGGCGGAGGCCGGAGAGATGTTCCGGCACCTCCAAACGCCGGGTGCTTGAATCCCTCGGCGGTCGGCAATAGAAAGATTCTTCATTGGCGTAGTCGAATTCAAGCCGACAAACCCATTCTCTGCTTTGTTCGATGCCTTTGACCGACACCTCAATCAAGACGTTTTGCGTTTTCGGTTTGCCATCTTTTCGCTGGCCCTCGCGTACACGCAAATCGTGCCAAAGCAGATTCGCACTTGGGATCGGAACGGCAATCAAATCGCGGCGGTTCAGTGTAACCCCAGGGCGCTTTTCCGGGACGGAGCCGCCGCCACGTTTTTCCAGCCAGCGTTTCGCACCGACGTCCCAAAGCGCAAGGGCTTGCAATGCCGACGTTTTGCCCGAATTGTTTGGGCCGATAAAAACGACTCGATCGCCCAATTCAATTTCGATTTCTTCGAAGAGCTTGAAATTCCGAACGGTCAGTTGCGTCAGCATGGAGGCTCCTTGAATTCCCCGAGAATCGACCAAGCCAGCAGTCCTGAAGATATGCCTTGCCGAGTCATGTTTACAAGGGACTTTGCCTCGTATCAAACGGGAAATCGCGTTGGCTCAAGACAAAGAGCCTTCGGCAGCGGGCCCCTATCGGCTTGCGGCCCGCGCCAAATTGGCCCATAATACGCACTCACGTGAAACAGCGCGTTCTTTGTGCGAGAACCAGCGCGTTTTTCACTGGGTTCGCCATCCGACGACGCGATAGTTCCACGTGCAGTTGGCATGAGTCGCTAGAGGCCGTGCGCCCCGTTTTTTCCGTAGTTGTCAGGAGAATCATCCGTGCCGCAGGGCAAGTATTTGTTCACGAGTGAAGCGGTCAGTATGGGCCATCCCGACAAGTTGGCCGACCAAATTTCCGACGGCGTGCTCGACGCCATTTTGGCGTCGGACCCTATGAGCCGCGTGGCGTGCGAAACGCTCGTCACCACCGGCATGGCGCTGATCGCCGGAGAAATCACCACGCAGGCCGTGGTTAACTACGTTGACGTGGTGCGCGACGTGATCCGAGCGGTCGGATACAACGACGACCAATGGGGGCTGTGCGCCGACACCTGCGCCGTGCTGGCGGCCCTCGATCGGCAAAGCCCCGACATCGCCCAAGGCGTGAACGAAGACGCCCAACGCGGCAAGGAGATCGGGGCGGGCGACCAAGGGATGATGTTCGGCTATGCTTGCAACGACACCCCGGAGTTGATGCCCCTGCCCATCGCCTTGGCCCATCGCATTACCAATCGGCTGGCCGAGGCGCGGCAGCGCGGCGAAGTCGATTGGCTTCGGCCCGACGGCAAGAGCCAGGTGACCGTCGAGTACGACGGCTACAAGCCGGTTCGCATTGATACGGTGGTCGTTTCCACCCAGCACGCCCCGACGGTCGAACAGCAGCAGATTCGTGAATATGTCATCGACCGAATCGTCAAGCCGTTGCTGCCGAAAGAACTGGTCAACGGCTCGATCACCTATCATGTGAACCCGACGGGACGATTCGTGGTGGGCGGCCCGCAAGGCGACTGCGGTTTGACCGGACGGAAGATCATCGTCGATACCTACGGCGGTTGGGCCCGTCATGGCGGCGGCGCCTTCAGCGGCAAAGACCCGACCAAAGTCGATCGCAGCGCGGCCTACATGGCCCGGCATGTGGCCAAAAACATCGTGGCCGCCCGATTGGCCGATCGTTGCGAGGTGCAACTGGCCTATGCCATCGGCGTGGCCCAACCGGTGAGCGTGTCGGTCGATACGCAAGGCACCGGGCGCGTGGCCGAGGCCGAAATCTGCCGCGTGGTCCGCGAGCAATTCCCGCTGACGCCCGGCGGCATCATCAAATACCTTGATCTGCGGCGGGCGATCTATCGCAAGACGGCCGCCGGCGGTCACTTCGGCCGCAGCGAGCCCGAATTCACCTGGGAAAGCACGCATCGCGCCAAAGAGCTGGCCTCGTTGCTCTGAGAATCGGCCTGCACCATTGCGAAGGCGGCCGCCAATGCGGCGAAACGAGTTATTGCGCGTTTCGGCCATAAGAGCCGCTTTTCGATTGTTGCGGTTTCTCCAGGCGTTTCGGCTGCGAAACGAAAGCAACGCCGGCATGAAACCGCGGCCACGCTCTGGCGGCTGAAGACGGCTGCCGCAGCGATACGCCGGCGCAAACGTGGTTGCGCCGCGGCGCGACGGACCATGGTGTTTGGGCGGCACGAACGGGCATCGCTGCCCAGCCCGGCAACGGCTGGCGCCGGACCGGGCGAGCCGGTTGGCGCTGCGGGCGTGGAGGCTGCCAATGACCAATCCGCGCGCAAAGGATCCCCCGACTTCGCCCGCAACCAAAATTGTGGCGTCCGTCTGGTTCACCTGGGCGTTGCTTTTCGTCGGCCTGGGGGTTCTGGTTGCGGTTCGGCGGTTGTCGGGCGCCTATTCCGCCCCGCCGAGCTCGGCGGCATTGGCAGGTTGGTCGATCTTTGTCGCTGGTTCCGCCGGGGCGCTGCGGTGGATTCTTTGGGCGGTGTTGGCCGCCGCTTGGTCGCCGGCGCGCTACTACGCTGTGATGGGCGGGCTGAGCGCCGCCCTGCTGCTGTGGGTCGTCGGATTGACCATCGCCGGCGCCCCGATCGCCGGTGTTGCCTTGCTGTGGGCGTTGGCAGCCGCCGAAGAAGGCGTTGCTTGGCCCCTGCTGGCCCGCCGACGTATTGCCCGCCAAGCCGACGCTCCTTTGCCGCCGCCAGCGTCGGGAACTGAAGATCGCGGTCCCAGCTTGCCGCCGGCCCGTTCCGGTGGTTCGGACGAGCAATCCGATCGAGGCCGCCGCGACGGCCCGGCTTCGCCCTCGCCCAGCCCCCCCGATGTGATTTTGCACAACAACCCCGCTTCCCCCGCGCCGCGCGGCCCCGGCGATTCCGTGGAATCACCCGAGGACGGCAGCCCTGCATGGGCCGATGCGTGTGAACGTGCTGAGTCGAGCGATGTCGTCCAACAGCTCACCCGCACCAAGTCGGCCGACGGCCCCGAAACGATCGTCGGCTGGCTGCGTTTGCCGCTTGCGGCGGGGCAGCGAAGCGGCGTGCTGCACGTGGCTTTCTGTCCGCCGCTGGAAGGTCCGCCGATCATCGAGTTTGAGCAGGTCGAAGGCCCGCCGGCGCGGATCAAACTGGCGCAGGCGTACGCCTACGGGGCGCGTTTCGACGTGAAGTTGACCCGTCCGGCCGATGACGAAGGCGACCTAGTGGTGCAGTTCTCGGCGGCAGGGCCGCGATAGCTCCGCCGGCCGGTCGCTCAAGCTTGCCGATCACGGCAAGGCGAGTCGTAGTAAGAGGCTTTGCGAACTTGTCAAAGTGGATCCTTCCCGCCTCGCCACCGACCCGTTCGCCTTTCGCCGCTGCCGTGGCACGGTCTGGCGCCGTTTCAACTCCGGCCGCTTCTCTCTCGTTCCCCTCGAAATGGGCGCGGTTCCGTACTTCGGGCCGAAATGAGCGGTCTGAATGCCGTGCTTGCGGGCATTCAAGCCGGCATGCTTGACGCCGGAATCCGGCCGAAATAGAGTGACGGCATCGGCCTCGGGCGTCTGTTGATCTTTAGAACGATGCGCGATTGATTGCCGGGATTGTTCCCGCGAGAGCCGTTTCCCGCCCGCCGGCCTATTGTGATCCCCAATAGTTCACGGTGTTTCTGCGACGGCATTGCCGGCGGCAGAGCCCGGCCTCCGGCCCGTCGGTTTTGTTGCGTGTTGTTCGGACCCTCGACGATTGCGTTGTTCACCGGAGGGGGTGATTCTCGGCCAACTCGCTGTATGGGTTGTCCTGCCAGGGCAGACAGCGATTGGGTCTTTCAGGTTCGTGCGCCTAAGGAGAACGTGCCATGCGATGTCTTGCCAAGGTTGTTGTGGTGTTGACGGTCATGGTTTTCGTCGCCGTGCCCGCGTTGGCGGGCGAAGGGAAAAAGGCTGAGAAGAAGAAGCCGATTCCGCAGCAGTTCCAGCTTCCCAAAGAGATCACGTTGACAGCCGAACAGCAGAAACAATTGGACGACTTGATTGCAACCTACGGCCCGAAGCTCGCGGCGTTTCAGAAACAACGCGACGAGGTCTTGTCGGAAGAGCAGCGCAAGGCCGGCGCCGAGGCCCGCAAGGCCGGCCTTGCGGCAGGCAAGACGGGAAAGGAATTGCAGCAGGCCGTCGACGAGGCCATGAAGCTGACCCCCGAGCAAACCGCGAAACTCGATACTATTCGCAAAGAGAGCGCTCCGTTGAGCAAGGAGATTCGTTCGAAGATTCAAGAAATGCTGACGCCGGAACAGAAAGCGACGCTCAAGGCGCTCGAGCAAAAGAAGAAGGAAGCCGCCAAGAAGTAGGCGGGCGGCGCGCGAACCGACCTGTGCCGCCCGAATGAGCTGACGCAAAGGCGTCGGCGAGCGCGGCCCGCGTTGCGCCGCCCCAATGGACCAAAGTTGATTCGGCGCCGACGCCCGGCGATCGTCGGAGCGAACGACTCGCCCGGCCTGACGGTTGGGCGAGTCTTGCATTTTCTATCCGCCGAGCATCGCTTTTGGCCGGACATCGTCCGGCAGGTGGCGCGGAGCGGCGCTTTTCACGGCGAGCGATCGTCGCCAACTCCAGCCGGCGACGGCCGCTCCAACTCCTCCAAGATTTGCGCCGCATCGCGCACCAATTGCGAACACAGCGACGAGCGCAGGCCCCGATCCCGCATCGACTGCAATCCTTCCGGCGTGCTGATGTCGCAGCCCATCAACTCCTTGCAAAGCAACGAGCCGCGACGGGCCTTGAACCGCTGGGCGAACTGGCGCACCATCTGATAGGCCTTCTGTCGGGCGTCGTTGTCCTCGCCGCCGTGCTTCATGCCCAAGACGAGATAAGCCCCGGTTACGGCCCCGCACGTTTCGGCCATCATGCCCATTCCGCCGCCCAAGCCTGCCGACACCCGCATCGCCGTCGGACGATCGATTCCCAACTGTTCGGCATAGACCGAGAAAACCGCTTGCGCGCACGAACAGCCCTCTTCGAATCGGGCGACGGCAGTGTCGATCCTATTCACGGCAACCTCCTTCGTCTGCCGGCGTCGGGCCGAACCTCTCGGTGACGCCGCGTCGGCTGGATGAAACAAGCAATCGAACCCGGGCAGCACACCATCGGGTTTCGTTCGCCGGGCAAGTCGAGATCCGCCCGCCGGGAACCTCGGGCGAAACGATGCAACGCCGATCAATACGCAGGCTTTTCCGCCCGTGCTGCCGAGGCGTCCTTCTTCCACGCTCGAACATATTCCACACGGAATGTCGAGGGCAAATCTTCGTCTTTGGGCATTCCGAACCAGTCGGGCATCGTTTCGCTGTCGAAAATCATGAAGAGCGGCTGATGCCAATGGGTGTTTTCCACCGATCGCACGACGACCCCATCGACGTAATACTTGATCTCATCCCGATCCCATTCCAAGCCGTAAACGTGGTAATCGTCGGCCAGCCGCCACGGAGCGACCCACGCGCCGCCGACGTTCCAGAGCTTTTTCGCGTTCGGTGTTCGAAAGACGTGCAGGTTCATGTTCACCTTATGCTCGAAACCCTTGGCCCCGCCGCCAATCTCGAACACGTCAATCTCCGTCAGCCAGCCGGGCGTTTCCTCCATCTGAAACCAAAACGAGCTCGATCCGGCCGAGTTCATCGGCTTGGCGCTGACCTCGTAATAGCCGTAACTCGACCGCGCTTTGGAATGCACAGCGGCCGAGGTGTAGCCGCGATAACCTTGCTTTTCGAATTCGGCGGGCACTTCTTCTTTTCGCATGGTCAAATGAAGCTTACCGTCGGCCACGGCGACATTCTTCGGGCTAAACAACGCCGGCTGGCGGCCCTTCCACCAATACAGCCCGACCGTCCACTTCTCGGCATCCAGTTGGTCGCCGTCGAACTCGTCGGTCATCGGCTCGAATTTCACCCATTTTCCCTTGTTCTGCTGATCGGAAAGCGGAAAAGCATCGGTAGTGCGCTGGGGCGTCTCGCCGAGCGGCCCGATGCGGTTCCAGATTTTGACCGGCCGTTTGTCGGCAGGCGGCGGATCGGCAGCCCACGCAAGGCAAGCGTGCAATACAACCAAGACGGGAACCAGAATCCGCATTGCAAACACTCCCACTGAATAAGAGGCCCGTACAGAAAAGGAGAACGGCTGCCGTCGCCGCGAACCGGCCGAAGGGCGCGATCCGTGCGATGGCCCAGGACTGGCGGACTCCGAAAAACGTCGTTTTTACGCCGCTGTGGCCGGGCCGATTCAGCGGCCGAGACGATTCACGGCGACTGCTCGTTTTGCTTTTCCAAATAGCCGATCGCCACGAGGAATTCGTCCATTCGCTGCGTCGTTTTCTCCTGCCACGGCGACCGATTGAAGAACCCGTGCGGCTGCCCTTCTGCCGTGAACAGTTCCGCCCGATGCCCCAATTCCTTCGACCGCTTGACGAATTCGTCGCCCATCGGGGCCAACCGGTCGGCAGTGCCGAAGAAGATCAGGGCGGGCGGGCTGTCTTTCTTCAGATGCAGCGTGGGCGAGAGCGCCTTGCCCAAGGCCTTGTCGCCACCAATCCGGTCCATCAACTGCGGAATGCCGTCGAACCGGAGCACCGGATTGAACAGCACCAACGCGTTGGGACGGGAGGAAATGGCGGCGTCTTCCCCTTCGGCGTCTAGGCCGGGCGAAAGGGCGGTGCATGCCGCGATGTGCCCGCCCGCCGACCCGCCGGCAGCAACAATGCGGTCGGGATCGATGCCCAACCGCGCGGCGTTCTGCCGCATCCAGCGGACAGCGCTCTTGGCGTCTTCGACGCATTCCTTCGGCGTAACTCCGTGCCGAGATTTCACCCGGTAATCGGCCCGAGCGGCAACCATGCCCCGAGCGGCCAAGTGCTTTGCCTGCGGCTCGAACTGATCGATCTTGCCGCTCGTCCAACCGCCGCCGAAGAAGAACACGATCGCCGGGCGTTTGTCCGTCTCCTTCCAAGCGGGCGGCATGTGGACCGCCATTTGCAAGTCGGCCTGCCGCGTCTTCTTGTAGGTGAACGTCTTGATCTCCTCGCCCAGGGCCGGGGCGATCGTCGCAACGACAAAGACGAGCAACGCGAATTGCTGGAACATGTTACACCTCTGCGGGTATGGCGGCAAACTCACAGGTCATCTTCCCCAAACCGATTCTCGCATCGGCGCGCTCGGGGGCAACGCGTCGCAGCAACGCCGCGGACGCAAGGGGCTAGCAACTGCGGGGATGGGTTCTGGCAAAGCCTCCGGCGCAATGGCACGCAACGATCGGCCGACTGTTCCCAATCCCGACTGTTCCCAATCCTGGTAGCTCCCCATTCCGGAATTCTCCCCGGGGCCGATAGTTCGCTCCGGCGGGCGGCGCGGGGGTCAAGGGGGCATGTTCAGCGGGCGCCTGTTCCCGTAATCCCCAACTCGTCGGCGTGGGGCTTCAAGGCGTCGATCACGAACTGAATATGCTCGCCCAACTCCACGCCCAAAAGCTCAACGCCCTGCTGAATGATCTGCCGGTCGACTTTGGCGGCAAACGCCTTGTCTTTCAATTTCTTCTTCACGCTCTTCGGCTCGAGCGTGGCGATGCCGTCGGGGCGGACAAGACAGCACGCGATGACAAAGCCGGCCAATTCGTCACAGGCCAGCAGGCACTTGTCCATCATCGACTTTGGCGGAAGACCCCAGGCGGTTTGATGGAACGAGACGGCATAGGCGAGGTCTTCTTCGCCCTCCGCCCGCAACCAATCGACGGTTCGCTGCGGATGTTGCTCGGGCCACTGCTCGTAGTCGGCATCGTGGATCAGTCCGGCAATCGCCCAAGTCGCAGCGTCGGCCGCGTCGCCGTACCGGGCGGCGGCGGCCTGCATGACGATCTCCACCGCCCGAGCATGCTTGAGCAGGGAATCCGTTTTCGTCCAATCGTGAAGCTGGGCAAGGGCTCGTTCGCGGGTGATGGGCATGGCAATCCTTTCTCGGCCCTCTCTCGGCCGGCGCTGGCCACTGGATTATACTGTGTCTCAGGCAAGCAGTGTTCAAGGGCCAACAGGCGGGAGGCCGACTCTCTTCCAAAAACGCGAGCCAGACTCAACATCGCCGATTTGAGAATCAATGAGCCCAGCGCGGCCGGCAGCGCAACGAAACGGCCGCCCGACCTTGGCCGCAGCGATGCGAACAAACACATCTGCGGCGCCCGCCATCCCCGGGCCATGGAACGGCAACCGTTTTTGTTGGGGCGAACTGTCGAATCGTTTCCGTCCGAAGGCGGCGGCGGTGACGCGCCATTGTCGGCGATTGCCGGCTGAGGGTATTTTGCAAGCTGGCGATTCGCGAGAGTTCTGAGCGACAGTGCGCCGGTCGGGTCGAAACGACCGCAATGTTTGCGGAAATCAACAGCACCAGCCCGGGAAAGGATCAATACGATGAGTCAGCCCATCAGCATCATGCCTTGCTTGGACATGCGGAACGGCCGGGTGGTCAAAGGCGTTCACTTCGTCGATATTCGCGACGCGGGCGATCCCGTCGAATGCGCGGCAGCCTACTGCAAGGCGGGAGCGGATGAACTGGCCTTGCTCGACATCACGGCAACGGTCGAAAACCGAGGCACCATGCTCGATGTGGTGAAACGGGTGGCCGAAGTCACGACCGTGCCGTTCACCGTGGGCGGTGGAATATCGGACGTGGCGTCGGCGGCAGCCGTGCTCAACGCCGGGGCCAGCAAGATTTCGACCAGCAGCGCGGCCTTCCGCAAACCCCAGATCATCGCCGAAATGGTCCGAGAGTTCGGGCCGCAAAAGGTGACCGTCGCAATTGACGTCGACCGGAACGATGCGATGCCTTCCGGCTACGAGGTGTACATCGACGGCGGCCGAACGGCGACCGGCTTCGACGCGGTCGAGTGGGCCAAGAGGGTTGATGCCTTCGGCGTGCCAGTGATCCTCCCCACCAGCAAAGCCGGCGACGGAGCAAAGACCGGCTACGACCTGCCCGTAATTCGCGCGATGCGGCAGGCGACTTCGGCCCAAATTGTCGCCTCTGGCGGCGCCGGCAAACAGGAACACTTCTACGAAGCCATCGAGGCCGGTGCGACTATCCTACTGGCAGCCTCCGTGTTCCACTTTCAACTGATCGGCATCCCCGAACTGAAGACATACCTCCGCGGCCGTGGCGTCCAGGTCCGCTGACCGCGTAGATCACGCGGCAAAGCACGCCCCTGCGAAGGATCTCAACCGCCCCTACGAACGATCTCAACCAGTGGGTTCGACCCCTCTTGAGCCCCAACGGCGCGATGTCGCTTCGGGTCCGCGAAACCGGGACTCTCGGGGCAAAAAAGAACGGGCTTGCGGTTTTCGCCGCAAACCCTTCTCTTGACGCAGCTTGTAAAGTGCGGGAAACAGGACTTGAACCTGCACGGCCTTGCGGCCACTAGGCCCTCAAGGTGAATATGGGAAGGGAAGGACGTTGAGAGTGGTTGGGGCGACCTGGCTGATCTCGTTGACTGGTAAAGATTTATAGTGACAGCGTGGGAAAAGCGTTGAAACCCGCCAGCCTTCAACACGTGTCCATTTTGTGTCCATCACAATACGGTCCAGGATCGAGGATTGAATGACTTCTGACACTCCGTACCGCTGACACCGGAGGATGGGGATCATATCCCCCTGAGTGTCCACTTGAAAGGTGGTCTCGATCCTCGGTCCTAACGGTCCAGCTAGGCTCGTTGCCTAGTCTTGTCGTGGCCTCGACGTGTCCATTTGTGTCCCTCACAGCAGGCCGGCCGCGAGTGTGTGGCGGAGTACGGACTAAATAGCTCCAACACGTCAGCGTAGCGCTAGCTGGCGAGTTTGTACATGGTACGAAAGCTGTGAGTTTGCTCGTAGAACGTGTGTTGGGCGGCGGCCCACTGGTAGATTTCCCTCAGCAGTTCATCGAGCGTGCGGCAG
>JARKPK010000109.1 GCA_029975295.1 Thermoguttaceae bacterium | reverse complement strand
AAAGTGACCAAAGTCAAGCAGACGACGTGCAACATCGGGCTTTCCGAGATCGCAGTGTTCCGGGCACGAGAGCAGTGAGCAGGTGGCGAAAGCGAGCCGATCGCGATCGGGCAACGCAACACATCCGGGGACGAAAAGGCCGCGATAATGAAATTGCTCGTTGCATGGGCTGCATTGTTCTGTTCGGTTGCGTCTGTTGCGGCCCCAGCCGAAGAACCGACGAGGACAGGGTTCGTGCTCGTGGAGGCCGAGGGGGTTAGGCACCTCGGCGGCTGGGTTGTCGATCCGCAGTTCATGGATCAGATGGGCTCGCCCTATCTGCTGGCGCACGGCCTGGGCCGGCCGGTGGCCGACGCCGTTACGGAAGTCGATTTCCCCGCGACCGGCGCCTATCGCGTTTGGGTGCGGACGATGGATTGGGTGGCCCGATGGAACGCGCCGGGAGCGCCGGGCAAGTTTCAAGTTGTAGTCGGCGAGAAGCCATTGGACACGACTTTCGGCGCGCAAGGCGATCAATGGCATTGGCACGACGGCGGCGTGGTGGAGATTTCGGGCCGTCGCGTGCGCATTGCGCTGCGAGATCTGACCGGCTTCGAAGGTCGCTGCGATGCCGTTCTCTTTGCGCGTGATCACGATTTCACGCCGCCGAACGCCGATCCGCAAATGGCCGCGTTCCGTCGGGCGTGTCTGGGCCTTCCCGAGCGGCCCGAGCCGGCCGGCGAGTTCGACTTGGTGGTCGTCGGCGGCGGAATCGCCGGCACGTGCGCGGCCGTCTCCGCGGCGCGGCTCGGGCTGAGCGTGGCGCTGATTCACGACCGTCCGGTGCTCGGCGGAAACAACAGCTCCGAGGTTCGGGTCTGGCTCCAAGGCGCGCGAAACAAAGAGCCTTGGCCGCGCATCGGCGATGTGGTGGCAGAGTTGGAGCAAGAGCGCCGCGCGCACTATGGCCCGGCGAACACGGCCGAGCTGTACGAAGACGAGAAGAAGCTGGCCGTCGTCCGCGCCGAGCCGAACATCCGCCTTTTCCTCGATCATCGCGCCAACAGCGTGGAAGCCGCCGAGGGGCGGATTCGGGCGGTCGTCGCCCAAGAGATTCGCACCGGCCGCCGATTTCGCATCGCGGGCCGTTGGTTTGCCGATTGCACCGGCGACGCCGTGATCGGCGCCCTGGCCGGGGCCGATTACGAGATGGAACCCAAAGGCCGCATGGGCGCCTGCAACCTGTGGAATGTGATCGAAACGCCCGAGCCGCAATCCTTTCCGCGTTGCCCCTGGGCGCTGGATTTGGCGGACAAGCCGTTCCCCGGGCGAAGCAAGACCGATCCCAAGCCCGACCAACTGGGCGGTTGGTTCTGGGAAAGCGGTTACGATCGGCGCCCGATCGAAGAAATGGAATACATCCGCGACTGGAACTTCCGCGCAATGTACGGCGCCTGGGACGCGATGAAGAACGTGGACAGAGTGCTGCCCAACCATCGCCTGAACTGGGCGGCGCACATCATGGGCAAACGCGAGTCGCGCCGACTTCTCGGCGATGTGGTCCTTCGGTTCGACGACTTGGTGAACGACGTGCAGTTTCTCGACGGCTGCGCCCCGACCGGCTGGAGCAACGACCTCCACCTTCCCGACCCGCGTTACGAGAAAGGCTTTGAAGGCGATGCGTTCATCGCCAAGGCCAACTTCGGCGAGTTCCCGGCGTTCAAAGAACGGCGTTCGTTCTGGATTCCCTACCGCTGCCTCTACTCGCGCACTGTGTCGAACCTGTTCATGGCCGGGCGAAATATCAGCGTAACGCACGATGCCCTCGGAGCGGTGCGGGTGATGCGCACCGGCGGCTGCATGGGCGAGGTGGTCGGAATGGCCGCCAGTTTGTGCAAAAAACACGGAACGACGCCGCGCGGCGTTTACCAGCGGCATCTGACCGATCTTCAAGAACTGATGCGCCGCGGCGTGGGGAAGGCGCCCGAGGCCGTGCCCAACTACGAGAATCAGGGTGAAGGCAAGCGGCAACAGACGCGGCAGCGGGCGTCCGCAGCGCCTCGGCTCCCATTCGAGGCTGGGCGGAACATGGCAACTGCGGCCGAGGTTTCGGCAGCAGACGGCAAACCGCTCGAGCGCGGCGCGCTGCTCAACGACGGCAAAGCGGATGTGGGCGACAACTCCACCCGATGGCTCGGCCGCGGCCCGCTGCCGCACGAGGCGCAATTCGTGTGGGAGCGGCCCGTAACAATTTCAGCCGCCCGGATTATCTCCGGCTATTGCGACGGGACGGAGACGGTCGCCCCGATCAGTGATTTCGAACTCCAATGGCACGATGGCGTCCAGTGGCGCGCCATCGACGGCGCCGCGGCCGAAGCGAACGCCGATCCGTTTTGGGCGCGATCATTTCGGCCGATCACGACATCGAAGATTCTCCTCCGCGTCACAAAGACGAAGGACGACGTTTCACGAATCTGGGAGGTGCAGCTTTTCGCTCCGCGGCCGTGAAGCGGACAAGGCAGGGTCGGCCGCGCGGCTGACTTTTCTCGCGGAAGTGAAGCCGCCTCGGCCTTCCGGCGCGGGCGACAGGATTGCCGAATCGATCCGCGGGCATTCGAGGAAATCGCGTTTGTCGCTCGCAATCGGCCGCTGTCATTTCCTCACCGCCGCTTGCCCTGCCGCGCGCCTTGGGCCATCGCCGTTGGCGCCCCCGGCAACGACCGCCGACGGGCCATCGACGCGATTGTCCGCGTTACCGAGTTCTGCCAACCGCCAGGTGCATGGGGTTGGGTCATCGGCAACGCTATTTCGTCGCTTTCTCGACAAGTGCTCGAAGACTGCGGAGGCTGCGCGGTTGCTGATCGCTACGGATCGCGTCGATGGTGGTTCGAACCAGTTCGATCTCCGCTTGCAGGCTCTTAGCTTCGGGGTGGGCGGCCAGTTGCTTTTCCAGCTCCATCAGCCTGGGCAACAACGGCTGGGCTGCCGATCCGTAGGCCTGAAGCGACTTGAGGCACTCGTTGATTCGCTGTTTCTTGCCCCAGCGATCAATCTCCATGATGTCGAGGCAAAGCGACATTCCCTCTTCAATCTGATACTTGGCCAACACGGAAAGCCCACTGAGCCGAATGCCGTCGGCAAACATGATGCCGCTGGGCGCCGGCTCGACCACTGCTCGGTGGATGGCGGGCAACAACGGCTTTATCTCTTCGAACGACAGATTCCGATAAACGTTCCCGATGGTTCCCCGCGCGCGGCCGTCTTCGTTGTGCAATCCGGCTCTGACGGCTTCGTAGAGCAATTGGCGATCTACGCCTTCAAGCGAATTGCGGAGCATTCCCGTCCGCCGTTCGAACAGCGCGAAGCACAAGTAGCGTTGCTGCATGTTCCGCGGATCGGCTTTCGTCGGAGGCTCGGAGAGCATTCGAAGCAGCGTAGGCAACTCCGACATTGCTGGGGCTCCGATGGCCGCGATCGCTTCGGCAGCCTTGATCCGCAGCCAGAGATCCTCGGCGCGCAGCGTTTTTCGAAGAGCCGGAATGGCCGGGGCGGCTTTTTCCTTCAGCATGATCATTGCTTGGCAGGCGCCAAGGCGAGCGTATAGGCTCGATTCGTCCAGCATGGGGATCAACCGCGGCAACGGATCGCCTTTGCGGCGGGCCAACTCGGCCGCAGAACGTTCGCGGACGACGGGCGACCAGCTTCGCAACCCGGCGAAAATCTCGTCATCGCGGCGGTTGGCGTACGCGGTCTGCCGCACACGATAGCTCCAGCCGCGCCCGTCGGCCACAATCGCCTTTGCGGCCTGGGCTTCGAGAGGCGGAACACTCTCGCCTTTGCCGGTCAGATAAATCCTCCGCATGGGCTGGGCAAACGCCAACAAGTACGCGCCGGTGCTGTCCCAACCGTTGTACGCGTCGGGCGCGCTTTGGGGCGGCCCCTGATGAAGGAATGTGCCGTCCCAGCGGCGCGCCAAGTCGTAGTACCAGCCGAACTCGCTCATCCACGCACCGGTGGCGTGCCGACCGGAAACAGCCACGCCGGGCATCGCCCACAACATGTTGAAGAAATTCCCGGTGTGCCCTTGATCTCGCTCGCTGCCGTGCGAGGCGAGGCTCATCCGCGAAAAGTACTCGGCGGCTTCGCGGTCGCCCAGCAGGCGAAACATCACCGCGGCAATGCCGTTCTTGCCGTTGTCGTCATGGGCTTCGATCCAAGGGGCATGGTCGCCGTAGGGAATGCTGCCCTTTCCCACGTAGAACCGCAGAAGCCGCACGCTTTTTTCGATGGCCTTGTCCAAGGCCGGATCGTTCACTCCCGCCTTACGCGCCAAGATCAGCGAAACAGTCAGCGGCACGCCTGGCGCGTTCATCATCCCATAGCCGCCCAGCCGTCCATTCGACTCGATAAAGCGATGCCCCCACGAACCGACGACGCTTTGACCGCGAACGATTTCCATGGTGATTCGCTCGAGATCGGCCGCGAAGCTCCGATCGCCGGTGGCCAGCGTGTACTCGGCCAGGAGAATGTTGATCGGGCCGTAGAACCAGCAATGCAGATCGCGCCGCTGGGGATCGGAGTATTTCGCGGCCCATTCCACCTGTTCGCGGACCAGCGGCAGGTATTCCGGTTTGCCGCTCGCCAACAACGCCAATGCGTTGAGAGAGCGAACGATCGGGTTGCCCGCTCGCGGATTTTCCTTCATCTTTCGGGCGAGGGCTTCGCAGCCGGCTTCAAAAACCCGTTTCGATTTCGGGCATTCGAACGGAGCCATGGGACCATAGGCCCCGAGGACTCGAAGCTGCACAACCGCCGTTGCCGATTTGCCATCGCGCCAGCGGATCAGCGAGAGCTTTCCATCCGCGGCTTCGGCCTCGCCGATCGCCTTGCCCAATTCGGTTCGCGGGTCGAACGCGAAGGGCCGACCGGCCACTCCCAAAATGACATCGCCTTGCCGAAAGACGCCATCGGCCGGCGACCCTTTTTCGACCTGGGTGACATAGACTTGCCGGGCCTCGCTCGTTTCCATGCCATTGCTGTACATCCAGCCGCGCAGGCCCGTCGGCCCGAGGTTCCAATCGTGAGTTGCCTTTTCCGGCACGCGGTCGCCTTTGGTGAAGTCGGGGTTCGCCGCGGCCGACGCCGGACCCGCCGCGCGAAGCGATGCCGCGCACATCGGCAGAATCACAACAGTCATGGCCGCAAAGCGCAAAGACCGAGCAATCATGGCAACCCTTTTCGTTAGAGGTGAGGCGATGCTTGGCAACCCGAGCACCTGCGGAAACAGCGTGGCGGCTCATTCGTCAGCAACACGAGCGGCGGCAGAAACGAGTTCCCGTCCCCGATCAACTCTCTGTCTGGGTCTGGTTCACTCGAGCAATATCAATACTCTCGGTCGGTGACAAGGCCCGGCTGCGGAACCGGATACTTCCCATTGGCGTCCGCCCGAACCGGCGCAGGCGAATCGGCCGTCCATTGATCCAAGCCCGGGGCGTATTCGACGGGACTGTTGAGCATGGCCTCGAAAGTAACCTCGGTCGCGGTGTGGGCCGCCTTGCGCCCCATGGAGCTGATGACGCTGGCCATCACGCCCTGCTCGACTTCGTTGAACGGTTTGTCGTTGACCACCGCGTCAATCAAGGCGTTCCAATGGTTCTGATAGGGATTAGCCTCCGCTGGCGCGACTTGCGATTGCCACAGTTGCTTGGAGTTGTCGGGCGCCTGCCCCTGGAAGATGGCCGACGGACCGCCGCAATCGTTGATTCGCGACGCGATCGCGCAGCCCTTGGTTCCAGTCAGGTAACTCGAAAAGTGGGTCAGCGCGCCGGGCATGCATCGGCCGTTGAGGTAGAGCTTGGCGCCGTCGTCGAAGGTGTACTCGACGGCATACGAATCGAAGTTCTGATCGACGAAGTTGTTCCGATAATGCCGCCCGCCCAGGCCGTGGGCCTTCACCGGCACGCTGCCCTTGAGCCAGCAGCAATGATCGATGACATGGATGTAGAAGTCGCTGTAAACACCGCCGCTGGCCCAAATGAACGAATGGAATCGTTGAATCTGCCAGAGCAACTCGCTCGGGCTGCCCGGCCATTTCTCTGAGAACGCCGACCCGCCCGGCCCGTGCATCCGGTAGGCCCGCATCAGCATGATGTCGCCCAGTTCTCCGTCGCGCACGCGTTGGTGAAGTTGTTGCAGGTTGCGTGCGTGGCGCGACATGAGCCCGACGCCGACCTTCAGGTTTTTCGCCGCGGCCTGCTTGCCCAAATCGAGCATGCGCCGAGAGGTCGGCCCGTCGGTGGTCAACGGTTTTTCCATGAACACATTGAGGCCCTTTTCGACGGCATAGGTGAAATGCGCCCAACGGAATGCCGGCGGAGTGGCCAAGATGGCGATGTCGCCCGGCCTGAGGCAATCCATGGCCTTTTTGTATCCGTCGAAGCCGACGAACTGACGATCCTTGGGAACGTCGATCTGCCGTTCGTATCCTTCGTGGGCGTCGCGGTCGTATTTGGCCTCGACGGCGCGAGTCAGACTCTGCAAGCTCGCGGTGAGCCGGGTCTCGAACACATCGGCTGCCGCGACCAATTTCAACGGCCGTTGCCGCACCGCCAACGCATTGGCCGCCGCGCCCGTTCCGCGAAATCCGCACCCGATCAGGGCCAAGCGGATCGTATTATCTTCGGCGGCATGAACACGCGGCGCCAGACCGGCGGATAACCCTGCCGCAATTGCGACAGGACCGGTTTTCTTCAGGAACGCGCGACGTGACGAACCGGTTTGGGTACGTTCGTTCATGACATGACTCCGCTAGGTAGATGCTCGATCGCCTCTGGCACAGATTCAGCCCCCACCATAAGTCGGAATCTCCCGTCCGTCAAGCAAAGGCGTATCGGCCTTGCTGAAGACCTATGGGCGGCAAGCACGGCAGCGGCCCCAGCGCAGGGGCGGGCAACCGTTCTTCCGTGCGACTGCCGGCCGCATATCGGTCGAACGCCGGCGCCGCGGCAATGCCGTGGCAAGTTCGGAGGCCACGCCGGCAATCGCCCCAAAGCAGCCGGAAGGCGACAGCGCAAATGGCACAAGCGTTTGTCTATCGCCGTGGCTATTGCTGGAAGGTGATTCGGTCGGTGATGCGAAAGTAGTCGAAGTCGGTCCAGCCACCGGGGGTTTTCGTAGCGTAATGAAACAGGGCGAAGCGATAGCCCATGAAGTGGGGCAGGGTGTATCGCATGCGCAGGGGACGGCCCAGCGCAGTCCAGCGGCGGCCATCGAGGCTATAAAAGAACTGCGCCCGATCGGCTTGATTGCGGAAGTCGCACTCCGCCTTCAGATAGACGATTGCTTCGCTACAGGGCACGGCCTCCTGCTCCGTCGGTTCGCCCGATTCGGCACTGACGACGACAATCGCCCGTTGGTCGCCCCGGCGCGTTACGCCCGCAAAACCGTAGTGCTTTTGCAGCAAGCCGAGCCCGGCGAAGTCGCCGTCGTTCAATCCGGCGGTGTCGAGCCGGATTTCACCGGAACACGTCGGGCCGAACGTGCGTTGCGTCAGCGTGTTTCGGGCCGAAAGGAAGTCGGGATCGACCCGCGCGGCCGTGATGCGCAAGAAGCCCGGGCGGCGGCTGAGCGACCAATGTTCGTCGTCGGGGTTGTGGTTCCATTGCCAAACGGGCGGCAGAGGCGGCTCGTCGCTGCGACGATCGAATTCATCCGATGCGACGATCCCCGGCGACAGGCCGCGGCTCGGCGGAAGGTCGAGCGTTTCGGGCGCCTTGCCCTCGCGGCCGAGCACGGGCCACCCGTCTTCCCATCGGACGGGCACCAGGTACGGCACGCGACCAACCGCCCCGAGATCGCGGAACAAATAGGCGTACCAATCGCCCTCGGGCGTGTCGATCAGCCCGCCTTGAGCCACGCCTTTGTCTTGCAGGGCGACTCGTCCCTCGTAAGGTCCGGTGATCTTCTCCGCCCGATGGATCAAGACGGTCCGCATTCCGCCGCGCGGCCATGCGATGTTGAACAAGTAGTACCGCCCCCCGACTTTGAACAATTGCGAGCCCTCGGCGGGCAAACCGACGTTCGCTCCGGCCGGTCGGCTGGCGTCTTCGATCACCACTTGCTGGATTCCGCCGGGCTTGATGCCGGAAAGGTCGGCGTTCAGTTCCACCAGCCGCAGCTTCCCACCGCCGTAGATCATATAGACCCGCCCGTCGTCGTCGAAGAAAAGCGTATGATCGTGCAGCGAGGGCCGGAACGAGTTCTCGGTCCACGGGCCGTTCTCGATATCGCGCGTTCGATAGATGTGCGTTCTGCCCGTCGTGCTCGAAAAAGTCGTCGCGTAGTACATGCCGTTGTGGTAGCGAAGACTGCTCGCCCACGAACCCGCCCCGTAGGCGTTGCGTCCGTTGCGAAGGGCAAGAGCGTCGTTATCGGCCAACGTGGAATAGGCGTAGCCGATGATGCGCCAATTCACCAAATCGTCCGACTTCATGATCGGCAACCCCGGACTGAGGTGCATCGTCGTGCTGCTCATGTAGTAGGCCGATCCGACGCGAATCATCGACATGTCGGGCACGTCGGCCCAAATGATCGGATTGACCGCGCGCGGCACGTCGGCCTTTTGCAACTCGTCGGCCTGAACCAGCGACATCGCCACCACGGCCGTCAAGGCTGCAAAAAACACGGGCAGTTTTTTCGACATGGCGCCCATTCCTTCATCCTTCATCCCGGATTGCAGATTTCCGACCGGCGCGGCGTCCGGATTATTTCCGATCGAGGAAGACCTTCGAAATGACCTCGTCGATCACTTGCAGCGTTACATAGTTGCGCAACGCGTAGCCGCAGTTCTTCAGGTTCTCCTCGGAGAAGTCGAGGTTTTTGCCGCCGGTGGGGTGAACGTCGTTCTTTCCCAACAGTGTGCCGTTGAAGGTGTCGCCCGGTCGGCGGGCGACGATGGCCGCATGAAAATCGACCAGCGGGAGCTTGCGATCGCGGGCGAGTTTGCAGACCACCCCGTTGAACGCCTCGGCCTTGCCCGGCCGATTGGGATAAGGCGGAATGGTCGAGAGTATCGGCACGCAACCGGCCGCTAGGCAGGCATCGACGATCGCAGCCATGTTCTTCTCATACTCGTCAAGACCGATGCCCTTGGTGATCTCGTTGGTGCCGTACATGATGACGGCGATTTCCGGTTTTTCCGCGGCCAAGACGGCCGCAATCGTTTCTCGCCCCTGAGCCGCAGTCCATCCCGAGTAGTTGCCGAACTCGGGCCCTTTGCGTTGATTGATCGAACGGAAATCAATCCGCTCGACCGCCGCCGGGAACCTCTCGGGTTTCTCCCAGGCCGCCGGGGCGAGAAAGGCTTTGGTGTAGGTGATCGAATCGCCGATCTGGCTGACGCTTCCTTTGGTCGAACCGCCTTTCGCATGAACGGCCCGCATGGCCTCGACCCAGTCGGGCGGGGCCGCCTGGGCGCTTCGAACCGCCGACCAGACCGCAACAGCGGCCAGCCCGACCGCGATGACATGGGCCAACGGGCGATTGACGAATCGGCGTTCTTGAGTCGCTTGCATGGCGCCGGCCATCCTTTCTCGTTGAAGAAGATCGCTGGTCATCTCGGTCATTGGTTGCCGACAAGATCCGTAAGCTCATCGGGCTTCAAAAGCCGCCAATAAACCGCATACCGCTGATGATGAACCTGATAGAACGGGGCTAGTCGCACTGTCTGCGGCGAACCGTCGGCAGGCCGCACTCCCGTCGCCGTGAATGCCAAGCCGGCGCCGGCAACCGGCCGCAGCCATGTGGAAAGATCGTCGGGCGTTTCGCTCACAAGAACCGGCACAGGGTGCGCGGTAATCTTGCTGAATGTCCGATTGCCCGCAACGTCCGACTCGGGCATGCCTTCCCGGCCCAGTTCGCCGGCCAGAAGGATCGGACCGTAGAACACAGACACCATCCGCGGGTCGTCCATGCTTCGTCGCAATCTCGGGGTTGCCGGCAGGGTGAGTTCAATTCGGTCGCCCGAAGTCCAGGTGTCGGAAAGGACGATATAGCCCTTCTCGATGGCAGCTGTGCATGGCGAACCATTGTGCTTCACCGAGGGCGGTTGGGCGCACCACGGCGGCACGCGCAGTCTCAATGTGGCGCGCGTCGGTATTTCAGCCTCGATGGTGAACAATACTCGGTTCTCCACCGGGAACTGCGACTCCTGCCGCAGCCGCATCCCTTGTTCGCGCCAGTCGAGCGCGGAGGGAATGTAGAGGTTGATCCAAAGCGTGTCGTCGCGATGGAAGTAGATCGAATCGCCGAAGCGCGCCGTGTTCTCGATGCCGGTGCCGACGCAACAGTAAGGCGAATCGAGATACGTTCGGAAGTCGCCCGGGCGCAAGGGAGTGAAATAGACCATCCGCCCGCTGTCCGGGGCGATCGTCGTCAGGATGTGGTTCCAAAGGGCGTGCTCGATGTAGTCGGCGAACTCGCGCCGCGGATCGCGTTGAAACAGATGCCCGCTCAGCTTCAGCATGTTGTGCGTGTTGCAGCTTTCGACCGTCTCGGGCGTCAGCGCCGAGTCACCCTTTCCGGCCGTTTCAACGCGCGGGGCGCGCAGTTTTTCATCGAAGGAATTGCCGCCGTTGACAAACGAGTGATCGTTCGTGACGAACTTCCAGAAGTTCTCGGCCGCCTTGAAGGTGCGATCGTCGCCCGTTACGACAGCGTAACGCGCCAGGCCGACCGCCTGCGCAATGTGCGTGTTGCCATGAAGACCGGAAAGCCGATCCTCGCCGCCAGCAAGCGGATCGACGAACCAATCGCGTTGAAACACCGCGGCCAGCTTCAGATGGCGCTCGGCATCGGGCTGCCCCGCGGCCTTGGCAAGCACGAACAGATCGGCGAGCGACTCGGCCATGCCGCCGAATTCGTTGGCCGGATTTCCCGCGTAGTCGGTCCGCAACATCGCATCGAGTTGCGCGGGGCCGAGCTTGGCGATTCGGGCGGCGAAGTAGTCGGACATGCGCTGGGCCACATCGAGCGCCTTCCGATGGCCGCACAGCGCATAAACGTCGAGCAGCCCGGCAAGTATCTTATGCACTGTGTAATACGGCACCGACGCCCTCGCGGGGGTGTTCTCCACAACATCGAACTTCGAGCTGGGAAATGCGGCCAGATAGCCGCCGCCGAGTCGAGCTTGGCACTCGGCAAGCACATCGACCATCGCGACGGCCTTGTTGCGGAACGAGTCGTCGCCCGTGGCAGCGAACATTCGCGAAGCGGCGGAAAGATAGTGGCCCGCGTAGTGCCCGGCGATAAACCCGCTATCCCAACCGCCGTAGCCGGCCGAAACGCCCGGCGGTTGCGGCAGTTGAGCGGTCTTTCGGAATTCGAAAAGCAGCCGATCGGGTTCCAGCGAGCCGACAAAACCCGTTCGGTGCCGTTCCTGCAATTGTTTGAACGGGCTTTCGAGCAGCCGCACCCTCGACGGCTCGAACGGTTCCACCGCGGCGCCCGGTAAACGCTCGGCCCCCGCAGCAACGCTCGGTGAACAGATCAACGCCCCAACCAGCAGACTGATCGCCGAAAATCTGACGGCGGCAAGCATCGTTGGTACCTTCTCTGTGTCGTCTAATTCTCTTGTTCTCACCAAGAAGGCCCGCAGGCTTTGCCCGTCGCGCTCATCGGCCTGCCGCCGACGAGCCGCTTGCACGGCGGGCCTCGTCGATCACGGCCTTGAAGGCCGACTTGGGCTTGTTCTCCGAATCGAACAGCAGTGGATGTTGCCCGTAGCGCCAGGTGCGGCGGTCGTTCAGCCCCCAAAAGGTTACCCGTTCGATCGTGTCTTTGTGTTTGATGAAGATGGCGAAAAGCTTTGCGTAAGCGTCGGCCTGGGCCTGCAACTCCTCGGGCGTGGCCGGCCGAATCTCGCGCCGGCCGCGTCCGCCGCCCGGCGGCTCGAGCTGACCGCCCGAGGCGCCGGCGATGGTTACATCGAGCTCGGAGATAGCGACTTTCAGCCCCAGCGAAGCATAGTTGGCAATCGATCGATCGAGGGCGTCGTAGGGGATGTGCCTGGTGCTCCAATGGCCCTGAATGCCGACGCCGTGAATCGGCGCTCCTTCTTTCAGCAAACGGCGCAACAGCACCATCGAACTGGCGTGCTTCGGGCCGGCCTCGATGCCATAGTCGTTGTAGTACAACTTGGCGGCCGGATCGGCGTCGTGGGCGAATTGGAACGCCAGCGTCAGATACTCGGGACCGACAACGTGCAACCACTTGGTATTGCGAAGGTTCTCGGTTTGGCCCGTCCGAGGATTGCCGCCATCGTTGATGGCTTCGTTCACCACATCCCAACTGTGAATCTTTCCCTTGTACCTCCCCACCAAACCGTCGATATGCTTTTTCATGCGCTCGACGACCACCGCCTTTTCGCCTCCTTCGAAGAACCAGTCGCCCGTTTGGTGATGCCAGAGCAACGTATGGCCGTGAATAACAGCGATCTTGTTCTCCACGCACCAGTTCACGAAAGCGTCGGTCCGTTCGAATCGCCAACGGTCTTCGCTCGGATGCACCAAACCGGGCTTCATGCAGTTCTCCGGCGTCGCGGAGTTGAATTGCTCGCGGACCAGGGCCAGTTCGCGCTCGGAGTAGTTGCCGGGCAAGTCGCCCGCCATGCCGATCACAAAGTAGTTCGTGAACGCCCCTTTCAATGTGGGCAGATCGCCGTGCGGCGCATCGGACCTGCTCGGCGCGGACGGGGGCTGGGGCAACGGATCGGCGCCGGCTCCAACGCCAGTCGTCAGAAACGCCGTCAGGGCAACGATCGTAACGACCAGCCCGCATTGCAGGCGGCGCAGCGGAAGGGATTGTTCGAGCATGTCTCTTCTCCACGGCAGGCAGGAAACCGGATTACCACTTCGGGCCGTTGATGCCGCCCCTTCTTCGAACTCGGTTGCGTTGAGGCAGCTCGCAATCGGCTGTTCGCTTCGCGGGAAGAGGCCGGCGCCTTTCCCAAGGGAACAGACCCTTTCGAACTGCGTCCCAACGCGGGCCTGTCTGTTCTACCATCCGGCGCGCTTCGATAGAAGCCGCAAGCATGGCCGCCCACGGCATGCCGGCAACGGTTCAACCGTCTCGTCACAGCGAGAAAAACGCCGTTTTCTTGAGCCCGTCCGGGCCGTTCCCGGCCGGCGTCGGCCGAATAGCGCTGCGCAGTTGTCGAGATAGAATTGCGCACTTTTCCGCTGCGGCTGGACATGGAGACGGGGTCTATCCGCGCAACCCGTCGAAGAACCCGAGTTGCTCACAACGGCCCTCGCAACTCGGCTTTGCACTTGGCGGTAACCAGTCCGCGCAGCTCGAGGTCCATCCCATGCCGCTTTAACAAGAGCGGAACAGCAGGACGAGCTTCGGGCCGAGTCGCTTTCCGGAACCATTCACCGAACGACGGAAAGACCATCGCCTTTCCGCTCAACCTGTTTCCAACCCGCTCCATCGAGGTGCAAGAATCGTCGGCTGAAGATCTCGACGAGGAGTCTCCTCACGAATCGGCGACAAGAGCCGGGCTCGCGCAGCAAGCCAGCCGCTCGCGTCCGTTTCCGACCACCAAGCCGTCGTGGCGCCCGACCATGCCGACGCGCGATCCCGGGCTGCCGTGGGTATCGTGGCGAAGCCGGTGGTGCGCAGGTCGGCGAGCCAGTCGGTTTCACTCGCCAAGGCTTCACTGGCCAAAGCGGCCGAACGGCCCGGGGTGTGGCGGCGGTGCGGGCCCGAATCGCCCGGCCGTTCGATCGTCGCGGCCTGAAGCGCGGAACCATACTCTGCGGC
>JARKPK010000107.1 GCA_029975295.1 Thermoguttaceae bacterium | reverse complement strand
TTCGGCATCTTCTCTGCTCGATGGAATTTCGTGTGTGCGAATTTGGACAGTCGAGAACAATCCGCCGGTCTCTTCACGGAGCCGACGATCGGCCATGTTGAAATAGTGAGCGTCGATTTCGCAGCCGATGCTGTTGCGGCCGCAGCGGGCCGCCGCCACGCTCGTGGTGCCAGTCCCCAAAAAGGGATCGAGCACCGTGTCGCCCACAAAACTAAACATCCGAATCAATCGCTCCGCCAACTCAACCGGATAGGGCGCTGGGTGCGACCGAGTCGACGCGCCGGTCAGGCCCGTCCATATCTGTTGAAACCATCGCTGGTAGTCATCGGTCGAGATCACGCTCAGCACCCGTTCCGCCAGCGATGGTTTTCGGTAGCCCCCCGGCTTCCGTTCCATCAAGATGAACTCGATGTCGTTCTTGATCACGGCGTTCGGTTCGTAAGGCTTGCCGAGAAAGCCGGCGCCGCCGTTGTCCACCTCATAGGCTGCGTTCGAAATCTTGTGCCAAATAATCGGGGCCAAGTTGTCGAAACCGATGCGACGGCAATGCTCCTGAATCGACGCGTGCAAAGGAACGACGGTATGGCGCCCGTCGTTCTTGCGTCGAGACAGACAAACGTCGCCGACGACGCAAACCAAACGCCCGCCGGGCGCCAGCGCGCTGAAGCAATGAGTCCAAACCCGGTCCAATTCCGCCAGAAAACGCTCGTAGTCCGCGACATGGCCAAGCTGGCCCTCCGTGCGGCGATACTGCTTGAGCGTCCAATACGGCGGCGACGTGACGACCAAGTGAACCGAGCCGCGAGGAAGCCCGCCCAACGAACGCGCATCCCCAAGAAACAGTTCGTGCGTCGTCGGAATCGAACGTACCGCGTCACCGATGACGCCCATCAGGCGAGCATCCTTGGCAATGGCCGGGATCGCCGTCTAAGGGTGGACGATCGAGCGAAGTTCCTCAGGAACCCAAGGGCTAAGGTCGCGGGCGCACGACGCGCTCGCAACGCTCAACCCTTGAGACATCCCGCGTCTTTTCACAGTCCCAATCGCTTCCGTCGCCATATCCGTATCGCCGACGCGTGTGCTCTCACCGCTGAAGTCGCATCCTCTTCAGGCAGCCTTGCCGCCTTGCCCACGTCTGCTCCAGCTCGAAATCATTGCTGCCGGCCGCTCGGGGCCGACCAACTCATCGGGGGCACAACAGCACTGCGGCAAAACCGAGAATTCGCAGGCCGCCCCCGCCGACGGCCGTTGGTCGCGAAGTCGCACTGTTTGCCCGCGGATCGAGCGTCATTTGCCCGGGGCGGCGGGCTTCTTGTAGCAAACGGCGAACCCGTCGTTGCCGATTTGCACGATCGTGGTGATCAACTGCGGATGGCTCTTCACCGTATCGAGAAAGTCCTTCATCTCGGCCGGCTGCCGCACGGCGTTGTGCGCGAGGAACAGCCCGCCCGGCTTCAGTTTGGGGAACGTCAGCTCGAAGAACTTCAGATAGTCGGGCTTCCAAGCGTCGCAAAAGATGAAATCGAACTCGCCTTCCAACTGCGGAATCACTTTGAAGGCGTCGTCTATGTGCAAGGTGACGATGTCGTTCATTCCCGCCTTGGCAAAGTTCTCCTTGGCCTCGCCGCCGCGCTGTTTGTCGTATTCGATGGTGATCAGCTTCCCGCCGGTTTGGCGGAGGCCGCGGGCGATCCACAACCCCGAATAGCCGTTCGAAGCGCCAATCTCCAACGCGCGCTGCGCTTTGCTCACCTCGACCATCGTTTGCAAGTAACGGCCGTGATCGGCAGGCACGTTCAGGCGACGATTCTCGCGACCAAATTTTTCAAGCTCCCCGAGGAACTGGTCCAAGTCGAACGGTTCGGCGGCAGCCAACAACGAAACGCCGGCAACGGCCATCGAAAACACGGAGAAAACGGCAACTCGGCGCAGCATGACTGGAACTCCCACTTCTGAAGAACGTCGCCGAAAAACAGAGGCAGTGCGGGTTGAGCAACGCCGCGCGAGGCCAACGGTCGGCCGCCGTCGCCTCTCTCCCGTGGGGCGAGAACTCGATACCGGGCGTCGATCGATCCCCAGGCCGACAGCAGACGCCGGGTCGGCTTCCGCCGCCACGCCGGCCTCGCGCAACTCGGCCCAGTCGCCCCACTTACTCCGGCAATCAACAAACGCCCTCCCCGCTCGCTGACGATTCTACCACACGCCGCAACCAGAAACAGCCGTTGTCCGCAAGCCCAAACCGCCCCAAACGTCCGAGCCGGTTGCCTGCGGGTCGATTGCAACGTCAGTCAAGAAGGAAACGATCTCAGAAAGCGGCCTTGTTCGGCAACGAACCGACCGAACAGTGAACCTCGCCGGGCCGCACGCCGATCACCGCAACCCGCTGCCGCGCGGTGGCACTTGCTCGCGGCCGGCATTGCGGGACGAGATTATTCGCCCCCGATGCCAGCAGCAACCGCTTCCACAAACACTCACCGCGCGGCACCAAAAGACAGCGCCGTGGTCGGGCGTCCGCCGGAACGCAGTGTCGCCAGCCAGAACGCAGTCGGCGAGAAGCCTTCATCAATAAGCGACGAGGTGTTATCAAAACCAACCCGTTGGCGATGGCGGGTCGTCGGTGATGCTTGCCTTCGATCAATAAGCAAGGAGTTGCTAACAACAAAAAAGCCCTCCGTAGGCGGGGCAGGGACCTACGAAGGGCGTCTGGTCTCGGGGCAAGCCCCTCGACCTTAATCGGTCATTATTTTTCTGATCGGACTACTTGGCAACCCCCCTTTAGCGAGCGTACCGTCACGGGTTGACGAATCCTGCACCTCGCCCCCAATATGTTGGGGGGCGAGCGTTGCGATCGCTATTCCCGCACGCAAGAAAGGGCGACGGCGACCCGACAACGAAGTCGGGCCGCCGTTTGTTGCTCAAGGATGGTCGCCCTGCCCGGCGTGCGATTTGGCCCACTGCGGCAAGGCTGCGACAATCCAGTCCGCTCTAGAAGACGTCGAGATTGAAGTGATGCCCGGAATGGTATCGCCGAGCATCGGGGTAGTAGTTCTGCCAGGCATTGTTGTACACCGGCACGCGCATCTCGGGCGGATAGCGGTAGTACATGTCTTCGCTGCTGCGGTAATAGTCTTCGCCCCAGAAGTTCTGCGGGTAATAGACGTAAGGATAGTGGTAGAACCGGTTCCAGTCTTGGGTGCTGTACGTTCGCCCCCATTGGCGGTTGAACGCCTGTTGCGCCTCGGCTCGGTCGGCCGAGAAGGCCGTGCTCAGAGCGGCCCCACAGAACAAAGCCCAAACGATTCGACGGATCATGGCATCCCCCCTTTGATTCATTTCGGACCGGCGACCAATGACAATCGCCTTGCAGAATGGTCCGCTGGTCGTCCCAACACTCGCCCCGCGCAATCCCTTGCGATACGCCGCCCGGCGAAGCCCTGGCGGCCGCCGTTGCGCACGGGCCCTCTTCCCCAATAGTGCATCGGCAGGGCGAACGGTCGGCATTGAAGGAATATCCGCCACAATCCGCAGGTTCGGCATTTCCCTCGCCAGCGATCCAAGCGTTGCAGGCCGGCAAATGAACAGGTCCGAACGATGAGGCCAATAGGCGTCCGCACAGCGAAGCAGCCCACTGCGCGTCTCGCTTGCCTGAGCCGCTCCGCATTTCCCGCGGTTTGATGGAAAAGGAACGTCGGTCGGTTCAGCGCGCGCCGGTGGCGGTCCAGCCCTCTCGATAGGTGGGGTAGCGGAGTTTTATGTCTAACCGCGTGAACAACTTACGGCTGCTAACCCGCTTGTTCTCGCCGTCGTGCCGCTGAGAGCCCGCGGTCGCTTCCGGCTCGATGAATTGGGGCGGCGGAAGCCCTAGAAGCTCCGCCCCAAACGAAAAGTACTCGCGGCGATCTGCCGGTTGCCCGTCGGCCACGTTGAATAGCTCGGGCGGGTCCACGCGGTCGGCCACGGCCGCAATGATCTCAGCCGCATCTTCAACGTGAATCAGATTGAGAAATGAGTCTTTGGCCACGGGCATGGCCGATCGACTTGCCAGTTCGCTCGCGCGCAACATTCGCCCCGGTCCGTAGATGCCCGCCATGCGCAGAATCACGGTTCGCGTTGCCAGCAGGCCCCGGCTGAGCAACTGCTCGGCCGCATAGATCGCAATGCTGGCTTCGCGGCGGGGACGACACGGGCTGGTTTCGTCCACCCAAGCGCCGTTGGCATGGCCGTAAACCCCTGTTGAGCTCACAAAAAGCAGCTTCTTCGGCGGCGGAAGCCGTTCGACGACGTTCTTCAGCCCCTCAACATAAACGGCGTGCCGCGACTGCCCTGTCCGGCGATCCCAGCCGACGGCATAAAGCACCGTCTCGCACTCGGGCAGATCGACCAGCGTTTCCGCCCGGGTCACATCGGCCCGCAAGGGGATCAGGCCGAGCGATTCCAATTCTTCGCGGCGCGCATCGGATCGCGTGACGGCAATTACGCGGTCGCCGCGCGCCGCCCAACGCTTGGCCACTGCGCGTCCGAGAAACCCGCAGCCAAAAACGAGACGGTCGGCCATCGTTCACCCCAAACTTTGTTGCGCCGGTATGGCCCGCAGCTTCGCACCGATCAATGAGCGTCGAGGGCGCCGGGGGAATCCCCCGGGTCAACGCCCTCGGCGTTGGCTCGTCGCCATTGAAGATACGAGGTCAGCAGGATTTGGGCTGCAAGCATGTCGCGCCGCTCTTTGCGCGACTTGCGGGAAAGGTTCGCCGAGAGCATCAGCCCTTCTGCTTCCACCGTGGTGAATCGTTCGTCGAAGAACACCACGGGCACGGCCGTCTCTTTTTCCAGCCACGCGGCGAAAGAACGCACCTGTTGCGACGACTTGCTCTCGCGGCCGTCGCAATGCACCGGCAAACCAACCACGAACAACTCGATCTGCTCCTCGGCAACCAATCGACGAAAAACCTCGGCATCGTGCGCCACCCCGCGTCGGGCAAGGTTCTTCCATGGGCTGGCAATCGAATGCCCAGGATCGCTAATGGCGATCCCGATGCGAACGTTTCCGAAATCCACTCCCGCAATTCGTCCCAATCGACTGCCCTGTTCCTGTTCTGCACCAACGAACCCATGCGACTGCGACACTGCCTCACGCCCGCGCGGCTGATCGAGCGTCCGCACCCAAACCATGGTAGCCTTGTCGTGCGGTTTTGACGAGGATGGTCGCCCGCGGCGCACCAAGGCTGCAAACACGCAAATGGCCTCGGCCTGCGTTGGAACGCTCGGCGATGCAAGCACACGAGCATCCTTGCGCAACAGCGAAACCGCGCACATCGCGCGGGGCGTGGTCGGCAAACCCGGCTCCAACCGCCGACACCGGCCGGCACGTCTTGTCAGGCACAAATGGGGGCTCGGCGGTGCGTTAGTCGGGCGCCGCGCGGTCTCGATTCCAAACGGTGTTGGAAAACGCGCTGAGGCGGTATTGTTGGGGCGTTCGGCCGCAAACGCGTTTGAAGACCAATCGCAATCGTTCGGCCGTTTGCAGTCCGCAGGCGGCGGCCACCTGCTGGAACTTGATCCGCTCGGCGCTGCCCAGCAGCCGCTTGGCGCGTTCGATCCGTTCACGGCAAAGATAGTCGTGCAGGGTGCATCCAAGCACTCGCCGAAAGCGGATCTCCAACTGGCGCCGCGAAATCGCGGTGGCCTGCACGACGCGTTCAACGCCGAACGGCTCGCCCAGGTGATCGTGGATGAAATGCACGGCGGCGGCCACATGAGCGTCTTCGACGGCCACGGTGTCGGTCGATTGCCGTGCCACGACGCCGTCGGACGGCACCAGGATGTCGTGTGGCGGGGGCGAACGCCCGTCCATCAAACGATCGAGCAACGCGGCGGTTTCGTAGCCCAAACGCCAACCGTTGCGCGAGACGCTTGAAAGCGTCGGCCGGCAGAACTCGCAAATGGTCGGGTCGTCTTCCATGCCCAACACGGCCACGTCGTGCGGGATCTCAAGGCCCAGTCGCTGGCACTCGTCCATTACCGCCCGCGCCCGATAGTCTTGCATCGCCAGCAAGCCGACGGGCGGACGCATCTGTTGCAGCCATCGGGTCAACGGGGCGATGCGTTGCGGCCAAGACTGCCGCGGGTCGGGATGCCTTGGCGATTCCAACACAGTGCACGACACGCCGGCCTGACGCGCACGCTCGACGAACCCGGCGCGACGTTGTTGCGAGAACCACAGGCCGGCCACGCCGTAATACGCCAAACGGCGCAAGCCGCGTTCCAAAAGGTGCTCGGCCGCAAGCCGCCCCATGCCGAAATGGTCGGGCATCACCCGCGGAAAGCCGGCCTCGCGCAGCGTTGCCGCCATGTTCACGATCGGCTTGCCCAGGCGTTTCGCGGCCTGCAGTTCGTCGCGGCTGGTGATGGCGGCAATCACGCCGTCGCCCGGCCAACCCCGCAGGCTGGCCAACGAAAGAGGCTCTTCACCGGCCCAATTCAGCGCCGGCGGACTGGCCGTGATCAGCCAGCCGCCGCGTTGCTCGGCGTAGTCGGAAACACCGCGCATGAACAATGCCATCCACGGCACCGAAACGGGATAGACCAATGCCACGTGCCGAACCGGCTTGGTTCTTTTCCAAGACGCCATCAGTGTCTGCCTCTCGCGGATGCTGGAAGATCGATCGCCGCGGTCTCACTGCCGCCAAATCGCCCGGACTTCCCGCCCCACAAGCACGCGCACGGCAAGCCAACGGGCAGCAGCGGGCATAGCCGGCGGGAATGCGGACAACACCGGCCCTTCCGGGTGGTGCGCAAAACTCCGGCGTTTTGCGCAAAAGACCCTCGCAATTCCGTTGCCTCTTGGCCATGATAATGGTCGCGGCAAAGCCTGCAAGCAGTCGCCCGATGCCGACACATGGGGCGGCCTGCAAGCTCGGACGCTGCCCCCAGCGGTGCAAAGCCGACAGGCGTTCGCATTGGCGATCCCAAGGGAATGCGTTTTGTTGGGTCCGCTGGTGCAAACAGGCGTTGCTGCAACAGGCGTTTGAGCAGCGTGACTGAGCCAAACGCCCCGGCGCGGCCTCGGGCCGATCGCGCTTTGGCACGGGCCGTTTCCACTTTCGCTTGATTTCCGCCACAAAGCGACCACCACAAACCAGAAGTCGCTCGAATCTCCCACCGCCGTTGAACAAAGGAACTTCTCATGAGCAACAAGCCCAACAAACACTCCCGTCGCCAGTTTCTTCAACGCGGCGTTATTGCCGGCGCGGCGGCCGTTGCCGCGCCCTATATGGTTCCCAGCGGTGTTTTGGCGGCTGACGGGCAGCCCGGAGCCAACGACCGCATCGGAGTCGCGGGCGTCGGCATCGGGCGTCAGGGCACGGGCGTGCTCACGCGAGCGGTTCGTGCGGCGGAAGGGCGGTTCATCGGCATTGCCGACGTAAACCTGCCTCGCGCCGAACAGAAATGCAAAGAGCTGGGCGGCGGCGTGGCGGTGAAAGACTACCGCCGACTTCTCGAACGCAAAGATGTCGATGCCATCGTCACGGCCACGCCGGAGCATTGGCGCGCAATCATCTGCATTCACGCCTGCCAAGCAGGCAAAGACGTTTTTGCTGAAAAGCCCGTCAGCCTGACGATCCGCGAAGGCCGCTTGATGGTCCAAGCCGCGAGGAAATACGGTCGGGTTTTCCAGGTGGGCAGCCAACAACGATCGACCGAGATTTGCCGCGTCGCCTGCGAGTTCATTCGGCAAGGCGGCCTGGGAAAGATCTCGAAGATCATCACCATGCGCTACCCCAGCCCATTCCACTGCGGCTTGCCCGGGCAGCCCATCCCCGACGGCCTCGACTGGGATATGTGGTGCGGTCCGGCCGAGGTGGTTCCGTACCATCCCGAGTTGTATATCCCGCGCGGCAAACCGGGCTGGCTGTCGTTCTATCCCTACTCGGGCGGCGAAATGACGGGCTGGGGCGCCCACGGACTCGACATGATCCAATGGGCGCTGGGCATGGACGAATCGGGCCCAACGGAAATCTGGGTCGAGGGCGACAAGTTCAATCCGCCGACAATCACCGAGCCCGAGTCGAACGCTCGCCCGAACATCCAGTGCAGCAATCCGGCCGTGTTCTGGCGCTATGCCAACGGCGTAACCCTCGTCATGGACGAAACGTTCGGCAAGCAGCCCGGCAAGCCCGCGCCAACGGCCCCCAGCTTCGGCGGAATTGTCCACGGCGAAAAGGGCGTGGCCGTGATCGACCGCGGGAAGTTCACCACTGATCCGCCCGAGTTGGCGCAAAAGGCCCTCGAAGGCATCAAGAATCGAGAAAGCCACGTGGAGAACTGGATGGCCTGCATCAAAACGCGCCAACGCCCCAATGCCGACATCGAAATCGGACATCGGTCGGCCACCGTGTGCCACTTGGGCAATATCGCGCGGTGGACGCATCGCAAGCTCAAGTGGGATCCGGTCGCCGAGCATTTTATCGGCGACGCCGAGGCCGATCGCCACCTCGATCGGCCGCGACGCAAACCGTACCTGCTGCCGGAAACCATTTGAGCCGGTTCGCCCGACCGGCATTCCGCCGCCGAAGACATCGGCGGAGTGAAACTGGGAACAACCGAACGCGGCCCACGCGGGTAAAGCGCGTTGGCGGCCGCTTCAATGCATTCGCGGCCGCTTTCTCCCTTGCACGGCCCCATTGACTGTGCTGCAAAAAGCAATGTTGAACGGCCGGCCCACGGGACGCCGCATTCCACTATGGGAACGACGTGAGCCGAACTCGACTTTGTCCATCTGAGGATCAATAGCCCTGCGCGAGCCCCGCCCGACGGGCTCGCCCCGACGCCGACGATCGATTGTCTTCTCGCGGCTCGGTGAGCCGCCTCAACCAACGCAAAGCACACAAATCAGGAGCATATCATGGGAAAGATTGGAATCGGTCTGAACTTGGAAGCGGTGCGGACGTCGCACAAGTCGTTCGAGTGGGGCGTGCAGTTCGCCGCCGAATTGGGCTACGAGTACATCGAGCCAATGGTGCATTGGGGCCGAGAGCTGCTCAGCGAAGCCCGCTATTTCCATAGTGTCTCAATGCTCGACGACCCCTTGCGGATTCGCCAGGCGTGCGAGAAGCACGGCCTAAAGCTCTCCGCTCTGTCGTCGCATAGCCAGCTTTCCAAGCCCGAGATCGCCGTCGAGTATCTCAAACAGGCGGCTCGCTACGCGGCCGAGTGCGGCGCCCCGGTGATCAATACCCACGAAGGCCACAAGCAGCCCTGGACGACTGAGGAAGAAGATTTTGTCCTGATCCGCTACTCGATCATGGAAGCCGTGAAAGTCTGTGCGCCCCGCGGCATCAAGTTGGGGCTGGAAATGCACCAAACCTACTCGCTGATTCCGGCGAAGTACGACCGCATCCTCAACCTGGTCGATTCGCCCGTCGTCGGCGCAAATTTCGACACGGGCAACGCCTACCTCGGCGGCGAAGACCCGATCGCCTGGCTCGACCGGATCAAGCATCGATTGGTCCACATGCACGCCAAAGACATCAGCGTCGAGCAATCCGACGCCGAACGCGGCAAAGTGATGGGCACCGCCGTCGGCTGCGCCTGCGGCGATGGGGTGATCGACTGGGAACGGGTGATCGCCATTCTCCGTCCGATTCCCCAAGACATCGTTCTCAGCGTTGAGTGCGGAACCCTAGACCAAGCTGCTCGAAGCATCGATCATCTGCGCAAACTGGTGTGAGCCGCGAAGACCGGCATGGAGACGGCCATCGCGGGAAGTGGGCGGGGGGCCCATCGACCAACCGGAGATAACCCAAGAAAAGGCGGCGTAAAATCCGGCGCCCTTGAACACAAAACCGAGGCGCAGAAAGCGGCGCGGTCAATATCCGCACCTATCGGAAACGAATCACCGGATTCGACGCAAACCCTTACGGGAACTGCGCCCTTGCAGAGAAGTGCTTTTTGTAAACCGTTCTCTGACAGAAGGTTACAAAAGGAACAGTGGGCGCATCAAGATTCGAACTTGAGACCTCAGCCTTATCAGGGCTGCGCTCTAACCAACTGAGCTATGCGCCCAATAATCCCCCTCAAAAAAACGCCACGCTGGCAATCGGACCGACGACCATTCGGGGGTGCCGGAGCAAACGCAGCCGAATCGCCCGTTGCTCGGCTCCGTCGGCCTGCAACGGCCGACGTTTCATGATTTTACACCATATCGGCCAACTGTCAAAGCGGGGCTATTGATCGTCGGGCAAGCGTTGCAACCGCCACAAAGCCGTTTGGCCGCAAGAATCGGGATGCCCTCGAAAAGCCTCGCGGCCGATCGTTTCGGACGCCACCCCCGGAGAACCTGCCGCGCCAATCAAGAGGCCGCAACTCAGCCTTCCGGCGACCGGTTGTTCTAAGCGCTAGTCAGCCAATCGGTTCGGTACTGTCACATCGGCTTTCGCCGCGCGTCGGCCCTCAGCAATCGGTAGCCACCCAATCTGCCTTTCTGCTTCTCTTGCCCGCCGTCCCGCCGGTGGAACGGCCCAACCGGCCGAATTTATCGCCGAAAAGGGTGCATTTTGACCGTCAATGTTGGCGCAATCGGAAAAGCCGCCCCATTTTACTCATGCTCGCTCTTACTCACGGTCGAAAGAAGTATCGATTTCTCGTGGTGACGAACGAGCCCGACGGCGAGTTCGCCACGGGGAGATCGGCGTTCCGGCAACAACTAGAAAGGCGGCCATCAGGCGGCCGACGATAGGGCGAACGCAACCGACCGATCCTTCGGCCGCTTGACGCCCACGGGCGACCGTTTGCCCCGAGTGCCGTCTTGCCCCGAGTGTCGTCCGCGATCGTTTTCGCTATTCGTGGTTTTGTTCAGGGCTGGTCCCGGTCGCGCGGCAACTGAGTGAGTGCCGGGTGCGCGGGACAAGCTCGCTGGCATGGAGACTGATCGACCATGGTTCGTACCGGTAGAACCCTCTTGGCGGTGTTGGTAGGAGCGTCGGTGGCTTGGTGCGGCAACGCCGCCTGGGCAGCGGCCACTCCAACGGTGGAACAGGCATTGAAGCTCAAGCCGGTTAATCCTGAAGTGGACTACGAGATTCCCTCTGCCGAAGAGGCCGCCAAGTGCAAGATCTCGGTCAAACAGTTCGAGGGGCGATCCGGCTGGGTGGTGGAAGATGGGCAGGGACAAATGCTGCGTCGCTTCGTCGACACCAACGGCGACAATGTGGTGGACCAATGGAGCTATTTCCGCGACGGGATCGAGGTGTATCGAGATATCGACAGCGACTTCAACGGCAAGCCCGATCAGTATCGTTGGTTCCATACGGCCGGAACCCGATGGGGCATCGACAAGAACGAGGACGGACGGGTCGATTCCTGGAAACAGATATCGGCCGAAGAAGCGGCGGCAGAGATCGTGCGGGCCTTGGCCGAACGCGATGCCGACCGCTTTGCTTTGATCGCTCTGACGGTCGAAGAAAGCAAGGGCCTGGGCTTGGGGGCGGCCAAAGGCGGCAAGCTCGTCGAAAAGGTGGGCAAGCTGACCGAAGACTTCAAGGCGATGGTCCTTCGGCAAGACAACCTGCCGCGCGATGCGCGCATGGCCCATTTCAGCGGCGGCAAGCCGGGCGTAGTGCCCGCCGGCACCGAGGAATCGGCCCGCGATTTGACGGTTTACGAGCACGTGGTCGCCATTGTCGACGTGCAAGGCAAGGCGCAGCAGGTCGTAATTGGAACGCTGGTGCAGGTCGGCCCGGTGTGGCGGGTGATCGATCTGCCGCAGCTTGGCGATCCGGGGCCGGAGGCCACGGCCGGATTCTTCTTCACCCCGCCGGCGCCCGAGCGGCCCGAAGCGGTTGCCGGCGCCCCGGCCGAGCAAACGCAGAAGCTGATCGAGGAGCTTCAGAAGATCGACGAATCGTTGAATCGGGCGGCCAATCCTCCGCAACGCGCCCAATTGGTCGAGAAGCGCGCCGAAGTGCTCCAGAAGATCGCCAACCAGAGCAAGACGCCCGCGGAACGCGCCCTCTGGTATCGCCAAATGGCCGACATGCTCAGCGGCGAAGTGCAGTCGGGCGTCTATCCCGCCGGCGCGCAGCGGTTGATCGATCTGTTCAATCAACTGAAAGACAGCAAGGAGATCGATCGAGACATCATCGCCCACGTACGCATCTGCCAACTGACGGCTGAATACGGCCTGGCGATGCAAGCGCCCAAGCCCGACTTCATCAAGATCCAAACGGAGTGGCTGAAGAACCTCGAGCAATTCGTAGCCGAGTATCCGCAGTCGCCCGACGCGGCGGAAGCGATGCTGCAATTGGGCATTTCGCAAGAGTTCAGCGGCCAGGAAGACGCAGCCGCCCAATGGTATCAGCGGATCAAGCAGAACTTTCCCAACTCGCCGGCGGCGCAGAAAGCCGCCGGCGCCAAATGGCGGCTCGAATCGGTGGGCAAGACGCTCGCGCTTTCCGGGCCAGCCTTGGGCGGCGGAACGGTGGACTTGGCCAAGTTCCGCGGCAAACCGGTGCTCATCCACTACTGGGCGACCTGGAGCGAACCGGCTAAGGCCGACATCGCCACGATTCAGCAGTTGCTGCGAAAGTATGGCAACAACTTGGTCGTTGTCGGCATCAATCTCGACTTGACGGCGCGCGACGCTCAGGCCGTGGCAACCGAGCTGCGTGTGACTTGGCCGCAAATCTGGGAAGAGGGCGGACTCGACAGCCGCTTGGCCAACCAGCTCGGCATTCTCACGGTGCCCACCACGCTGCTGATCGACGCGCAAGGTCGAGTCGTCAACCGTGCTGTGGCGTCGAACGAAATCGAAACACAAGTCAAGAAAGTGCTCAATCAATAAGCTGGCAAGCAAGGAACAAGCGGCGACGGGGGCGATACGTTCGGTGGTCGAACGTTCCCGGCTTCGATCAAGAAACCAGCCGGCGACGGACAGCGCCGACCGCGCCAAGGCCGGTTGGGCGATCCTGCTGTCGGCTGCGTCGGCCGCCGAGACAGTTGCAAGACAATTGAGAGATTCCTGTGGGGGGAAGCGGGCGGACGTTGCCGCGTCGAGCAGCGTTCGCCCGCAATTCTTTCTTGGCCACTCAGTTTCCCAGAAACCCGCGAACCGCCCTCGCGATTGCGGGGCCGAGCGCGTCGCGCGGCCGGGCGATTACCATTCCATGCGGTCGATCAGACGGCGGCGAACGGGCAAACCGATGCGCATGTGCGTCGTTGCGCGTCGGACCATCGGGCGCAAAACGGCGATCGAGCGATCCAGGTAAGCAAACGACGGAACATTCGGCACAGGAATTGGTTACGGAACAATCGGCAGGGTCGGAACTTTGAGTCGTTCCGTTGAAACCGGCAAAATCGCAAAAAAACCTTCTGTCGGCACAACCGATAACCGAAACCTATACTCTAGGCACCCGTCCCAAGAGTCGGTCGTTGCCTAACGGGGGGATCAGGCGGAGAGCATCGCGCGCAGGTGTTCGTACGCCCATCGAACCTCCTGACAGGGCGCTCGACTTGGGGTGGTGATGTCCAATGGGGCATACGGTCGAGCTGATGATGGTTTCGCAGCGTCGGCTGACAGGCCGTTCGGCGTTACGGGGTGATGATCCAGAACTCCGCCGTCGGACAGGGCTGATTTGTCTCGGCACGGCGTTGCGACGACAAGTATTTTTCTACCTTTTCCCAGCCTGGGGGGCGCGGCGAGGCCGATCGTCGCAGTTCGGGCACGGAAGGGGCACTTAGAGGAGGGATTTCGATGCGACACTTCTTCCACGGATTGTTGGTCGCGGCAATCGGCTTGCTGATGACCACGGTGGCCATGGCCGGCAATCAGGAAACCGCCGAACTGATCGCCAAGAACCTTCGCGACAGCGGCAAACTGGGCGATGCGCGAATCGCCGTCAAGTTCCAAGACGGCACCGCGTGGCTCACCGGCCGCGTTCGCAACGACGAACAGATGTCTTCGCTGTTGAAAACGGCGTTCTCCACTCCGGGTGTCGATCGCGTGGTGAACAACATGTCGGTGGGCGCGGAAGAAGCGCCGGCCGATGCGAAGTGGCTGGGTCGCCCCGCGGCGCGAACCGAACTGAGCACGCAAACGACGGTGAACATTCAGCCCGCCGCCGGCGCGCTGGAGCCCGATCGGGTCGCCCGTCCTTTGCCCGAGCGGATGAGCATGCCGCGGCCGCAAGTGGCCGCCCGTGCCGTCGATAACCAGACGGCTATGGAAGATCACGCCATCCAACCGGTCGGGGCGATCGAACCGCAATTGCCGGCCCCGCCGCAAGCGTTGCCGCAGTTCGGCCCGCAGTTGGCTCCGATGGAGCCCGGCGTATCGCAGAATGCTCGTCGCAGCGGAAACGCCCAAGGACGCCCGATTCCCATCGCTTACCGTCAGCCCACCCCGGCCGGCCCGGCCGAGGTTGGCGCTCCGCAGCCGATGCACACCGCCCCGATGGCGGCCGGTCCGGCGCCCTATCGTTACGATCAACCCACGGTGCCCAACTACGCTTGGCCCAGCTACGCCGCTCACCCGAACTACGCGGCCGTGACTTACCCGCGTCAGTATGCACCGTCGGCTTGGCCGTACATCGGCCCGTTCTACCCCTATCCGCAAGTCCCGCTGGGATGGCGGAAAGTGACCTTGGAATGGGACGACGGCTGGTGGTGGTTGGACTTCAAGAACGTGCCGAGCAGCCATCGTTCGCCCGTCGGCCGCAAGTACTAGTACCGTCGAATCGGGCCCCGCTTCGGCTGTCCACTGCTAACAGCCGATGAACGGCCCGACGCTCAGAAAAACGAACACCCTCGCCCGGTTGCACCCGACTCGGCGAGGGTGGTTGCTTTTCTTGCGGGCCGCTCGCCCGACGCATCAATAAATCGGGTCCCATGGGCGGCGCTTGCCGCCGCACCGACACGTCGCCGCAAAACGCCGAAACGGCAAGGCGCCCCAACCACGACATCGCGGGCAAACCTGCAACGGGCGCCCTCGTGCTTGGTCCATCGAGCGATGTACTGTTAGAAGGACCGTTCGACCGACCGCCGATCGTACAGCGGCATGAAGCGGTAGTACACCTCGAGGGTCATCACGGCCAGGGCGGTGCCGTAGAGCCGACCGCCTTTTTCCGCGCCCGGATCGTTGCCGAAGAACCAACTGCCGGCCTCGTGTCCGCTGGTCGCCTGGGTGGCGATCAGGTGGTCGCGGAGCCGCGCGTTGAACTGCTCCCAAATCGGCCCTTCGTAGTGGCAGAGGGCTTGCGCGGCATAGTAGTTGTAGTAGATCTCCTGGTCGCTGGGCCCCCATTGGCCGAGATATTCAACCCCACGGACCAGCGCAGGCCGCTGCCGATTCCACCCCAAGTACATGCGACAGAGCAGGCCGATGGCCGTCGTCGAACGCCGCGGCACGGGCGTCATGTAGCCGTACTGGGCGCCTTCTTCGGCCTGCACGCTGTCGAGGAAGTGCGAGGCCAGGACCAGGGCCGGCGTGCTTACGTCTAGGCCCGCCAGTTGCCCGCTCTTCAGCGCCATGAACTGCCAGCCGGTGACGGTCGTGTCGCCGGGCTCGCCGGGCGTGTAGCGCCAGCCGCCGCCCTTGCGGTCTTGCGCGTAGAGCACGAACTGGAGCGAACGCTGGGCCAATTCGCGCAGTTGTGGATCGCGCGTCATGCCGTAGCTTTCGCATAAGGCGATGGTGGCCAGCGCCTGGGCGTACATCGTTCCTTCCTGAAGATCAATTCCGTGGGGTGTAACGACGGCGCGCGTGCTCAGGTAGTACAGCCCTCGCTGCACCACGTCTTGATGCTCCCCCGACTGATGCGTGTGACCCGCGCCGAGAAACGGCAGCAGCGCCAAGCCCGTGGCGCCCGTGGTGCTGGTTTCGGAGCCCGGATTCCGACAAAGGCCCTTGCACGGGCCTTTGCTGTGGTCGAAACGCCAGCCCCCGTCGGTGTGTTGATGGGCGGCCAGCCAACGCAGTCCGCGCGCCACGGCTTGCTCGCTCTGCGCATTGCCGCCGCGCTGTTCGAGCAACGATTGTTTCAACGGTCCCTGTCGCCCCTCGGTCCCCCCGCCGCCAGAAGGCGTATCGACCGGAATGAACCAGTCGACCGGCTGCGGCTGTCGGCGTCCGAACTCGGCCTCAGCCCGAAGCTGCTCGTCAACGCGAACCAGCGTGATTGGCCCCGTTTCAACGGCAGCAACCGGTTCGTCGCGCACTTGCTCGGCCGGGATGGGCGTATCTGCCCGGGCAACGGAAACAGCCGATGGCTCATCGAGCCATTGCAAATCCAGGGGTGTTTCCGACTCCGCCGAAAGCGTGATCCCTGTCGCGGAGCCGACCAGTCTGGGCACGATCAAGGCCAACAGCAGCAGCGCGGCGAAGTGAAAAACCGCACTGTAGGCGAACGACGTTTTCGTCGAGGGCCGAACGGCGCAAGCGATGGCCTGCCCCAGGAACTTTGCCCAAGTCGCGCGCGCTCGACTGCCGGCCGAGGCCGGCGACGACGTGCTCAGCGCCTCGCGGTTGGCGGCGCGGACGGCCGATTGGCCCGCGCCGAGTCCACTGCGCCCCGCCCCAACTCCAGTGCCGCTATTGGCTTCTGCCGTCGGCGCCGAAGCGCCGACAACGCCCGTGGGCGAACGGCCGGGCGGCGGTCCGGAGGTCGCGTTCGGCGGTTGCGTCGGAGCAGTCACAGCGGATCACTTTTGCACGGCCGCCAGTTGCCACATCCCGATCGCGCTGCAAACAACTCAGCGCAATCACCGTAAAAACAACAAGATCAAGAACGTCAGCCGCCCGCAGGCCGCCCCTCCGCTGTGCCGCTCGGCAGGGGCGGCGCGACCTTGCGACATGCGAAGAACCGTGCGGCCCGATTTCATCCGCACGGATCGATTCCGGGAAAACCAACGTCACGGTAAATTATAGCCCAAACTGCCGGGCCGCACGCCGCTTGCACAATCGGTATAATGCACGTAAAGCGCGCAGGCTGAACGCTCGACGGCCGGGCTGCGATCGTCAATCCCCGCTCGAACGAAGATGCCGTGTCGCGGTGTGAGCCGTCGGCCCCAAAGAAAAACGGTGCAAGGTTCAACATGTCTCTCGGTGAAATCTCCCGTCGCTATTGGCTCCAAGCTTCATCCGCGGTGATCGGTGGATTGCTCCTGCCGATCGACCAATTCGCGCTTGCCGAAGAAATGCCCGCGGACGATCCGCTGGACAAGTACCGCTTGGCTTGGACCAAACAGGTGAAGTGGACCCAAGCCGTTGACGTCACCAAAATGAAAGGCGGCTCGATCGACGAGAAGTTGGCCGCGGCCCAACGACTGCTTTCGGCCGGCGGGGGCGGGGTGGTGTATTTTCCCGCCGGCGAGTATCGCTTCGCCGACACCATCCAGCTGGCCGACGGAATCGTCCTTCGGGGCGCCGACCCCACAGCGGCCGTCTCCGCCCACGATCCGCAGTTCAGCCCGCCGACGAGGTTCGAGTTTCCTCGCTATCAGTTCTCGGCCGAAGGCGATGGGGCTCCGATCGAAACCGCGTTCAAAGGAATTCGCTTGGCCGATCCGGCCGCCGCGTCGAACGTCGGCGTGGTGAACATCCAGATCAATCGGGGGCACATTCATTTCGGCGACGATGCCGGCGAACAACACGCCGCGGGCCGCAACCGCTTCGTCGTCGGCTGCGTCATTCGCAACGCCGCGGTGGCCGATCCGGCCGTGCCGAACCCGAAGATCGGCCAGAAGCCCTGGCAGCGATTCACCGCGCGGCATCATGCCGCCATCGACTTGAAGGCGAGCGAGAACATTCTCGTAGCCAACAACCGCCTGCCGGCCTCGGGCGACGACAACTTCACCATGAACGGCTATGTCCTCACCGGGCGCAACCGCGAAGCGACATCGCTCGACGGGGTCGTGTTCGATTACGACAACCGGCCCGGCATGTATATCAATCACTATGCCATCGGCGGCCCCGGCGGCAGCGGCGGCGACGGCACGCCGGAAACGCATCCTTACGGTTTCCGCAAAGGAATCGTGATTCGCGACAACTACGTGTTCAACACCGGCCGGATGGCCATCGGCTTCTGCGGCGACGGCGTCGAGTGCCGCAACAACGTCATCCGCTTTGCCGACGATGTTTGGCGGCCGACGACCACCGGCCAAGCCATCACCTCCGGCAGCGCCACCAACGACAACCGCGCCATCGAAATGCGCGGCTGGCGATGGGTCGTCGACGGCAACGACTATGTCGTCCATCGCAATTGGGCCGCCGACCGCAAGTACCGAATCAACGACGGCGAAGGCCTGATGCACGAAGATCACGTCAACTCGACGATCGTCGACAGCGCGCTGACGAACAACCGCGGCAACGCCTACTTGTCGCTCTATAAGACGGGCGGCATCGACGGCCTATTGGTCGAAGGCAATCAGATCACCGTGTCGCAAGGCGCGGCCATCTATGTCAACGCCGATCGCAACAGCGGACGGCATCCGGTGCGGCGAGTGCGGATCGTCAGCAACACCGTCGCCGGAGGGGGCATTCTGCTTTCGGGCCATCCCTCCGAACAATGCGTTGTTCGCGGAAACAAGAATCGCGGCAGCGCGCCGGCGGCCCTGGAACTCAACGCCGAGGCCGAAGTGGCGGACAACACGGGTTTTGAAATCAAGAAACTCAAGTGAAAGGCACTCTCGGCATCGAGAATGCCGAGCCGAAGCAAAGTGCCGCCCGCAAGGGGCCGACAACGGCCTACTGATTGCGCCAGCCGGCGAAGATCATCGCCGGGTCGAGCGCGAATTTCGCCGGCGCCGATCGAGGCGCGCCCGTCATCTGAAGCTGCACCATCGGCACCGTCTGCGACGTGCAGGCCGATTCGACCAGCATGTGCCCCTGGGCATAAGGCTTCAGCGTAAACTCGATCGTTTGGCCGGTGAGCCTCAGCTTGCCGCCACCGAGGTCGGCCGCCGCGGGCGATTTGATCTTTCCGGCCAGCGAGGCAACGGTGAAGCCCGAGTCGGTCAGTTGCCCGTTCGTATTGACGTAGAGAACGCGGGCAGATCCGGGTCCGCCGAGCGAACCGCTTAGCCACAGCCCCAACGCCATGCCGAGAACCGCTACGCCAATCACCGCCGGCAGCATCAAGGAACGTGTCATCATCCGTACTCCGCGTGTGTAGTCGAGATCGGTGGGCCAAGATCGTCCCTGCATACGGGACGCCCACCATGAAATCTAGCACTGAAGAAGCGCCGGCGCGGGCAGGGCGAAGCGAACGATCTCAGGAAAGTGATCGTCGCGTCTCATCCAGCAGGCCGCGCACGATCGATCCAACCGGCGCTTCCGGCACAGACGGCCGAAGAAACGGCGCGCCGGCCGGCCTGGACCATGGCGACCGCGTTGCCGCTATTTGCCGGCCGACCGTCGCATTGCCGCCCGGCCGCGGGCCAACGACAGCGCAACGGCAGCGCAAACGACGGCGAGCCATGCAGCCGGTTCGGGCACAGTCGCCGCCATGGCGGCCGGGTCGCCTTCAGAGTCCCCGGCCGCAACGCCCCGAGGTGCAAACAACGCCCAATCAAACGAGCCGTCGCCTTGGGCGATTTGCAGCAGGTCGATCACGCTGGTCGATGCCGCACCTTCCGTCGAAGTGATTTGCACCCGCCCATCCGTGCCGATCGTCAGCGACGATCGCCGGATGCGCGGCGTTTCGAGCAACGAGTCGATCGCGCCGCCGACGACCAAGTTGCCGCCGCCCTCGATCCCAACAAGCGCTTGCAGCGTTCCGCCGGCCACTGCAATGTCGACGCCGCTTAGGGGAATGGACGCCTCGACCCGGCCGCCGTCGTTGGCGGCCAGCAATGCGGCCGATAGTGTCGCCCCCGGGGCCATGACCAGTTCGCCCGTCTCTTCAACGCTGAGCGTTCCGGTTACTTGAAGCTGCGATGCGGCGGCCATGTTCAATCGGCCGTCGATGATCGTCAGGCTGTTCGTTCGCCCCGCGCCCGAAAGCGTCACGACGTGCGGGGTGTTGATCACCGCATCGGTGGTTACGTTCGGCGCGTGGGCAGGCAGCGGTACGGTGTTGCTCCAGCCGTAGTCGTCGCTCCAAACGCCGTTTGCGCCTTTGCTCCAAACGATCTGGTGCAAGTTCCATACGTGAAGCCATCCGTCGAGCACCACGGCCGGGTTGCCGATCGGATCGGCTAAATCGGTGTCGAGGCCATCGGGCGGAAAGACCGTGTTCAACACGCCCGTCAACTTCAACGCCCAACTGCCCACGTCGGCGGCGGTCGTGTTTACGGTTACTCGGCCGAGAATCCCATTGGCCGGCACCGTGCCCGAGGCGGTAACCGTGCCCGCATAGACGATCCGCGGTCCAAGGCTGTCGGTCATCGCGCCAAGGTTATTGCCATGAAAAATCGTGCCCGGCCCGACCACGTCGGGAACGCCGGCGAACACCGGCCCGACATCAGGCCCGCCGTTGGGCGGCCCACCCGAACCGATCTGCATGTAAAGGTTCACGCCCTCGGCCGAATCGGTCGGCGCGCCCGAGATCGTCACTGTTACCGCCACACTCTGCCCGGGCAAGAGATAGTAGCTGTGCGCCTCGATCACCGGTGCGGCCTGACCGACCGAGGGACACACCGCGGCAAGAGAGGTCCACACTGCGCAGAAGACCGCCGCCGGCGCAGCGCAACGGCCCCATGCGCCTGAGAGATGACCGAGCCGCCTTCCGCTGTTCGCAATTCTCTTCGGAAAGTTTGCCATCGACGCAAAACTCATGAATCGGCTCCGGTGCACCGGACGGCACGATTGGCCGCCGCTCTTTGATTATTCCCTGACCACGTTGCTTCACGCAAATCTCAATCCAATATCCCCCGCTGCCGGCCTCGGCCTGTGGCCAAAAGCTCGATCGGGTCGTTCCACTCGCCGGAGTAATCTTCGGCCGAGGGGTTGAAAGCTCCATTTGGGCCGGCCGTCCGCAGGTTGGCCGACCCGTTCGCCCCCAGCAAGCCGCCGAGAACGGCCGCGGATGCCGCGCGCGACGCCAGCCCTGCCGAGCGAATCCTCAAGGCTTCTTCGGCGCCCAACACGCCTCGGCCCCAAAGCGAGGCCGCCGCCGAGCCTGTCGTGGGCCGAACCGAGCCGCTCAACCACGGCATGGCCACAGGCGTGCGCAAGTCGGCGAGCCAGTCGGTTTCACTCGCCAAGGCTTCACTGGCCAAAGCGGCCGAACGGCCCGGGGTGTGGCGGCGGTGCGGGCCCGAATCGCCCGGCCGTTCGATCGTCGCGGCCTGAAGCGCGGAACCATACTCTGCGGC
>JARKPK010000105.1 GCA_029975295.1 Thermoguttaceae bacterium | reverse complement strand
ATTTCCGCCAGCCCGGCTTCGGTCACCTTGCCGTCTTTCACGTAGTTCGCATCGGTGAGGATGTCTTCGGGAAACAATTCGCCGCGCGGGATTTTGATGTTGAACGCCTTTTCCAGGCGAAAGACGATGTCGAGGAAGTCGATCGACTCGGCGCCCAAATCGCCCACCAAGGTCGCTTCGGGGCGGACCTCCTCTTCATCGACGCCCAAGGCATCGACCAACGCAGTGCGGATTTTCTCGAAGATCTCTTCGTTCGACGGCATGACAACACACCTCCCGATGGATGAAAGAATTCTGTTTCTCGTTTGCTGTTCCGATTCGCTCCGCGTTTTTTGCCGCCGTTGGTTGGCGACGGAAATCGGCGCGTTCCGCCCGGGCGGCCGCTGTGCCGGCCGGCCCTCCGCAAAAAACGCCGAGAACCGAAAGCGGCGCGATTCGCCAACCAGCGCCGCGGACCGCGATTCTCGCATTGCGTCCGATCACTCGTTCCACGCGAAGTCGGCGCGAAATAGGTCTGCACTCCAGAGAAAGCGGCTGCGCGCCTAACGGATCGGCCCGAAGGCGCGCACAACGCCGGCAAGCCGCGTTCCCTGTTCTGCCCTTGCTCTATTTAGTGACTTCCCAAACTCAGGCCGCCGTCGATCCGCCAAACCTGGCCGGTGACGTAGCTTGCTTCGTCCGATCCGAGGAAGGCGATCAGCGCGGCCACTTCGTCGGCCTGACCGATGCGGCGCATCGGGATGGCTTTGACGATCTGGTCGTTCGCCAAGTTGCGGACCGCCTGACTCATTTCCGTTTCAATCATGCCCGGCGCAACGGCGTTCACGCGGACGTTGCGCTGGGCCAGTTCTTTGGCCAGGGCGCGGGTCAGGCTGTTGATGCCGCCCTTGCTGGCCGCGTAGTTGACTTGTCCTCGGGCCGCGAAATCGGCGGCCGTGCTCGAGATGTTGATGATGCTGCCTTTGCGCTGCATCAACATCGGCTGGGTCACGGCATGGCAGTAGTTGTACGTGCCGCCCAGGTTCGTTTCAATCACGTCGAGCCATTGTTGCCGGGTCATCGACCCCATCAGCCCGTCTTGCACGATTCCCGCCGAGTTGACGAGCACATCGAGCCGTTGCCAGCGGTCGAGCAGTTGGTTGACGATTTCATCGGCCCGAGCCGCGTCGCGCACGTCGGCCTGGAAGGCGAGGACTTCGCCGGGCGCGTCGCGCAATTGGGCGGCCAGTTCGTCGGCTTCGGTTTGCCGGCTGCGGTAGAGGAACGCCACTTTGGCGCCCTCGCGTGCAAATCGCATCACCGCCGCTCGGCCGATGCCGCGGCTGCCGCCGGTGACTAAGACGGTCTTTCCTTCAAATCGCATCATTGATCTTTCGCTCGATAGTGCGCGCCCCTGACACTCCGCTGTCGCCACCGTGAATTCTGACCGATCATGCGATACGACGGCCCGATCTGTTCTGCGGTTGGCTGCCAGGACGGCTTTCAGCGGCCGCCCAGCCCGACTGTCGTTTCAACCCGCCTCCGCCTGCGGCTGCCGCACTTGCACAGTCCGATTCAAGTTGCGAAAGTGGCGGACCAACTCCGCGCGAAGCGAAAGGTCGACCTGGGTGTAGTCGGGGCTTCGATCGGCCAAATTGTAGTGTTTCAGTACCAGTTTGGCCGAAACGATTGTGCGGCCCTCTACGCCGCCCTTCGCCTTGACCGTTGTTTCATTCGGTCCGTGATTGGCGATCTCGGCGGTGATGCGCAATTCTTGGCCCGGCTCGACGAACTGGGCGAACTTGATGTTCATCGCTTCGCGGAGCACCGTGATGCTTTGGGCGAAATCGTCGGTGGCGCGGATCAGCCACGAGGCCGCCTCGGTCATCGCTTGCAGCATGAGCACCCCCGGCATCACCGGGAAGTTGGGAAAGTGGTCCCAAAGGTACTCTTCCGAAAGCGTCAAAGTCTTGATCGCGACGATTCGCTCGCCAGGCGTCAACTCGACGATTCGATCGATCAACGCAAATCGCATAGCATTAGGTTCGCCGGAACCGCCGGCCAATCGGTCGTCCGATCGGCAAAGTCTAAACCGAACAGTATAATCGGAGCCGAATCCTCCGACAATCCGCCGAGATCGACGATTCGAGGCCAAACCGCTCCCGGCAGTTGCCGGCGGCCGTACAAACCCTTCCCCTCCGAATGCCTGCGACGTAAAGTAAAGGCGAAGCGTCGGTTACATTTTTCGACCTGTCGTCTGGCATCGCCGAGCCGTTGCTTCGGCCGCGGCCGCGCGCCCAGTCGGCCAGCCCCGCGCATCGTTCCCAGCCGCCGACCGGCTCCAAGGCCCGCCGTCCCTCGCCATCGCGTTGAAGATTGCTAACGAGCTGATAATAGCCAACAATCGGGCAGAATGTTGGTTTGGGTGGTTTGGTGGTCTTCGGTAAGGTGAGGCTGAATTGCGAATTGGTCTGCCGGTTTGGCAGCGACTTACCAGCCAGTATGCATCGCGTGTCACCACAGAACCGAAAGGATGGTTTCGATGGATTCGTCTTCTCAGCGAGTTGTCCCGCAGCAGTTCCGTCGTCGCGGTTTTCTCGGCGGTGCTTTGGCGGCCGCGGCCGCCGCTTCTGTGAAAACCGGACCTGTGTCGGTCTGGGCCGCCGCGCCTTCTGAGGAGGCGGGCCGTTGGCCGGTGGGGATGCGCGATGCGATGCTCGGCCCGTTGAAGGCCGACGACTGCTGGGCCGGCCTGAAAGCGATTGGGGCTGAATCCGTCGAGGTGGAAATCAACGAGCAGCTCGAACTGCCCCGGCTGCCGCGTCCCGAAGGCAAGTATTCGCTGGCCTCGGGCAAAGAGGCCGACCGCCTTTCGGCCGACGCTCGGGCGGCCGGAGTGAGCGTGGCGGCGCTGTGCATGCACAATCGCTTTGCATCGCGGCCCGACGTCGAGGTGCAGTGGACCGAGCGGGCGGCGCGAGCGGCGGCCGCCATCGGTTGCCCCGTCATTCGCATCGACGTAGTGCCCGAGAAGCTCGATCGTCAGACCTTTCTGCCGCAGGCGGCAGACGCCTTGAAGCGAATCATCGAGGCTACGGCCGAGCTGCCGGTGCGATTCGGCATCGAGAATCACGGCAACACGACCAACGATCCCGACTTCCTCGACGAGCTTTTCCGCCGCGTCGATTCTCCGCGGCTGGGCCTGACGCTCGATACGGCCAACTTCTACTGGTTTGGGCATCCGCTCAGCAAGCTCTATGCGATTTACGAGCGCTTCGCCTCGCGGGTCTTTCACACCCACTGCAAGAGCATCGCTTATCCGGAAGAACTCCGCGAACAGCAGCGCCCGATGGGCTACAAGTATTCGGAGTATCACTGTCCGATCGATCGAGGCGACATTGATTTCGCCAAGGTGATTGCCATTTTGCGCCGGGCGAACTACCGCGGCGATCTGTGCATCGAGAATGAGTCGCTCGGCAAAAAGCAGCCCGAGGAAGCTAAGACCATCGTCACGGCCGAAATCGCATTGCTCAAACGGTTGCGGGGCGAGAAGGCGTCGAGCTAGAACGCCAACGGCGACTGGACCAAGGCAACCGGCAAGCTCGCGTGCTGCGAGGAACCGTTCCGAGATCGACCTCGCGCCGCCTCTTTCGGAGGCGTGCTCGTGCCGAGGCATCGGGGGGGCCGGTGTCTTTCTTGGATCGCTATTTCGGCGCTGGGGCTGCGCGGTCGCTTGCCGGATCGGCTACGATTCTGAGAGAAGCCGTTCCAAGCGGGCAACATTCGCAGCAATAGTGTTTCCTTGCCATGAAGATCGCCGTTTTCAGCAGCAAGAGCTACGACGAGGAATTTCTTCGGGCTGCCGCCCAGGGAAGCGACATCGAACTGGTCTTCTTCGAAACGCGGCTGAACGGATCGACGGCCCCGCTGGCCCGCGGGTGCCGGGCGGTGTGCGTGTTCGTGAACGACCATGTGGATGAGCCGGCGCTCAGCGTTCTGCACGAAATGGGCGTAGGATTGGTGGCGCTGCGGTGTTCGGGCTACAACAACGTCGATTTGGCGGCGGCCGAACGGTTGGGCGTGGTCGTCGCCCGCGTGCCCGCCTATTCGCCCCATGCCGTGGCCGAGCTGACCGTGGCGCTGATGCTTTCGCTCGATCGCAAATTGCACAAGGCCTACAACCGTGTGCGCGAAGGCAACTTCAACCTCGAAGGGCTGCTGGGGGCCGAATTGTTTCGCCGCACGGTGGGCGTCATCGGCACCGGCAAGATCGGCGCGATCGTCGCCAAAATCTTAGCCGGCTTCGAGTGCCGGCTGCTGGCCTACGATCTGGTTCGCAATTCGGAGGTCGAGGCGTTGGGCGCCCGCTATGTCGCACTCGACGATCTCTGCCGCGAGTCGGATATTATCACTCTCCACTGCCCGCTCACCCCGGGCACCTATCGGATCATCAACGAAGACAGCCTGAGCCTGACCAAGCCGGGGGTGATGCTCATCAACACCAGCCGCGGCAAGCTGGTCGATACCGAGGCGGTCATCCGCGGGCTCAAGAGCGGGCACATCGGGGCCGTCGGCCTCGACGTGTACGAGGAAGAAGAAGAGCTGTTCTTCGAAGACTTGTCGAACCAGGTGATCCAAGACGATGTGTTCGCCCGCATGCTGACCTTCCCCAATGTGATCATCACCGGGCATCAGGGCTATTTCACTCGGCCGGCGCTGGAGGCCATCGCCCGGCAAACGGTGGAGAACATCGCCGCGTTTGCACGGGGCGAAACGCCGCCGGGGGTGGTCGAGACGGCCTCGGGCCGCCGCGGCACGTCGCTTGCCGGCTGACCGGCGGCACGGCGCAACGCCCTTCCGGCAAACAGGTTATATCGTCCGCATTTGTCTCGGCGGCGCATCGGCGGCCGTGGGGCCCGCGAAATGGCGCTCGGTCGGCTGCGCCCGCTTCGTAATAGCTTTGGGTCGTGTGGCTTGCGGCGGGCGTCGGGCTGAAGGGTTCGCCGCCCTCTCGCTGCGGGGAATCGTTTTTTCGCCCCGGCCTGCAATAACTGGCCCGTTGCCGCGTTAAGAGTTCCAGATGACGCCTGCGAAGACGACGACAGCCACGTCTGCCGAGAGCTTCGCGGAATGGGTCCGCGAGCACGGTGCGGCCGTGCGCGGATACCTGTTCGCCATGCTCCGCGACGCGGCGTCCGCCGACGACCTGACGCAGGAGGTGTTCCTGCGGGCGTGGCGGGGGCGCGGCAGTTACCGCGAGCAAGGGCGCGTTCGGGCGTACTTGTTCCGAATTGCTGACCGGCTGGCGTGCGACCACGGCCGCCGGCGGCAGCGCGAGGTTACCGTGTCGGACGAACAATGGAAGGAACTCCAGCCGCAATCGGGGCAGGGCGAGCCTTCCGGGCAGTTGGCCCAAGCAGAGGCGGTCGCCCGGCTCGACGGCGCGCTGGCCGAACTAACCCCTGTGCAGCAACGGGTGCTGTTCCTGCGTTACTACGGGCAGCTCTCCTTCGATGAAATCGCCGAGACGTTGGGCTGCCCGTTGAACACCGCGCTGAGCCACTGCCGCCGGGCGTTGGAGTCGCTTCGCAAGCAATTAGCGGAATTCATGCCATGACCCAGTCGCACAATGAACACAATGATGCCGAGCTGCGGCGGCTGATCGAATCGGCCACCGCACCGCGCTCGGCCGCGCCCTCGGGCGCAAAGGGGCCCGACGAAGAGCAGCTTCGGGCGGCTTGGTTGGCGCTGGGCACGTTGATCGAACAGGCGGGGATGGCCCCGGGCGAGGTTCCGGCCGCGCTGAAGGAACTGGCATCGCGCACGCCCGAGGAGTTGCCCCGGCCGCGATCGCTCGAACCGGCGGCCGAGCCGGCCTCGGCGCATTCGGGCCGAAGGGAGGCGGCAAGCTCATCGGCGCGTTGGCGCCGGCTGCAATGGGCGTTCTCCGCGGCGCTTGTGTTGGTGGCCGTGCTTTGGGCGGCTACGCGATGGTATCAGCCCGCCTCCAAAGGCCCCCAGGGCGCACCGGCGGAGATCGCCGCCACGGAGAACCCCCAGTCGCAGCATCCGCAATCGGGCGCGGCCGGTGGCACGTCGGTGGCGCGTTCTTCTCAATCTTCTCAAGCACCAAGCACACCGACGGCCGTGGAACCGACTGCGCCAGATTCGGAAGCAACGCAGCCGGTTGCCCACGAACCCAGCCGTGCCGTGGCGACAACGGCAAGTGAGCCGGTCGAGCCGATCGCGTCGGCCGACCATCCGGCCGAAATCGGCGATCAACTGGCCTGGGACGACCAGCTCGACGAGATGATCGCGGCGGCAGCCGAGGCGACCGCGCAAATTGAGTATGGCGCGCTGGCTCAGTCCAGCGGATTGACGGACCGGTTGGACCAGCTTCGTTGGGATCTCGAAGGAACCAACTTCTGAGAACAGGAGTGTTTTCGATGCGACTGAAATGGTTATTGCCGTGTTTGTTGGTGGCGATGGTCGTAGGTTGGCTGGCCGTTCGTTCGGCTGCGGCGGGCGAAGACCCGCCACCGCGCGATCCGCCGCGGACGGATGCCCCTGCTCCGCGCGAACGCGACGAAGCGCCGCCTCCGCGAGAACGGCCCGACGGTCCGCCTCGCCCGCGCGGGGAAGGTCCGCCGCGCGAACGGCCCGACGCGCCGCCGCCGCGCGATCTTGACGACGATTTCCGGCCGCCGCGCGAGGGTGATCGCCCGCGCGAAGGCGACCGCCCCGGCCCGCGAGGCCCTGGTGATCGGCTCGGCCCGCCCGACCGCCCGCGCGACGGCGAAGGTCGCGGCCCGGGTCAAGGTTTTCAGCGCGGCCCTGGCCGGCGCGGCCCGGCCGATGTGGAAGACGGTCCGGTAGGCCCGCCGGAAGGCCCGCGGGGTCCGGAGCAACCGTATGGTCGCCGCGGTCCTGGTCCGGGCATGGGTCCAGGTCCGGAAGGGATGGGTCCGCAAGGCCCGCAGGGTCCGCGTGGCCCGATGGGCCCCGGCCCGCGCGGTCCGTGGGGCGACCCGGCCGGTATGGGGCCAGTCGATCCCGAGATGCATCGGCTGATGGTCGAAGAGAATGAACTCGATCGACGCTCGCACGAGTTGGCCGCCCAATTCCGCCGTATCCCCGAGGCCGAGAAAGAGGAAGTCAAAAAGCAATTGGCCGAAGTGGTAACCAAGCAGTTCCGCATTCGGCAAGAGCGGCGGATGCTCGAACTGAAGCGGATTGAAGAAGAGGTGAAACGACTCCGCGAGTCGATCGAACGACGCAACGAGGCGCAAGACAAGATCATTCAGCGCCGTGTGGCGGAATTGCTGGGGCTGGATGATCTTCAGTTCTGAGTGGCGGCTTGCAGGATGTTCCTTTTGCTCGAAGGAGGTAACGAATCTGTGTGCTGACGGCGCCGCGTGCTTTTGCGGGGGCGCGGCCCGCGAGCGGTTGTTCCGGTGGTCAGAGGCGTGCGCACCGGACGCCGACGGCACGGGTCGATCCTGCGGTCGATCTGTCGTCGGTTCGCACGGATGCGGCCAAGGGCCGAATCGACTCGACGGGTGATGGTCTCCGCACGGCCGCGACGCGCCGCACGGTGCAGCGCGAAGCGGTGTGCCCGGGAATGGTTGGAGTGTAGGGAGGTGTTTCGATGGGCGTGATGCAACGAATGGGTTTCGGACGATGGTTGGGCTGCGGGATCGGAGCCCTGGCCTTCGTCGGCACGCTGTGGCTGCTGCAAAGCACTGTTGAGGCGGCGCAGCGCGGCGGCCCGCCCCGCGGCGGAGACGACCGTGAATCCGCGGAAACCACACTCTTCGATTCTGCCATGAGGAACTCCTTTCAAAGCGGCAGTCTGCCGCCTCCCTTCGGAGACCGCCAGACCTGGGCCATCGCATAGCGCCGTGGGATCAGCCGGATGACCCCGAGTTCGGACCGCCGCAAGGTCCGGGGCGTGGCCCTGGTCCGGGAATGGGTCCGCAAGGTCCGGGGCGTGGCCCTGGCCCGGGAATGGGTCCGCAAGGTCCGGGACGTGGTCCTGGCCCGGGAATGGGCCCGCAGGGTCCGGGGCGTGGCCCTGGTCCGGGAATGGGCCCGCAGGGTCCGGGACGTGGTCCTGGCCCGGGGATGGGCCCGCAGGGTCCGTGCCCCGATGGCCCGGGGTTTGGTCCGCCCCAGGGTCCGCCGATGGATGGTGATCGCGGGCCCGAGTTCGGCCCTCCGGGTGGCCCCGGCAAAGGTCCTGGTCCGGGAATGGGTCCGAAGGGCCCAGGGCGTGGTCCGCAGCGAGGGCCGGAAGCCGGTCCTCCGCGCGGCCCAGGCGGTCCCGGTCGCGGCCCGGGCGGCAAACAAGCCGATCTCGGCCCCGGCGACGGCTGGGACGACGAAGCGTGAGCGAACGTTGCCGCGGCAACGCAGCCGTACTGATTGATTAGCGATCGAAAGGCGTGCCGCCGAACGCTCGAACGGTTGGATCACTCCAACGCAAGCGATTGCGGCACAACCAACGAGCCCCCGCTGGCAGGGGCGAGGATGCTCTCGTCGAGCGCCTTGCCCCTGTCTTTTTTTGTCGGCTCGCGGCCGCGATCGGATTCTTCCGCGAAGGAATGCGCATCGGGGAAGAATCGGCCGCGAAGGATCGCGAATACGCGCGAATTCTGCGCAAGGGCAGCGGGCGCATCTCCCGATCAATCGCTTCGCCGCGCTCTTGGCTGCGCTGCTACGGCACGAATTTTCGGCCGGTGAGCTTTTCGAACGCCTCGATGTACTTCTCGCGGGTTCGGGCGACGACATCATCGGGCAACACCGGCGGCGGGCTGTTCTTATCCCACCCGGCCGAGACCAGCCAGTCGCGCACGAACTGCTTGTCGAACGACGGTTGATTCCTGCCCGGCTGGTACAACTCTGCCGGCCAGAATCGCGAGCTGTCGGGCGTGAGCACTTCGTCGATCAACAGAATCTCGTCGCCCACGCGACCGAACTCGAACTTCGTGTCGGCAATGATGATGCCGCGTTGGCGGGCGTATTCCACCCCGCGCGAAAAGATGCTCAGACTGCGGCGGCGAAGCTCCTCGGCCAACGCGCGTCCGACGATCTCGGCCATCTGTTCGAATGTGATGTTCTCGTCGTGTCCGGTTTCGGCCTTGGTGGCCGGGGTGAAGATCGGCTCGGGCAATTCGTCGCACTCGCGCAAGCCCGAGGGCAGCGGGATGCCACATACGGTTTGATTGCGTTGATACTCGGCCCAGCCCGAGCCGGCCAGGTAACCGCGCACCACGCATTCGATCGGGATCACCTGAGTTTTGCGGCAGAGCGTGGTTCGGCCGGCCAATTGGGCGCGGTCGGCCTCAGGCGGAAGATTCATCTTTTCCACGTCGGTGGTGATCAGGTGGTTCGGCTCGCCGAGCAGCTCGAACCAGAAGGCCGCGATCTGCGTGAGGATTTTGCCTTTGTCGGGGATGCCGTTGGGCATCACCCAATCGAAGGCGCTGATGCGATCGGTGCCTACCAGCAGTAGCCGGTCGCCCAAGTCGTACACATCGCGGACTTTGCCCCGTCGGACCGACAGGCCGGGAATCGCTGTCTGCAAGACGACTGTCGAGCTCATCGCGCGGTTCTCCTTCGGCAATCGCAGTTCGATCGCCCATCGCTGATTGTTGAAATCCGATCGATACGGACAACCTATTCCGCACCGAAACAACCCTTGCAATCGGCACAACTAGCGATTTCAGCAAAGGCCGCAATCTCTCGGTGGTTGGACACACAAATGGCCGGGAGTTGCGGCCGTGGAAAACCGAAAGCAATGCGAACCCAAGGCCGGCGACGGTCGACTGCGCCTGACCCGCGCCGCCGCACGGCCGCTGTCGCGGCCGAGTCTCGATCTGCGCCCCGCAATTGCAATTGGCGGCGCGTTTCGATCACCACGAACGCCAGTCGGCTGCGGGATTATAGCAATCGGTTCGGTCTCCAACAAGCAACTGTTCGAACGGGGTTTGTCCCTGCTTGTCCGACACGTGCCGATCCGAATCGCGATGTGTTGGATGGTCGGTTTCCGACGAGATGCTTGGTTGTAGCGGACGCCCCTTTGTGCCGGTGGTTCCACGGACGCGCATTGGGCCGGTTCTATTCCGTTTGAGGAGACTAGCGAAACTTCACGGCGCAACAGTCATGGCGCAGATGTGCTTTGTGCTCAGCGTATCAAGTATTTCAAAAACAGCGTCGATAGGGGGAATGTAGGCCCGCGGCAGAGACGAGTGCGTCGAACTTCCTATCGGCTCTCAGCGGGAAAGCAACGGCAGGTTCGCGTTCACCCCGAGAAGAACGCCCTGTTGCCCGACGGGCTCGTTGCATGACCGAACTGAGAGGACACCGAGCGCGCCCGATTCCCCATCGGGTTGCTCGGCGATTCCCGCCTGCCGATGTTCCCACCCTGTTGCCCGTGCAACACTCGGCGCACCGCCGGCCCCAACCAACCCCTGGAGACTCTGGTCATGTTCCCATCGCGTTTTCTGGGAGGCTGTCTGCTCACCGTCGCCATTGGCGGCGTGGCGGCTGCCGACTATCCCCATTACCCCGCGATCTCCCAACCTGAATCGACCTCTTGGGAGGCGATGCCCAGCCCGCCGGGGTTGGTCGCGCCGCTTCCGCCGACGGACGCGCCCTCGGGCTACGCGCCCTCGTGGCACTCCCCGAGCGTGCCGGCCCCGTCGTCGGCGCCCAGCGAAGCGCCGCTTTGGGACGGGCAGGCGTCGTCGCCCGGGCCCGTTGCCGCGCCCGTTCAGGCCGCGCCCGATCCGGCCTACGCCGCCGCTGCGGCCCCGCCGGCTGCTCAAGACGAATACTACACGCTCGATGAACTGAAGGCGGAGATGAAAAAGCTCGTCTGGAAGAAGGGCGACTTCACCATCATCCCCTACGCTTGGCTGTGGGCCAACATGGTGTACGAAACCGAGCGTTCCAACGCCGGCGACTACACGCTCTACGTGCTCTCGGCCCAAGATCAGGGCGAGCCGGCGTTCCACGTCGATGCGAAGAGTACGCGCGTCGGCTTCGACGTGGCCGGCCCGCGCATCCCCTTCTTCAACTGCGCGGCCACCGGCGGCAAGGTGGAAATCGACTTCCAAGGCAACTTCACCACCGAGAACAAAGGTTCGGTGCTGTTGCGTCACGCCTACTGGGAAGCCAAAGACGAAACCTTCCGCATTTTGGCCGGCCAAACCTGGGATGTCATCTCGCCGTTGAATCCGACGACCGTGATGTACTCGATCAACTGGGGGGCGGGCAACATCGGCTACCGCCGGGCCCAGTTCCGCGGCGAACGCTACTTCGCCTTCAGCGATACACTGCTGTGGACCGTGCAAGGCTCGCTCAACGGCAACATCATCGCCGATGTTCCCAGCAGCCTGGGCACGGGCACGGTGACCGGCGACCATTCGCCTTGGCCCGTGCTGATGGGACGGACCGCACTGACCTTCGGCGAACGCGGCAAAGGCGGCCTGCCGATTACCCTCGGCGTTTCCGGCCACATCGGCGAGGTGGTGTACGACTTCCTCGCGCCGCCGGCTCGCGACGACGTTTATCTCCGCACTTGGTCGATGAACGTCGATCTGCGCGTGCCGATCACGGAACGATTCGGCTTCCAGGGCGAGTACTTCATCGGATCGAACCTCGGCGCCTACTTGGGCGGCATCTTGCAAGGCGTCGATACCGGATTCCGTCGCGGCATCTACGATCGCGGCGGCTGGCTGCAACTGTGGTACGACGTTACCCCGCGGTTGCATTCCAACGTCGGTTACAGCTTCGACGACCCGCTCGATCGCGATTTGTCTTCGCCCGCCGCGCGGCGATACAACTCGGTCGTCTGGGGCAACCTGATCTACGACATCACCAAACAGTTCCAGGCGGGCTTGGAACTCGGCTCGTGGCGCACGCTGTATGTCGGCAAAACGCCGGGCGAATCGATCCGCTTGGAGTTCATGGCGAAGTACACGTTCTGATTGCCCCAGGGCATAAGTCCTCTGGGCACAAGTCGTCCCCCTACGAAGCAGCAGCGGCGCGAACTTCGAGATGCCGAAAGACGGCCTCGAACTCGCGCCGCGGCTGTTTCTTGCCGTTCTCGCAACTTGGGGGCGAGGCGGCGACCGGGTCGGCGCGATCGGCCGGCGCGGTGCTGATCGAATCGGCCGATTGGGCGTTCCGCTCCGCTACGGCCGCTTTTGGTTTTCCGCGATTTCGCTTACGCGCCGGGTTTCTTCATCGCCCAGCTATGGAGGATCAGCACGCCGCCGATCGACATCAGCGACCAGCCGAGCCAGTCGGGCGGGCGAACGGTCTTCTTGACCACCGGCCCTTGAGTTCCGGCGAAGGTTTGCGAGGCGCTGTTGACGGCGGCCAACGGCGGGGCCGCCTGTTTGAAGAGCACTTGGCTGAACTCGGCGTTGAGTTCGAAGGCCTCCACCGCGCGGAACTCCAACCCCAACAGCAACGCCACGAAGCCGATCAAGAAAAATTGATTGCGTGTCAGGTCCATCATGGCCCGGTCCTCCTCTGCGACCCGCGCCCAACGGTGCGCCGTCGAACGATGGTTTGTCATTATTCGATTCGGTTGCCTTGACGGCCTAAGCTCACCATTCCCTCGGCCGGAGCGGCTGTGCGGCTTGTGGCGCACAGTCGGCGCACCGTTGCCGGCCGGTTGTGCCGAACGAATCGATTGTTCCGCCGCGTTCGCCCGAACACCGGTGCAACCGCGGCGAACGTCGAACGGCTCGGCCACATCACTAGGGGGTCGGGCCGGCCCGACGTGTCCTGGTCCGCCTTCCCGATCGCGAAGACCGTTTCAGCGGCATCACGACGCCGCAGGGCAACCTATACTTTTCCGACCAGGTGCTCGCAATTCGGCCGGAGGGCCGGCCATCGGCCGCGGCAACAACGGACGGCCGAACTGCCCGGCGCCGGCCATTGAAAGGTTCGGCGGCACGATTCCGGCCATGGGCCGAAACGGGAAGCGAGCGATGATCGTTCACCCCTAACGGGAGTCGGACCATGACCAAGAAGGTGCTGATCGTTGACGATTCGTTGTTGATGCGGCGGATGATCGCCGAGGCCCTCTCGGCCGACGGCTGGGAAGTCGCCGGTGAAGCCGGCAACGGACAAGAGGCCCTCGAACGGTATCGCGAGCTGCGGCCCGACGTGGTGACTCTCGACATCGTTATGCCGGTAACCGACGGAATCTACGCGCTCGAACACATTCTCAACGAAGATCCCGACGCCAAAATCGTCGTCATCAGCGCGCTGAACCAAACCAAGCTGATCTCCGAAGCCATTCGTAAAGGCGCGCAAGATTTCATCGCCAAGCCCTTCTTGCCCGAACAACTGCAACAAACCGTCAATGGCTGCATCACCGTTTGCTCTGGCGTAGCCGGTTGACACTATTGACGCAGCCCGTTGGTTTCTTTGAAGCGGCTGAGTGATTGCGCCGGCACGGCCGGTTGATTGCTTCAAGGCGTCGGATTGGTTTCCTCAATGCGGCCGGCTGTCGGCTCGCCCGGGCGATGCCGGCTTCTACGGCCGTCTCCGGGCCTCAATCGACGTCGGTCGGCTGCCGCTTGGCCCGCGATGGGCCGTCTTGCCGCACCGGTCCATGACCGCACTTCAGCTCGATACGTCCTGAGCATGGCCGCCTGTGCCGACGGCGCGGCGGCGCTTGCGGGAGGCCGATTGCGTCGCAGGCCCTTGACCACAGCTTCTTGACGGTGGCGTCGCAGCGCTATCGCAACGGGTGGTATGCCGCACGCAACAACGCAGCCGACTCGCTTGCGCGGCGATCGGCTTCTTTTCCCCGCGCGTTGCCCTTATATTGGTGGCCGCGGAGCTCCTCGGTTTGTGCGCTGCCGCGCCGTAGGGACGATCGGCCGTTTCCGGGGTTCATTCCCCCCGGGACGCATTGCCCGCCGCGGCTGCCGGGCGCCGGGGCCATTGGGTCTCGTCTTCGAGGCTCGGAACGGAAATCCAACAAACCCGATCGGCAGGCGGCCGACTTCTACGGACCGCCGCCCTGCCGCAAGACTGCATGGGTCTTCCGAGCACCAATCGATGGCCGATCCGCGGGGAGCGAACCAAAACCACCAGTTTCGAACAGGCGCCCTTCGATGAAACGCACCATCAGCGAACCGGAACAACTGGTCACCCAACTGCTTGCGATTCCCGGCCCCAGCACGCGGGAACAAGAGGTGATGGATTTCCTCGTCGAGCGGTTGAGGCAATGCGGCGCCGACCCGGCTTGGATTCGCTTCGATCGCGCGAATCGGCGAAGTCCGTTCGGGGGCCAATGCGGCAATCTGATTTTGAAGATTCCCGGCCGGCGTCGCGGGCCGCGGCGGATGCTGATGGCCCACGTCGATACCGTGCCGCTCTGCCAAGGCGCCCGGCCTGTCGAGCGCGATGGCTACCTCGTTCCCGCCGATCCGCAAACCGCCCTCGGCGCCGACGACCGTTCCGGAACGGCCGCCATTCTCTATGCAGCCCTGCGCGTGTTGCGCGAGCGTCCCCAACACCCTCCGTTGACCTTCCTCTGGACGGTGCAAGAGGAGATCGGGCTGTACGGCGCTCGATTCGCTGATACGGCCATGCTCGGCCGCCCGCAACTGGCGTTCAATTTCGATGGCGGGCCGGCAGGCCGAGTGACGATCGGCGCCACGGGCGGATACCGCATGGATATTCGCATTTCGGGCTTGGCCAGCCATGCCGGAGTTGCGCCCGAGAAAGGCGTCAGCGCGATCACGATTGCCGGCTGCGCGATTGCGGAACTCCATCGCGACGGCTGGTTGGGCCGAGTCGAAAAAGGCGACCGCCGCGGCACGAGCAACATCGGGGTGATTCACGCTGGAGACGCAACCAACGTGGTGACGCCCGAAGCCCATCTCCGCGCCGAGGCGCGAAGCCACGATCCGCGCTTTCGCGAGCGAATCGTCCAAGCGATCGAGCGCGCCTTCCGCCGTGCCGCCAAGGCGGTCCGCAACAGCGATCGGAAGTGCGGTCAAGCAGTGATCGAGGGGCGATTGGATTACGAAGCCTTCCGTCTATCGTCGGACGACCCTAGCCTGGCGGCGGCCGAGGACGCCTTGCGGCGCATGGGCCTTTCACCAGTGCGGAACATCTCCAACGGCGGACTCGACGCCAACTGGATGACCGCCCACGGCATCCCCACGGTTACGATGGGCTGCGGCCAAGAGAACATGCATACCACGGCCGAGCGGCTCCACCTGGGGGAGTTCGAGCAAGCGTGTCGGGTTGCGTGGCAACTGGCCACCGACGGCGGCTGAGCGACGAACAGGCCCCGACCAAGCGGTCACCTCAAAGGGCTTCCGATCGCCTCGGCGCTTTTCATGGAGAAAATTGCCGGGCTGAATTCTGGGACTGTCGGGTTCCGCTCGCCCAGTGGTCGCCAGGCTGTGCCCCGTGCGGGGGGAGGCCTTTTTCCGTGGCGGGCGGAATCGGGCGGTGGACTTTTTCGCTGCAACTTGAGGAAAAACAACAATTTATCTTCTGTTTTTCCGGGTGCGCCTCGCCGGGGATACTCGTCGGATTTTATGCATTTTGCGCTATTTTCCAGAATATCGACCTATCGCACAGGCATTTTTCTTGACATCAGGGGAATTGGTGTTAGCATCGATCGTAACCCTAAAGTCGATGCAACCCATCGAGACGATAGGGTTGTGCAGGTAGGTAGATTGAGCATCTTCGGTTGAACTAGCCGGGCAAAGTCCTAAGGAGGCAGCGGTGTGTGCGGGTAAGTTCGTGCGACGTGTCGCAGTATGCGCTTGCGCGCTACTGTCGATGGTGGTGTTTTCTCTCAGCGCCCCCGCCGATACGATTCCGGTCACTCTGGCCGGGGCCAACGTCGTTTACGAGGACATCGTCGAGTCCAGTCATGCCGGCGATCCGGAACCTTTGTTCGGAACGCCTTCTGTTGTCGGCGACTCTTTAGTGTTCTATCCGACGGGATTCTATGCGCAGTCGGGTGCGGCCGGTGGAGTGGATCTTACCGATGGGCTGTTGAAATTCCGCATGAAGGCGGCCGACGGCTTCGGTATCACAAGCCTCCAATTCAGCGATTTCGGCGGCTACTCGCTAGCAGGCATTGCGGGCGCCACCGGGATTGTGCAAGTCAGCACTCCGGCCCTGATCGAGATCACGAAGGTCGATGGTGTGGCTCTGCCGACGTCGATCCTCGTCTCGCCGACGCGAACCTACACGAATCTGCTCCCCAGCGGACCGACCTCGGGACAAGACAGTCTGGCCAACTACCCGCCGTTCTCGCTCGTCTCGCAAGATTGGACCACCACGCTCACCTTCGACATCGCCGGCGCGTTGGCGGCCAAAGGCATTTCGGGCATGGCGACCGAGCTGAACTACACGATGGACAACATCTTGGCCGCGATGACTTCGCAAGGGGCCGTCGCCTCGATCGATAAGAAGCGCGTGGCGGTCGATCCGACGGTCGAGCCCGTGCCGGAACCGGCTGCTTTGGCCTTGGCTTTTGCTGCCGGCGCGCTGGGGTTGGTTTACACCCGGCGGCGTCGCGTTTCCTAAGAATCCACAACCTTTTTGCCGCGGTTCGATCGCCGGCGCGCCCGAAAGCGCGCTGGCGGCAGCGCCCAGGGTTCATCGCTGTCGGGCCGTCCACTGCGGCTGCCGATCGGGCAGTGACGCTGTAAACACAGCTTGTTGATGAAGACCTCCTTAGCTTCACAGGACGGTGCGCCGGTTGCCTGCCCGGTGCCCGTCCTGTGCTGTTTCTTGCGCACCGGCGTTGGTTGCCGTTGCTGTGGTGCGGGCGGGCGTTGGGTTTGGTTCGCTGCGGCCGCGATCCTGTTGCTGGCCGTGTTCCATCGGCCGCTGCTTCGTGCGGTGGCGTCGCCGTGCATTGCGGATCGGCCGATCGAGAACTACCAAATCGTGGTTCTTTTCGGCGATACGCAGTCGTACTATCGCCCGGCCCAGTACGATGCCGTCGCCGAGCTGTTGGGCCAACGCATTGGCAACGAAGTCTTGCACATTCCTGCCGCCGCAGCCGATGACGCCGCACGCAAGAACCAGGACGCTGATCGCGGCCCGTCGGAGCAGAGCACCAATGATGGGCAAAGCGCGCATGCGGGGCAGAGCGCGAACGATCTGCCACCGCCGGCCTTGTCCGGCGCGAAGGTGCAGGTGCTGGTGCTCGATAGCCTGCCGCCGGTGCCGGTTCAACTCGGGGCGATGCCTTCCTCGGGTGAGTTCGTCCGGCGGCAACTGATCGCCCGCGGGGTATCAGAGTCGGCGGTGAAGATCGCCGACGAGCGGTTCCGCGACGAGCGTGCGGCGGCCGCGTGGCTGGCTGAGCATTTGGCCTCGCGGCCGAATACGCGCGCTTTGGTTGTCTTCGATGAGTTTCAAACGGGCCGGATCGCGCGGATGTTCGACGCCGTTTTTCCGCCTGAGGTCGCTGCGCGGGTGGGCCTGCTGCCGCTGCCCGGCGCCGAGACCGACCGCGGCGACTGGTGGCGCTCGCGCGATGGGGTGAAACGGCTCGTCAACGGTTGGCAGGGCCTGCTGGCGGCGGCCTTGGCCGACGATCGGCCGCCCGACGATCTTTGGAAAGCAGATCCGTTGATGAAGATGCTCGAAGGGCGGATCGCCGCTCCGTTGTCGGCGGCGGAAAGCGAGTCGTCGCCATGACCGATTTGCAGAAGAACGGGCCATGCTGTCCCTGCGGTCGGGCCTGTGTCATCGCGGGGTTGGTACTACTTGCGGTTGTGATGATTGTGGCCGCGGCGCGTCGGCCGTCGGTCAAATCGGCGCTGGCGCGGTGGCTCGACACCGGCGGCCCGGCGCCGGCGAAGGCCGATTTCGCCTACGTACTCGGCGGTGGAATGGCCACCCGTCCGGCCGCGGCCGCGGCGCTCTATCGGCAAGGCCGGGTGGACCGAATCCTCGTTTCGCACATCGCGTCGGCCGAGGTCGCCCGTCGCGGCGAGTTGCCCGAGTTTCACGAGCTGACCACGCGAATACTCGTCGCACTAGGCGTGCCGCCGGAAAAGATCACGGTGATCGGCAGGAATTGTGCGACGACCTACGACGAAGCGGCGGCGCTGGCCGATTACCTGGCCGACAAGCCCGAGGCCAAGGTCGTGCTGGTAACCGAGTTCTTCCACGCGCGTCGTTCGCAATGGACGGCCGAGCGCGTGCTCGGCGCAGCGCGGCGGGTGTCGGTGTTTTCGGCCCCGGGCGACGGCTTCTCGGCCGACTCGTGGTGGCGCGATCCGCGCGGTGTGGCGGCCGTGCTCAACGAGTTCTCGCGGCTGACGTTCTACCTGTTTCGCTACGGGCACGCGGCCCTGTGGCTTGCGGTCTGTCTTTCGGCGGGTATCATCTGGTTCTATCTGCTCCGGCGTCGGGCGGCTTCGGCCCGCGGCGCAGCCGCCGCATCGGCGCAAAACATGTCCGCGCAGAACGCATCGGCGTAAGACGCTTGGCGCGCGCGGCCGGCCGGAGTTCGATGCCCTCGGCGTTCGCGCCGAAGCCGCCCGTGAGCGATTGCAAGCGGCGATCAGATCATTCGAGCGGGTTGGCGGGAATGGTCGGCCGGCCGATGGGCTCGAAGAATCTTGGCTTTTGGAAGCGGACGCAAGCCCGAATAAGCGGACGGTGTTGAGTCATGCGGTTCATTCATACGGCCGACTGGCAGTTGGGCATGTGCGCGGCGCAGGCCGGCTCGAAGGCCGACGTGGTGCGCGGCGCTCGGCTTTCGGCCGCGCGGCGTGTGGTGGAATTGGCCCGCGAGCACGCGGCCGAGATGATCTTGGTGGCCGGCGACACCTTCGAGAACCATGCCGTGCCGCGGGCGTTGGCCCAGCAGGCGGCCGACATCCTCGGCGCGTTCCCCGGACGGGTCTTCATCTTGCCCGGCAATCACGACCCGTGGCAGCCCGGCTCGCTGTGGCTGCACCTTGCCTGGGCCTCGCATAGGAACATTCGCATTCTTGATTCGCGGGAACCAGTCGCCCTGCCCGGGGCCGTGCTCTATCCCTGCCCGGTGTATGCCGCGCACAGCCGCGAAGACCCGACCCGCGGGCTTCCCCGGCACGACGACCCGGCCACGATCGCCCTGGGTTTGGCCCACGGATCGCTGCGCGGCGTGGGCGCCGACGACGATCACCCGATCGACCCGGCGGTGGTCGAACGAGCCGGCCTCGACTACCTGGCGCTGGGCCATTGGCACTCGACGCATCCCGATCCCTCGGCCGGCCCGACGCGCTTCGCCTACAGCGGCACGCACGAGACGACCAAGTTCGGCGAGCGCGACAGCGGCAACGTGCTGCTGGTAGAGATCGACGCGCCTCGGGCGGTTCCGCGAATCACTCCACTAAGAAGCGGCATTTTGCGTTGGGAACGGATCGAATGCGCGCTGCGCGGAGGCGACGAACTGCCTGAATTGATCGAGCGGATCGAGCGATGGGAGCGGCCCGACGGCACCCTGTTGGAGGTCGAGCTGAGCGGTACGATCTCGGTGGAACGGCGTCCGCAGGTGGATCGCTTGTGCGAGTTGGCCGAGGCGAGGATGCTCTTCTTCCGCCTGCGCGACGAGCGGCTTCGCCCCCGTCCCGACGACTTCGGCTGGATCAGCGAGCTGCCTTCGGTCGCTTGGTGCGAAACCGCCCGGCAGTTGCAGCAGTGGGCTTGCAGCGACGGCGGCGCAGACGATTGCGCCGGATCCGCAGCAGCAGCGCCTGCGGCGGCCGATCGTTCGGCGATTGCCGCCGAGGCGTTGATGGAACTTTTCAGCCTCTGGCACGAGTCGCGCCGATGATCATTCGCAAGCTCAAGGTGGCCGGCTGGAAATGTTTCGCCGATCCGTTCGTCGTCGGTGAGTTCGACGATGGGCTGAACATCATCCACGGGCCGAACAGCAGCGGCAAGTCGTCGCTGATGCTGGCCTTGGTCCGCGGGTTTTTCGATTCGCACCGCACGGCATCAAGCGAGATCGAGCAGTTGCGCCCCTGGGGCCGCTCGCTGACGCCGGAGGTAACAATCGAATACGAAACCTCCGATGGCGTTTATCGCATCTTCAAGCGATGGCTCGACAATCGCCGTGCCGAGCTTTCGCGCCGCACCGGCGATTCGTTCAGCAACACGGCCGCCGATGATCGAGCCGTCGAAGAAGTGCGCCAATTGTTCGCTGCGGCCGGGGCGGCAAAGGGCGCCACCGTCCCAAACCATTGGGGATACGCCCAGGTTCTTTTCAGTCCGCAACGGGCGGTTGCATTGGGCGAGGTTTCGGGCGAGGTGCTTTCGCACATCGAACGGAGCTTAAGCGGCCAGGGAGTCAGTGAACTGGCCGCCCGGCTTGCCAAGTCTGTAGAAGATCGCTACACCGCGTATTTCACCCCGCAGGGACGAGTCAAGTCGGGCAAGAATGCGCCGCCGATCGTTGCGTTGGAAAAACAGTACAAAGAACTGAGCGAACGCTGCGAGCGGCTCGGCCGAGAGCTCAAAGAACGCGAGCAACTGGCCGAGGAGATCGCCCAACTCGAAGAACAGTTGCGCGAGCGTGAAACCACCCTCGGCCGATGCGAATCGCGGCTGAACGAGCTTCGCCCGTTAGAGCGAAAGTACGCCGAGCTAATCGGGCGGGTGAAGCAATGCCGGCTGGAGCTTGAGGGCGTCGAAAGGCGGCAGATCGAGTTGGCCAAGCGCTGCCGCGAACTGGAAGAAGTTCGCACACGGCTCGAAAACACGCGCGACGAACTGCGACGCTGCGAGGCGTCGGCGGCCGCGGTCGCCGAGGAGGCCGCCCGCACCAAACAGGCCTGGGAACAAAGCGATGCGCAGATGCGAACGATCGAGGCCGGTCGCTCCTGCTGGCAGCAGCACGAGGCGATGCTTTCGGCCGCCCGGCGGTGGGCGGAAGTAAGGGCCGGATTAGAGACGCTCGAAAAGACGCTTGCCGAGGCGGCCCTGATCGACGAGAAGATTGCGGCGATCGGCGCCGAGGGGCCTGCGATTTCGCGCGGGCAACTAGAGGCGCTGCGCGCCGCGGACCTCGATCGCCAACAGGCGCTGCGCGACCTGGAGTCGGCCTCGATCCGCGTAGAGATCGAGGCGGAAAGCCCGTTGACCGTGGAATCGGTCGAGCAGGTTTTGGTCGAAGACGTTCGTTCGTCGGCCGCAGAGCGGCGCGACGCCCGCCTATCGAACGCGGACGACGCAATGGCCGACGCATTGCATTGCGATGCATCTGATTCTGCCGTGCGAAAAAAGCCAGCGGGAGAACCGAGCGGAACGCCCCAGGCGGTGGCCTTAGATCGGGGCGGGCGTTGCATTATTCGGGGGGCGTCGGCCGTCGAGCTGCGGCTGCCGGGCGTGGCGCGGCTGCGCGCGGTCGGGCCGAAAATGTCGCTCGACGAGATTCGCGCGCGGCTCGCGCAGGCCGAAAAGCGATGGGCCGAGGTGGTCGCCCAGGTCGGCACGAACGACTTGGCCGAGGCCGCGCGCCGCTTCGACGAACACAACCGGCTCGAAGCCGATCGGGCCGTGCTTTGCGCGAGGCGCGACCAGTTGCTCGCCGGGCGCACCATCGAGCAGCTTCGCGCCGCGGCCGAGGAGCTTCGTTCGGCCCGCGATGCGCTGCTTGCCGAGTTCCCCCACTGGCGCGAAACCCCGCCCGAGGTCGAATCGCTCGAACGTCAGTTGGCCGAGCTGCGCGGGGCGTTCGATCAACGTTTCGCCGAAGCGGCCGCCGCTCGCGAGGTAAAACGCACGGCGATGGCCGCCGCCCAGCGGCAGCTCGATAAGCTCGAAGAGCAGTGCCGATTGCTCCGCGAAAAGTGCGGCGACCTGGAGAAAGAGGAACGGCGGTTGGCAGGCGACGATACCGACGAGCAGCGTCGGCAGCAGATGGACGCACTCAGCGTCGAGGCGAGCGATGCTCGAGTGCGGCTGCGCCGGGCCGAAGAGGAACTGTCGGCCGTGGGCGGCGATCCGGCGGCCGAGCTGAAGACGTTGGAACAGCAGTTGGCCGCGCTTCGGGCCGAGGTGAAGCAAAAGTCTGAGTCGCTGAATATCAAACGCGGCCGTATGGTTCAGCTCGAACAACAGGCCACCTACGCCGAGTGGAGCCGGGCGGCCGAGGAGCGGGCCGAGGTCGAGGCGCAGATCGCTCGGCAGCAGCGGGCGATGGAAGCGATCCGGCTGCTCAAACAAACCTACGATGCGTGCCGCGAAGCGGCGGCCGCCCAATGGCATCAGCCCGTGCGCGATCGGGCGGCGGAGCTGCTTGCGCGGCTGGTTGGCGAACGATTCGCTGCGGTGGGCTGCTCGGACGAGTTCCGCCCAAAGGATGTTCAGCCGCGGGAGCAATCGGCCGCGGTTGCGCTCGACACGGTGGCCGGCGGCGAATGGGAACTGATCCACTTCGCCGTGCGGTTGGCGCTGGCCGAGGCGCTGGGCCGAAACGAACGCCTGCCGCTGATCTTCGACGACGCGCTGACCTACACCGACGACGAACGGATGCAGCGGATCTCGGCCTTGCTGGCCGAGTGCGCCGCTCGGTTTCAAATCTTGGTGTTCACTTGCCACCCGGAGCGCTATCGGTCGCTGAGTTCGGCCCGCTGGTTCGACCTGCCTCGTCTTTCGGCCGAGCAACGAGGGAAATAGCGACGCCCAGGTTCGCTGAAGCGACACCGGCAGCCAACTTGTTTTTCACCGAATAGGCTGCTGCGGACCGGATGAAGTGAAGCTTCGCACGGCCGCGCTTCGCCTCTATTGCGGGGCCCCGCAAAGCAATCTCACTTCTGCTCTTCCACCGCCTCGGCCAAGCCGACGTCGATGTATTGCCCGCCGCGGGTTTGCCGGCAGTGGACGGCCAGCACGTTGCGGCCTTGGCGGAGCAGCTTCTGCGCGTCGCGGGTGGGAACCGTCAGGTAGTCGATGGTGTGTCCCTTCAAACTGGCGATGCGTTGTCCGTTGAGGTACACATCTACGTCTTCGTCGTGGTGCATCACCAGATAGAGCCGGCCCACCGCGCGCCCATCGAATTCGAACTCGCGACGGAGCCAGATGCGATCGGTCTTCCAAGGGGTGCCGACGATCGCTCCGGGCGTGCCTTCCGTGCCGAACCCGCCGACGCCTTCGGTCCAGCTCTTGTCGTCGAAGTCGGGCTGCGGCCAGCTCTTGCCCGGCTCGGCCGTGGTGTAGCGCCAGGTGTATTTCCCCTCTTGCGCGCTGGGCAGAAGCGTTTTGATCTTCGGCGCCGGTTGATGCAACCGCGCGTGCATCTCGGCCAACCGCTCGACGGGGATCTTGATCACCTTGCGATCGTAGGTCATCAGCCCGTTGACTTCGATCTCGACATCGGTGGTTTGCGTATAGACGGCCGCCGCCACGCCCTTGCCGATCAGCGGATGCAGCGCCAGCATCAAACCTTCGTAGGCGGCTAGGAGTTCTTCGGCATTGTCGAAGCTGCGATAGCCCCAGTTCTTCTCTTCCTGCCAAAGGTGCCCGCGGACCACCAATCCCAGCCCGCCGAACTCCCCGATGACGAAGGCCCGATGCTCTTCGAGCTTCGGCCCCCCGGGGCCGGGGTAGGCGTGGATGTCGTGAACGTCGCCGACTCCGGCATCGGTCCAGCCGCTGGCGTTGTTGACCAGTCGCGACGGATCGTACTGCTTCGTCCATTGAGTGATTTCGACCGTGTCGTGCTGGCCCCAGCCTTCGTTGAACGGCACCCACATCACGATCGACGGATAGTTGCGGAAGGCGTCGATAATGGCCTTCCACTCGCGGCGGAAGTTTGCCCGGCCTTCGTCGCCGTTGTTGTTGCCGCTGGGCATGTCTTGCCACACCATCAGGCCCAGCTTGTCGCACCAGTAGTACCAGCGGGCCGGTTCGACTTTGACATGCTTGCGGGCCATGTTGAAGCCCATCTTGCGCGTGATCTCCACGTCGAACTTCAGCGCCTCGTCGGTCGGCGCGGTGTACAGCCCGTCGGGCCACCAACCCTGATCGAGCGGACCGATGTGGAACAGCGCCTTGCCGTTGAGAAACAGGCGATTGATGCCGGCCTCGTCTTTGCGCACTTCGATCTTCCTCATGCCGAAGTACGAGCCGACTTCGTCGCTTGCGTCGCCCGCGTTCAGCCGCACCTTCAAGTCGTATAGGAACGGATCGTCGGGCGACCAGAGCTTCGGCTGCGGGATCTTCAGTTCGATCGGCTGGCCCGGCGCGCCGCGGGCGGAAGCGACGTCGGCCCCTGCGGCCGACGCGGTCAACTCGACCTGCGCCTGCTCCGCGCCCCGCCCTGCGGCGGCCACGGTGATTCGCACGCATTGGTTGTCCACGTCGGGCGTGATGGTCAAGCCGGCGATGTGCGCGGCCGGCACTTTTTCGAGCCACACGGTTTGCCAAATGCCCGTCACCGGCGTGTACCAGATGCCGTGCGGGTTGAGCACTTGCTTGCCGCGCGGCTGAAAGCCCTTGTCGGTGGGGTCCCAAACCTTGACGATCAGCTCTTGCGGGCCGTCGGCGCGAATCGCGTCGGTAATGTCGAAACTGAACGGATCGTAACCGCCGGTGTGCTCGCCCACCTTTTGCCCGTTGACCCACACGGTCGCCTGCCAATCGACCGCGCCGAAATGCAACAGCAAGCGGTTCGAGCCGAGCGGTTCCGCTTGGAACGTGCGGCGATACCACAACTCATTCTCCGGGCCGACGGCGCGCGCCACGCCGCTCAGAGCCGACTCGATGCAGAACGGCACGAGAATCTTGCCGTCGAACGACTCGGGCTGCTGAGCGTTGCGCGGCCGGACGGCGTAGTCCCACAGCCCGTTGAGGTTCGTCCAGTTGCCGCGAACCATTTGCGGCCGCGGATATTCGGGCAAGGGACTCTGCGGATTCACATCGGCGGCGAACTTGGTGAGCAGCTTGCCCTGCGGTTTCCAGGCTTCGTCGCCGCGGGCGATCGGGCTGCCGAGCAACACAAGCGTCGCTGCCGACAACGACAAGGTCTGAATGAAACGATTCGTCATGGCGTTTGCTCCTCCAATGTCGATGTGCGACCAGTCGGCCGCCGCGGCAGCAGAACCCTGCCGGGCGAGCGCCCCACGGAAATCCAAACACCAGTCTAACCGGGTTTTTCGCCGGGTCCAGCAGGTTTCCGGGCAGGCGATGCAACATTTCGGTCAGCGGTTCCGGCCGCCGACTGATTCCCATCGCACACTGGTCGCCGGACAACTCCTTCGTTTACAATAGATGCGCAACAAATGAAGTTGTATGCTGTTACGTCGATTGTTCGCGGCGGCATCCCGAGTTGGCTTTGTCGACGGATCGATCGAACTCAACCCCGAACCGGCGCGGCGCCAAGCGCGAAAGGCCGTCTTTCATGCAACGAAATGTGCAATCGCGCAGCCCGAAAAAGGTCGCCCTGATCGTCGAAACCTCGCTTGCCTCGGGACGCAACATCCTCCGCGGCATTGCCCGATACGTCCGCGAGCATGGCCCGTGGGCGATCTACCACCAGCCGCGCGGGCTGGAAGAAGACGTGCCGCAATGGATCGCCGATTGGAACGGCGACGGCATTATCGCTCGGGTGCAAACGCCGAGCATCGCCCGAGCGGTGCTGGCCACCGGCCTGCCGGCGGTGGATGTGCTGGGGATGGTGCCCGACGTCGGCCTGCCGCTGGTGCATACCGACGATCGAGCCGTGGCCGAGATGGCTGCTCAACATCTGTTGGAACGCGGCTTCCGGCGGTTCGGCTATTGCGGCATCAGCGGGGCGGCCTGGGCCGAGGCGCGACAAGCGGCGTTCGCGGCCGCAGTGCGTCGGGCGGGCTTCGAGTGCGCCGAATGTTTGCTGCCGGCTGAGTCGGCCCGCGCCAGCGACTGGGAACGGCAGCAAAACCACTTGGCTCAATGGGTGGCCGGCCTGCCGCGCCCGTTGGGCATCATGGTTTGCAACGATCCTCGCGGGGAACTGCTGTTGGAAGCCTGCCGGCGGGTGGGCGTGGCCGTGCCCGAAGAAGCGGCCGTCGTCGGCGTCGATAACGACGAGCCGCTGTGCGAAATCTGCGATCCGCCGCTGAGCAGCGTCGAGCCCGATCATTTTCACGTGGGCTACCGCGGCGCGCAATTGCTCGATCGGATGATGTCGGGCGGGCCGCCGCCCGAGGGGCCGATCTACGTTCCGCCGTTGGGCGTGGTGACGCGGCTCTCGAGCGACGTGCTGGCCGTGGACGATCCGCTGCTGGTTCGGGCTTTGAGCTTCATCCGCCGCCATGCCTGCGACGGCATCGGCGCCGACGACGTGCTGGCCCAGGTGCCGGCATCGCGGAGCACGCTTCAGCGACGATTCCGCCGCCACCTCGGGCGCACCATCCACGACGAAATCTGCCGCGTCCGCCTCCGCCGCGTGTGCGAATTGCTCGATTCGACCGACCTGCCCATCGACGAAGTGGCCCATCGGGCGGGCTTCGTCCACCGCCAATATCTGGGCGAAGTGTTCAAGGCCCAACTGGGCATGACCCCCGCCCAGTACCGACGCCGCGTCCGCGACTCGGGCGCCTAGCAGCCCGTTGAAATAGTATTTGCAATCGCACTTGGTAGCGGTCGTAATCTGTGTTGCCCACGAGGGCTTGAGCAAGCATTTTATTTGAGAGCGTCCGGGAATTGTCCGACTGAAACTCCGCCGGGTGGCCGCGATAGCTCGGCTATCGCGGTGCCGTAAGGCGCAAGAGGGCGGAAAGGTGCGACACTTTCGACAGGGCAGCATCGGCCGATTGTTTGCCACTGCCGGTAGGGCGGCATTGGCTGTTTGCGTGCCACTGCCGGCTTGTCCGGCAGTGCAGGCTTTCGGTAAACTGACAGGCGGTTGAAAGGCCTGGCAGTGCCGCCGGTGGCGTAGCCCGCCGGATTGGCCGGTATCCTCCTGGTTCCGTCGCCACCGCCCGCCCGTGCGAATTCGAGGAGGCCGGCGCCGTCCGGATCGCAACCGCCCGCGGCCACGCGATACTTGTGAGTCCTAAAATCACGCCGCCATTTTGGTGGACGCTTTCTCACGCCATTTCTTATGGAAGTGAAATCGACGAGCTTGTTTCCGCCGCAGCACCGGATTGCCGATTTGTTCGCGCTGTCCGAGTCGGCCGTCGTTTTCCACGGCGACTGTCTCGATTTTCTCGCCAGTGTGCCCGATGAATCTATTCAGCTCGTTGTAACCTCGCCACCGTACAATATCGGCAAGAAGTACGAGAAGAGGCTCGATCTCAACCTGTATGTCGAGCAGCAATCCCGCGTGATCCGCCAATGCGTGCGCACGCTTTCGCCGAGGGGCAGCATCTGCTGGCAGGTCGGTAATTACGTCGATAAAGGGGCCATTGTTCCCCTCGACACAGTGCTTTATCCCGTCTTTGCACAGTTGGGGCTGCGGCTCCGCAATCGCATTATTTGGCATTTCGAGCACGGGCTGCACTGCACGCGGCGATTCTCCGGCCGCTACGAAACGATTCTCTGGTTCACAAAGACCGAAGATTACGTTTTCAATCTCGATGCGGTGCGCGTGCCGCAGAAATATCCGGGCAAGAAGCATTTCAAAGGGCCTCGCGCCGGCGAATATTCCTGCAATCCGCTGGGCAAGAACCCGGGCGATCTTTGGGTTATTCCCAATGTGAAGAACAACCACGTCGAAAAGACGGAGCATCCTTGTCAATTTCCGGTCGAGCTGGTCGAGCGGTTGGTGCTCGCTCTCTCGAACCCCGGCGATTGGGTGCTCGATCCGTTTCTAGGAGCGGGCACGACGATCGCGGCCGCCATTCTGCGGCAACGCCGCGGGGCGGGCGCGGAAACCGTCGAAGAATATGTTCGCATTGCGAAAGAGCGCACCATGCGCGCCTTCGAAGGCACGTTGCGCACCCGACCGATGGATCGCCCGGTTTACGATCCCGGCACGTCGCAAAACCGGCTGACGGTCGCGCCATGGAAGGAACCCGAAACGTCGATCGGCGCGATCCAAGCCGGCTTGAAACTCGAAGGGGCGGAACCGGAATGAAGATCGTCGAAACCTACTCGCACCTCAACGGTTTGGAGTACCTTTTGGTGCATCGCGCCGGTTTGTGGGAGGAGATTCGATCGGTCGTTGCCGCTGTCGATGGCGCGGCCTGCCGCACGAAACAATCTAAAGAGAAAACGAAGCAGGGGCGAACGCTTTTCAGCCCGATCGCAATGAACGCGGCCTTCCGCAAACTCTTCCGCTCGCAAAACTGGTGCGAAAACCGCGTCAGCTACTGGGTGACCCGCGACGAGCGACTTATCCGAAAGACGCTGACAATGCCCCGCGACGAGCAGAAACGCGAAATCGAATCGGCCGGAGAGACGCCGATTTTCAGTTACAATCAAACGGATTTCGTCAAAGAGCGCGTGGCCGTCGAGGTCCAATTCGGCAAATATGCGTTTGTGGCCTACGATCTCTTCGTCAAGCACTTGGCCTTCTACGTGGGCGATCAGATCGATGTGGGCGTCGAGATTCTGCCGATGAAATCGCTGCAAAGCCAGATGAGTTCTGGCGTGGCTTATTACGAAGGCGAGTTGTACAACGTAATTCGTCAGGGCCGTGGCGTGCCGGCCGTGCCGTTGGTGCTCTTGGGCATTGAGCCGTGAATCATCGTCGGCACGTAAGGGCTCGGCGCGTCTTGCACCTAAATCGGGTCGTTGCGAGATCGCCGGGCGGCCGCGATAGCTCGCCTATCGCGGGGCCGTGAGGCACAAGATGGCGGAAACGTGCCCCTGCCGATGGGGCAGCATCGGCCGATTGTGTGCCACTGCCCGGAGGGTGAGGGCATCGGTCGATTGGGTGCCACTGCCGGCTTGTCCGGCAGTGCAGGAACTTGGCTTCACTCGGCCGTAAGGATCGAGCACGGCGGGACAAGCCCGCCGTGGCACCCGCCAGGTTTGCTGTGGCAGCCGCTTGTTTTGCGGCCGGGTGGCCGCGATAGCTCGGCTATCGCGGTGCCGTAAGGCACAAGAGGGCGAAGAAGTTGGCGCAATTCGGCCTTGGTGACCGACAGCGGCGACGGAAGCAGGATGATGTCGGCGAAACCGGCGGGCAATGTCGCCGGTAGCACTGCTAGCACTGCTGGGCCGCGACGATTCCGCCATCTTAACAAATCGTTGGGCGAAGCGAAACTCGCCTTGCGTACCCCGCCCAAATACGCTATCTACCCGCACCGCCCCGCAGAGGGTTTTCTCGCCGCGGTTTCGGTTTGTGCCGTTTCGACCGCGGCAGCGGAGCCCCCTGCGCTTGGTGAAAGTCGGGGAGGTTGGCGGCAATAGGCGCCGAGCGAGCCGTTCTTAGCGAACGGAATGTTCCGGACTGTGGGGCAGAGCAAGAACCAATCGTCGAGGCTCTGGAACAGGAGGACGCGAGCACTGGGTTTTCGCGTGCCGTTTGCGAATGTAACAGTGGCAGCAACGTTTGGATGCGCGCGAGGGCGGCACGTGCCGCCCGTCCGTGTGCCGGGCATCCGCCGCGTTGCCGGAGTGTGTCGATGTCGCCTGCGGGCGTGAGAGTATCGGGCCGCGTTTGGCCGAGCGAATTCGCGCCGTCGTTTGCCGACGGCGAAGGGCCGGCCTGCGCGCCCGAGCGTTGCGTGTCGATCGGAGGCCGGCCGGGTTGGAGGATCGCTGGGGTGAATGGGTCAAGCGATCGAACTGTCGGCTCACTGTGCGTCTTTCCCGTCGCTTTTCGACCAATGGGCCGCTGCCAGCGCCTTTTTGCTTGGCCGGCCGTTGCCATCTTGGCCGCGGTTGCCGCCTGCCTCGGCTGCTCGTCGATTTCGACCACAGGCATCGAGCCGGTGGCCTATCGGCCGCCGCCGGCCGACTGGTCCGAACGGCCCTTCCTTAAGACGCTGATCCCCTCGAACGATCGTGATTGGACGACCGATCAGGCGGTGCTGCCCACGGCCGAGTTTCGCGGTCGAGAAGTCACCGTGCGCAACATCCGCAACATCCGCTACCGCACGATCGACGACTTCGATGTGCATTACTACGATCGAACCTTCAATCTCGATCAAGTGACGTCGGTCGATTTCATCGTGGTGCCGTTCAACGACACGCCAGGCATTGCGCATACGATGCTCAGCTTCGGCTTCGAAAATCGCGACTACGTGGGGCTTTCTGTCGAGATCCGTAAGGAACGCGGCGAAAAGTACAGCCCGATCAAAGGGTTTTTCCGTCAATACGAACTGATGTATGTGCTGGCCGACGAACGCGACCTGATCCTGAAGAACTGCTTGCAATGGCGGGCGAATGTGTATATCTACCGCACCAAGGCACGTCCGGAACAGGCCCGCAAGTTATTTGAAGACGTGCTGCATCGGGTGAACAAACTGGCGGCCGAGCCCGAGTTCTACGACACGCTGACGAACAACTGCACGACGAACATTCGCAACCACATCAATCGGTGTTTTCCCGATCGGGTTCCCTACGACTACCGCGTGCTGCTGCCCGGCTATTCGGCCGAGTTGGCCTACGACTTGGGGCTGTTGGATACGGAGCTTTCGTTCGTCGAAACTCAGCGCCGCGCGCGGGTGAACTACGCCGCCTGGCTCTATCGCGATGCGCCCGATTTCTCGGTGAAGATTCGCCAAACGGTCGATCCGGAGGCGCTAACGCCGGCCACGGCCGCCGGGGCGGCAGCGGCCGGCAGCTTACCGCCGCGGTAGGCGGGGCGCCACGGCCGTGCCTCGGCCGCGCTGCACGGCCGCCCGGTGCCGTTGTGAAATCGCAGATGCCCGCACGGGCCGCGCATGGCTGTCGGTTGCCTGCCGGTTCGGGCATCCGCTGTCGAAAGGGGCTCGCGATTATTTTTCGGCGGCGCGATCGCCGGGCTCGTGCCTCGGGGCGATGGTTGTGCTATCATTTGCGCCATTGCGGCCGGAACGCTTTCGGCCGGCGGCTGCCGTTCGGGCCCACCACAAGCGCAGGGGGGCGAACGGCGAACCTTCCTAATAATTGATGGCGCGGCGAGATGGCGTGATGAGCAAGGAAGTTGATCGGATTTACAACGAAGACTGTTTGCTGGGCTTGGCGGAGATCGAAAGCGGTTCGGTCGATTTGGCGTTTGCCGATCCGCCCTTTAACATTGGTTACCGGTACGACGTTTACGACGACCGCCGCCGGGCCGACGAGTATCTCGACTGGTGCAAGAGTTGGATGGGCGAAGTGGTGCGCACGCTGAAGCCCGACGGGGCGTTTTGGCTGGCCATCGGCGACGAATACGCGGCCGAGCTGAAGGTGCTGATGCAGCGCGAACTTGGTTTGCAGTGCCGGGGGTGGATCGTTTGGTATTACACCTTCGGCGTGCATTGCGACACGAAGTTCACCCGATCGCACGCCCATCTGTTCTGGATGACGAAAGATCCCAAACAGTTCACCTTCAACGACGAAGCGATCCGCGTGCCCTCGGCGCGGCAGTTGGTGTACAACGACCACCGGGCGAACCCGAAGGGGCGCGTTCCCGACGACACTTGGATTTTGCGGCCGCAAGACCTGCCCGAGGGGTTTGCCGCCGATCAAGACACTTGGTACTTTCCGCGAGTGTGCGGCACGTTCAAAGAGCGGCAGGGTTGGCACGGCTGTCAGATGCCCGAGCAACTCCTCGGGCGAATCATTCGGGCCACGAGCAACCCGGGCGAGATCGTGCTCGACCCGATGGCGGGCAGCGGAACAACCTTGGCGGTGGCCAAGAAGCTGGAACGCCGATTCATCGGCTTCGAGCTTTCGCCGGAGTATGCGGCGCAGATCGAGGCCCGCCTATCGGCCTGCCGCGCCGGCGATGCGTTGACCGGTTCGCCCGAGCCGACCGTCAGCGCCCCGGCGACCAACGTGCCGCGAGGCCCTGCCCGCCGCCGTTTCGTGCGGCGCTGAGCGGCTTCGGCCGGAAGATCGTTGCCGCCGCGTTGCTTTGTTGCCCGACGGCCCTTGCGGCGCGGCGCGATTGTCGGCCGTCGGCGTCGGCCGTGCTGTTCACCGCCGATGCCGGAAGCGGCCAGGCGGCTCGATTCGGAGAATGGGAGACGAGATCATGCGATTTGCCATCTGCAACGAGACGTTTCAAGACCGCTCGCTCGAGCAGGGGTTCGCGTTCGCCGCACAGTGCGGTTATGAGGGCGTGGAGATCGCCCCGTTCACGATCAGCACGTATGCGCACGATATTTCGTCGTCCCGCCGCACGGAAATCCGCCGGGCGGCCGAGCGGGCCGGGCTGGAAGTGGTCGGGCTGCACTGGCTGCTGGCCAAAACGGAGGGGTTTCACCTGACCAGCCCCGACCCGTCGATCCGCGCGAAAACCGCGGAGTATCTCGGCGCGCTGGTGGAGCTTTGCGCCGAGCTGGGCGGGCGGGTGATGGTGCTCGGTTCGCCGCAACAGCGCAATGTGTTGCCGGGCGTTTCGCCGCGCCAAGCGGCCGACTACGCGGTCGAGACGCTTTCGTCGCTCGGTCCGCGGCTGGAAGCCCGCGGCGTAACCCTGGCGCTGGAGCCGCTGGCCCCGGTGGAGACGAACTTTGTGACGACGGCCGCCGAGGCGATGGAACTGATCGACCGCGTGGGGCATCCGCGCGTGCGGCTGCATCTCGATTGCAAGGCGATGGCGGCCGAGGCCGATCCGATTCCCGAGCTGATCCGCCGGCATCACGCGGCGATGGCCCATTTCCATGCCAATGATCCGAACCGGCAGGGCCCGGGCTTCGGCGAACTCGACTTCGTGCCGATCTTCGCCGCGCTGAGCGAAGTGGGATACCGCGGCTGGGTGTCGGTGGAAGTGTTCGACTACACGCCCGGCGTCGAGACCCTGGCGCGCAACAGCATCGACTACATGAAGCGCTGCCTTGCCGGCTAGCAATGCTGCGATCAGCAAAGCCGAAGCCAGCGAACCCGCCAACCGCAGCGCCGCAAGCGGCAAAGCAGCTTCCAGTTCGCGCACTGTCCCGCAAGCCGCGGGGCGGCGAATCGGTGTTGCCGTGGTTGGCCCGCCCGGGGACAGGCGCGCGCAGACGGGTTCCATCACGACGAGGCGGACTGGTTCAACCGAGACGATTCAGCCAGTCGCCCAAAACGCGATTGAACGCGGCCGGGTTTTCGATCGGCGTGAGGTGTCCGGCGTCGGGAATGACGGCGAATTGGCTGTTGGGCACAGCGGCGGCCAGGGCCCGCATTTCCCCCGGGGGCGACGTTACGTCGTCGGCGCCGACGACGACCAGTGTTGGGCGGTCGATTGCAGGCAGCAACTCGGTCGAGTTGCGGCGCCGGCCCATCGCCAACAGCGCGGCGGCGGCTGTATCGACCGGGCAACCGCGGACCATCGCTTTCCAGCGTTCGACATCGCCGGGGCGATCGGCCGACGTGCAGGGCGAAAACATGCGCGGCTGCATGGCCTCGACAATCGCCTCGATGCCCTGTTCTCGCACTCGGGCGGCCATGGTTTGCCGCGCCGCCTTCGTCTCGGGGGCGTCGTCGTCGGCGCGGGTGTCGCACAGCACCAGCCCGCGCACGCGGTCGGCGTGCTTCCGCCAGAACTCGAAGGCGATATATCCGCCCATCGAAAGCCCGCAGAACACCACCGGCTCGCTAATCCACAGGGCGTCGAGGAGATGGGCCAGGTCGTCGGCGAATTGTTCGATCGACAGGCCCTCCGTGCTTGCCTCGCGGCTTAGGCCGAAGCCGCGGAGGTCGGGGGCGATCAGTCGTCCAAGGTCGGCCAGCCCGTCAAGCTGTTCGTCCCACATCGTGTGGTCCAACGGGAATCCGTGAACCAGCAAGACCGGATGGCCTTGCCCTTTTTCGACGTAGTGGAACCGTTCGTCGGCGATCGACAGCGTCGGCATCTTCCCCCCCCTTCTGGAGCATGTGTGTAACCGTGCGGCCGGTGTGATCGTTCGAATGATCGTCAGACAAGCGGTGCGACTCGGCGGCGAGGCCGTTCCGATCGGCGCCTCAAAGGCACTATATCGGCCGAGTCAATATCTGGCCGGGGCGGCCTTCTGCCGCTGCAACTCGGCCTTGAATTTCTCGAGTTGGCGCGAGATCAGTCCGTTGTGCGGTTCGAGCTCGGCAGCGCGCGATTGATGGCGGACGGCCTTCTCGAAATCGCCCATCGCCGCATAAATATGGGCCAAGGTGTCGAGGTATCCGGCATTGTTCGGGCTTAGCTCCAAGGAACGGGTCGAATGCTTCAGGGCGGCGTTCAACACGGCCCGATCGCCGCTGGTGTTGCCGGCCAACCAGGCGTACTGATTCAAGTAGATGGGGTTTTCCGGCTCGTTGGCAATGTCTTGCAGCAGCTCGTCCGACATTTGTTTGATTTTCGCGGCCACGCTGTTTCGCTGTTCGGCGGTGAATCCGTCGAACCGGTTGGCCATGATCAGCAGATCGATGTCGGGCTCGTCCACGGCAAGGCCTTGCAGCAGGTGGTCTTTTTGCAGTTCGCGGCGGCCTTGCCGCTCGGCGTCGCATGCGAAAAAGAAGTGCATCCGCGAGGCGATCTCGGCCGTCGAGCGGTCGGCCAGTGCGGCTTGGGGCTTCTTGCCGCCCGCTGCGGCCAAGGCTTCTTCCAGCACCTTGGCGGCCGCGTCGTCGCGTTGCTGGTCGTGCAGCATCTCGGCCAGCGAAAATCGGGCGTTGGCCGCCAGCGGGTGATTGCCCGCCATTTGCCCGATCACGTGCCGATACTCGGCCTCGGCCCATGGAAACATCCCCATTTGCCTCAGCGCGATGGCCGTGCGCATGTGTTCCAACAGGGGTTGCAGCTCGCGGCCGGGCGAGGCCGCCAAAGCCGCGGCTGCCAGTTGTTCGGCCCGGGCCCCATCGCCCAACTGCTTGACGGCCCAGGCGCGGGCGTAGGCCAGAATGGGCTGATCCTGAAAGGGGGCGGGATTGCGCTGGGCCAGGTCGTCGATCAACTTCCACGCCTTCTGCGCCATCAGCCATCGCGTCAGGTCGAGCAGCGTTTCCGGTTCGCTGATCTGCAACTCGGTCAATCGAGCGGCCACGGCCATGGCCTCGTCCGACTTCTTTAGCTGCTTGAGCCATTGGAACTGGATCTTCAACAACCCGCTGACGATCTCCCCCGAACTCTCGCTCGAGCCTTCCTGTTGCAGGCGGATTTCGGTTTCAACGTGCTTGATCCACTGCGACAGCGCGGCAGTCGAATCGCTCGTCCACCCCAGCCACGTTTGCACCCACTGGGCCGGCGGGCGCGGGCTGCGCCGCAACAGGTCCCTTAGGCTGCGCGCCGCGTCGCCCTGCGGCGGCGAGGTCGGGTCGCCGGCAATCAAAGCCAATGCCGCCGCTTTGGCCAGCGCGGGCGAGCGTTCGTAAAGAATCAGTCGTCCGATCGCCTCGGCGCCCTTCGCGTCGGGCAACTGAGCCAGTTTTTCGATCCGTTCGCGGCGCTGCGGCACAGGCAGGCCGTCGTAGTCGGCCAGCAGCCGGCGCACATCTTCCGAATCGCCTTTGCGCGTCAGATCGACGCGCAACACGCGGAGCAAGTAGCGCGCCCGCGCGGCGATCTCCAAGTCTTCGTGCGAGGCGGCCGCTTGAAGGGCGTCGAAGGCGTCGTATCCGATCTGCTCCAATTGCTGTTGGGCGCGTTCGCGGACGAAGAAATCGGCATGGCCCAATTCGGCAATCAATCGGGCAATCGTTTGCGGATCGGCCGGGGGCGATTCGGGCGGCTCGGCCCCGGCGCGCGGCTCGGCCTCGGCGGCGAACGCGGATATCGCGGGAGCAGCCGAAACCAACGCTCCCCACACGCAAACGGCGCAAATGATGGAAAGAAGCCCCCGACCATGCGCCCGGCGGTCAACCATCGACGCGTTGATCATCCCATGTTGGTTTTCTCTGCGGTGCGGTTCCATGTGATTCTCTTGCTGGCCCTTCGATGCGATCGATCGTGCCTCCGCGCGGCCGATGGGGCGGCCGCCGGATCGGCGCACCGCGCGGTTGGCGTTGTCCACTGTGCCGCGCGGCTGCCTATGGGGAACCATAGAATCGGCCGCCGCTGCGGGCAAGCCGGTGCAGCAACGGCGGCGGTTCCAGCCGAGCGACGAAGCGCGGCAAGGGGCGAAGCATCTCGGTGATGCGCGCGGCGCCGAGATTGTCGGCCCACCAGAGCAGTCCGCCTTTGGTGGGCGGGAAGCCCAGCCCGTAGAGCATTCCCAAGTCGATGTCGCGCGGGTCGGAAACGCGGTGTTCCTCGATCATTCGCGCCGCCTCGATCAGCATCGGCAGAATCAACGACATGGTCAGCGCGTGATCGTTGAGGTTCTCTTGCCCGTCGATCGCGGCCGAGATCAACTCGCCGGCTTCGCGGCTGACGGCGGGCTGGACGGCTGAGCCGTGCGGATAATCGTAGAATCCCGCACCGGCGGCGCGCCCCGTCCGACCGTGCTTCACCATTTCCACCAGCAGACGATAGACGGGTTCTTTGTCGCCGAGCATCGGCGAAACCTCGCCGCCGTGTTGCAGCAGCCGATCGAGGCCGATCTCGTCAATCAACCGCAGCGGCCCCATCGACATGCCGAAGCGAACGGCCGCGTCTTCCACGGCCGCCGGCGGCGCCCCGACCGACAGCAGATCGACCCCCGCGCACAGGTACGGGATGAGCAGCCGGCTGATCATAAACCCCGGGCCGTCGGAAACGACGACCGGCATCCGCTGCAAGGCGGCCGCGTGTTGCACGGCAACGGCAAGCGTGCGGTCGCTGGTTTTCGGCGCGCGAACAATTTCGACCAACGGCCGTTGCCGAAGCGGTTGGCAAAAGCGAATCCCGCAAAAACGAGCCGGCTCGCGCAGCGCAGCCGCCAGGCGGCCCACCGAAATCGTGCCCGTATTGGTCAGCAGCACGGCCTCGGGCGCCAGTTGCGGTTCGATCTCGGCGAAGAGCTTCTGTTTTGCGGCCGTCGATTCAACGATCGACTCGATCACCAAGTCGCTGCGGAGCACCGGACCGAGCGAAATGCTCGTGGTCAGCAAATGATCCACGCGTTCCTGCGCCGATTCTGCGGGAATCTCGCGCGACAATTCGTCGGCCACCCGCTCGCCCAACCGGCAGAGCACGCGGCGGTCGCCGTCGGTGATGATGGTGGGAACGCCGTGTTGCACCTCGACGGCCGCCAGATAGGCTCCCATCGATCCGGCGCCGACGATTCCCACGGTGCGCGCCGGCGGCGCCGAGGCGGCCCATTGGGCTACGGCGTTGCGGTTGTACTCCAGCAGCCGAGCCACGTTGTCCAGCGCGCGGCGCTGCAACGATTCCGGCGACCGACGTTCGACGAAATGACTCACCAGGACGGCCCTATCCGGCAAGAACACCACACCACCGTAAACCGGCGCCCTACGAACGCCCCAACCGTGGGCCGGCCGCGGCCCCAATGCCGGGATTATATCACGTTCCCCGGCAGGCGTCGCCGATCGTTTGAAGAAACCGAGCCGCCCTTCCGGGCGGAGTTCCCGCCGAAACACGGATAATACCGCGAAATCAATCGAAGCGGCTCGGCCGCACCCAACACGAGCTTCGGGCGATTCGCTGCGTTGGCAGCGGCTTTGAATCGGCTGTGGCACCTATTTGGGGCAGCAAGCATTCGGCTGCTGTCGCCAATGCTTGCGCGTCGGCAAAACCCGGCAGCCCGGGCCGTTGCCGTGCTGAAAAACGCGAAGGGAACGCCTTTGCAAAACCCGGTGAAAAAAAGGCCCGGCCCGACTGCGGCCGGATTCGAGCCGGCAAAACGGCAGCAGTGGGCGTGCCGGCTCGACTGCGGCGGCGGGCGCAACCGTCCCACCGGCATCCGCTCCGACTCGAGGCAGCGGCGACGCGGTTCAGTGTTCTTGGCGCGCCCATTGTTTCCAGCGGGCGATTCGCTCCGAGGTATTTCGGGGCGGCGCGGCCTCGGGCTCTTCGGCCGGGTGCGCGATGCCGTCCGAGGCACGCTCGGGCGATCGGGCCTCGGCTGGTTCGGCGGCATCGTAGCCCACGCAAAGCGGCAGGGCGGCCAAGGCGGCTCGCTGCACGCTGACCTGTCCGTCGAGCATGTGGACCAGCGCGGGGACGAACTCGCGGAGTCCGAGCCGCCCCATCAACTCGGCCGCTTGGCGTTGCAAATGCGGATCGTCGGAATAGGCCAAGCGCTCAAGCGCCGTGCGTCCGGCCGGGTCGTCCACGAGGGCCAGTGCGGCGGCCGCCTCGAAACACACTTGTCCGTTCGAGTGCCCCAGCAGGCGTTTTACCGACGGTCGATCGTCGATCTGCCCGCCGGCGGCCAGCGCGTGCAGGGCCGCGGCGACGACGCTGGTGTTGCGGTCGGCCAGCAGGGGCGCCAGGGCCGTCCGATGAGCGGGCGACGGGTCGCGGGCCAACAGTTCGCAGGCCCGGCGACGCACATCGGCCGAAGGATGGCTCAGCCCGACATAAGCCAACTGATGCGAAGCCGGACCGCCGCGCGCAACGGCCGTCAGCAAGCTCTGCCAAACCAGGGCGTCCGACTCGGCGGCGGCGCGCTGGTAAATGCGTTCGGCAAGTTCGGGCGACAGAGGCCGCTCGGCCGCAAGGCGGGCCAGTTCGCCGGCCGCTCGCCGCCGTTCGATCACATCGAGCGATCCGAGCTGTTCGATTTGTTTTGCGGCCGCCTCGTCGCGATGCCGGTCGGACGCTTCGGCCGCTTCGGCGTGGGCGGCGGCGCCGGCTTGCGCTTCGGTCGATGAGGGATGGCGCCGGCGGAACTCGCGCCGCAACTCGGCCAAAACCTGGGCCCGATGTTCCCCGCCTGCGTCGGCCGAGAAGCGGCGGGCGATCGGCCATCGTTCGGCCAGCGCGTCGGCGGCGTCGCGACGCACGATCAGCGAAGTGCTCTCCATGGCCGCCAGCAGCATTTCGCCCGATTCCTCGATAGGCCATTGCGCCACGCCGGCGACGGCCGCTTGCTGCACGCGGCTGCTGGCGTCGGCGAGCAATCGTTGCGCGGCGTGGCGGGCGTTTCGGCCGCGCGACGTGGCTAGCTGCTTTGCGGCCGCCTCGCGCACCCGCCAAGAGGCGTCGGCGGCAGCGGCTAATGCGTCGTCGGGCCAGCCGGCGGCAGCCAACGCAGCCACGGCGGCCGCGCGGGTCGTTTCGCTGTGATCCGACGACAGCAGTTCGCCCAGGGCCCGGCGCGCCCGGGCGTCGCCCCGGTGCGTGCCCAAACCGGCCACGGCGGCCAATCGCACCTTCAAATCGACATCGCGGAGCGCGTGCAGGCAGCGATCGAACGAGTCGGGATGCTTGGCGCGGCACAGGATTTCCAATACCGCGGCCCGAACGCGCGGATCGTTGTCGTCGTGAAGCGCGACCGCCTCGTCGGGCGGGTCGCCCTCGTGCCGCCAGCGCTGCAAGGCCGCCCAACGCACCTCGGGCGAACGACTTGTCAGCGAGCGAAGGTAGATCTCGTCGGTCGGCCGGTTGCTCCGCGAAGCGCACGCGATGAGCAACTCGGCCGCCAGCTCCGGCGGACAGAGCGCATCGCGGCTTTCAGAAAGATGTTCCGTAAGCAATGCGCGCAACGACTCGGCGGCCTCGGGCGTGTCGATCGAGGCAAGCGCCTCGACCGCCGCACAGCGCATCGCCACCGGCAAATGAGCCGCACGCGCCACGCGCGGCAAAACGGCCGCCCCCGATGAATCGCCCCAGCGGGTCAGAACGATGGCGGCGTTGCCCGCCGTGACCAGATCGGCGGCTTTCGTCCAGCGGTGCAGGCCGGTGCGCTGGTCGGCGGGCCGTTCGGCCATCTGCTCCAAGTCGCCATAACGCCAGCGGCGTCCGCTGCCTTCCGGAGCGCGGCTCCACACGCTGAGCTTCCGTCCCTGGGCGTCTGGAATCGCGGCGCGGGCCAAGATTTCGCGGTCGTCGGCCGGGTCGTTTGGTCCATCGGCTGTGGCGCGGGCGGCATCGTCGGGCCGATCCAAGGACGCCTTGCTTGCATCCCGTTGCCATGCGCGCGGATCGCCGGCGCGCTGTTCGTCGGCGGCGTTCAAAGGCCAGCGAGGGCCGCTGGGAAAATGTCCGCAGCCGGCGATGACGGCACAGAAGAACGCCGCAGCGCCAATCGTCGCCCAACGCAACTCGACGCGGCCGCCGTGTCCGCCGCAAAGCAATCGTTCACCCGCTTTCGCCCAACGGCTCGATCGGTGCGAGAAACATTTTGCGTCCATCGGGCTCAATCCTTTTCGCCCAAGGCGGGTGCCGCAACGGGCTTGTCCCGCCGTACTTCCTGCACTGCCGGAAGAGCCCTTCAACTGTTGGTCAATTCAGCAGCGGTTGAAGCTTCTCGCGTTGTTGTCGGATGACGGGCAGTGCCGTCGATTCCGAGCTGCTCAGGGCCGCAACCAAGTCTTTCAAAACGGGCTGGACCACGGCCAGGTACTCGCGCCCTTTCCCCTCGCCCACCACCGGCTGAAGACGTTTGGCGGCCTCGTCCGCGATGGCGATTCGTTCTTTGATGCGGCGGCCGACCAGCCCGGCGTCTTCTTCCATTTGGCAGATGTCGTGAACGAAGGCGGCAATCCCCAACGCGGCCGTGGCCGCGTTTTCGGGCGAGGCGCCGGCCGGATCGATCTTGGCCAGCGCGCGGACAGCGGCGCGGCGGGCCAACAGCAGCGTGGAACGATCGCCGGCCATCTTGCCCAAGCCGACGAGGACTTCGCCCTTTGGCCCGGGTCGGCCCAACTCGCCCAGTATGTCGGCCGCTTGGGCCTTCAGCCACGCGTGGCCGTCCGGCGTGCGGCCGGCGGGCGGTTGGGTCGCGTTGACCAGGCGCAGGCAAGCGTCGGTCACGTTCTGACGCAGCTCATCGGTGAGGCCTTTCGCGCGAACGTGCCGCAGAACGCCCAGCAGCGCCGCCACGCGAACATAGTCGGCCTGCTGGGGATCGGCCACGGCGGCCAGCATCACCGGCACCGTCTTGTTCCACGGCTTGCCCGGATCGCTGCCTTGCGGTTCGATCTCGTTCAATTCGCCGATGGCCATCATGGCGTTGTAGCGCGCGGCCGGGTGATAATTGCCCTTGGCGATCCCCTGCAACACATTCAACGCAATCTCGTTCAGCGCGTCGTGCGCGCCGCTGCGCGGATAGGTCAGATCATTCCGCAGCTCGCGGCGGAAACTCCGCGCGGTGCCATCGGAAAGCTTGCCCTCGTTCTCTTTGAGCGTCCAACGGGCCAGGGCGTATTTCGAGTAGTACTCCTCCAGAAGCCGACGTTGCGCGTCGTCGGGCGGGGTGGCCCGCTGTCGGATTTCGCGCACTTCGTTGATCCGCCGGGCCAGCGCGGCATCGACGGCCATCTCTTCCACCGGGCCCGTTGCCGCCGGCGCGGCGGCAGGCGGCGCCGCCGGTTGTTCGCCCGTGGGCTGTTCGGCCGCCCCAAGCGGCCGGCTGCCACCACCCAGCGCCCCGAGCAGGACGGCTGCAACAACGCCGCAGGCAAGCATTAATCGTGGTGGGCGGCTTAACATGTTCCGATCGATCAGCTTGTCCATTTCGTCCTTCGTCCCACCGGCGATGCGGCGCAGGCAGAGCATCGATAGTAAAAACCGGCAAACGGCGCAAGATGAGCAGGCGTCGGCGGGCGACGTGCCCCGTTGCCGCCGAATTCCGGCAAGGGTATCTCTGCTAATAGCGTACCCATCCCGCTCGAACCTCGTCAAGCTGGATCGTATTGCCTCCAGCCGTGCGATGCCCGGCCGTCTGGCAACGGCCCCCTGGCAAGGACCGCCCCACGCGCGAATGGGCCGGCTACCTGGGCTGTCCGAGCCGCACTAATTAGCGGGATAGGACCAGATGGCCGCGAATCCCGGGAGTCCACCTCCCCTTTTTTTCCGGGCAACCCAACGCCCAACGGGCCCCCGGCCCGCTGAGGCCGCCGCTGACCGGGCCGATGGTTCTTTACGGAGCCGCTGACGGGTTCGGGGAGGAACCGATGGTTCACCGGAGCAGTGGCGACGCGGCAACCCGCCGTCAACGCGTTGAGAGCAGGCTGCGGCTGTAGCTGGCCCCGATCGAAACCTTGGGCACTTGCACAGGCACGGGTTGGATGTCGAAGTACAATCCGACCAATTGTTTGGGTTTGATCGCTCCGTTTTGCCCGGGAACATCGACCGGTTCGCCGCGGAAGGTTTCCATAATGCGGTAGATCTGCGGATCGATCTCGGTTTTTCCATCGGGGCGGGGCGTGCCCACCGACTCGAAGCTGCCCACGCACACGATGCTAGCATAGCGGTCGTGCAGGCAGTAGGCGTCGTAGTTGAGCTTGCGCAACGCCTCGGTCAGTTTTTCGGCCTTCTCGCCGGCCTCAATCAGCTTGCTCGATTGATCCCGTTGCTGGCTTTGTTGAATCTCTTTTTGGTCGAGAATCACTTCTCCGGTGAATGTGGCCACTTTCACGGTGAACTTGCCCGGGCAGTTCAACAGCGAGTGTTTCACGTCGCTATTGAGCCGCAGCACGAATTCGTCGATCCCTTGGGCATTGAAGTAATCGGACGGGAGCAGCGGGTTGGTGGTGACGAAGGCGTGGCCCATCGGCCCAAGGGTTTTTTTATCGCTGCCCAAAGCCGATTGAACCTGTCGCTGCACCAAACGCCAGCCGGCCAGCGTTTGGTTGGTCGGCCGGTCTTCGCGCAGCTCGAGGCATTGGGGCCGAGCCAACTTCAGTTTGTTCAGCACCTTTTGGCCCTCGGGGTCGTCCACCGTCGAGTAGTTGCCGACCATCACGGCGTATTCCTCGATCTCGCTGCCCGGACGGTATTTGCCGCGGCGCGGTTCGCCGAAGCGGTTCACCCCGCGAACCGGCGCTTCGCCCAGTTGAAAGCGCACTTTATGCACATAGGCTTCGAGCTTGTAACGGCTGCGCAACTCGAGAACGAGTTGATGCGCCTGCTCGGCGGCGCCCTCGCCCGAAAAACTGCATGCGAGGATCATCCACGGCCCATTGGTTTCGCTCAGGCGATAGGGCTTTTCCGGGTCGGCATCGACGGAAGACGTGAACAGCGCGCCCCACGGCGGCGCCGCTTCCGCCACGGCCGCCCCCAAGGTCCACGTTGCCCAACACAGCGCAAAAAAGACCATCCCGCGAGTTTGCATGGCCCAGGCACTCCTTGCCAAGGTCGGATCGAATCGTTCCATCCCGGTTTGCCGCGATGACCAGTCCGTTGGTCCATCGGGCCGCGACGCCCGGCGTCGAGGTTGGGCGGCGATAGTAACAAACGCGCCGAGCCGATGCCAGATCGGCTTGGCCCCCCGCAACCCGATTCGCCCTTTTTCCCCGATTCGGCGGCCGGCTTTCGATCGTTAAGTTGGGGTTGTTGCGTAACCGGGGTCGGCCGCGGTGGGGCGGCATTGGTGGGCGAAAGCGTTGGGGCAGCGACTGCGGCTTGGCCAAACAGAAGCGGGCTGCTCAGGCAGCGACCAGAATGTTGTACGCGGCGTGGGCCCCGGCGACGACCCCGAAGCCTCGATAGAGAAAGACGACGGAAAAGAACCCGCCGGCCAACACGCGGAACCCGAAACTGCTCCAAGCAAACGGCTCGCCAACCACGCCGGCCATGCTGACATGATGGGCGGCCGCGAAGACCGTGCTCGTTGCGGCAATCGCCAAAGCTGCTCGCAGGGTGGGCTGGGCAATAGCGCCCTTGAGCGCCCAAATCGTGCCCGAAAGCAAAATCACCCGAAAGAGCAGTTCTTCATAGATGCCTGCTCCGAGGAAGCCGACGCAGAGGGTGGCGCGGCGGCCCAGGTGGTTTTCTACGGGTGCGATGGCCCAATTCCAAACCATCGATTGGGTTTTGAAAACCAGCCAAAGCAGCATGGCCAGCAGGCAGCACTCGGCCGCCATGCCGGCGAGGACGCTGCCGCGGACCGTCCAGCGCCGGCGGCTCACATGATGCCATCCCAGCAGAATGCCCACGGTCAGCAGCGGCAGGAGGAAGTGCTGACTGAAGCCGAGCAGGTCGAGCCACTTCCGCATCCAGGCGTCGGCGCCGTTCTGCACGCGGAGTACAAGCACTCCGACTTCATAGCACACCAGCAGCGGCGCAATGAACGCCAAGCTGACCAACGGCCGGCGCGATTCGTCGAAGTAGCCCTCGGCGGCATCTTGCGGCAGGGCGACAACGGCTTCACTCATGGCGCGGCACCGGCGGCATCTGTTGGTGGGGCGGCCGTGTTCGTCGCGAGCCCGACGCGATAATCGTTCGCCCCCGGTTTCCCCGAAGCGCCAACGACGCTGCGACGACGCTCCGTGATCGACACGGGCCGACACGTGCCGCGCAGATGGCCGCGCGGCGACTGCTGACTATTTCGTCCGCCTGCCGACGGTTGCTTGAACTCCGCGAAAAAGCGGCTATCCTTGCCAGAATATTCGATTATGCGCGGCGGGCGGGCGATATGGGCGGCAAGGCGCAAACCATGTTGCAGGAATATCTTGCTGCGATCGATTGCCGCTCGGCGGGAGGTTGGACGTTTGGCGGGCACATTGCTAAAAGCCTATCGGCTGCTGTTTGAGGCCTATGGGCCGCAGCATTGGTGGCCCGGCGAAACCCCCTTCGAGGTGATCGTCGGCGCCTTGCTCACCCAAAACACCAGTTGGCGGAACGTCGAGCGGGCCATCGCCAACTTGCGCCAAGAGGACTTGCTCGATCTGCGGCGGCTTTACGACCTGCCCACCGCCGAGCTCGAAGAGTTGTTGCGGCCTGCCGGCTACTTCCGCCTGAAGGCGCAACGGCTGAAGCGATTGCTGGCGTTGATTGTCGAGCAGTATGGCGGCTCGCTGGAAACGATGTTCGCCCAACCGGTCGATCGGCTCCGCGAGCAATTGCTGGCGATCAACGGCATTGGGCCGGAAACGGCCGACTCGATTCTGCTTTATGCGGGCGGCAAGGCGGTGTTCGTTGTCGACGCCTACACCAAACGCGTGGCTTTCCGGCACGGCTGGGCGGATGCCGACGCCGACTATCACGCCCTGCAAACGCTGTTTGTCGATTCGCTGCCCGACGATCCGGCATTGTACAATGAGTGCCATGCGCTGTTGGTGCGGGTAGGCAAAGAATGTTGCCGCAAACAGCGGCCGATGTGCGCGGCTTGCCCGTTGCGGGAATTGCTTCCGCCGGGCGGCCCGCGCGAGCCGGAGTGTTGTTGATGCGCATCTTGGTGGTCGAAGACGAGAAGATCAAGCGAATTACGCTGGCCGACGACTTGGCCGGGCAGGGGCACGACGTTGTTGCGGCCGCCGACGGCGCCGAGGCCCTCGAACGACTTGCCGAGGGAACGTTCGACGTGGTGGTGACCGACTTGAAGATGCCCCGCATCGACGGACTGGAATTGCTCAAACGGATCAAACAAGGCCCGCTGGCCGACCTGGAAGTGATTATGATGACCGCCTACGGCAGCATTCCTGTGGCGGTCGAGGCGGTTAAGCAGGGGGCGTTCGACTTTCTCACCAAGCCGTTTCGCAACGAAGACCTTTTTCCGCTGCTGACCCGCATCGAGCGCAAGCGGACCGCCACGGCGCCCGGCGACCGGCCTGCCGCCGGCATCGGCGCCGACGCGCGGGTGATCGGCCAGTCGCAGGCCATCGGGCGGGTGCGCCGCATGGTTGAGATTTGCGCGAAAACCGACGCCAACGTGCTGCTTTTCGGCGAAACGGGCGTGGGCAAAGACCTGCTGGCGCAAACGATTCACCGCGCCAGCCATCGGGCGGCGTTTCCGTTCGTCAAGGTGGGCTGCACGCTCTTCCCGCCGCAACTGATCGAGAGCGAGCTGTACGGCCACGAAAAAGGGTCGTTCACCGGCGCCGAGCAGCAACGCAAGGGCCGGTTCGACTTGGCCGAGGGGGGCACCCTTTACTTGGACGATGTGGACGACATCCCGCTGGAACAACAATCGAAACTGCTCCGCGCCATCGAGGAGAAGGTGTTTGAACGCGTGGGCGGCACAACGCTGATCAAGGCCGACGTGCGAATCATCGCCTCGACGAAAAAGAACCTGCTGGAGAAGATCAGCCGAGGCGAGTTCCGTGAAGACTTGTACTATCGGCTCGATGTCCTTCGCATCAACATACCCCCGCTCCGCGATCGCCGCGAAGACGTGCCGGCGTTGACCGAGCATCTCTTGCAGCGAATCGCGCGCGGCCAGCCTTTCGCCGTCGAGCCGCCCGCCTTGGAGTTGCTTCAGCGCCACGATTGGCCCGGCAACGTCCGCGAGTTGTTGCACACGCTCGAACGGGCGTTTCTGGTGGGCGGAGGGCAGATCACCGCCGACCTGCTCGGCGCCGAGATGGAAACGAACACCGCCTCGGCGGCCCGCACCCTCAGCGGCGATTTCCAAAGCATGATCGAACAAACCGAGCGAGAATTGTTGCTGGCGGCCCTGAACGCATCGGGCGGAAACAAGTCGGCGGCCGCCGCGGCGTTAGGCATGAAGCCCTCGACGTTCCGCGACAAGCTGGCCAAGTACGGGCTGGGTTGATCGGGCCGAATCAACGTGCGCCGGCTCAGCGGCAGCCGATGGCCGGGTTGTTTGCGCAGCGTTGTTCGGCAACGCCCATCGGGCGATCAATGCGACGGGGAGTGGAACAATGAACGACACCGCGTGCATTCGGCGTCCGAGCGTTGCCCGATCGTATTTCCTGCGGGCTGCGGCGATTGTCGCCGCCGCGGCTGTTCTGGCCCTTCCCGCGACGTTGCGGGCCGATCCGCCCGAGGGCCGATGGACGCTCGTCTTTCAGGATGAGTTCAATGCCGACGGCGACGGGCTGGACAAGCATTGGCACTTCCAGAATGGACCGAGCGGGCACATTCTTTGCAGCCGGTGGCGCGAAAACGTAGTGGCGAAAGACGGGCTCTGCCGAATTCTCAACCGCAAAGAAGACCGCGGAGGGCAGCAATGGACCTCCGGCTCGATGTGGACGAAGCGGCAGTTCAAATACGGGTATTTCGAGGCCCGCTACCGATTCGCTGCCGCGACGGGATTGAACAATTCGTTCTGGATCATGACCGTCGCCCCGAGCAAACCGACCGCCTCGGGCTCAGCGACGGCCTCGGGCTCAACGGCCGACTCGGGACAATTTCCTCACCCCAAGGAAATGCCCGAGCAGTCGGGCCGTTTCGAGATCGACATCTGCGAAGGCCACTGGCCCGACAAAATCCATATGAACATTCACAATTGGTCGGGCAAGCATTGGTCGAAGCCCAAGACTTATCGCGCCGAGGGCAAAGATCTCGGCCGCGATTTCCACGTTTACGGCCTGCTGTGGAATGTCGATGAATTGGTGTGGTTTTTCGAAGGACGAGAAATCCGCCGCGAGCCGAACACGATTTGCCACGGCGAGGCGCCCGTGTGGTTCAGCTCGGCCGTGATGAAGTGGGCGGGCGAAGTGACCGACAAAATCGACGGAACCGCGATGGAAGTGGACTATGTCCGAGTGTACCAACGCGAGACGCCGGAGAAGTGACATCTCGAGATGAAATGCAACCGCCGGCCGACGCTCGGCGCGAAGAACCAGCGTGGGGTTGCCCGGCCAAGGCGGGTTCGGTTCTGCGATGCGCCTTGCGCTGAAAAAATGCCTAGCCCGTGGTTCCTCGCCGGGACAAAGCGCGCGGATTCTCTTGCCGGCGCGATGATTCCCCACCTGCGCATCATGCGTCGATGCGACACGGCTGATAGGGAATTTCCACGCGGAGACGCGCTCCGCCCAGCGGCGAACGGTCCACGGTGATTGACCCGCCGTGCAGGCCGACCAGCCGCCACGCCTTGGAAAGGCCCATGCCCAGGCCCCGGCCGGCCTGCCGACCGGAATAGAACGGGTTGAAGACGTGCGAGCGAGCCTCATCGGGAATGCCCGGGCCGTCGTCGTCGATTTCGACGATCACCCGATCCGCTTCGCCCTGGGCCGAAAGTTCAACCCGACCGCCCGGCCCCACCGCCTCGACCGCATTGCGCAGCAACGCCCGGAACACGACGGTCAATTGATCAGGATCGGCCTGGGCCGACAGGGGCCGATCGGGCAGGCGGCCCACAAGAAGCACGCCCGAATCGCTGCGGGCCGACCGCTGGACCTCGCCCCACTCGAGCCGCACGGTTCGCTCCGGCAACTCGGCAGCGGCCTCGCGGAGCACGCGACCGAGCAGCGCAACCAATTCGACTTGCTCGAATTGCGGAGCAGGGGGGCGAGCGAAGAGCATCGCATCGGCGATCATTTCGTGAACGCGCTGGGCCTGCGCCCATATCAGCGCCAACGAGGCGCGACGCTCGGGATCGGGTTCGTCGCTCAAGAGCAACTGCGCCCGGCCGGCAATCACCGCCAGCGGGTTGTTCATCTCGTGGCCCGCCCCGGCCGCAAAATCGGCCAAGGCTTCCAGCTTGAGCTGCTCAAGGCGTTGCGAGCCGGCATCGTCGGGTTCGCCCCCCGGCGCAGAACCGCTCACGGCCGATCTCCTCGGAAACCCTTCAGCGGCAGGCCGCCACGCTGGTCCGCGTAAGAAGAAAGATCGGCTGCCGAGGCGGAAAAGCGGCTCACCGGCGCGTCTGGCCCGTTTCGGCCGCTTTCCGTTTTCCACGGATTCATCTGCGAGGTCGCCCTAGGCTGAAGATCACCTGCGCAACCGCCCATGCACCCGGGCCATTGCGCACATCAAGGGTTGACGCCCGATCGCACGGCGTTGGCCCCAACGCCGCTCGTTGTTGATGGGCGGCATAGCGGCGCGACGGCCGATGCGTTGCCTGTCTGCCGACCGCGGCTTGCCCACCGCCGGATTGGTTGGGTTGCTGTTCCGAGCGCCAGTGGCCGCGCCGGTTTCGCTTAGAACCGCGATACGGGCACTTCCATATCGAGGTGGGCGCACATCCGCTCGACCAGTCGTTCGACTTCGAACGGCTTGTGCATGAAGTCGTTGGCTCCGGCGTCGCGCAACTCCTTGACCTTGTCTTCCTCCACCATGCCCGAGATGCAGATGATTCGAACGTCGTCGAGCGCCTTGTCGCTGCGGACGCGTTGGCACACTTCCTTACCGTTGATGTCGGGCAACATCACGTCGAGCACGATCAGGTCGGGATGGTAATCCTTGACCATCATGCCGGCGTCGAACCCGTTATTGACCGACTTGACCTCGAATCGCCCGTCGCGGTCGAGGACATCGGTGATCAATTCGACCAGCTCTTGGTCGTCGTCGACAATCAGCACCTTCCGCTTGCCGCTTTCCAAGGCGTCGGTGGGGATGCCGTTGTCGCGCATGAACAGGAAAAGCTGATCGCGGGGAATGCGGCGGAAGCGGCTTCCCGGCACCCGAAACCCCTTGAGCTGACCCGAATCGAAGCAACGAATAATGGTCTGTTGGCTCACTTTGCAGATTTTGGCCGCCTCGCCGGTTGTGAACACAGTCTTCATCTTGCTGCACCATCCCTTCGACCGACCGCACTTTCTTGGGGTGCGATCGGCGTCAGCGAAACTCAGATTCCCAGTGTCGGCCCTTGGGCGTCCGAGCTTCTAGTCCTCCGTGGTAAACTGGCCTGAAACCGCCCTGAATTCGCGAGGGACGCAAACCCCTCATCTCCCTAAGCTAGTTACAACCAGCAGGCTCCTCCGGCTCTTCCGACTTTACCGAAGTTGCCATTTGCCGCCAATTATAGCTATCTTCCGGAACCAGTCAAGATGAGTTTTCTTGACGCAAACTTTTCTGCCAAAACAACTTATCGACCTAATCGCATAACCAGCAGCGCAATGTCGGTGGGCGTAATTCCGCTAATCCGCGAAGCCTGGGCCAAGTCGATCGGCCGAACCTGGGAAAGCCGCTCGCGGGCTTCCGCCCGAAGGTGGCTGACGGTTGAGTAGTCGAAATCTACCGGAATCTTCTGGGCCGCCAACCGCTGCAAGCGCGCAATCTCTCCCTCTTGACGCACCAAGTAGCCGGCGTACTTCGCGTCGCAAACCAACTGCTCGGCAACGTCGGCCGGAACCGTGCCCAGTGCCGGGCAAAGGGCGACCACATCGGCCCAACACGTCTCGGGCCGGCGGAGCACCTTGGCCAAGGTGGCTTCGCCGCAGCGGGTGGTTTCTAAGAGGCGCGCCGTTTGTTCGATCTGTTCCGCCTTGGTGGAAAAACGCCGCCAGCGCGCATCGTCGATCAGCCCGACCGAACGACCCAGCGGCGTCAATCGCCGATCGGCGTTGTCGTGCCGCAACGAAAGCCGATATTCGGCCCGGCTGGTGAACATGCGATACGGTTCGGCGACCGAACGGGTGACCAGGTCGTCGATCATCACGCCCAGGTACGCTTGGTTTCGGGTGGGCAGCAAAGGCTCTCGACCGGCCGGAATCAGGGCTGCGTTGGCGCCGGCAATCAGCCCTTGGCCGGCCGCCTCCTCGTAGCCTGTAGTGCCATTGACCTGCCCGGCCAGGAATAGGCCCGAAACCGCCTTCGTTTCCAGCCAAGGATAAAGCTGCTGGGGCGGAAGATAGTCGTACTCGATGGCGTA
>JARKPK010000101.1 GCA_029975295.1 Thermoguttaceae bacterium | reverse complement strand
GGCTGATCGCGTTTCTCAAAGCGCGGTTCCGCGAGCGGATCAACAGCCCCTCGCCCGAACTGAACCGCATGCACCAAGGCAAACAGTACACGCCCACGATGGGCGGACTGTTCATCATGGCCGGCGTGCTCGGCGCGCTGGCGCTGTGCGGCCATTGGTCGAACCGCTTCGTTGTCGCCGCCGTCGTGCTCGTCATCGGCTTCACGCTGGTCGGATGGCTCGACGATTTCATCAAACTCCGCGGCCGATCTCGCGGGCTTTCGGCCCGCGGAAAACTGCTCGGGCAAACGCTGGCAGCCGCCCCGGTCGCCTGGCTGCTCTACGGCGCGCTCGATGCCGCGCCCGGCGGACACGATCTGGCCTTGCCCGGCGGGCTAATGCTCCCGTTGGGCGTCTGGTTCGTCCCCTGGGCGATGCTGGTGCTGGTGGGAACTTCAAACGCGGTCAACCTGGCCGATGGGCTCGACGGGCTGGCCGGCGGTTGCTTGGCCATCGCCGCCGCCGGCTTGACGGCCTTGGCCTATTGCGCCGGGCATGCCCAATGGGCCGAGTACCTCGCCATCACACCTGTGCCGGGCGCCGGTGAAATGGCCGTACTCGGCGCCACGATGATCGGGGCCCTGGCCGGTTTCCTCTGGTTCAACTGCCATCCGGCGCAGGTGTTTATGGGCGACACCGGCTCGTTGCCCTTAGGCGCGTTGCTGGGTCTGCTGGCGCTGGCCGCCCGCGGCGAGCTTCTGTTGCTGATTATCGGCGGAGTGTTTGCCGCCGAGGCGCTGAGCGTGATTGCGCAGGTCGCTTGGTTCCGTGCGACGGGCCGACGACTGCTGCGTTGCGCTCCGCTGCACCATCACTACCAGTTCCTTGGCATTCCCGAGAACAAGATCGTCGTCCGCTTCTGGATCGCGGCCGCTTTGTGCGTGGCCGTGGCGCTGGGCGTGGTGAAAATGCGCATTCGCGACAATCCACCGATCGGGCCCGATGCCGCCGCAGCGCCGTCGTTGGCCCAGTCCGACGCCGAGATTTTCCGCCGCTAAGCCGGAATGCTCGGCCATACGGCGAAAAGAACGCGCGGCGATGCGGCCGCCGGCCACCCATTCCGATTTGCGAGCCAATGCGATGATCAATCAATCCCGTCCGCTCTCGATTGTGTTTGCCGGAGGCGGGACGGCCGGCCATCTCTTTCCCGCCATCGCCGCGGCCGAGCAGGTGCAACGCCTGGCCGCCGACGCACGAATCGTCTTCGCCGGATCGGGTCGGGCGATCGAACAAACGCACGTTGCCGCCGCCGGTTTCGATTACGTATCGCTGCCCAGCCGTCCGTTGCCGCGGTCGATGGGCGACTGGGTGCCGTTCGTCGTCGAAAACCTGGCCGGCTACTGGGCCGCCTGCCGCCTCTTGGCCGACGAAGGGACCGACGTTGTCGTCGGGCTGGGCGGCTACGCCTGCGCGCCGACTGCCCGAGCCGCCATCCGTCTCGGCGTGCCGCTCGTGTTGCTCGAACAAAACGTGTTGCCCGGCCGAGCCACCCGATGGCTGGCGCGCCGCGCCGCGGCGGTTTGCTCGGCCTGGGCGCCGGCCAAAACGCATTTGCCCCCGGGCGCGCGTGTGTGGACCACGGGCAACCCCTTGCGTGCCGCGTTTTTTGAACCGGCCGAAAAAAAACGCCTGTTGCTCGTGCTCGGCGGTTCGCACGGCGCACATGCGCTGAACATCGACGTGCCCAAGGCCCTTTATCGCGTCGCCTCGGCGCTGAAGGGCTGGCGAATCGTTCATCAGACGGGCGAGGCCGATCGGGCGGCCGTCGAGCGATTGTACCGGCGGTTGGGGCTCGACGCCGAAATCACGCCCTTCATCGCCGACATGCCCCGATTGATGCGGTCGGCCCAACTGGCCGTTTCCCGCGCCGGCGGCACCACGCTGTCTGAATTGGCGGCCACCGGCACGCCCGCGGTGCTTGTCCCCTATCCGCACGCCGCCGATGATCATCAGCGACGCAACGCCGAGTTGCTTGCGCGGGCCGGCGGAGCGGTGATCGTCGAGCAATGCGCGGCCCAGCAGGGCGCCGAGGCCGTGCGGTTCGACGTCGCCTTGGCCGATGCTCTTCGCCCCTTGCTTCTTGAGGCGGGCCAAACGGCGGCAATGGGGCGCGTCATGCGGCGGTTCGCCCGGCCCGAGGCCGCCCGCCAAGTTGCCCGGATCATTCTGCAACAGACTCACGCGCGGGCGACGTTGCCCGCGGCGGCATGAATTGGCCCCGCCGGGCTCCATCGGCGGCGTCCGGCTCAATCGTCCCGTCCGCTTTCGCTGCTTTTCGAATCGTAGATCGCCACGAGCATGCTTTGCACGTCTTTGAACTTCTTCTTCGAGGCGAGTGCGCCGTCGAGCAGGCGGCGGGCGTCGCTTTCGCTGTGCCCAAGACCGCGGAGCACTTGGTAGGTTTCCGAAACCACATCGGGTTCGACCTCGGCGGCGGGCCGTTCGTGTTGCGCAACCAGCAGCGCAAACTTCGGCGCCTTGCGGCGGAGCTTGGCCACGATTCGCTCGGCCGTGGCGGGGCCGATGCCCGGCAGCGACGAGAGGGTTTTCACATCCTGATCCTCGATGGCCGTCGCCACTTCGCGAACCGGACGAACCATCGCCCGAAGCGCCTTCTTCACCCCAACGCCGTCCACCGAGCAAAACAGCTCGAAGAACTCGCGCTCGATCGGCGCGAGAAAGCCGATCATCCGCGGGGTCAATCGGCCCTGAGCCGGATTGCCCTCCAGATAATCGATCGTGTGCAGGCACACCTCTTCATTGAGCCGCGATTGCAACTGCCGCCGATTGAACTCGGGAATCAGCACCTCGTAGTCCAGCGCGCCGACGCGAAGGGTCAGCCAATCATCGCCCAACTCGACCAACGTTCCGACAATGCGCGTGATCATGCTTGCTCGAGTTCCTTCCGTGAATCCTTGCTTGTTCCATCGACCGGCGCGCGATTGCGATCCGCCGACCGGCTGCCGCGGCTGCCGCAACAGGGCTGATCGGAACCGACGGCCGATTCGCTCAGCCGCCCTTCCGATCGGCCGCCGCGCCCCGAAATGGCTTAGTGCATTTCCGCCGCCACCGTGCCCAGGCCGTGCCGATAGTAGTTGAATTGCACATTCGGATGATCGGCCAGCAGCGACATGGGCACGGCTGCGTCGGCCAATCGCTTGGCGATCATCAACGCGGTCAGACGCTGGCCGAAGGGATTGTCGTGGCTGCCCGCCTGCCAGATGGAGACCTTTTCGGCCTTGAAGGTTTCCACCGGCCCGACCGTGGCGGCGCGGGTGGGAACCATTGCCACCTGTCCGCCGCCGCTGGTACGAGCATTTTGAATGATCGTCATCGGGTGCAAATCGGTAACACGGGTTTTCAGCTTGCGGTATTCAGCCGCGGGCGGTGGTTCGTCCGTCCACGGGGCGACGCGCCGCGGCGGATCGTTAAACGCCCAATGCTTCACTTCGCCCTGGCCGCCCTGCATCACAACGCAGCGAATCTCGTCGTAGCTGCGGCTGTAGGCCTCCAAGTCGCCGATGGGGAAATGCAAATGATCGTCGGGCATGCGCAGTTCCGGCCGGATGCGGTCGAAACACAACTCGCGATCGGCGCGGGCGAAGCTGAGGGGATGATCGGGCGGCACGGGCCGGCCGTCGTCGCCCACCCATTCGTCCATTCCCCAGAAATGCGCCCGGCGCACGTCTAGGTCCAACTCGTTGACCAGTCGCGCCACCAGCGGTAGTTGTTCCGTCGGGCCGATCGGGCCGCAGATGCCCGCCGGGTTGTCGTCGGTCGATTGCCGCCAGGCGTTGATGTACTCCAGCGCCTCGGCCAGGTAGAAGTCTTCCAGTGTGTCGTAGAACACCACACGAAAGCCCGGCCGCGAAAGCCCCAGCAGATCATCCGGCGTCAGCCGTGCAGCATCGGCCAGCAGTTCGGGATCTAACGTGGTGTAATCCCACCAATCGGGCGCTACTTTGCTCAGAGGACGGGCCATGGGCGATTCTCTCCTTTCCACCGAGTTGCAGACGCAAAACATTTCGGCACAGCTCAACGCGCCGCGGCGATCGCCGACTTCCGCTACACAACGACCGATCGCGGAAACAGTTCGGCCAGCAGGTCGTTGCGCGGGTAGGCGTGGCCGCGATGCTGCACAAACGCCTCGGCCGCCTGGGCGCCGATCAACACCCCGCGGCGGCCCGACCAGCGGATCATCATCTCGAGGTATTCGTCCGCACCGTGATGGGCACGGAGCCAATCGCGCTGACTGGCGTGGCAGGCGAGCATCTCCTTCTTCAGTTCGAGCTGTTCGCCGATGTCGATCACCGTCGTCGGTTCGATGGTGTTCCCATAGGGGTCGAGGCTTTCGGCCGGATCGGCGTAGTACAGCCAGGGAATCGTCGTGCCGGGCAGCACCGGAAAGCTCGAAGCGTTCGGCGCCCCGTGCAAAAACGACGCCTGCCGGGCGAGCAGCGAAGTCATTTCGTGGTCGATCATGTAATCCTTCGCGGCATGGGTGAACACTAGCGAGGGCGCCACGCGGCGGAACAGATCGACGCATTTCTGAAGGGCGATGCGCTCGTAGGCGATGAAACCATCGCGTTCATCGAGGCAATGATACTCGGCTCCGATCAGCGCCGCCGCCCGCCGGGCCTCTTGCGTGCGGATCGACGAAATGTCCCAGCGGTTCTCGGTCATCGTGCCGCAATCGCCCGGGGCCATCGATGCAATGTGCACCTCCCAACCGGCGCGCGCCAAGCGGATCAGCGTTCCGCCGCAGAGGAACTCGGCGTCGTCGGGATGGGCCATCAAACACAAAACGACCTTGCGTTGAACTTCGTTCATAGTCTGCCCTTATTCTTTTTCCCCGCCCGCCGCAGTCGCTTGTGCGGTTTCAGCCCTGATGTTGCTCGTGTTCCGTTGACGGGTCTTTTGCTGAATGGTTCGGTTTGAAGCGATCGGCCGCACGGGCCGCGGCGTCTTCAACACGTTTTTTCACCCAGCGCAGGGCGCGGCGCGCCCAAACGAACTCAACGGCCAAGATCGCCAGCCCCAACGGGATGACCACGAAAGCCGGCCCGGGCGTAACCAACATGATCACGCCGAGGGCCAGCACCGTCAACCCGACAACCAGCACCACAACGCGGCGCACAGCGCGAACCGCCGCCGCAAGCGGGTGATCGGCCGGAGGCTTTTCGTCCGACATGGCTTACATCGCCGGTCGCTGCTTTCGCTTTAGCTCGTCGGCATGCTCGGCGGCAAATGCCCGAACCTGATCGGCGAAGTCGAGCAACCGTTCCCATTGCTCGGCGTAAAGCGTGACGGGCATCCGTTGCAGCCCGTACACGCTGATCGCGCCTTTGGGGCTCACCTTGCAATAAAGCGTGCCCCGAGGCGGCCGCTCGAGTTTGTCGAGCATGGCCGAGGCATCGGCCGGAGTGATCTTGCCGGCGGCCAAGTCGGCCAGAATCTGATCGCGATCGCTCATGGCAACCCTTTCTCCTTCTTCATTTCCGTTGGGGCATTTTCAGACCGTCTGCCGAAACCCGCTCTTGTGCGATTCTGGCCGAGCCGATCGGCCAATCGCTCGCTCACCACTGTTCCATAGTCCTTTAGTAATCCAACGTCAGAATCCGCCCGCGAGTGAAATCGAAGAACCGATCTTTCGCCGCCACCAAAACGCCTTCGGCCAGGTCGGCCTCGGTCTTCTTCGCCGCCTTCAGGCAGCCCGGGCAAGCCAACAGGGCGACCTTCTTCTCACGCAGCGTTTTCAGTTGGGCGGCCAGCGAGGGGAATGGCTCGAACTGCACGTCGGGCGCGCCTTTCAGTACGGCATCGATGCCGTGGATGTCGAAATAGACCAGCACGTCGCGGTCGTCGGCCATGATCTCGGCCATCCGCAGGGCCATCAGCAGCCGGTGCGGATCTTCCGGTCCGCGGCTGACGTGGATGAACACCCCGTCGCGAACCTTTTCGCCGCTGTCGGACGAGGCGGCCTGACGACCGCCGCCCGGTGCGATCGTCGCATTGAAGCAACCGGCGAAACCGGCAACCGACAACACCCACACACCTACGATCATCCAACGCGCGTTCATCGTTCCCCCTCCGTAATGTTCATCTCCCCAGCATTTCAGCTCAACGGCGCCGCAGACTCAATAAACATCGACGAAAGCAGTGATCGCCGGAAACCGGCAAGCCTTGCTTCGCTCCGATCGGGCTGGGTGCCTGTCGCGGAAATGTGCTCCCGAGTCTCTAAGCCGTCGTTAACCGGCCTTACACATGCAACGCTTCGGCCCGTCCCGAATCACAATTCGGTTTTGCGAGAGGCCAAGCCAGGGATCACTCCCGGTAATGTAGCCCATCGCACCCGCCCAATCGAGGGTGGCGTGCTCAACGACCAATAATGCTTCGAACCGATGGCGCCGCCGGTCGATTAACAACTTGCTAAGACTTTCATCGCCGCAACTAGTTGCCGGATATTATGTTGCGCCTTTTCAATTCATTGCCATCGAAATCTAACTCTCAAGTTAATGCTGCTCTTGTCGGAAGTAACGAACCTTCGGCGGCCTGCCCTCCCGACGCAGAAACCCGTCGGGCTGACACCACCTCCTCAGCAGATTGGAAACAGTAACCTTGTCCGAGTTCGATTCGCCCAGTCCCAACAACTCTCGGCATTCCGCCGGTGTGATCGAGCCGTGATCTTCGACGAATTGTCGCACCAACTCGGCGTAGCGAACCGGGGCGATGCCCTTGGTTTTTGTGTAGGCTGTCTTTCCCAATAGGTCGCGGGCCACCGACTTGGCCAGATGGAACGTTGCGGCCGCTGTGCGTCCTCGCCGCTCCAAAATTCCCGTCGCCGGCTGACTGAAACGGTCCAACACGCCGCGGGCTTCCGTCGCTGGAAGCTGCAACAGCGATGAAGCCGCCGCGGAATCGATAAAAGCATGTTGCCGGAGATAGTTGAGAATCAATAGAGCGTCGAGGTCGATTTCGCGACCGGCCTCGCGCCACCGGGCCGCCAGTCTTGCCATGCGTTCGTCGAAACTGCCGTCGTAGATCCGCAAGGTAACACTCGCGTTATCGGTTTCATAGACGGGCGGCCGTTTACCGAACGACAGCATCGAGATGAAGATTCGTCGCCTTCCCACGCCTGCCTGTTCGACCAATCCCAGTTTCAGGAAGGCAACGGCCAACGTTTGATTTCGCGTGCGCGGTTCGTGCCTGAGGATGTTCTGCGGTGTAATCCCTTCGATAAACCCGCCCGGGCTGGTCACAGTCAACTCTCTCGGCTCATGGCGAACAAGCACTCGGCCGGGATCGAGATAATCGCGATGTGTTACGGCATTGAGAACTGCCTCTCGCACCACACTCTCGACGGGAAACGCCGGAATCCGAAGCCTCAAGATCCCGATCGACAGTTCTTGTTCCGGATTCGCCGGACCGGTGAAAGCGATTTCGATTTGCTCAAGGATGTTCAGCAAACCGCTCTGGAGAACGTCATTGCGGGCGACGTGCGTCGGCGCCGGCTGATAGACGTATTGCACAGCATGTTGCGGGCAGCGGCGCGCCAGTTCGTCGGCCTTGCCGAATAAGAGCAGCCCGGCCCGAGTCACCCTGCCATCGTGGAGGGCGCGCAACCCTTGAAGCAGCTCGCCATCGTTAGCTCGAAGCAGCTCCGAATCCGGTTTCAGGCGACGCAACCAATTACGCGCTCGCGCAATTTCCACCCGATCGAGAATCTCGGGTCCGGCGTTTTCCACCGGCTCGCCGCTCCAATCCACAGCGCCGGTTCGCACCTGCACACGGGCCTCGGCTTGGATGTTCAGCGGCATGCAATTCGTGCTGACCCGTTTCTTATACAACCCTTGCGCTGTGCCGTAGGGCGGGTTCACGCCTTTGGGAACGCGAACAATCAGCAATCGACCCGTGCCCTCTCGGACGGGCACTTCCTCGACCCGAACACTAAGCTGCGGCGTTGTGCTTTGGTAGATATGTCGTTCCCATTCTGCGCAATCGACGTCTTTGATGCCGTGAATCGCCCGGGAACGGCCGCCGCGATCCTTGTCCGCAACACCGAACACCAAGACGCCGCCGTCTGCATTGGCAAAACACACTGCGTATTCGACAGCGACTCGCTTATCGCTTTTCGGGTCGGTGAACGGTTTGAATTCGATCGAGTATGTTTCCAACTCGTCGGCGCACTTGCCGTGATCAAGTTGGTCGAGCAAAGCAAGAATCTGAGCGGTTTCGGGCGAATCCATCGCATCGTCTTCCTGCATCGGCCGGCGCTGCGCCGCTGTCGTCTGCAACCGCTTCTTGCCGCCGAGGGGGCATGCCCGGATCGCAAGCCCGCGGCGCTCCCTCGCCTGCGGCCGCTAACGAAGAGAGAAATCCTCGTGTCTTTCTCCACCTTCCAGCAACCGGAGATGCCCTGACAACACTTTCGCTAACAGCATAGTCCGAGCTTGAATTACTGTCTGCCCCCCGGGGGCCGAGAGCACGGCTGCGACGCCGGTTTCGGCCGTTGCGATCAAGGTAGTTCGAGCTCGCCAATATGGGCATGCTCGTCGGGGTGGAGAACAAAACGGGGCTTCGTGTCGGCGGCACGTGCCGCAGTGGCCCGAGGCCAAACGCCAGCGAAAGAATCGGGAGAACGGAAAGCGAAGGGCAACGAATCGGCGGAAGGCGACCGACGGTCGGCGTCAGTCGCACTCCAGCCGCAGGTAGTCGTAGAGCACGCCGTCGGTCCAGGTTCGGACCCGCTTAGTGAGGGTGATCACGTTCTCGCCCGGCTGGAGCCATTGGCCGGGAAACTTCACGTCCCGATAAATCTGCACGCTGCGGATCCCGTCGCGGTGCATCACAGCCGAGTCGGGCAGCGGGCCGGTGCCGCCGGTCGATCGCCCGTTGACCGCGATCTCGATCGGCCCGCCGCGCACCCCGCAAATCGCCATGCGCAACACGGCCTCGCCCTGCGGCTGCTCCGGCATCGTGAAGCGAATCCGCCAAGTGGTGTCTTTCCAGCCGCCGCGACCATCGGGCCGCGGGGGTTGAGCATAGTTCCAATCGCGCCGCCAATCGCTGCGGCCGATTACGAAGTCCACATCGTTGGGAAACTCCTCCGGATACCGCAAATACAGCCCCCATTGCCAGTAGTGATCGCCGTGGCGAAACTCCTCGGCGCTGCGGTTCGGAATGCCGATTTCCCAACGCTGGCGGCCCAGTCGCAACGGCGTCCACACCAACGTGCCCAGTTCGGCGGTTTTACCGGCAACGACCCGAACCGAATCGTGCCGAAAATCGCCGAGTATCCCATCGACGAACGCGTACAACGTGTACTCGCCCGGGCGCACGTGGGGAATGACGAAACGGCCCTGATCGTCGGCACGGGTCCAGTACTGATAGTATTTGCCGTCGGTCTGCCAATCGACGTCGATCGTCGTCTTCTCGTCGAGTTGGCTCGTGTAGGGCGGGTGAGCCAAGCCGACCCAAGCTCGTGCGGCGGTGGCCGAGGGCGCCTGTGGATCTCGAACCGTCAAGCGTCCGCAAACGCTGCCGCGCTGTTCGGCCGGCTCGTAGCCCGGGTCGACCGCCCATGCGTAGGGCCATTGGCGTTTTTCGCGATCGGCCCGCTTCAAAGCGTCGGCCCAGAGGGCCTCGTGATCGCCGTCGCCGTTGCAATAGAGAAGAAACGGGCCGACCACCTTCCGCCACGAATCGTTTTGCTCGAGGGGAAGCACGCGGCCGCCGTAATGGCATCCTTGCCACACCAACAACAGTGTGGGATCGGCGGGCAGCGAAGGTTTGCCGTCGATGTGCCCGGTGAGGTCCACTTTGATCGGGCCGCCGCTGATGTACTCTATGCTCGGATTGATCATCCACAAGCCCAGTCGTCGCGCGGTGCTCGACCAACCGTAGGCGGGCGTTTCGGACAACAATGCGGCATAGTCGTATTTGTGTTCTACGCGTCCGGCGAACTTTCCGGTGGTGATCCTTCGGGCCTCTTTGAGGTTGAGCAACTCGCCGCGGACCCAGTCCTCGCCGGTGATCATCTCTCCGCGGCGGCGCTGATCGACCGTGAGGAAATCGAACACCGCCGGGTTGAGCTTGAGCACGACGGTGCTTTGCTCGATCTGGAACGCAGGATCGCCGGGCGAGTGTTCGACGATGGTCCAACCGTAAAGCCCCGAATCGGCCCGATGCAGCGCGTAACGGATTTCGATGGTCAACGGCTCCGCGCCCGGCTGACCGCGATAGGGGAACCGCAAAGCGATTTCACCCAGCTTGCCGCCGTTTTCCTCGGGGTTGTGAGTAATGCGGAACTCCGAGGGTACGGGCTTCACTTCGGTTTTCGGCTGCCCGGGCGTGTTGCCGTAGACGTTCCAATACGCGCCCGACCGGCTCAGAAGCTCGCAGTCGCGGAACTGCAACGAGGCTAGGTTGGCATTCTTTTTGAGTACCCTCGCTTCGACGATCCCATTGCTCAACACGACCGTCGATCCTTCGTCGCGGACGACCACCGCCGCCTCGGCCCCGGGCGACGATCTCTCTTCGCTCATCGCGCCGACGGCAACGAAAACGATCATGCCTGCAACAGCCGCGGCCGCAAACGGGCTGCCTTTCGCCATCAGATGCACCATGGGTAAACCTCGAAAGCTGCGCAAGGGGAGTTGGGGGGAGGGGGGGGACAACGCGGTCTGTGCCGCCGATCGAATCGGTGGTTCAGAGGTCGAACCACTTTCGCACGACGTGCCGCACGGCCGCGCGGTTCGCCCGGGCGATGGCCGTGGTCAGCGGGATGCCTTTTGGGCAAACCTTCACGCAGTTCTGCGCCTTGCCGCAAATCTGCACGCCGCCCTCGCCCGTCAGCACGTCGAGACGCTGCCTCGCCGTCATGCTGCCGATCGGATTGAGATTGAACAATTCTACCTGGGCGATGGCATGCGCGCCGAGGAACGCCTGGCGATTGGCTTCGTCGAGCCGCCGGCGGAAGTCGGTCTCGCTTTCGCCCTTTCCTCGCACCAATTCGATCTTGAGGAACTGCGGGCAGGCTTCCAAGCAGCAGCCGCAGCTCATGCATTTGCTGTACTGGTAGGCCAGTTCCTGATCCTCTTGCGACTGCCGCGGGCCGGCACCCATATCGAGGTAGCTATCGACCGGCACCCAGGCTTTCACCTTGCGCAAGGCTGCGAAAACCCGCGACCGATCGACGACCAAGTCGCGGATCACCGGAAACTTGGTCATCGGCCGCAGCTCGATCTCGCCGGGCCGATCGGCCAAGAGCCGATCGACCAGGGCCGTACACGCCTGCCGGACCCGGCCGTTGATTAACATGGTGCACGCCCCGCACACTTCTTCCAGGCAGTTGCACTCCCAGGCCACCGGCGCCACACGACGGCCCTCGATCGTTTCCGCCCGCTCGGCGATCTTCTGCAAAACGCTGATGCAGTTCATGTCGGGCTCGCGGGCCACGCGATGGGTTTCCCAATAAGAGGTCAGGCCGGGCCCGTCTTGGCGTAGCACGCGCACCAGGAAGGAATCGGCGGCGTTCGCCTCGGCCGATGTCATGCTGCCGGACGGCGAACCCCGGCTGCCCGAGCGGGTGTCTTCAATGCGTTCCGATGGACGATCCATTGAGCGAATCCTCGTCGTCCGGCGACGGCCGGTCGGTTATGGTTCGACATGCACCAAGGGCTGCAACTCGCGGCGCGATTGCCGGGTGCGCCACGCCTGTTCGATCACGTCCGCTCCGGCCAAGCCGTAAAGCCGCGGACGCGGGGGAATCAGCGACGTATCGACCGGCTCGTAGCAAATCTCCGGCTGTCGCTCGCTGCTCCACGATGCAACAGTCGTTTTCAGCCAGCGGCGGTTGTTTTCCTCGAACACGTCGCACCAGCGTTCGGCCTGGAGCTTGCGCTGTTGCGGGTCGTTGGAATCGACGGCGGGCATTTCGAACTCGGGCTTGTAGTGCGCGCCGCGGCATTCGTCGCGGAGCCGCGCGCCGCGCAAAATCGTTTTGGCCAGCGGGAACATGTCTGCCAACGCGCGGACGAAAACCGCGTTCTGGTTGGCCCATCCGCTCCGATCGGCCACGGCCGCTCGCTGCGACTGTTCTTCCAATGCGCAAACCTCTTGATAGGCGGCGTCGAGTTCGGCGTTGCGGCGGATGACCGTGGCCGCGCGAGTCATCGCCGCGCCAAGCTGTTGATGCAGTCGGTAGGGGTTCGGGCCGTCGCCGCCGCGTGCGATCAAGCGGTCGTATTGCTCTTGGTGGGCGCGCCGCGATTGCTCGAAAACAGAGGCCGGCGTTTCGGCAGGGCGCCGCTGCTGCGCGTCGACGTAGGCGGCGATGCCCGGCGCCACGGTCACTCCGCTGAAGATGCAGGCGATCAGCGAGTTGGCGCCCAACCGGTTGGCGCCGTGGAACTGATAATCGCATTCCCCGATAGCGTAGAGACCGGGGATGTTGGTCTGCTGGTTCCGCGGAGATCCGACAACCAGCTCGCCGTCATTGGTCCGCTCGTAATCGCACCACAAGCCGCCCATCGTGTAGTGAACCGCGGGAAAAATCTTCATCGGCGCAGTTCGCGGGTCGGCGCCTTGGAACTTCTCGTAAATCTCCAAAATGCCGGCCAGCTTGCGATCGAGTACATCGCGGGGCAGGTGGGTCACGTCGAGATAAACGCACATCCGATCGGCTTGCACGCTCAGCCCGTCTTCAATGCAGATGCGGAATATCTCGCGGGTGGCGATGTCGCGCGGCACCAAGTTGCCGTACTTCGGATAGCGATCTTCGAGGAAGTAGTAGCGTTCGCTTTCGGGAATGTCTTGCGGTCGGCGCGGGTCTTGCGGACGGCGCGGCACCCAAACTCGGCCGCCTTCGCCGCGGGCGCTTTCGCTGATCAGGCGAAGTTTGTCGGCCCCGGGGATGGCCGTCGGGTGGACTTGGATGAATTCCCCGTTGGCGTAGCGTGCCCCTTGCTGGAACACGCGGCTGACGGCGCTGCCCAGACAGGCCATCGAATTGGTCGAGCGTCCGAAGAGTGCTCCGCATCCGCCCGAGGCGATGATCACGGCATCGGCCGGAAGGGTGAAGATTTCCATCGACTGGATGTCTTGGACGACGCATCCGCAGGCGCGCCCATGATCGTCGAGCGCCAGGCCGAGGAAGTCGGCCGATTCGTATTTCTTCACCCGTCCGGCGCATTCCCAGCGGCGGACTTGTTCGTCGAGGGCGTAGAGCAATTGCTGCCCGGTGGTAGCCCCGGCGAAGGCCGTGCGGCGGTACAAGGTGCCCCCGAAGCGTCGCTGGTCGCGGAAGCCTTCCGGCGTGCGGTTGAAGGTGACGCCCAGCCGGTCCATCAGGTCGATGATCCGCGGGGCCCAGTCGGCCATGGCCTTCACCGGCGGCTGATGTTGCAGGAAATCGCCGCCATAGACGGTGTCGTCAAAGTGCTTCCATTCGCTGTCGCCCAACTGGCGGGTCAGATCGTTGACGCTGTTGATCCCGCCCTGCGCGCACGCGCTATGCGAGCGTTTCAACGGCGTAAGACTGACGACACTGACATCGAACTCCAATTCGGCCAACTTCATGGCGGCCGCAGAACCGGCCAAACCGCCGCCGATGATGACCACGCGAGGAACGGGCATAAGACAACTCCTGATCCGGTGAGCCGACAATGCTCAGCGCCCGCTGGCGGCCCTGTCATCGCGCCGAGCCGAGCACGCGAGGCGACGCATGATCGGCGGCCGGCGCCGGGGCGGAGCGCACGGGGCCGGCGGCGCCGTCGGGCAGGTTGGACAAGCGCCCGGCGCGGACCATCGCCCCCAGCGCGCCGAGCCCGACAACCAGCAACACAATCCCCACGGCGGCGCAGGGAAGATTCATCCTTCGGCGAGCCGCCTGGCTGGTCCAAAGGCCCCAAGTCATCCCCATCGTCCACAGCCCGTTGGCCAAATGATACACCGAGGCCGTCACCCCGACCGCATAGAACGCGATCACCCACCAGGCGCGCCCGATCGCGGCCGAGGCCGTCGCCGGGGCCTCTTCGGCCATGAACCGCGCCCCGCCCAGCGGCCGGGCCACGTTCTCCACCCACCACGACCAGCGCAGCCAGCCGTGCAGATCGAACACATGCCAAACGATGAAGGCGAACGCCACCACGCCGCTAAGGCGCTGAAGCGTGTAGCGCCAGTTGTCGGCGTACGGATAGTTCAACACGTTCCGCTTGCCGCGCGAGACGATCATCAGCCCAACGATCCCGTGGAACAGGATCGGTAGAAAGATCAACGACCATTCCAACACGACGATTGTCGTCAGCCCCAGCTTATGCAATTGATCGGCGCGGTGTTGGTAGGCCTCCGGGCCGTCGATAATCGCGGCGTTGGTGGCCAAATGGAACACCAAATAGCCGCCGATGGGCATCAAGCCCAGCAGCGAGTGCAGCCGCCGGATAGCGAAGTCGTGCCGTCCGAACAGCGAGGTCAAACGCGAGGCTTCCATAAATCAATTCCGCTTGTAGGGGCCGATGATTTCGCTCCGATGCGAACCGCGCAACGGCTCATCGGCGCGCGGCAACCGGTGCGCCGTCGGCAGCGCCGGCAGAGCATCACCCCGTGCTTAGCCCAGCCCGGGCGAGCGAAAGACCACCTGTTTCTTGATTTGCATCTCCTCAAACGTGTACGGAATGCCGCCCACCCCCAAGCCCGCTTCTTTCAGCCCGGCAAACGGCATCCAATCCACGCGGAAGGCCGTATGGTCGTTGATCATCACGGTGGCGGCGTCGATGCGCCGGGCCACACGCAGCGCCGTGTCGATATTGCGAGTGAACACGGCCGCCTGGAACGGACAATTCAATCGGTTCGCGGCGGCGATCGCGGCATCGACCGAATCGACCTCGGCCACGCACACCACCGGCCCGAACACCTCGTGCGTCATCACCCGCGATTGGTCGGGCGGGTTGAACAGCACCGTCGGGGCGTAGCAGGTGGGCGAGAGCGGGCGAGCGCCGCACGGCGCCTCGGCCCCGCCTTCCACCGCTTCGCGCACCCATTGATCCACACGATCGACCTCGCCGGGGCGAATCAATGGGCCGACCTCGGTTTCCGGCAAGGTTGGATCGCCCACGCGCAGCTTTTCCGCAGCGGCGGCGATGCGCCGAGCCAAATCGCGCGCCACCGCCTTCTCCGCGAAAACCCGCTGCACGGAGACGCACACTTGGCCCGCGTGGTAGAACCCGCCTTTGGTCAACAGCGGAACCGCAAGGTCGAGATCGGCATCGGCCGCCACGACCACCGGGGCCACTCCCCCGTGTTCGAGCGAGCACCGCGCTCCGGCGGCCAGCTTGCCGCGAAGCATCCAACCTACCGGGCCGCTGCCGATGAACGACAGAAAGCCCACGCGCCGATCGGAAGCCATCGCCATGTTCAACTCCCGCCGATCGACGACCAACGCCTGGCACCATTCGGGCGGCAGGCCCGCCTCGTAGAGTATTCGCACCAAACGGTAGCAACTGAGCGGTGTCGCCTGAGCGGGCTTGACGATCACCGGGCAACCGGCGGCAATGGCCGGTCCCGCCTGATGGACGATGAGATTGAACGGGTGGTTGAAGGCGCTGTACGCCAGCACCACTCCGATCGGTTCGTGCGTGGTGAACGCCCAACGCTGCGACGACGCGGCGTTGAGCCCCATCGGCACCTCGCAGCCGTGTTGGGTTCGCAAGCACTCCACGCACGAACGAAGGCCGTCCACAGCCCGCGCGATCTCCACCCGCGAGTCGATCAGCGGTTTGCCGCCTTCTCGTGCCGCCTCGACGGCCAAATGCTCGGCCTGCTGCTCGACCAACGTCGCCGCGCGGAGCAGAACCTCGATTCGCTTGGCTGCCGGCAACCAACGATCGCGATCGCGGAAAAGACTGTAAGCCGTACTCAGGGCCGTTTCGATCACCTCTTCGGTCGCCGTATCGACCGTGGCGATCACCGACCGATCGAATGGCGAATGCACATCGGCGGGCGGGCCATGTTCCGCTGCGCCCGGAACCATCAACGGGTAATTCTCAACCATCGCCCCCTCCGAATCTTCGCGCACAGGTCGCACCGCTGGGCCGGGGTGTTCTGGAATTCGCGTTGCCGCCATCGGCCGGCGCGTCCACGGCGGAAACGACCTTGCCGGCCGCGCGACTTATCTGATCTTAGAAACTCGCTCCGTGCAGGGCAAGCAACGACCGGTCGGCGCACGTCGATTTCCTCACCGTCGGACGATGAATCAACCCACCCATGGCATCACGATCGCTACTGGTGATAGTTGCAGCAAGAATGAGCAACGAAATCTTGCGAAAAAGCCGCGGGAACCTTCAAAGCGGTTCATCGGGAACGCGGAGGTGCAACAAGCTAAGGGTCGGCCGCAGGCGGCGACTTCACTCCCTGGCAAGGCGCCCGACTTGCGGCACTGCGTCGCAAATATCCGCGGACTTCGTCGCTGGGCGGCATCGGTGCGAGAAGGGGCGCAGTTGCCACAGGCCAATAAGAGCTAAGCGCGCCGCACTCAGGAAAAGTCCGGGAATCCGTCGGGCTCTCGGGAGGGAATCAGCCGTCGAGCATCTTTTTGATCGGGGTCGAAGATCGACGAGTAGAGCGTTTGGTACTCGTGGACGAGACTTTCGACCGAGTGGAACAGGTGGGCTCGGCTGCGCGCGGCCCGACCGATCCGCTCGGCAAGCTCGGCCTCTTCGAACAATCGATGAACCCAGCGGGCCAAGCCGGCGCGATCGCCCGGCGGCACGAGGAAGCCCGACTCGCCGTGGACGATCAGTTCGCGCATGCTCGGCGTATCGGCGGCCACGACGGGCACACCGGCCGCCATGGCTTCGAGAACTGCCATCGGGTGCCCGCCGTCGGTCCCCGGAGCCCAAAACGCCTCGCAATGCGGCAGCCATCGCGGGGCGTCGGCGCGAACGCCCATGAAGTGTACGCGATGCGCTACGTTTGCTTGCGCGGCGAACTTCCGCAGGCGTTCGTATTGCGGACCGTCGCCGAAGACCAACAGGTGAACGTCGTGTCCGGCCACCTGCAATAGGTCGGTGGCCCAGATGGCGTCTTTGTAGCGTTTGCTCGGCCGCAACGTGCCCATCACCGCCACCAACCGCGCCGAGGGCGGCAGCCCAAGCTGCTGCCGCAACTGGATCGGACTGAGCGGCAGCGGATCGACGGCCGCGACCCCGCCGGCGATGATCTTGATCGCCTCGGCGGGCCAGCCGTGCCGTCGCCAATATGCGGCATCGCTCCGGCTGTTGACAACCAAGATGCGCGACTGGGGCCGACGCCGAGTGATCCATCGGGCCAACCAAAGCCGCGAAGCCCGCACCGGCCGATCCTGGGTCATAATCAGCCTGTGGGATGGGATAACGACCCAGGGGTGAGACTCGGCCCCCCAACTGTGAACCAACGCGCGGTAGCGAACTTCGTCCGAATCGAAGGCGAGCCGGCCAAGGACGAACCCGAAGCGTCGGCCGCCGTGTCGCAACACGAAAACCTCGATGCCGGCGCGACGAAGTTCTTCCTGTAATGGACCGCCCCCGTACAGGGCCACAACACGGACCTCGTCGCCCGCCCGAGCCGAGGCGACGGCCACCGCGGCCATCTGCCGTTGCAGCCCGCCCAACTCCAACGTGGGCACGAAATGGAAAATCATTCTTTGCATCGAAGCGGCGATGGCTCCGCAGGCTCGAATCGACTGCGACCAAACCGCCCCCACGGGGGCGGCGCGTGGTAGAAACGACGCCCATGCACAGACCGTTCGGCACAGATCGCGGCCGCGGTTCCGATCTTACACCAAGGCCGCCGATTCCCGCAACTGCTCGCGGAGCCGCTGAATCTCTCGCTGCAAGCCGATTCGCTCGGCCAACCACCGCTGCGAGCGTTCGCGGAGTTCGGCTTCGCGTTCGAGAAGCTGTTGCTCGCGGGCGACGAGGTTTTCGGCCATGCGGTCGATCTCGGCCCGTTGCGACGCCGCCCGGGCATCGGCGTCGAGCTTCTGCTGTTTGAGCCGTTGGAACTGCTCGGTCAATTGCCCGCGCGCCGTTTCGAGTTGCGCCCGTTCTGCCTGTAATTCGGCGGCCGCTTGCCGATAGTGTTCGGCCAATTGCGAGCGGATTCGGCCGATCGTGCGGGTAACTGCCGCCGGCGGAACGGCGCCGGTCAACTGAACCCAAAGCTCTTCGCCCGCCAAGCGAATCTCCAACGTTTCCCGGTGCATCGCCTGGAGCTCGTGCCGCAGTTGCTTCAGCGCCTTGCGCGATTGTTCCAAGTGTCCTTCGCGGTGCTCGAGCAAACGGCGTTTGCGTTCCAGTTCTTCGGTCTGACGCTGGAAGTCGGCTTGCAGCCGGCCGCGTTCCGCCTCGAACTGCACGCGCATCGTGCGTTGCTCTGCGAGGGTCGCCTCGCGCAGCGCCTCGACCTCGGCCACGGCCACGGCCAAACGCGACTCGGCCAGACCCAGCGATTGTTGGCGAGCCTCGAGCGACTCTGCCTGCTCCTCAAGCTCGCGGCTTCGCGCTTCAATGGCCGGCAGCAACGCGGCCTCGCGGGCCATCAGTTCATCCCAACGTCGGCGCAGTTCTTCTTCCTGTCGCTCGACCTCTGCCCGATGGGCGGCAAGCGTCTGCTCGCACATCGCCAAGGCCGCCTCGCGCTCCGCGCAGCGCTGCTGTTGTTCGGAAAGCATCGCCTCGCGCTCGGTCAGCCGTTGGCCAGCTTCCTCGCTCTGGCGCAAGCGAGCATCGGTCTGGTCCGCCACTTGCTGCTCGGCCTGCCGCAATGCCGCTTCGGCCGCCTCGCGCTGCGCCTGTTCGGCCGCCGCCAAGCGATTCAGCCGCGCCTGCATCTGGGTATGCATTTGCTCCACCTCGGCACGACGGGCCTCGATCTCGGCCTCCTTCTCGGCCAGCCAGAGGCGGGCCATGCGAGCGTCGCGTTCGATCTGCGCCTGGGAAGCGTTCAACACGCTCTCGCGGTGGTCTAACTCCACCTGCCGCTCGTCGAGCAGTCGTGCAAGCTGCTCGGCCTGCTTCCGCAGTCGCTCGGCCACGAGCAAGTCGGCCTCGCCGGCGGCAGCCACCAAATCGGCTTCGGCGGCCACCGACGGGGCCGGCGACCACTCCCGCGCGGTGTCGGCCCGCTCGACCTCGATCGACGACCGTTCCGCAATGTCGCTGCCAGCGGCTGCCGCAGCCGTGCTCGATTCCGGGCTGCGTTCGGAGACGGGCGTCTGATTCTCAACGGACGGATGGCCGCAACCCTCGCTACCCAAGCTGCCTTGATCGCGTCTCTCGCCCACATTGTCGGGTGCGTCGGCGTGGCACGATCGGAACTGTTCAATGGGACACTCGGGCGGCATTTGGGACATCGAGTGAGCCGGATCGACTCGCATCTCAACCCCTTCGGGCGACGCTGGAGCGACCGCTGCCTGTCTGCGTGATTTCTTCGTGGCCATGGCCCGACCTTCCCCGAGTGCTGCGTGATGCCGGAGCGCAATAGTCGGCGCGACCGGCAAGGTTTAGCCAAACCACTTGATCGGCACAGTCCGCCCAGAACCTGAATAACAAGAAGAATTTGCCGCAAGTGCCTTTTCCGGCTGGAAAACTGCGCGGAATAGAGAAGATGCGTTCTCTTGCATCGTCTTCCGGCTTCGGGCATCGGTTGCCGCGGCTGACATGCCCAGCAGTCCCTTTCGCAACCTGCTCTTCGCACTGCCCGGCGTGCCAGTGGCGACGCCCAACCGGCTGTGTTCCGCCCGGTTCGCGGGATCGAGCGATTTGGGGAGGAGATCACTGGCCGGGAAGCAGAGCCACCGATTTCGGCGGGGGGTTAACAAGCCGCGTTGACGCCGCGGGCCCTTTTCGGTACAAACCGCACGCTCATTTCCCGACTTAGGCGACCGCACGATCGAAGCGGGGCGCCCACTGCTCGTTGATCGATTCGCTGCAACCATGTCGAACGACGCCAAAGAGCGGCAACTTGCCGCTAATGCCGAACGACCGAACGGCCTTGCGGGCCGCCTCGGGGCATTCGTGCGCGGTTGGCTGTCGCATCCGTTGCAGGTTGTCACCGTGTTGGCCGGTCTGATCGCCGCGGGCGGCGGCATCGCGGTGATCTGGCTCGTTGCGCAACCCCGGCCGGCGCCGCGGGAAATGTCGAAGATGGAAGCCGCGCTAACGGCGCTCGATGCCCGCGATCTTGAAACGGCAAAGGCCTGGGCCGAGGCCATCCTGAGCGAACCGCATTGCCCGCGACCGCAGCAGGCCGAAGCGGCGTTTGTTCTCGGAGCGGCCGCCGCCTACGAAGCCGAGGCCGTTTCGCCGCGCAAACGCCGGGCGCTCTACTTGGCCGCCGCCCGGCACCTCGAAGACGCCCGCGCCACCGGTTTTCCCGAGGGGCGCGAGGCCGAGGGAAATCTTCTGCTGGCTCAATCGCTAGTCGGGGCCGGACAATGGGCGCAAGCGCGTCCCAGTTTGTTGAGCGCTTTGGAACTGAATCCGGAGCGAAAGGCCGAATTGCACCGTTGGCTCTGCCAATCGCATTTGAGCGATTCGTCGCCCGACCTGAAGGAAGCGTTGCGCCACAATCAGGCCTGGCTTGCCGCCGGCGCGTTGACCGAGGAAGAGCAACTGGGGGCCCTGCTTCAGAAGGCCGAAATCCTGTTGCGGCAGGGCAAGCTCGACGAAAGCGAGGCCGTGATCCGCGGAATCGCCCCGCGCGAAATCGACGCCGCGGCCGTGCTGCTGCTGCAAGGCCGACTTCTGATGGCCCGGGCCCTGGAGCAGCGCGGCGCATCGGCCGCGCCTTCGCAAGGCGACATTCCTGCGGGACAAGACCAAGCCGACAAGCAACGCCTTGCCGACGAGGCGCAACGCAAGCAGCTTTGGCAGGAAGCGGCCAAGACACTCCAGGCCGCCGCCGGCCGCGATCTGCTTTCGGGAGAGACGGCTGCGGC
>JARKPK010000098.1 GCA_029975295.1 Thermoguttaceae bacterium | reverse complement strand
GAGAAGCAAACTCGTAAGGGAACGAGAACCGACCAACTGTGCGGCAGTACGCTGGGTGGCCGCGATAGCTCGGCTATCGCGGTGCCGTGAGGCACAAGAGGGCGAAAACGAGCGACACTTTCGACAGGGCAGCCTCGGCCGATTGGGTGCCACTGCCGGAAACGCTCTGGTGCCACTGCCGGCTTGTCCGGCAGTGCGGGAAGCAGGCTTTACTCGGCGGTAGGGATCGAGCACGGCGGGACGAGCCCGCTGGGTGGCCGCGATAGCTCGGCTATCGCGGTGCCGTGAGGCACAAGAGGGTTGGTTTGAAAGGCGGACCACCGGCGGCAGGGCAGCATTGGTTGAATGCGTGCCAATACAGGTACAGTAGCCTCGGCCGATTGGGTGCCACTGCCGGCTTGTCCGGCAGTGCGGGCTTTCGGTAGACCATCCGGTGGTTAGACCGGCGGTTCGACGCCACGGCCGATGACGGCACAGCCTCGCTCTTTGGGAATACGACGCGTTCAGGGCGGCAGAAGTGCCGCCGGAGGCGGCCTCGTTGAACGGTTCGGACTGCTGACCGAGCACCAAGGTCGAAGACCGGCCGCGAGGCGGCTGTCGAGCAGGCAAACGAAAGCCATCGGGCTGCGGCGGAATTGGCTGCAAGCGTTCTCCGGATCGACGTTGTTCACCGGCCGCGAGTGGGACGCGGAGACCGGGCTGAACACGCCCCAGCAGAGCGTTTGGGTCGGGAAGCCGGCCGAAGCCGGCCTTCATCCCCGTAGTCGGCCCCTTGTTCTTCTTATTGCAGAAAAGAAGAATGCCCCATTTTCGACGGGGCCTTTTCAGCAGGGCACAGCAGCGCGTTGCTAGAAAAAGTAGCGGCGGTAGGATTCGAACCTACGACACGCGGATTATGATTCCGCTGCTCTGACCAGCTGAGCTACGCCGCCGTGATATCGCTGCCATGCCCGACGTGTTCTATGTTCGGGCAACTACCCTGCGGGCCTTGGTGGTTGCCGTTGGTCATTCGGTTCCGGCCGGCCCGAATGCTTCTCCGCGTTGGCGGTAGCTGCTTCTGGACCTTGCAAGCCTTCGTCACGGCTGCTGATCCGCCCCGAGGCGTTCTACCGCATTGGAGAGGGCACGGCCGTTACGGGGCAATGCGACGCATCCGCAGCCATATTTCCAAGAGAGATGGCGCACGGAGTCGCGCAAAACCGCTTCGCAACTTCACACAGGTTTAGCTTAGCATCGAATCGGTGCGGAGCCAAGGGGGGCGATGCCACGGGGGCTGTTGCACCATGGCTCCTAAAAACTTGCAGCGATGCCGGCCAGGCGGCCCTTTCTAGCATCCTGGGGCGATTGCTGTCTCGCTTCAGCGACACCGTTCGCGGCAGCGGGCCGCCCGCTGGCCCGCGCCGGGGTCGATTCCCGCTCTTGCAGGTTCGATACGCCTTGAGCGGGGCGGCTTGTGCCGGCAGCGCGCCGGCGGTTGCCGCCTTGTTGCATTTCTGTTCCAAGCCTAAATAGAATAGACCTCGTTGCCAGCGAATGCGGCCCCTATTCGCGGTTGGAACGCGCGGCTGAATAGCCCTTTCATTGGGCGGCGGCCGCTCGGCCGGGGCGACACGACGGCGTTGGAGCTTCTGAAAGGGCGAGAAACGATGGATGCAGCTTTCCGGATTGATTCGCGGATGCGGTGGGCAGGCACGTTCGTGTCTGTTCCGATTTTGGGGCGGTTGCTCGCTGTTGGGGCAGCCTTGGCGGCGGCCGCGTTTGCGGCTACTGGGGGCATTGGCGAGGCGTCGGCTGCCGAAGACGGGGCGGGCCATCGGCCGCCGAACGTGGTCTTCCTGCTCGCGGACGATTTGCGTTTCGACACGCTCGGCTTTATGGGCGATCGGATCGTGCAAACGCCGCATCTCGATCGTCTGGCCGAGCGGGGCGTGGTTTTTCGCAACGCGTTTGTAACAACGTCGATTTGCGCGAGCAGCCGGGCGAGCATCTTCGCCGGTCAATGGATGTTGCGCCACGGCATCGAGGATTTTCAGACGGCCTTCACTCCCGAAGCATGGCGGCAAACCTATCCGGCGGTGTTTCGGGCGGCGGGATATCAGACGGGTTTCATCGGAAAATATGGCGTGGGCAGCCAAAAGGCAATTGCAGCTCAAGCGGAGGCATTCGATTACTGGCGGGGATTGCCCGGCCAGGCGGGTCGATTTTTCATCGACCCGAATGACCCGATGCGAACCCATCGCACGGCCCAGTTCGGCAACGAGGCGTTGGAGTTCATCCGATCGCAGGGCGCCGATCGGCCGTTCTGTCTATCGATCAGCTTCAACGCGCCTCATGCCCGCGATCACGAGCAGCGAGAGTTCGAGCCCGACCCGCGAGACGAATCGTTGTATACCGATGGGCGGATTCCGCTGCCGCCGCTAGCGACCGATGCGGCCTTTGAACGCCTGCCCGAGTTCGTCAAGACGAGCGAGGGACGCCGGCGCTGGACGTGGCGATTCGACGAACCGGAGAAGGCGCAACGGATTTTGCGGGATTATTATCGGTTGGTCTCGGGAATCGACCGCGAGGTGGGGCGAATCGTCGCCACGCTGCAAGAACTGGGGATTGCCGACCGCACGGTGATTGTCTTTACCAGCGACAACGGTTACGCCTTGGGGGACCGTGGTTTGGCGGACAAGTGGTTCATGTGGGAGGAAGATATTCGCGTTCCGCTGGTGATCTACGATCCGCGTTTGCCCGCCGGTCGGCGAGGGGCGAGAGTCGATCAAATGGCGTTGAATGTCGATCTGGCCCCGACGATGCTCGATCTGGCCGGGCTGCCCGTGCCGAAATCCATGCAGGGGCGAAGTCTTGCGCCGCTGCTTCGAGGAGAAACGCCGACGGACTGGCGCACCGATTTCCTATACGAACATCGAAGCGCGCCGAAGATCATTCCACCGTGCGAAGGCGTGCGCAGCGAGCAATGGAAGTATATCCGCTGGATTTCCAGCGAGCCGCTCGTGGAAGAGCTTTACGATTTGAAGGCCGACCCCAACGAGGAACGCAATCTGGTCGGCGATGCCGCACATGCCGACCGACTGGCTGAAATGCGCGCCCGATGGGCCGAGTTGCGCCAGACGTTGCAGAATGCGTCGCCGGAGAAGTAGGCAACCCGGCCGAATATTGGAAGGCCGGTGTTTGGAAAAGAACGCGAGTCGATTCGTGCGTTCTGTTTAGGAAACGCAGCAAACAACGTTGGCGGACTCGCGCAAACACCCCCGCGCCCCCGGCGCTGGCCGCCTCGCTCAAAGCAGAGAGAGCCTACAAGTACGGGAACGGGCACACAACGGGTTATCGCCCCGGCCAAACAGGGCGATGGCTTTCCCCCTTCGCCTTGCGTTCTGTTTGTCATCACGACAGAAAAGCGACCGAGCCGCCGAAGCCATCTTGCATCCGACGCGATCGCCCTTCCACCCTTCCGCTGGTCCGTCTCTTTGCATTGTTCTTCCGAGCAACAATAATAGGAGTTTGCCTTGGTTTCTTTCCGATGTTTTCCGCCATGATTCAAGGGGTGACGCATGAGTGGAGCGAGCAGGCTGACCTTGTGGACGATGGCAGGACTGGGGGCGTTGGCGGCCGTTGCGCTATCGGCCAGTCCGGCCTTAGCAGTCAAACAGTTCAAAGAGCGCTTTGAGAATCGCTATATCAAGGCGGATAGCTCCGAGCCGAAAGATGTCGCGTTGCGCGAGGCCTACGAAAAGGCCGGCTGCAACGTTTGCCACGAGGGCGAAAGCCGAAAGAATCGCAACGCCTACGGCAGGGCATTGCACGAGTTTCTCGACAAGAAGGACAAGGACGACGACGCGAAGATCGACGCGGCCTTGGAAAAAGTGGAATCGAAGCGGAGCGTGGCCGACGATGCGAAGTCGCCCACCTTCGGCGAGTTGCTGCGGCAGGGGAAGCTGCCGGCGGGCGACTGACCGAAATCGGGTTCTTTCGAAAACCACGGCGACCAAGTGCGGTTGTCCTTCACTGAGCCCGAATCCTCTGGTACGCTGGAGGTTGAGCCGGGCGAAGGAGGCCCTCGGCGATGGAGCAACCCCAGCTTCAACGACGGATACGTTACTATGGTCGCGTTCAGGGGGTCGGCTTCCGGTTCACGGTTCAAGGGCTGGCCCGTTCGCGACCGGTGAGCGGTTACGTGCGGAACATGCCCGACGGAAGCGTTGAGCTGCTGGTTGAAGGCCAGGCCGAGGAGATCGGCCGCTTGATGGCCGACATTGATCGTGCGATGGGACGTTTCATTCGTCGCGTCGAAAGCGTCGATGGTCCGGCCCAGGGCGGGCATTCGGGCTTCGAGATCCGTTTTCGCTAATCAAACAGAGCGGTGCGGGGCGGCAGCCGCAATCCCGTGCCGAGCGTTCGGGTTGCGCGGTTGAGCCAACTCGAGTTTTCGCGGGCTTATCGGGATGCTAACAATCCGTTGCGGGCGAGAATGCGTATTGATGCGGTGAACGATCCACAATCGGTCGGTTCGGCATCGTTCGTCGGGTTCGGAGGGCAACCCAATCAACGGCATACAGACGCTCGCTGATGGGCCGAATTGGGCCGCCCAAGAGAAGGCGGCTATACGCAGCGCGAATCAGCCGACGGCCGCGTACGACGCGACCAGACTGCTTGCCGTTTTCCGCGGTTTGGATCGAAAAGGAAACCGATTGATGTGTTTCTTCCCGCATGGGCCGACAACCGCGGCGCGTGGCTCTATTGCGTGTGTGGGCGCAATGAGCAGCGGGGAGCGGTGTTGATCGTCGCTTGGTCGAGCCGGTTTTCGGTTCGTTAGGTTGGACGGAGTGGTTCCTATGGAGTTGATGGTCCAGCAGGCGTTGTTGATGGCGGTGTGGCCGGCCTGGATCCGTCCGCTATGGGTCGTTGGGTTGGGCATGTTGGCGGTGCTTGCGGCTGGAGCATTGCTCGCCGGGGTGCTTCGGTTGGCGGCGCCGCGCCTGGCGGCCGTAGTGGAAGTGACGGCCAAGGAAGGGCTTCTCCAACCCCTATTCTGGGTATTGTTGACGATTGGCGCGTTCTTTCTGATGCTCTCGCCGTTCATTTCGTACAACACGCTCGGCGAAGACATCAAAATGCTCAAGGACGGCGGGCTGACCATGATCATGCTGTTGGCCGTGATCGTGGCGGTCTGGTCGGCCAGTTATTCGGTGGCCGAAGAGATTGAAGGCCGAATTGCCGTGACCGTCTTGTCAAAGCCGATCGGGCGTCTGGAGTTTGTTGTCAGCAAGTTTCTCGGGGTCTTGGCGCCCTCGGCGTTGATGTTCGTGCTGTTGGGCGGCTTGTTCTTGGCGACCGTTTCGTACAAAACGGTTTACGAAGCCCGCGAGACCTCCTCTCCCGACCCGACAGCGGCCGACTGCCTGCAACAAATCGTCGAGACTGCCCCCGGTTTGGCGCTGGGAATGATGGAAGTCGTTGTTCTTGCGGCAATCGCTCTGGCGATCTCCACCCGCTTGCCGCTGATTCCGAATCTGATGATCTGCGCCTCAATCTATGCGTTGGGTCACCTGATGCCGACTCTCGTTCATGTGGCGTCGCAGCAGCAAGCCCTACCCTACTTCATGGCGCAGCTTTTCGCGGCTGTTCTGCCGATGCTGGACTATTTCAGCATGTATACGGCCATCTCGGCCAGCCGCCCGATCCCGCTTGATTACCTGGCATGGGCGGCGCTCTACTCGGCTCTGTACACGAGCCTGGCGCTGCTGCTGGCGCTGCTGCTTTTTGAAGACCGGGATTTGGCCTGACCCACCGCGAATGCGCGCGAAGGTTTGCCGCGGATGAACGCGGCCAGACGGCCGCGCCGATCAACCGGCCTTGCGAGGCTCGATGGCAATTTCGGAGGAGAACCGAGGTTGCGGCACGAACGGCGCGGCGGGGCGGGCGTGCGGCCCAACGGCGCCGTCGATCTTGTCGTCCCAGGCGTGACGGGCGATTTCCGCGACGATTTGCTCGGCCAACGCCACTGCGTCGCGTCCGGTTTCGCGGGCGGCCAGTTGCGAGCGCGGCGTTCGTACCGAGTCGATGAATTGGCGCAGTTCGAGGGTCAGGGCGTCGAACGGCTCGAAGGCCAGCTCTTCGGCAGGCAACAAATCCGAAAGCCATCGGGCCTTATGCTGTTCCACTTCGGCTGGAGAAAACTTGGAAACGGCGATGCCTGCCTCATCGGCCGATTTGGGCCGCACTACGCGGGCCGTTCTTGCCGCGAAATCGACCGTCGCGAACCGATCGGCCTGCCAAAGCTGCATGCGGCGGACCGCTTCATGGCTGACGCGCGAAGCGGTCAGCGCGGCCGTGCAACCGTTTTGGAAGACGATTCTCGCTTCGGCAAAGTCTTCGTGCGGCCCAATCACCGACAAGCCCAGCGCGTCCACTCGCTGCACCGGCCCGCCGACCAGTTGAAGAACCAGATCGAGATCGTGGATCATCAGGTCGAACACAACGCCCACGTCGGTCGAGCGAAAGGTGTAAGGGCTTTCGCGGCGGGCGGAAATGAACGTCGGATTGCCGACCTCGCGGCGGGCCGCGGCAAACGCAGGGTTGAACCGCTCGACGTGTCCGGTTTGCAGCACAAGCCCCCGCCGGCGAGCCAGCGCCGTGAGTTCGTCTGCTTCGTCGCGGCGCGGGCACATGGGCTTTTCCACCAGCACATGAACGCCCGCGGCCAACAAGTCGGAAGCGATGGCGTGATGGGCCAGCGACGGCGCGGCGACCACAGCGGCATCGAGGGCGCGCAACACCGGACGATAGTCGGTGCGGGCGACAGTGCCCAGCGATCGGGCCAACGATTCCGCCGCATCGGCGTTGGGATCGATGACGGCGGCAAGCTCCACGTCGGCCATCGAGGCGAGCTTCTTGGCGTGGAATGCGCCCATCCGTCCGGCGCCGATCACGGCGAATCGCAGCTTGGTCATGATGGCTCTCCAAGATTTGCGTTCAATGGGTCCGTTTCGCAGGGGCAGCGGCGGGCACGCAAGGCCGATGGCAGTCGGCCGGCCGGCAGCGGCGGTTCTGTTCGTGATGCGATGCTGGTCGCGGCCGCTCCGCCCGAGGAGTTTTCGCCGATTGGTCAGGCCGCACGGCGGCGTTCGCGAGCGCGGCCGTGGTCGCCTTCGTGCTGTCCCTGGACGAAGCTGAGCAGATGATTCACCTGCGGGAAGAGTTGCCCGTTGCCGCGCAAGATTTCCCAAGCATGTTCCAGCCCGACGCGGGCGCGGAAGAGCAAGCGATGGGTTTCGGCCAGCGCGCGAATCACCTCGGGGGCGAAGTTGTTGCGTTTCAGCCCCACGCTGTTGATGCAGCGCGGCCGGGCCGGGAACCCTTCCACGAGCATGTAGGGCGGCACATCATGCCGCACGGCGCTGCAACCGGCCACGAAGCTGTACGCCCCGATCGTTGCAAAGTGGTGAACCGCGACAGCGCCCGAAAGCCAGGCATGGTCGTGAACATGAACGTGGCCGGCCAGCAGCGTTCCGTTGGAAACGATGACATGGCTGCCGATCTTGCAGTCGTGAGCGACGTGGGAGCAAGCCATCAGGAAGTTGTGGTCGCCCAGCCGGGTGATGCCGTCTTCCTTCTCCGAGGCGCGGTTGATCGTAACGCACTCACGAATGATGTTGTTGCTGCCGATGATGACTTCCGTTTCGGTGCCGCCGTAGCTGATGTCTTGAGGTTCGCCGCCGATCACCGCGCCGGGGAAGACATGATTGCCTTCGCCGAGCGTTACTCGCCCCATCAGGGTGACGTTGTTCTCCAATCTGGTTCCGCGGCCGATGCGAACGTGCGGTCCGACGACGCAGAACGGACCGATCTGAACATCGTCCTCGATCTCGGCGCGAGGATCAACCACGGCATGCGGAGCGAGATAAACAGCCATCGACGGGTTCCTTCCATGTTTGCCGAAAACGGCGTGGTGGTTGTGGGGTTGGAACGGCGCTTTCTACATTCGTTGGAGAACGGCGGATTCAAGCGGCATGGCGAACATCGCAGACAGTTTCGACCTCGGCCGCCAGTTGCCGCACCAATTCGGCATTGAGCTTATGTCCGCTGCGGTAGGCCCGGAACTTGCCGATCAGGTCTGCCCCGGCCAGGGCAAGATCGCCGACCAGATCGAGCAGCTTGTGGCGGACGCATTCGTCGGGAAAACGCAACGAGTTGTCGATCGGCCCGCGCTGATCGAACACTAGCAAGTCGCGGGTGGTGGTGCAGCCGGCCAATCCCTGGGCTCGCAACGCCTCGGCTTCGGCGGCAAGCAAGAAGGTGCGGCTGGGCGCCAAGCCCTGGCGAAAACGCTGTGGCTTGAGCACCACTTCCAGCTCCTGGCGTCCGATCGGTCCGCCGATCCCGTAATCGAGCACGTAATGCAGCGTGGTTCGGCCGTCGGCGCTGGGCAGGGCTTCGATCCAGCTTCCCTCGCGGCAAAGCCGCAGCGGTTTGGTTACGAAGCGGGCAGTGCGGGTGGCCGATTGAGCAACGATCCCCGCCGCGTCGAATGCGTCGACAAACGGTTTCGCCGAACCGTCGCAGCCGGGCAGTTCTGAGTGGTCGATCCACACTTCGCAGTTGTCGATCTGCAATCCGGCCAAGGCGGCCAAAAGGTGTTCGACCATTTCGACGCGTGCTGCGCCGTTTTGCAACACGGTTCGCCGCGCGGCGTCGATTCGGTAGTCGATCACCGCGGGAACGCGCGGTTGCTCGGGCAGATCGGAGCGGACGAAGACGACGCCCGAGTCGGGCGGGGCGGGGCGGCATTCCACCCGAACCTTCTGCCCGCTCCAATAGCCGATGCCCTCGACCAAGGCTGAAGAGGCAAGCGTTTGTTGTCGTCGAAAGCGGTACATCGCAGCCGGCTCGTCATCCATGACTTGAAGCTGGCGATCCGCGGGCACGCGGGCATCGGTTCGTTTCGGTGCCGCTCGGCGCTATCCGTTTCGCACGAGCGGCTTGAATCCGCCACAGGCTCCCTAGGATCGTTGATCGGCGCCCAAGACCCATGCCGGCGCCGACGGAAGCGAGCGTTTGAGCAACTCGAACCGCCGACGCCGCCAGTCCAATACTCCTCGGAAAACTAACGGTTGAACGGCACGGCCGGACGCCCCGGCGTCGTCGGGCGCGTGGCCGCCCGCTCCGGATTGGCCGGATCGATGCCGTAGCGGCGGTAAATCGTCGTCAGCACGATGCCGGTGATGTCGCGCTCAGTGGCGTAGTACACCACCGGCTTGTTCACATGGATCAACACGCTTTCCGGGTTCTCCAAGTCGACCTTGTCGGCGTTGAACCGCAGCACAACATCGATCCCGTTCTGTTCGCAGTAGTACTTCACCTCGTCGGCAATCTCTTGATAGGTCTGGTGGTACATCCGCGCTTCGCGGAGCATGAACTCTTTGCGTTGCAGGGCGATTTGCAGTTTCAGATCGTTGCTGCGCTTGGCCACTTCTTCCTCGATGGCCTTGAACTCGGGCGTGCCCCGATACTGTTCGAGCTTTTCGGCCAGCCGCTTGATGTTCTCTTGTTCCGCCTTGACAGCGGCGTCGGCCCGCTCGACATCCGCCTTCATCTCATCGCGCATCTGCTTCAGGCGGGGATGATTGTCGAAAAGGTAGGCCACGTTGAGCAGGGCAACGCTCGACGACCGCGGCGCGGCCATCGGCCGGCCGGCCGCCGGAGCCGTGCCGACTTGGGCCGGGGCCGGGGAGGCGGTCACCAACATCAAAGCGGCCGAGACGGCCCAAAGACAAGCGTTCTTCACGTTCAGCACTCCTTGCTGCTTGAGGGTCTTCCCTGACCCGCGCCGCCACCGCTTGGCGCGAAAACCGTCGGGAGCATCTCGGTCGAGTGCTCAAGATCGGCTCCCAGGGATGGCGTATTCTGACGATTCGCCCGGCTTGCGTAAAGATCAGAAAATGGGAAACGAAAGCTCAACCGAGCGAAAACCGGAAGACCTTTGCCGAAAACAGCTTGCGGCGTGTTCCCATCCATGGCGATGGAACGACGGGCCGGCCGATTCGGCAGGCCCATCGGTGGACGCTCCGGTCGGACGCCTGACGCGCCGCTACTGCCGCTTTTCGAGTTCCACTTCGACCGTCAACGTTTGATCCCCGCGGCGCACCACGGTTTTCACCTTTTCGCCGCCTTCGTACTTGGAAAGCTGACTGACGAAATCGAAGAAATTGCCCACCTTCTGACCGCCGAATTCAACGACAATGTCGCCTGTCTTCAGGCCAGCCCTTTCGGCGGGCCCCCCGACAACGATCCCTGCCAGCCGGAAGCCGTTCTTCTCGTCGGTGTCGTGCGCCTCGGGCACAGCGCCAAACGTTACGCGGCGCTTGGCGGCCGGAAAGAGCGTTTGTCCGTCGTGAAACGTCGGCCGTTCCTTTTCGGCCGCAAGGCCCTCGATCAAACGCACGGCAAGCTCAACCACTCGCCGCATGCCCGGCACGTTGAGCGTTTCGAACGTGTCGGTCGAGCGATGGTATTCGCCGTGCATCCCCGTATAGATGTGCAATGCCGGAATCTTCTGAAGATAGAAGGGCAACTGATCGCTCGAACCGGCGCCGCCGGGCAGCCGCGCCACGTTCAGTTCTTCAATCGCAATCTGATCGAGCAGCCGCGGCCAATGGTCGCTCGTGCCCACGCCAAACACCGTCAGACGGTTGTTGCGCAACCGACCGACCATGTCGAAGTTGATCATCGCAACGGTCTTTTCCAAGGGAATCACGGGGTGCGCGGCGTAGTGTTTGCTCCCCAACAGCCCCAATTCCTCGGCGCTGAACGCAATAAACAGCACGCTTCGCGGCAAGCGGCCGGGGCGTGCCGCCAATTGACGGGCGATTTCAATCATCGCCGCCACGCCCGAAGCGTTGTCGTCGGCGCCGGGATGGAGCAACCCCGGACGCCGATCAAGCGAACCGTAATCGCCGAAGCCCAGATGGTCGTAATGGGCGCCGACGACAATCGTTTCGTCGGCCAACGGCCCGTCGCCCGGCAACAGACCAAGTACATTCTTGGCCTCGGCCTGTTGACGGCCCAGGTCGGCCCTTCCGATTGCCCGCCAGCCAGCCAGTTCGGCCGACCGCGGTTTAAAATCGCGGTCAATTTCCGTTTCGAGCTCGGTCAACCCTTTTCCCAAGGCAGCGCGAACAATCGGGTCGATCGCGCTGCGCCGGCAGTGCAAAACGACCAGTTTCTTTTCGCCCGACCTCGCCATGGAGAATTTCAGCAACGGATCGGAGTCGGCCTCGAATCGCGAGCCGATTTGCGCCAGTTCTTCGGCCAGCGACGCCGCCTTCGCCCGCTGCCGATCGAAGTCGGCCGCAGGGGCGTCAACGAGTTTCTGCGCCTCGCTCAGGACCTTCGAGAGTCGATCGGCCGTCTGCACCCATTGGGCGCGCAAAGCGGCGAGATTACGCCGAACCTCCACTTCGTCGGTTACGAAAATGACGCCGGCGGCGCCTCGCGATTCGGCATGGGCCAGCTTCCGGCCAATGGTGGCATGAATCGAGTCGCGCGTGCCGTCCAATGGGCTGTCGGGGTCGTCTTGGCGGGGTTCATGCCTCAGAACGATCAAAATCTTGCCTTTGACGTCGATGCCGGCGAAGTCATCGTAGCCTTCCTTTTCGGCGGCAATGCCGTACCCGGCAAACACGAGCGGGGCGTCGAACTCGGTCGCGGCGCTTAGCCCGGTGGTGAGGAAATCGCGCCCACTGACGGCGTCCACTTTCTTCGGCTGCTTGGACGATGCAGTTTGCGGCTCGTTCTGCGACGCGGCAGAGGCCTCTTGCTTCGCGGCTGCCGGCTCGGTCGGACCAAGAAAGGCGAGTCGGTTGTTCGGCCCAAGGCGATTGCCTAGGGAGACCGAGAACGACTGATACGGCTTGCCGTCGATCAGGTCGGTCTTCAGTCCGATGGCGGCAAATTGCTCGGCGATATACTCGGCCGCCCGGTCGATTCCTTTGCCGCCGATCGCCCTTCCCTCGCACGCCGGCGATGCAAGATGCTGCACCGCGCCGGCCAACCGTTGTTCAACGGCGGCCGCGTCGTCGGCAGCCGAAACCCGTCCCGAGGCGGCCGAAATCGCCGCCAGAAAGCCGGTGATGCAGGCAACGGCTCGGGCCATGCCGGCAAACCGGTGCCGCCAATCTGAGCGGCGAACACGCCGCGGCAACAGCGAATCGCCATCGCATCGTCGTGGCACGGTGTTGAGGTTCGGGTGAATGGACGGTTCGTTTCTTATCGCGCGCGACATTGATCGGCAAATCTCCAAGTCTTCAAGCGAGTGATTTATTCTGAACGCATTCCATTCACTGAGCGACGCCGTCACCGTATATTGCGACGACGCGACCGGTCGGGCCGCGAGGCAACAGCCACCCGTGCCGCTCCTCCGCCAGTGCAACGTATTTTTCCGAACGAGTTCGTGCAAGTCGCCGACAGAATCTCGCAATGGCGCCGGCCCGCCAAAGTCGCTCGTTCGGCCTTGTGGAAGAAACTGTTCACTGGCGAACAGGTCGTCGATCCGCGGCAACCCGCCGCCCGGCGGCAGACGCCGTTGCCATCTTGCCAATTCGCTTATTTTTCCGAGGATCGACAACGGCTGGAACTATTTTTCGCTTTCTCGGCCGCCGAGACAATCCCTTTCCGTCTCCCGGCTGTCGCGGCGGCCGTAGCTCATCGTTGACCCTTGACCGCCCGTCTTCCATCGCTTCTATGCGAAAAGGCGTCAGCGATGATTCTTTTTGAACCACTTCTGAAGGAGCAATTGGCGGGCCGTCGGTTCGGCCGCGGGGCGCCGGTCGTTTCGGTCGGGCCCGTGTTCGACGCTCCAGCCATCCCATTCGCGGAAGGCATGATAAGCCCAGTCCCAGCCGTATTCCTCGAACAGTTCGATGCAGTCGCGCAGGTAGCGTTCGGCGCTGTCGTTGGGCGCCCAGCGAATGGCGCTGAACTCCCCGAGGTAGATATGCACGTTGTAATCGCGTTGAAATTCAACGGCCGGTTGCAGCGCCTTGCGCAAGCGTTCTTTGTCCCATCGCACGCCGTGAATCGTGCCCGGGTACTCGATGCCGACCGGAGTGTCGTACACTCCCTGATGAGTGAACTCGCCCGGCGTATAGAAATGCACGCTGTACACCACTTTGGGAACATCGAGCGGTTCGAACCAATCGAGCGCATCGACGGACCCCCACGGGGCGGGCTCGATGATGATGGCCGTGTCGGGGTCGATTTCCCGCACACGGCGGGCCGTCTTCAGGGCCAGCGACCGCCAATCGAGCAGGTCGTTCGCCTCGGGCGACTCCACCGGTTCGTTCACCAGATCGTAGCCCCAAACCATTTCTTGATCTTTATAACGCCGTGCGATTCGTTCCCACACGACAACGAAATGATCCTGCATCTGACGATCGGAAAAGATGCGGCAGTGTTTGTCGGCGGCTCGGCCGCCCGGCGGGGTGTGCAAGTCGATCACCACGCGAATTCCCAACCTGCGGCAAACCGGAAGCAGTCGGTCGAGCCGCTGGAACTCGGAGTCGAGCCAGGCGTCGTACGCTTTGGTATCCGCTTTGTCGGCGGGGCTGTGCGGAAAGCCTCCCCAAAGCAATTGCCAACGAACGTGATTGGCGCCCCATTGGCCGCCGAGGACTTCGAGATCGGCTTCGTCCACCTTCGTGCCGATCATCGCGCCCCGAAGGCGGGGCAGGTCGTGTCCTTTGTACACGGGCCCCGATGGCGCGACCGCCGGGCGGCTGCGCTTAGCGCCAACCACTCTGGCCGAGACCTGATCAAACCACACTCGGCCGCTCACCGCTTCCAATCCGAGAATCAAATAGGCCTCGGTGGCGTCTTCCGGGATCACGGCAAAGAAGGTCAAGCGGCGGTCGTCGAATGTGCCCGAGACGTTGTTCTGCTGTTGCCATTTGGGGCCGCTCGGCCCGACCGTATGAATCATGCACTTGATTCCGTTCCACGGCTTCGGCGGCTCGCTCACGCCCTCGGCCCAGCAACGCGCCTCGACGGCCAAGCGAACTCCGCGCAAGCGTTCTACCGGCAACAGGCGACGGATCGAGATCGATCGCTGTGCGCCGACCTCGGGCTGTTCGATGCGCACCATCTGGCGGTCGCCTTTCTTGTCGAGCGACACGCCCGCCTGCTCGCGCCATTGCCAACCGGCCAGAGCGTCGGTGGCCGTGAAATCGGTTCGCAGCACCACCTCGCCCAGTGCAGCCCGCGACGTACCGGTCGCCGCCTCGGCGGCTTCGGCCCCTGTGCAGGCTGCCAGCGCCCAGACGACCGCAAACAGCCCTGCCCAGCGGAGCCCGGCCGCCTCGATGCTCGGGCGGAAGGCAATGGTCGGACTGCCCGCAGACAGCCCCAGTGGTTGAACATCAGAACGCAGTCGTGTCATTTGGCTGTTTCTCCCACAAGATGATTCTGCGGCCGCGCCGGCTCGGCGATTGGCTCTTGGGGGGGCGACCGATCGACGCAACGCATTTGCAACGGTTGTAGCCCGCTGCGGAGTCTTTGGTGTGGGCACGACGCCGCCCGGCGGTCGTGGTGTGCGGTCTCCACTATAGTTTGCAGCGTCCCTGGTTAGCAAGTTGTTTGGAGCGACGGAGCAACGGAGCGACGAGCCATCGGCCGCAGGCCTCGGTCGGGGCGGGAGTTCGGCCGCCCGAGCCGTCCCCTACACCGCCGGGAAAGCCGGTGATAAAATAGCGGTCCTCGAGCGATCTTCGAGTCGCCCGGCCGCTCGGCAGGCGAATGGTTTTTGAACGGGCCGATTCGCAGCGGGCATTTTTGGCCAGCGGTCGGCGGTTCTGCCTTGGGTGCGGATGGCGGTTCGGTTCATCCGGCATGGTGTTTGCGGAGAGGGCTATGCCAAGAGTTGCCGTTTTGGGTGCCACGGGCTACACGGCCCTGGAGTTGATCAAGATTCTGTTGCGGCATCCTGAGGCCGAAATCGTGGCCCTGACCAGCCGTCAGGAAGGTCAGCCGCCGGTGTCCATGGTTCACCCTTCGCTCAATGGACGATTGGACCTGCGCCTCGAGGACCTGAGCCCGGCCGAAGTGGCTGCCCGCGCCCAGTGCGTGTTCAGTTGCTTGCCGCATGGGGCCTCGGCCTCGGTGATTCCCGCGTTGTTGGCCGGCGGATGCCGTGTGATTGATTTCAGCGCAGATTATCGGTTGAACAACGCCGAGGTCTATGCCCAATGGTACGGGCAGAAACACCCCGACGCCGATCGGCTGGGCAAAGTCGTTTACGGATTGCCCGAGCTGTTTCGCGACCAGATTCCTCCCTCGTCGCTGGTGGCGAACCCTGGGTGCTATCCCACCTCGGCGATTTTGGCGTTGGCGCCGTTTCTCAAGGCCGGCGCTGTCGATCCGCGAACAATCATCGTCGATAGCAAAAGCGGCGTGTCGGGCGCGGGCAGAACGCCCAAGTTGACAACCCATTACCCCGAGTGCAACGAGAGCATTTCCGTGTACAACGTCGGGCGGCATCGGCACACGCCGGAGATCGAGCAGGTGCTCACCACGGCGGGGGGAAAGACCGTGGAAGTGATTTTCACGCCGCATCTGACTCCAATGGACCGCGGCATTCTGACCACGACCTACTCGCAGCCGATCACGGAAATGAGCGAGGAACGCGCAATGCAGATGCTCCGCGATTTCTACGCGGACGAGCCGTTTGTCCGCGTCGTCGATCACTTGCCGGGGACCAAGGACTCGATGAACACCAACTTCTGCGACGTGACGGCGCGAGTGGTGCGCGGGCGTCTGTTGACAATCAGTTGCCTCGACAATTTGGTGAAGGGGGCGTCGGGGGCGGCCGTTCAGAACTTCAACCTTATGTATGGCTTCGACGAGACGCAGGCGTTGCTCTAACGGCGCGTACGGCATGCGGGTCGCCGGCCAAGCGAGGCGAATGCTGATCGGCGGCCCAAGTCTTTTGCGGCGATACGTGCCAAGCAACGGCTGAGAAGGGGCCGTCGGGTCGGATCGCAAAACGAACGGCGGTAGGGCCGGCCCGCGCCGGCTCGGCTCGCGAGGCAGTCTTTTTCGGCTTATTTTGCGATCCCGATTTTCCGGACTCTTGGACTACGATTTTTGAACTGATGCAGGCAGGTTAGGAAACGATGGACATTCGCATTCCGTTGGGGTTTGAGATGGCGGGCGTGCATTGTCGGATCAAGCGGGATCCGCAAAAGCCCGATCTGACGCTGATCGTGTCCGATCGGCCGTGCGCGGCAGCCGGCGTGTACACCCGCAATTTGGTGTTCGCGGCGCCGGTGGCCCTCGATTCCAGCCGAACGCCCAGCGATCAAATCCGCGTTGTTGTCGTCAACTCGGGAAACGCCAATGCCTGCACGGGCGAACGCGGCATGCGCGACGCCCAAGAGATGGCCCGTCTTGCCGCCGAGTCGGTGGGCGCCAAGGCGCACCAGGCGCTGGTTCTTTCGACGGGCATCATCGGCGAGTTCATGCCGATGGACAAGATCGAGCAGGGCATCGCGGCCGCCGCAGTCAAACTGGGCCGGTCCGAGGCGTGTTTGCTCTCTGCGGCGCGCGGCATGCTCACCACGGACACCGTGCATAAGGTCGCCGGGCAGACCGTGACGATTGACGGTCGCGAGGTCTCGATTTTGGGCATGGCCAAAGGAGCGGCCATGATGGGGCCGAACATGGCCACGATGCTCGCGGTAGTGATGACCGATGCGCCGCTCGATCCCGACACGGTTCAGGAACTGCTTTCGACCACTACGGATAAGACGTTCAATTGCATGAGCGTGGACGGCCACATGAGCACCAACGACACCGTGCTTTTCTTGGCCAATGGCGCGGTGGGGGGCGACCTGCTCGAGGGCGCGGCGTTGGAGGAGTTCCGCAAGGCGTTTGAAGAGGTTTGCGAGGACTTGGCCCGTTCCATTCCGGCCGATGGCGAGGGATGCACGCATTTGGTGACGCTGGATGTTGAGGGCTGCGCCGATCGAGAATCGGCGCGGCGTCTGGCCCGCACCGTGGCCAACAGCGTGCTGGTGAAGACGGCCATCGCCGGCGCCGATCCGAACTGGGGCCGAATCGTGTCGGCTGCCGGTTATGCGGGGGTTCCCTTCGATCCGTCGCAGGTATGTTTGCATTTGAACGGGACTCTGCTGTACGAGAATGGCGCCCCGGTTCCCTTCGATCAAAAAGCGGTTTCGCAATCGATCCGCGACGGCAAAGACGTGCATATCGTTTTGCGATTCGGCGAAGGCAATGCGTCCATCCGTTTCTGGACGACTGATCTGACCACCGAGTACGTTCGGCTGAACGCCGACTACCACACCTGAAGGGTTCTGCGACGTCTGCGCACATTCTTTACGGGCGCAGAGGTCGCGAAGGCGCTGGAGGAAGGGCCTCCAGACGCCGGTCCCCAGAAGGGGTGAAGGGAGTGCTGCGCGCGGCCTCGTCGCCAGTTCGAAAAATCGGACATCTCGTTCCGGCATCGCGGCCCAGCACAAGTCGATCGCCCCCGACGGTTCACGGGGCGCGGCTCAATGAGCTGCCCTTTACACCCCGATCGCTTCACGCCCCGGTCGCTTCGCGCCAATGGCGTCGGAATGCTTTGTGTGCCCCACGGGTCCGGCGTGAAAGGGATCGTCGCCGTCGGCCACCGTGTTGTTACGATAACGGCTAGCGTAACACCCTGGCGCGCGGCTCTGCGTTGTTTGCCTTTTTTTCCCGCCGCCTCTAGAATCGACCGAGCCGGGTGGTCGATAACCAGTGGAGTTGCACGCGATCGCGATTCGTTGTGACCTGCATTGTCCGAGGGCATTCGTGGCTTCCCAAACCCGCTGACAAGACGCAGCAAGCGGCTGCCCGGTTTCAGTGTCGCTGGCGAATGCTCGGTCGAGCACGGCACTGCGGCCGGGAAGCGGCACATTTGTCGTCGGAGCGAGCAGTGGCAATCCAACAAGGCCGAAGGGCGATGAGCTGATTTCGGCAAGCAATGAGCCGTCTCGCGGCTGTATTATTCGGACGATCAGTAAACGCGAGCTTTTTCGGGTCGTCTCCCGACACGATTGGCACAGGAGCAAATGCGATGGTCGATGGCATTCAAGGTTTTTCGCGGCGACAGTTCGTCGGATCGTTGGCCGCCGGGGCGGGCGCTTTGGTGGTAGGCCCAACGGCGTCGTCGGCCGCCGGCGCGAATCGGTCGTTCAAGGGCAGCGACATCATCGAGCTGGGCAAGACCGGCATCAAAGCCTCGCGGCTGGCTCAGGGCACGGGCTACAACGGCTACAACCGGTCTTCGGCGCACACGCGCGCGGGCAAGGCGGCCTTCGATAAATTGATGCGGCACAGCTTGGATGAAGGAGTCAACTTCATCGATATGGCCGATCTGTACGGCTCGCATCCGTTCGTTCGCGATGTGGTCAAATCGTTGCCGCGTGAAAAATACGTGTTGCTGACGAAGATCTGGCCGCGCAAGGCCGATTGGGTCACGCCTTCGGGCGGAGCGAAAGAAGAGATCGATCGATTCCGGAAGGAGCTCGACGCGGAAACCATCGACGTTTGTCTGATCCATTGCATGACCAACGACAAATGGCCCACGGAGTTCGAACGGATTCGCGACGAGCTTTCGTCGCTAAAAGAGAAAGGCGTGGTGCGGGCGGTGGGCGTCTCGTGCCACGACTTCGGGGCGCTGAAAGTGGCGGCCGAGCATCCCTGGGTCGAAGTGATCTTCGCGCGGATCAATCACAAGGGCGGCAAGGAATTCGCCTGCGACGCCTCGGTCGAGGAAGTGTCTGAAACGCTTCGCGCAGCGCGCAACAACAAGAAGTGTGTTGTGGGCATGAAGATCTTCGGCGCCGGCAAATTGGTGAAGCCCGAGGAAAAGCAGGCTTCGCTCGACTACGTGTTCAAGAACGACCTGGTTGATGCCGTCACAATCGGCATGCTGAAGGTCGAAGAAGTGGACGACACGTTGAAGCACATGGCCGCAGTCACGGCCTGACGATTCTCCGCTCTGCTTTCCGCCGATCAACGCGACTTCGCAACACCGCGGCTTTCCGCAAAGGCCGGCCGCCCGCGGGCATCCCTTGCTGCATTCTCGCGTTCAGACGTGACGAACTCGGCCGCAACAATCGCCAGCAGCCGGCTGGGGCCATTCCCGCACTTGCAAACGGCGCGCTGCGCCTGTTGTCAACAGCGGGTCATCGTGTCACAATATGCGCCGTGCGGCAGCGGTTGCGCGCCCGCGGGGCTTGCGATCGACCGACGACAACGGCTACGAAAGGATGTGTTATGAAGGGCAACCCGGAACTGATCAAAACGCTGAACGATTTGCTGGCCGAGGAACTGACCGCCATCAACCAATACATGGTCCACAGCGAGATGTGCGACAACTGGGGCTACGAGCGGTTGCACAAGAAGATCGAACACCGGGCGATTCAAGAGATGAAACATGCCGAGAAATTGATCGGCCGCATCTTGTTCCTCGAAGGAACGCCCACCGTCTCGCGGTTGAACGACATTCATGTCGGTTCCGATGTGGCCAAGCAACTCAAGTCGGACCTGCAGGCCGAGGCCGAAGCGGTGCGGGCGTACAACGCCGCCATCGAACTGGCCGCGCAAGTGAAAGACTCGGCCACCCGGGAGTTGCTCGAAGATATTCTCGAGGATGAAGACGACCACGTGGACTGGTTGGAAGAACAACTCGACCAGATCGAACAGATGGGCGTCCAGCTTTACCTGTCGCAACAGGTGAAAGAATAGGCCCTGCCGCACGTCGCCTGTGTTGCTCGCGCAGCCGGCTGATTGCGCCGGCGGCGCGACGGTCGCGGAGACCGTTTCTCCTTGGGGCGGTTGGCCGCAGGCTTGCGGGCCGCTGCTTCTGCCGGGTCATTGGGCGGCAAGCAAGGCGGTCAACTTCTCGATGTAGTACAGGTCGGCTCGGCACCACGGTTGATCGAGTTGCCGGGCCAGTGCGCTCGGCGATGCCGCTTGGCCGTAGGCGGTAGCGGAAAAGACGCCCCGGGCGAAATCGGGCGGGTTCGTATAGTTCTCGCCGCCCACCAATCGTTCGGCCCAGGCTTGGCGCCAAACGGGCAACTCGCGGTCGATAGCGGCCAAGTTCTCGGCAAGCGCATCGGCTGCATGATCGCGGAGCAAGCGGCCGACTTCCGGCGCAAGCCCGATGTAGCGCGGCACGTTGCCATAGTGCAATCGCTTGTTCGATCGCCGGTGCAGTTGGCCATCGGTTCGCTCAAGTTCGATCCGTTCGGCGGCCGAATTGGCGAAGGCTTCGGCCGCTTTCGCAGCAGCGGCAGATCGCTGGGCCCTGCGCATGATTCGGACATATCCGATCAAACCGGCCAGGCAACGATTCATCTCGGCCGCTTCCATGCCGTCGAGGCTCGGAATCCGACCGTTGAGCCGTTCGCTGAATCGCTGATGCAGTCGCTCGGCCATCGGCAATACACGATCCCAGCGGTCGGCGTAGTGCGCGTAGGCCCACAGGCCGTAGCAATCTTCCAGCAAGGGTTGCTCATCAGTTACGCGGGCTTGCCGGAGGTTCTCGGGCACGTCGTAGAACTCGCGCCGCCGCTCGGCATGGCCGAAGCACGGACGACCAAGAATGTCCTCGGCCGTGAATAGGTCGTCGAGCCATGCTGCGGCGAGACTTCGGCTTTCGGGGGAAAGATGCGGCAGGCTTGCAGCGACAATGGCGAGCGTTTCCGCTTTTCGGGTGAAATGGTATTCGTGCCCGCTGATGCCCAACTGCACGAACCAAGGCGCCCAAGAGGAGCCTTCCGTCAACTCGCCCACTGCGTGTTCGAGGCGGGCACGGAACGCTTCCCTTCGCGCATCGTTCCAGGCCGAGGCAGGCTCCCGATTTCCCTCGACAGACGTTTGGCGATGGCCGGCCGCGGAACGGCGAGCGGCGGCTGAAACTCGCGGCGGCTCGGCGAAATAGGGTTCGCATGCTGCGGCGGTCAGAATAACGGGTGTCCGACGGAGTCTCGCACCGGGCGCTGCGTCGATGATGTTGCCCCCGATCATACGGCGCGGGGCGGACCAGCGCCACGGCGCAGGCGGTTTCCCGCCGCCGCCCGGGCCCTCGGGCAGGCCGGGCCCTCCCAGACAGACGACGCACCCGCCGACGATCCAAAACAGCCGGCCGTTGTCAACTGCGGCGATGGAACGGTCGGGGCCGTGCCATTCGTTGACGATGTATTGCACAAATCCTTCGGCAGCCAGTCGTTTGGCCGCGTTCCAGCCGCCGTGAACTCCGGGGCCAAAGAGACCGCCGTAGCTGTCGCGGACGCCGATCGTCGGCCCGATCCGACGCGAGGCCAAGTCAACGCCGCCGAGCGCGCCCTGATGCGTTGTCATCAGATAATCGCCAATCAGGCTCAACGCGCTGGTTTCGTCGGCGATCATCGTCATGCCCGAGTAGTAGCCCGGCACGCGGTCGCCGGCGCGGTGGGTTACGTGCGCGATCTCGGCCGACTGCGGCTTGAGCTTGCCGATGCCGATGCCCAGTTGACTGACTCCGTCGCAATACGGCGACAAGGCGGTGGGGATGATCGTGTACAACTCGCCGGTGGCAGGGTTGAAGGTCGGCGGCGAAGGCGGGTTGTGCAATCCGCCCGTGTAGAGCACGGGAGGCAGCCAGGGCTCTTTGCCGTCGGCCAAGTTCAGGGTGTGCCACGTGCGATGCTCACGCTGCCGCGTCAGATGCTTGACGACGGCCTCGGCTTCGATCGCCGCGCGGCGCGCCGTGTGACGAACCAGGAATTGGGCCGCTTGCGCTTGGGCGAAAACAGCATCCTCGTCGGGCAGAACAGGAACACCGCGCTGGGCTTCGCTGAGCAGGCGTCGGCTTTCGTAGAGTGCTTGATGGAATGAGATGGGCGGGCTGGTGCGAATCACAACTTTGTCGGCCCAAATCGTCGGCGCCGCGTCGCGTTGCGACAGACCGTTGAGTTTATCCGACTTCCAGATCAATCGGCCCTCGGGCGAAAGACAGTACACGTGCATGTCTTCGGAGCCAACGACAATCCGCTGCCCGTCGGCGCTGATCGATGCGGGCTTGAGAATCATCGCTCCGGTGCGAAAGGTCCAAACGGCTTTGCCCGAGACAGTATCGACAGCGTGAAACACGCCGGCCCGATCGCCGATGTAAACCCGCTTCCCGTCGCAGGCGGGCGAATTCCAAAAGCCGGCCGCAGCCGCGTAACGCCAGATGACGGAACCGTCGGCGGCCCGGAGGGCGCGCAGTTCGCCGCGGTCGGCGGCCACGTCGGCAGCCACGTACACCGCGCCGTCGCAGTAGCAGGGCGAATGACCAATCGGTCCATCGAGTTGCGATTGCCAGGCTGTTTCGCCGTTGTCAACGTTCAAGGCGTACAGCCGGCCGGCGTAGGTTCCGACAAAACAGAGTTGCTCGGCCACGATCGCTTCGCATCGCGGTCCGATCATCTCATCGACAAAGCTGCGATACCACTTGCGGCTGACCGGCTGCGCGATGGGCCGCGCCGAGTAGCCCGATCGCTGCAAGTCGCCGTGCAGCGTGGGCCAGTCGGATCGGGCGTTGCGCGGCATCGCTTCGATAAATAAAAGAGCGGCGGCCACAATAGCGAAGATGCGAACCATCGATGATTTCCCGCACTGAGGCAACGAAACACGAGATCGGTTGATCGAACGGCCTTCAGTTCTCCGCTGTGTTATCCGCGGACACTCACATTGGCAATACGACCACGGTGTTCAACGGGAGATCGAGACTCCCGTGCGAAGCCCGCAGGCAAACACCGGCGGCACGGTCGTACTGCGATTTTGCGGTCGTGCCGCGATTCTGACGATCGGCAGGTTTGCGGTGGCTATGCCGCATTACGACGTTGGGTGATGATCTGCGCTGAGCCAATGAGTTGGGTGCCGCCGCCCCTGGCGATAGACGGCCCGTTCGGTCACCACGTAATGCACGCGGACATCATGGTCCAAGATCGGCACGGCGGGCAAGAGTTGCGCTTCGTAGGCCAGGCCGACGAAGGCCGCTCGTGTCGCCTTGAGCAACAGCCGATCAAAGTACCCTTTGCCGAAGCCGATTCGTCCCCCATGCGCATCAAACGCCACGCCCGGGGCAAGCACCAAGTCGAGTTGGAGCGGCTCGACATGGCGGGCGGGGTCGCGGCGGAGTTCCCAAAGGGGCTCGCGCACGTTGAATGTTCCGGGAATCAGTTCGGAGAGATCGTCGAGCCGGAACAGCTTCAGGTCAATGCCCTCGTGGCAGTACGGAACGACGATCTGTTTGCCCGACTGACGACTGATGGCGATGATTTCATCGGTGGCCACTTCTTCGGGCAGCGAAACATAGCAAAGCACCGTTTTCGCCCGCTGATATTCGTCGAGCCCGACGACCGTTGAAGTGATTGCGCGGTCGGCAGCCGACCGATGGCGCAACTCGCGGCGCGCCGCCAACGCCGCGTGCCGGCATCGCGACTTCTGGGAGCGAATCGCGTCGTCAACGCTCGGCTGCGGCGGCGGAGTTGGGAGCGGGTTGATCATCGCCGAATATTGTACAACAGGCTCATGCGGAGGAAAACGAACCGACCACTCCGCGGACCCGCCGCTAAGACCGACTCGATTGCAGCGGTGTAACACATTGACACATTGCGTGTTACGGCGTTCACGGCTGGGCCTCAGTTATTGCGGTTCGATGCCGCCCGCCCCCCAAAGCCGACGTGCTGGCGGCAAACAATAAGTCTTGGCGCAGCGGCGGTTTTCTCGTATTCTCCGCGCCCGCATTCGATGATGGCCGCCATAGCGCGCGGAATACAGGGTCGTACCGGTGTTCCGCGGGGCAGCCGCAATCGGCGAGCATTTTCGGCGGCGTTCTCCTTTTTCGACCGTCGCCGAGATAACACGAAGCAGTTGCCCCGCCAGGCCGAGTGACGTGTTGTGATGGACCAGCAGGACGAAACAATCCATGTGCCCGTGCTGAGGGCCGAGGTCATTGCGGCACTGGCTCCCAGCGAGAGCGGGGTGTTTGCCGATGGCACATTGGGCGGAGGCGGTCACGCGAGGGCGTTGGCCGAGGCGGTTGGGCCGCGAGGCTGTGTCGTGGCGGTCGATCGCGATCCGGCTGCGGTGGCCCGGGCGTCGGAATTGCTGCGAGGTTTGCCGGTGCGCGTTGTTCACGCCAACTATGCCGACCTGCCCGAAGTGCTCGACAGTGAAGGCATTGAATTTGTGGACGGGATTTTGCTCGATTTGGGCCTGTCGAGCGATCAGTTGGCCGATCGGCAGCGAGGGTTCAGTTTCGGTTTGGATGGGCCGCTCGATCTGCGTTTCGATCCGACCGGCGGCGAACCGGCGACCCGGCTGGTGAACCGCCTGAGCGAACAGCACTTGGCCGAGCTGATTTGGGCCTTTGGTGAAGAGCGTTTCTCGAAACGCATCGCCCGAGCCATTGTCGAGTATCGGCAACGGAAGACGATCGAGACCTCGGGCGAACTGGCCGAGGTGGTCCGCCGAAGCGTGCCGCGGCCCCCGCACGGCGAGCGGATCGATCCGGCGACGCGCACGTTTCAGGCGCTGCGGATTGCGGTTAATCAGGAGCTCAAATGGCTTGACGTGGCATTGCGGCGATTGCCCGACCGCCTGCGACCGGGCGGCCGCATGGCGATCATCAGTTTTCATTCGTTGGAAGACCGTCGTGTCAAGGAAGCGTTTCGCGACGATGCACGGTTGGAAGTGCTGACGCGCAAGCCGATTATTGCCTCCGGGCAAGAGTTGGCCGTCAACCCGCGTGCCCGCAGCGCCAAGCTTCGCGTTGCCGCAAGGCGCTCGTGAGAGACAACGGTTGCCGGCGATCCGCTGTTTGCGGCGCCCATGAGGATTTTTGAAAGAACACAGCCGAATCGAACCCGTGAGTTGTCATAACCAGGTCGGCACGATCAGTAAACCGACCAAGAGCAACGCCCGTCGGCTCGTCGGCTTAACCGCGCACAACAGATGGCCGGGTTGCCTGCTTGGCAATGCGGTTGTGGTGCGAGGTCGGCCTGCCGCCCGTCGGCCTTGGCGCATTGCTCGTGTGGGGGGCGCGATAAAGGAGAGAATGAGATGAGTTTCGGCAAGGAAGCCAAACTGGGCGTGGCCGTTTTGTTCGCTCTGAGTCTGGTCTTGGCGGCCGTGGTCGTATGGCGAATGGTGCGACCGGGCACGGTGGACCAACCAATGACCGAGGCAACGCCGCCCGTCCCCGGCCCAAACACGCCGGGCGCCAACGCCGCGGGCGCCGGCGTTTCCGGCACGGCTGTTGCAAGCGGGGCCGCGGCTCGGCCCGGCAATGAGAAAACGCCACGGGCGGCGTGGGGCGCTGCCGGAACGGCTCGGGCTTCGGGAGATGGGGCCGGCCGTGAACTCTCGCCGCAAGGCGAAAAGCCCGCCCTGACGGCCTCGCAGACTGCCGCCGGCCCATCGGGTTCGCGCGCTACGAGAGACGCAGCCGGCACTGTAGCCGATGCGTACGATCCATTTCACGGCCGCAATGTCGTAGGCGCAAGCGAGGCGGCTGGCGGTGCGGTGGCTTCGTCGGACATCCCACCGTTGCCAGCCCCGCCCGCGGCCCAGCCTCCGGCATCAGGCCGTCCCTTGCCGGCCGAGGCCTGGGCAAAGAACGAGCCAGAGCGTGTGGCCGCGCGGTCCGACGCGTCGGCAGCGACGAGGTTTCCCGGAGCGGCGGGCCCAGGTTCGGTTGTTTCGCGCGCCGGCGAGGCAGAACCTCGCGCGATGCCGGCGCCTCCGCCGCCCAGTGCTCCCGCCTATGCCGGCGCGCCCGTTCCGACCGGACGCGAAAACTCCGCCGCGGCTTATGATCCTCGGATGAATCCTAATAGTGGTCAGGCGGGCCCAACCGGACGCTATGCGGCCGACGCCGGCGCCGCCCGAACGCCAACCCGCGGATACCCCGATGATTATCGCGGTTACGCCGGCGCCGCCCCGTCAAGCGGTTACGGCGGAACTCGGGCGGGGATCGACTCGGGCGGGTACTCTCGGACGGCGCGCTCTGCGGCCGACGATCAGTTCGGTTCTTTCCATAGGCCGGCGGCCGGGCTGCGCGGCGATGGAACCTACGAAATCCAACCCAACGATAGTTTTTGGGTGATCTCAGAGAAGTGCTACGGCACGGGCAACTACTTCAAAGCGCTGGCCGAACACAATCGTCGCCGCGTTACGCATCAAGACGACTTGAAGGTGGGTGACCTGATCGAGGTGCCCTCGGTCAGCGATTTGGAATCGCGTTACCCCGATCTGTGCCCGAAGCCCGGACGCAAACCGGGCACGCCCGATGGGGCTCAATACGTCAGCGCGCCTCGTACCGCGGGCGGCCGGGTCTATGTAACGCAGCACGGCGACACTCTGTACGAAATCGCCCGCCGCGAGTTGGGCAAAGCGTCGCGTTGGACGGAGATTTACGAACTGAATCGCGCGCAGATCGGCAACGACTATAACTTCGTGCCGCCCGGATTGAAGCTGGTGCTGCCCGACCAGCGTCAACAGACCGATTCGATGACGCGGCGGCCGCAGCCGGGCGATGTCGCGCCGAGCTATCAGCGTTAACACGTACCGGGCTGTCATCGTTGAAACGCGCCGGGCTGCCGGCGCTGGCAACCGGCCGGTAGGTTCGTTGTTCAACCGGTGGCCGCTGCCCGCCACGATCGCGAGGTGCGCTAATGCGCGGCGGCCGTACAGTCGGCCGAAGCGATTGCGCCGGTCAGTGCGGCGAGTCGAGATACGGGTCTTGGCCCATCTGAATCTGCATCTTCTTGCGCTCGCGTTCGCCATAGAGCAACGAGCGCCGCTGGCGGTAGTGGCGGCGTTCGATGCGGCGCTGAGCGGCGCGGAAGCGGGCCGCGAACTGCTGCGCCCGCGAGTCGTCGCCGCCTACGGCCGCCTTCCATCGCTTTACGCGATTCGGCCCGAAGGCATGGAACAGCAGGTCGTCGTCGAGCGAGAGAAACTGGCGGTAGCTGCCCGGATCGCCCTGCCGTCCGCAACGTCCGATCAACTGGCGGTCGATTCGGCCCGCATCGTGCATCTCGGTGCAAATCACGTGCAGGCCGCCCAATTCGGCCACGCCTTCGCCCAAGCGAATGTCGGTGCCTCGGCCGGCCATGTTCGTCGAAACTGTTACTCGCCCCCGTTGCCCGGCGCGGGCGACGATGTCGGCCTCGGCGGCGATCTTGTGCGCATTGAGCACCTGATGCTCGATCCCGCGCTGATGCAAAAGCTGAGAAAGCCGCTCCGACTTGTCGATCGATCGGGTGCCGATCAGCACCGGCCGGCCCAGTTCGTGAATGGCGCACACTTCGTCGGCCACCGCGTTCCATTTCGCCTCGTCGGTGGCGAATACTTTCGTCGGCCAGGCTTCTCGGATCGCCGGGCGGTGCGTGGGAATGGCCATCACCGGGCAACGGTAGATCGAAGTAAGCTCGCCGGCTGAGTTCATCGCCGTGCCCGTCATGCCGGCCAAATGTTCGTAGCGGAGAAAAAAGTCTTGGATGGTGACTCGGGCGGCCTGGCCGGTGGCTACGGTAACGGTCACTCCCTCTTTCGCCTCGACGGCCTGGTGAATGCCGTCGCGCCATTTCCGACCTTCAGACAAACGGCCCGTGAACTCATCGACGATCACAATTTCGTCGTCGCGCACGACGTATTGCCGATCGCGGTGATACTCGCGGGCCACCATGATCGCCTGTTCCAAATACTGGTAGATGCTCACCATGCCCACCGCGTCGAGCTCCGGCGGTTTGGCGAGCAGCCGAGCCTTTTTTCGGCCCCCGGCGGTCAGGGTGGCCGTCCGTTTTTCGTGGTCGTATTCGTAATCGTCGCTTTCTGTGAACTGCCCGGCGACCGCTGCGCTCCACTTGAAGCACTCGACGGCCAGTTCTTGCTCGGCTGTCGGCAAGGCGCTGATGATGAGCGGCGTGCGGGCCTCGTCGATCAAAATGCTGTCGGCTTCGTCCACCAACGCAAAGAAAGCATTGCGTTGCACCGGTTGCTCGTGCTGCACCCCTTCGCCCGCGATCATGCTGCCAATCAGGTCGCTGCGCCCCTCGCTAATGCTCCTCAGCAGCAGACGGTCGCGGAGAAAATCGAAACCGAATTCCTTGGCAGTCCCGTAAGTGACATCGCAAGCGTAAGCCTGCCGCCGCTGGGCCGGCGACATCTGAGTCTCGACAACGCCGACCGTAAGCCCGATTGCCTCGTAAATCGGGCGCATCCATTCGGCGTCGCGTCGGGCCAGATAGTCGTTCACCGTGGCCAAATGGCAGCCTTTGCCCACCAGGGCGTACAGGGCCATCGGCAGCGTGGCCGTCAGAGTCTTGCCCTCGCCGGTTTGCATTTCGACCACGGATCGATGGCACATCGCCATTCCGCCCAGCAGTTGCACGTCGAAATGGCGCATGTCGAGCTTGCGGCGGGCCGCCTCGCGCACCAGCGCGAACACCTCCGGCATCAGTTCCGTCAGCGGCTCTCCACGCTTGGCTCGATAGCGCAATGCCAAACCGTGTTTGCGAAGCCGCACGTCGTCGAGCTGCTGCATCTGCGGCTCGTGCGCGGCACAAACCGGCAATAGGCCGCGCCAGCGATCGAGTCGCCAGCGGTTCACGATGGCGCGCCAAGCGGTCAGCATGGTATCGCAAATCCTGCGCAATAAACTGTTGGTGATCTCAATCTATGTTCTTTTCCAATGGCGATGCAAGACGACCGGCGGGCGGACAGCCGGATTTCGCGGAGAAAGCAGCCGACGCGCCGAACACCATTGTTCTGAAAAGCAATCGATCGCCCCGCGCGGAAGACACGGCGGTTGCACCGCGTGTTTGCTTCGGCCCCCAGACGGACAGCGGGCGGAATCGAATCGCGAGGCCGGGAAAGCAATTGCGTTCGCCCAAGGATCGGCCGGCAAGCCCGCTTCGCTAATGAGCCGCGTTCCGCCTCGCGCGGTTGCCTTGCGCGCCGTGGGGCGGTCATTGAGCGTCGATTCGCTGGGCTTCAGCGACATAGAATGCGTGAGTCAGTGCGCCGCGCGACCACACGCGCACCAAACGCCCGCGCACCTCGACCTGCTGCCCGGGCGAGTACCCGCCCAAGGCCGTCGGGTTGGCTATCGGCAGCACGCCGCCATACTGGTCGGCCGGCGCGTACGGCGGCACATAGGCGACGCGCCATGTTGAAGACGAACCATTGTTCTCCAGTCGGCCGCGGAGCCATTGATAGTTCGTGTCGTATCCGAAGGGCGCGTCGGCCTTGAAGTTCGTCTTCTGCCATCCCGGCGCCGTCGCTTGGGCGCTGCCCCCCGCGGTGGTTTGGGGGCTCGGGCCGGCTGCTTGAGTGGTTGCCGCAGCACCTCGAAGGTCCGATCCTGTTGCGGGCTCGGACGAGGTCCGCGGACCCACGCTTGCGCCATAGGCCGGAGTGGTTGCCGCCGAACGGTAGTTGCTTTCGATCGCTCCGGCCCGAGTTGAAGACGGGGCGCCATCAACATCGGGCAAGTCGAGGATGTTCATTCGGGTCGGCGTCGCTCGCGCCGCGTTTGCTGTCGGAACGGACGGTTGCGAAGGGGTCGTCGCTGCCCAAGCGCCGGCGTTCTGGCCCGCGGCATCGCCCGGCCCGCTGGCTGCGCGACTGGCATCGCGTGGCGGTGGCGATATGGTCCGCACGATCGGATCACGGCTCAGCACGACCGAAGCCGGATCGTTTGTCACCGGCCGGCCGGCCATGCCCGTCGGCGGCGTCCCTGTCTCGGCGGCAGCCTCGACCGGCGCTCCGGCAAACGAACCCAGCGGGCGCGCCGGAACGGCTGCGGCCTGTTGGGACGGCAACGGCGGCTGACGCAGATCGTTTGAAGTCGTGTTTTGGTTCCAGGCCGGAGCCGACAATGGGCTGGCGTTGTTCTGGCCATACGGCGGCGCCGACGACGCCCCGCGCATTCCGTTCGCTGGCGGCGAGTAAGGCGCCAGCCCGCCTGGCCACGGATTCGCACCCGGAGGCGAGACGCCCGCCCCGGAGTTCCCCTGCGGCCAGGCGCCTGCCGGTGGTGATGCCGGGCCCAACGATCCGCCCTGCTGGGTTGCCGGTGGTGTTGTGCCCAGGCGGTTGGTCGGCGTTTGTGTCCACGAATTGCCATTCCAGGGAGTGCCAGTCCCGGGATGGCCATTCCCGTTCCAGGTGCCGCTGCCGGAAACCGGCTGCCCCGCCTGGCCCCAGCTTGGCGCGTTGGGATTGGCCGCTTGCCCGCCCCATGCTCCGCTGTTGTTCGGTGTTGCGGCCGTCGGTGCGCCCGCGTTCGATGAAGGCGGAGCCCACGGCCATGTCGAGGCGTTGGTCGAAGGTTGTGGGTATCCTCCCGAGGGCGATGTGGGCGCCCCGGCGCTGTTGCCATACGGCAGGCCGTTGGCGTAGGGCGAGTTCCCTGCCGGCGCGCCGGCTGCCGGACTGCCCCAACTCGGTGAACTGCCGGCTATAGGGCCGCCGCCGATTGGTGATGCTGGCGAGAGGCCGGGTTGCATCGCCCCGGGCTGGGCAAAACCTGGTGGCGCCGCAGCGCCAGTGGCCGGTGGCGGCACGGTGGTCCGTCCGAAGAAGGGATCAGTTCCGGGCGGGGCTGCGCTCTTGCAGCCCAAAAGCGCGGCAGTCAGAGCGAGCCACGCCAAGCGACGGATCATGCGACCGATCCTCCAGCCAACGCAACAACCAACTCGCAGCATCTGTCCGTCCAACGGACAGGTTCGCTGCACCGAAAAACGGGAACAAGCCGCTCGTGCCAAGCCAAGCCCCAATGGGGCCAATACCAAGTCAAGAAATGCGGTCTGCACCCGCGTGGGGCAAAGGATAACAATAAATACTTTGGTGTCCAGAGATGTTTTGGTGATTTCTGGGCAACAGGGCTATTTGGGGCAATGGGGTAAAGATGTTCCACTAAAGATCGCAACCTTCGAGCCATCGCTGGGTGAATAGGGCAGGCCGGGCTGTGACGTGGCGATCGGGTTTCAACGGGACATATTGCCAAAGCCCGCGGCACCGTAGCGAGTCTCCTTCCTGCGTGGCATGTCGAAAGGCCGCCACGTGGTGCGGCAATTGACGCCCTGTCGATCGCGACGATAATAAATCACGCTCATCATGGGGGTGCCATATCCCCTTTAGATCTGCAACACGGCACGGGCGACCGACGAGATGCCTAAACCTTGGCAGGACTGCGAACGCGGGTTCGCAGTTCTTCTCAAAGGACCGAGGAACTACATAGAGGGTCGGCATATTTTGGGCTGTTAGCGGCGGACTTGGGAGGAAAAAGCAATGGGCGACGAAGCAAGACCAGGGGGCACGCGGCGAGAGTTCCTCAGACTGGCGGGCACGGCAGGCGTTGTGTGGGGCATGAGCCGCGGGAGCGCTGGCGGCGCTGCCGAACCAGACCGGCCCCCGGTTGACGCCGGCGGCAAGGTCATCCCCGGCTTCGAACCGGCAAAAGCCGAATCGAGTTCCGCCCGCCCCTGGCAACCATTCTCCGATCGCAAGCTTCGCGTCGGCATTGCCGGATACGGTTTATGCCAGTTCGGAGCGGCATTCGGGTTTCAGAATCATCCGAACGTCGAGGTTGTTGCAGTCGCCGATTTGATTGCGGCCCGATGCGCCGCTTTGGCGAAGGCATGTCGTTGCGAGAAAACCTATCCATCGTGCGAGGAGATGATTAAGGACGACCGGATCGAGGCCGTGTTCGTCGCAACCGACGCGCCAAGTCATGCCCGGCTGGCCATCGCGGCCTTAGAGAAGGGGAAGCATGTCGCCTCGGCCGTGCCCGCCGTCTTCGGTTCGCTCGACGACGCGGACCGGTTGTTCGAGGCAGTGAAGAAGAACCGCGGTTTGAAATACATGATGTTCGAGACTTCCTGCTTTCACGCAGAACTGTACACCTGGCGGCGGCAGTATTTGGCCGGAGAATTGGGAAAACTGATCTACGCCGAAGGCGAGTACTACCACTACTTCGGCTCGCCGCTGGCCGGCTACAACCCGACAACCAAAAACGTGGACACCGACGGATGGCGCAAAGGGCTGCCGCCGCAGTGGTATCCAACCCACTCGAACGCCTACTACATCGGGATCACCGGCGGGAGCTTCACGGAGGTTTCTTGCATGGGCATGCCGAGCATCGTTCCCCATTTGCAGGCGGAGAACAACGCTTATAAGAATCCGTTCGGGTCGGAGATCGCGCTTTTTCGAACCAGCGAGGGCGGCATGGCCCGCATGGCGGTGTGTTGGGACATGCCTGCCGCCGGCGGCGAGCAAGGCCGGGTTTATGGGCAACGGCAAGCCAAAGCGGCGAAGATCGAGAGGCCGCCGCTGCCTCCGGGGGTCGATGCCGGCGGGCACGGCGGATCGCACGGCTACTTGATGTGCGATTTCGTCGAGGCCGTGTTGCGCGACCGTCAGCCCGCTGTGGACGCGGCCCAAGCGTTGAACATGACCGTTGCCGGCATCGTGGCGCACCAATCGGCGCTGAAAAACGGGGAGCTGATGAAGGTGCCGCAGTATGTCCTTTGATCGCTCCGCCAGCCTGCATTTTGATTCGGCCGAAGATCGCCCAATGAAGTTGCGTTGTTTTTCCAGGGCAGGTGCGGCCGACGCAAGCGACTGGGGCGCATCAACCGGCCGGCGCTTATTGATGGCCGAAGCCGCGGCAGCCGATCGTGCCGCCGAGGCGTGACGGGCAACCCCGAGCGACTAAAGTCAATGAATAGCTGATGCGCGGCGGCGGCATGTGAAGCGCGTAATCGACTGTTTGATATTCGGCCGGTCTCTCAGTGGTTCGCACCGTCTGGGCAGGCATCACCGCTCTCCCCCAGTGATTGCGAGTGAAATGGTTCAATAGGCCCGAAAAAACATGCCCCGGAAGACGGACGTGCAAAGCGCGGTCGAGTGGCGACGCTTGCGATTTCGCTCGGTCGAGGAGTGAGCGGCGCAGTGTTCGTCCGTATTTCGAGCAAAGGATGGTGATCGATGAATGAGCCGTCCGGCGACCAGTGTTGTCCGCGTTTCGATCCTGTTCCCTGGGACGAGACGGAAATCCATTGGCAGGGGAAGCGATTCGTCAAAGACCGAGTGAGGTGCTTCCTGCATATCCCGCTGAACTTCGGCGCGGTGATGAAGCGCAACATGACCCGAATCGAGGCTGCCGGCGCCGCCTCGGATCAGAATGTGATTCTCGCCGATGACACTTCGCTTTGGGGCGCCGATGTCTATATCGAAGTGACCAAGGACGTGCCCGGCGCAAAGATGGCGACCATTTCGGGCAGGTTCCTGAGCAAGGTGTTCGAAGGACCATACCGGAACATGCGGACGTGGATCGGCACGATGAAAGAATTCGTCCGCAGCCGAGGCAAGGAGATGCGCAGGCTGTACGTCTTCTACACCACATGCCCCAAGTGCGCGCGAGAATATGGCAAGAACTACGTGGTCGTTTTAGCCGAGGTGTAAGGCCGACGGTTCAGCGACCGACTTGTCAGCGAGGAACGCCGATTTCTCACGAAGAAATCGAGCCCGTCGTTCGATCGCGTTGGCGAGAGTCAATAATTGCCGCGGACTTGCCGACGGTAATGCGAGGGCGATACGCCGACGATTCGCCGGAAGACGAGCCCGAAGTAGTTCGGGTTGTTGAAGCCCGAGGCGGAGGCGATCTTCGGCACGGTCAAATCGGTCTCTTGGAGAAGCCGTTTTGCGCGTTCGAGGCGGACGCGCTCGATTTCGGCCCGAATCGAACGCCCAACCGCCCGCTGGAACCGCATTTCCAACGTTCGTCGCGACCAGTTCATCTGGCGGACGACGTCTTCGACCTGGATCGGGCGGCCGGCGTTGTCGTGGATGAACCTAAGCGCCGAGGCGATCTCGGGATCGTCGAGCGCCAAGATGTCGGTGGATCGTCGCGTGACCACGTGCAGGGGCGGAACGACGATCCGCTTGGGCGGATGCGGGCCGCGGCGGCGTTGCATCATCTCGTCGAGCAGGGCCGCCGCCTCGTACCCGCCCCGTTCGGTGTTCAGAGCCACGCTCGACAACGGCGGATCGGAAAGCTCGCACAGCAGCGAATCGTTGTCTACGCCGACAACGGCGAGTTGCTCGGGCACTTGGAGTTCGGCCAAGCGGCATGCGGCCAGAACCTCGCGGCCGCGGTCGTCGTTGCAGGCCATCACGCCGACAGGTTTGGGCAGGCCTTGCAGCCAGCGGGCGAGGATCGCCTGTTCCTTGCCCCAATCTTGGTAATTCCTTGCCTTGGCCGGGTAGAGATGAACAGAGAACCCCGCCTCGGCAAGGCGCCGGCAGAATCCCTCTTGCCGCCGCTCCGACCAAACACGATGCGGAATGCCGACGAAGGCGTAATGCCGAAACCCGCGGTCGAGCAAGTGCTCGGCCGCCAACGCGGCGGCGCTATGCGAATCGGAACGAACCTCGCTGACGTCGGCCAACGGATGGCCGGGCTGAAGCTGCGTCGGGCTAAGATCGAGAGCGACCAGCGGCAGTTTGGTGGCGAGGATGGCCTCGGCCACTTTCTGGTTTTCGATTCGGGCGATGATGCCCGTGCCGCCCCATCGCTCCATCTTGGGCAGTTCTTGCTCAAAGTCGCCCGGAGTAACGTAGAAGGCCCAGGGGCCGTGCAACCGCGCGTAGCGCACGATGCCGCGAAGAATGCCCCGACCATAGCCGCGAGCCGTTTCGATCAACAATGCGACCTTCGCCACGCACGACATAGTGGTTGCCGTCTCCTTGCCCGCTTGCGCTGCTAGCGGGCCGCCGCAGCCGCTTGCCGCGCGTAGTTCTGGTCTTCATCGCTGAGGCGATTCGGTGGTACGCCGAAAATGTGACCGTCCTTCTTCTTGATGAAGATCTTGCCGTCTTCCACCTTGATGAGCGCACCCTCGAACTGTTTGCCGCCCGACGCGGGAGTCCACGTGCGCATCTCTCCGATCGTCTCCACCTCCTCAACGGGATCGAGCTGCGGACGGAAGCTCTCCACTTCCGATTCGTCGAAAACCGGCTTCGGCCGACAACCGGCGGATACGCCCAAAATAACCGCTGCTACCGACAGGCAGGAAATCAGCTTTCGCATGGCATTAATCCCGGAAAAAGAAAGCACCTGGCAACAGCCCTTGGCCGCAATCGTCCTTCGGCAATCAAACTCGAACCCTTCCAGAATAGCACGCCTCCCCATCGGAAACCACCTCGGCCCCGTTGCCGCCGCAAGCGCCGCACGACCTCTGTTTGCCTCGTCGGCCGGGCATTGCTGCGACCGGTGGGCGGCCTCGAACGGCTAGCGGCATTCGTTGACGTTCAGTGCCGCATCACGACCAAGCCGGCGAGCCAGACGCTGGGGCCCGCGGATAGAGAACGGCTTCGCGTGGGCATTGCCCCTCAGGCCGGCAATCAATAGCCTTGGCAGCGGCGACTCAGGTGAAGCGCAGAATCAGCCAATCACCCAATTTGGGCCAAAGCTGGCTAATCGCGAATAATAGGCGCGCCCTGCCCGGCACGACCAACTCGGGCTTCCGCTTCTGGCAGGCTTTAAGGATAAGATGGGCGAGCCTCTGCGGATCGATGGCCGAGGTCTTCACGCCTCCGCCGGGCCGCCGGGCGCGTTCGGGGATGTCTTCGAGACCTTCGAGCGGATAGAGCCTTGCGTCTTTCCGGGCAATCGGCCCGGGGCATACCAACAGCACGTGCAAGCCCGCCGGCCCAAGTTCCAAACGCAGTTGTTGCGAATAGGCCGCAACGGCATGCTTGCTGGCCGGATAGGCGCCAACCCAGCGCGAGGCGGCTTTGGCAGCGAGCGAACCGATGTTGACGACGTGCCCGCGCGCGGCAATCAAGTGTTCGGCCGCGGCGCGCGTGCAACGCACCAACGCGAGCAGGTTCAGTTCGAGCAAGTCGCGGAACTGTTCGGGCGTGGTGTCAAGGACTTTGCCGCGCATCGAACGGCCGGCATTATTCACCAGAACGTCGATTCGGCCGAAGCGGGCGATCAATTCGGAAAAACACCGATCAACTTCAGGCTGTCGGGTGATGTCGGCGGTGATGCCCACGGCGTCGGCGCCGGTGCGGCGAAGTTCGTCTTCGGTGCGCCGCACGGCGTCTTCTTCCAACCCGACAATCGCCAGTCGCGCCCCAGCGCCGGCAAAAGCATCGGCAATGTTCCGGCCCAAACCGCTCGATCCGCCCGTTACGACGGCCACTTTGCCAGTCCAATAAGTCATTAATGATCGAGTGCTTTGAAGGTGCGAGCAGGGAGCGGAAACGGCGTTGCGTCCACCCGACGGAACGGGGGCGCAACGACTGACGGTCGATGGTGAATGCGCCTCACGGGTGGTGGCGAGGCGAACATGCGGCCGCGATCGCTCTCTGCCGTCATCAGGGACGGCAGCCGACGCGCCTCGCCGCAAGCCGCATTGCCTTTCTTGGCGGCCCGACGTGCAGGCACCATCGTATCGGGATGGGCCGTCCGGTTCAACCCGACCGACCGTCGTTTACCACCGCAGAAAATGCCAACCCGTTGTTGCCGAGCAGGGGCGGTGATCAATAAAATCGGTCTTGGCCATCGCTGGCCCGTCTTGTTGAACCGGCAGCGAGCTTCTCATAATAGAAGGTGTCCTCCTGGGATAAGGTGTCCTCCTGGGATGGGGTTCAGAGGAAACGCAAAGGCGGTTGGGCGGGAGCCCGCTGGGTTCGTCTGCGTGACGCGATGAAGCAATGGGCGTGGGGTAATCCGTTGTGGTCGATCAGTCCGGCGACACGGTACGTTTACCCGATGTCGGGCATGGGGGGGCTGACCAATCCAGTTTGGTGGTTTTCCGGTAATGTGTGGGCAATAGATCGCCTCGGCCGTGTCGATTCCGAGGCGGATTCGGCGAAAGGGCCCTATTTTCGGTCGGCGGAACTAGCGCGGATCGAGGCTGTTCTGTTGCTTGCCCGGTCGCCGTTGAGCAGTCGTAAGTTGGCTCAATTGGCCGGCTTGGCGGACGGCACGAAAGCGCGTACACTAGTTCGAACGTTGAATCGATTTTTCGATCAGCAGGGTTCGGCATTTCGAGTCGAGGAGGTGGCCGGCGGGTTTCAGTTGCTTTCGAGGACGAAGTTTGCGCCCTGGTTGCGGCGGCTTTGTCCGGCCGACGACTTGCGATTTTCCGCCCCGGTGCTGGAAACGCTGGCAGTCGTTGCGTATCGTCAACCGGTGCTTCGAGTAGAAATCGAATCGATCCGCGGCGTTCAGTGCGACGAAGTGCTGCGGCAATTGATCGAACGCGATTTGGTGCGCGTTGTGGGGCGCGCAGAGGAACTTGGCCGACCGTTGCTGTACGGGACTACGCGAAGGTTTCTACAGTTGTTCGGGTTGCGCCATCTCGATGAGCTTCCGCAGGTCGAGGTTTTTCGGACGACGAGATTGTCTGTAGCCTTGCCTGCAACCGATAATCAGTCATTGACCATACAGGATTCCCCTTTAGCGGAAGAGGAGACTGACGTGAAACACACCCTGCGAAACCAACCGTTTGACCCGTTCGACGTGACGGCCGAACAGACAGTCGCGTTGGCGGAACGGGCCGCGAAGCGCGACGACGAATTTGAAGACGATGACGTCGAGGAAGAGGGCGACGACGAAGACGAAGACTTCGATGACGAAGACGACGACTACGACGACTTCGACGACGAAGACGAAGACACTTGGGAAGAAGTCGAAGACGACGAGGAAGAGTTGGACGACGACGAGGACGATGACGACGACCTCGATGACGAAGATTGGGACGATGACGACGAGGATTGGGACGACGACGAGGATTGGGATGACGATGACGATGACTTCGATGAAGAAGACGAGGAAGACGAAGAATAGCCGCTGCTAGATCCAACCGCTGGCAACGAATAGCCCCGCAGGATTGTGCTGCGTGCGACCAAGTGAGCCGATTCGTACGCCGGCGTGCTTTTCCGTAAACATGCGGGGCTTTGCGGCGACCCGTTTGCCGCCAAGGCACCGCGGCCCAGGCAAGCCGCCCATGTGGCGAATGATTCCGTTGTCCGTTCCCGCGTTTCGGGTTTAGACGCCGTCTCGGTAGTTATCCGATCCGATAGTTGGCCATCGGCCGCGTTGCCAGCGTTTCCTCTGGCTTCGCGGCCGACGGCGTTTCTTGAAAGATCATTTCTCGACGCATCGCCAGCGCGCGGCCGAGTAATCAGGCATTTTGGGCAACTTCGGGGCGAACCCCGGCCAACTCTCACCGGGGCTGATGCCAGCGGGCCGCACAAAAACGTCTGCCGGCAATCTCTATTCCCTTAAACAACAATGACATAACGAGTTGCGATCCTTCGAGCAGCTCAAGATTTTCGCAATCATTGGGCGCATCGAGTTGGGTTTCGCCCGTCCAAGAATTTTCCCGACTCTATCCAGTGTGAAGCCGACGCCTCTCTTGGTCGCTACATTTTGCCGCACCGGCAAAGTTGCCTAATCCCCGATATCCGGTTCAACCGATAAAGACGACGAGTCTTGGTCCGAATCTCGGATTCACCGTATCAGGTGCAGGTGGCGATATGTGTCGGAAGTTCGCTCGTCTGGTGGTGCTCGTCGGTGCGGTCGTTGGCGCCGGATTCCCCGCGTGGGGAAACGAAGACTACGACTACTCCGAGCCGTCGCGGGCTTCGGCCCGGAAAACGCCGATCCTTGACGACATCAACAACTTCGGACGCAATCTGTTTAACAGCAGCGGCAAAGAGAAATCGGGCAAGCCGACGGCGACCGTCGGGCACCCCAGATCCGAAGCTGTTCAACCCCAGCCCCAGGCTCGCGCAGGAAGCATTTTGAGTGTTCCCCGCACATCGGCAACAGGCCAAGCAGGCGCCGACCGTGAGCCCAACGCAGCGATCAATTACGGCTATTCGCGCGGCGAGAGCCGTCCGCTGGGCGCGCCCTCGAACGCTTCGACGCCGGCAAATCGCTATCCAGCCGATCGTTCGCTCGCCGCCGGAGACAGTGACTTGGACGAGCCGCAGGAAGGCGGTTTTCGCCGTTCCGGACCGAATTCCGTTCCGTCGAGCGGAACCGGACGATCGGGCGCGTACGAACGAGGGACTCCGACCTTGCCATCAATTTCAGCCCGACGCGCATCGGGTTCGCCCGGCATGGAGACTCCGGCGGAAGAAAACATCCCTGCGATGGGAGTGCCGAACCGGCCGCTCCATCAACGGATGACGAATTTCCGACAAACGGGCGAGGACGGCGCGGCTGCCGGTCCGGCAGTGGCCGCTTAGGGGCCTTCTCGCGACGCCAGCAACCCTGCCGAGCCGACCCCGCGACGCGAAACGGGGGCCGCCGGCCCCACGCCGGCGCGTGCGCTGGTTACGCGGCCTTCCGTCGTCGAACACGCACCGGCCATGGCAACTCCGCCGCATACGGGCGCCTCGGGCGTAGAGGAATCGTCGGCACGCAGCCGAATGATTCAATCATTGGCCTCGCCAATGGCGCGGCCGGCGGCAGACACAGTTTCGCCGCAGAACGCAATGAGAACTCCGGCACCGGCTGCGCCCGCGGCCGCAGGCGATCATTTGCTCATGGTGCGAAAAAGTCCGGTGATCAGCGTCGAAACCTTGGGTCCGCGCAAGATCACCGTGGGCAAGGAAGCGGTTTATCAACTGCATTTGGTCAACAGCGGCGAAGTTTCAGCGGACGGGGTGGTTGTTCATGTTCAACTTCCGGCGTGGGCCGACTTGGCCGGCGCTGAAAGCAGCGTCGGCAGCGCTCAATACGACCAGGCCACCGAGGCCGCCCGCCCGTTGTCGTGGCGTGTCGGCACTCTGCCGGCCGGCGGTCGCGAACGGTTGACCCTGCGGTTGGTTCCCCGCGAAAGCCGCCCCTTCGACCTGGCCGTTCGCTGGGATTACCAACCGGCGGCTGCTCAGGCGCAAATCGAGGTGCAAGAGGCCAAGCTGAGCATGCAAATGGACGGGCCGCGCGAGGTCTTCTACGGGCGCAAGGAACTGTTTGCGTTGCGGTTGATGAACTCCGGCACCGGCGATGCGGAGAACGTGCTGATCACCCTCATGCCGATCGGATCGAGCGACAATCCGCCGGCCACACACCGCGTGGGAACCCTCAGAGCCGGCGAAGAGCGGGCTATTGAGATTGAACTGACTGCCCGCCAGACGGGCGAGTTGCTGATCCATGTGAAAACACAGGCCGATCATGGAGTGCGCGCGGAACTGTCGGAAAAGGTGCTTGTGCGCCGCGCCGCCCTCCAGGTCGAGATGCAAGGTCCGCAAGTGCAGTTCGTCAATGCGGCGGCCTTGTATCGCGTTCGGGTGGCGAATCCCGGCAACGCGCCGGCCCGCCAAGTGCGAATGCAGCTTGCACTGCCCGCCGGGGCGAAATATCTCTCCGGCATCGATGGCGCTCGTCTCGATGCGGGCGACAGCCGCGTGGTGTGGGTCATCGAGGCGTTGCCCGCCGGGACGGAAAGGGTGTTCGACCTGCGATGTCTTCTGAGCGCCCCGGGCCAAAATCGGTTCGAATTGGCGACCACTGCCGACGACGAGTTGACAGCCGCGGCCACCACCACCACTCGCGTGGAGGCCATTGCCGATTTGCGATTGGAAGTCAAGGATCCGCAGGGGCCGGTTCTCGTCGGCGAAGAAGCGGTGTACGAGTTGAAAGTGCGGAACCGCGGGAGCAAAACAGCCGAGAACGTCGAGGTGCTGGCTTTCTTCTCCAACGGGATCGAGCCGGTGGCCGTTGAAGGCGGACCGCATCGGATTCAGCCGGGACAAGTCGTGTTCCAACCGATCGCGGCGGTGGCCCCCGGGGCCGAGGTGGTGCTCCGCGTTCGGGCCAGAGCCGAATCGGCCGGAGCCCATGTGTTTCGGGCCGAGGTTCACTGCCGCGAACTGGCATCGAGATTGGTCAGCGAAGAGACCACGCATTTCTATCAAGACGGCCCTGCATCGGCCCCAATGATGGCCTCGCCCGCCCGGGGCGAGCCCGCCGCACGAACAGCCGAGCAGTACGCCCCGCCTTCGCTATCGCCCAGCGCTCCGAGCGCGCAGCCCATGAGGCGTTAACCGAAAGCCGATCTGCCGATCGTCTCGTTCTCGTCGGTCGGCAGCACGTGCCGCGCCGACGCCCGCCGTTGGCGGTTGCTCTGGGGCGCCATCACGCGGCGTTCGGCCAGCGAGCCGTTTGCGCATCGGCGCGGAAATGGTTAGCATGTCTGTAAAATCATACATCGCAACTATTTGCGATTGGCCCTTTCGTTTCGGTGGGTAATCGCATACGATGTTGCATCTCAGGCAGGGGTAATGTTGCCCCTTTTCGGCCGATTTGGTCGCCGGGCAGCTCCTGGCATTGTGGGCGACCGGCCTTTTCGGGGCTTCGCCTTCTCTGGGTTCCTCGGCTATTACGCAGCCACGGATGGATTTGAACCAAGCCCAACGCGAAGCGGTTTACACATTGCGCGGCCCGCTGCTCGTGCTGGCCGGCGCCGGTACGGGCAAAACACGTGTGGTTACCTACCGGATTGCCGAATTGATTCGAACGGGCATTGCGCCGCAGAGAATTTTGGCCGTTACGTTCACCAATAAGGCGGCCGATGAAATGCAGCAGCGGGCCGCATCGCTGCTGGGCAAACGGTCGAAGCAGCGCCCCGAGATATCAACGTTCCATTCGCTGTGCGTTCGCATTCTCCGCCGCGGGATCAAAGTGCTTGGGTATCCGGCGGAATTCGCCATTTGCGACCGCGGCGACCAGGAAAGCGTGGCCCGGGCGGCGCTGCGCGAATTGCGCATGGCCGAGGCCGTCTTGAGCCCGGGCGACCTGCTCTACCTGATTGGCCGCTGGAAGAGCGCCGGCGTGCGCCCCGCCCAGGCCGTCCAGATGGCCGAGACCGACAAAGAGCATTTGGCTGCTTCCGCCTATCGGCGCTATCAAGATCGGCTGCGGGCGACCGGCGCGCTGGATTTCGACGACTTGCTGCTCTGCACCGAAGAGTTGTTCCTCTCGCATCCCGCGTCGCTCAAAGCGGAGGCCGGCCGATTCGATCATGTGTTGGTTGACGAATACCAAGACACCAATGGACCGCAGTATCGAATCATCAAGGCTTTGGCGTTGGGCCATCGAAACCTCTGCGTAGTCGGCGACGACGATCAGTCGATCTACGGTTGGCGCGGGGCCGAGGTGACGCACATTTTGAACTTCAAACGCGATTGGCCCGACGCGAAGGTGGTTCGGTTGGAAACCAACTACCGCTCGACCCACGAAATCGTCTCTTGGGCGAACCGGCTGATCGCCTTCAATCGCCTGCGCCATGGAAAGACGTTGCGGGCGACGCGCGCCGGCGAGCCGCCGCGGGTGTTGCAGCTTGAAGACGAGCAGGCCGAGGCGGAAACCGTCGTTCAGGAAATCGCGGCGCGTTTGGAAAGGCGCGAAAGAAAGCCGAGCGACTTCGCGATTCTCTGCCGGACGAACGAGCAGCCGCGCGCGTTCGAAACCGAATTGCGTCGGGCGAGGATTCCCTACGTCATTCTCGGCGGAAGGTCCTTTTTTGATCGCAAGGAAGTCCGCGACGTGCTGGCCTATCTGAAGGCGGCCGTCCACCCGCACGATGAGGCTTCGCTGCTGCGGGTGATCAACGTGCCGCCCCGCGGATTGGGGCCGACCGCCGTGCGGCGGCTCAATGAAATGGCCGTCGCCGAGGGCATTGGCCTTTGGGAGTTGTTGGAGCGGGTGGAATCGCAGAACGGCCTTTCTCGGGCGGCCCTCGACGGGGCAGTGGCGTTCCGGCGGCTGATTCAGGGGCTGCGAACCGACGCGGCGCGTTTGCCGGTGGACCGCCTGCTGTCCAATCTGTTGTCTGCGATCGACTATCGCGGCGAGCTTCAGCGAACGTACGACGATCCCTCCGAGCGCGACGCCCGTTGGGCCAGCGTCGAGGAGTTGGTCAACGCGGCGGCGCAGTTCGCCAAGAAGAACCCCAAGCACGATCTCAGCGGCTTCCTCCAGGAGCTCGCCCTGACTTCCACCGACGATAAAGAAGACCAATTGGAAAAGAACGCGGTTGCCTTGATGACCATGCATGCCGCGAAAGGGCTGGAGTTTCCCGAGGTTTATGTCGTGGGGATGGAGGAAGGGATTCTTCCGCATCACCGCGCGGTGAAAGAAAGCGAGACGGCGGTCGATGAAGAGCGGCGATTGTGCTATGTGGGCGTGACGCGCGCGCAAAGCCGATTGACGTTGACACTCGCGTTGTCGCGAATGAAATGGGGGAAACCGCGTCCGACGGTGCCGAGCCGCTTTCTGTTCGAACTGACCGGCAAGGCTCAAAGTCCCAATTACGAGAAAGCGAAAAGCCACGTTGTGGACCAAACCGTGCCGCCCCAGCGAGGCCGCGGCCGCGAAAGCAAGCGGGCGGCCCGATAGTCTCGAGTCGCGGCCGGAACTGCCCGCCTCGCCCCAGCGTTTCGCAAATGCCGGCTCGGCAGGAACGCGCCCTTCTGTCGCCAGGCGCCGCCCAACCGTTACAAACCGGCCTGGCGGAGCAGTCGCTGCAACTCGGCGCGCATTTCCGGGGCGCCCGAATCGGGATACTGACGATCAATCAATCGCAGCCGTTGCCCGCCCGCGGCTTTGCGGCCGAGTCGCAGTTCGAGTTCGGCCATCGCCAATTGCGCTTCGAGCCACTCGGGCGAACCTTGCCGGCGCCCTTTTTGCGCAGCGCCCCAATGCTTGATCGCCCGCTCCCAATCGGGCGCTTGGCTGCCGGCCGAAAGCGCCCGGGCGCAGCCCTCGTGCGCCGCGGCATCGGAATCATCGGCTGCAACCAATGAAGCATAGGCTGCCAAGGCCTCCTCACGGCGGCCGGCTGAGAGAAGCGCGTCGGCGCGCATTTGGTCGAGCCGTCGTCGGGCTTCGGCCGAAAGTTCGCCGCGGCGCGATTGCAACAGATCGATCGCCTTGAGTTGCACGGCGGCCACGGCGCGGCGCGCGTCGGGCGGGCTGCGTCTTCCCAGCTCGGCCAGACTGTCGAGCAGCGATTCCAATTCGGTCGCCGGACGAGCAGCCCAACCGGAAAGCACCTCGATCGCCTGTTCGCCGCGGCCGGCCCCGGCCGAGGCGACGATCAGCGCCGATTCGGCCGCCGACCGCCAAGCAGTGTCAGCCTCGTTGCTTTCGCGAAGGGCTTGGTAGAGCAACGTGGCCGCCTTTTGCTCTTGGCTCGGCAGTTGGGCCAGACGAATCCGCGTGGCGGCCAAGGCAGCCGATGAGTGCTCCGGGCGCCAGTGGGGCGGCGATGTGCGCTGGGATTCTGCCGCGATCGATTCGAACCATTCCGCGGCTCTTGCGGCCGCAGCGGCCCGCTTTGCCGGGTCGTTCAACCGTGCCACCAGCATGTTCACGCACCGCTCGACCGAGGCCACGGCGGCCGGACGCCGCGACTCGTCGGAAATCGCCCGATAAGCGTCGGCCGCCTCCTGCCATCGCTGTTGATACTCGAACAATCGCGCCAGTCGCCAGCGGGCCTCATCGGCCGTCGGGCTGTCGGGCCAACGTTGAATGTGTTCTTCGAGCAGCGCGCAATACCGTTGCAGCGGCTCCTCCTCGTTGCTGCGGGCAAGCTCCGCGGCATGCCCCGCCGCAAGCAGGTGCGCCTCGGCCGCCTTGGCATGGCGCGGATGCGTGCGGGCGATCTGCTGATAGCGCGCGCAGGCGTCTTCGTGGCGGGAGAGCCGATGGGCGATCGTTGCGGCCGTGAACCCGATCTCGAACGCCCGGTCGAGGTCGTTGGCGTCGCGCAAGGCCGAGCCAGCGCGATCGTAGGCGGCAATCGCTTCGTCGAATTGTTCGGAATGATAAGCGTTTTCGGCAATTCGGACGAGCATCGCGGCATCGGCGGCCTCGCCCGAGCCCACGGCCGCGGTCAACAGCATTTCGCCGCGGCGACGCCAGGCAGGACCGTGCTGTTGTTCGATGTCGCGGAGAAGAGAGTCGGCTCGCTGAAGCCACTGAGCAGCCTTGGCGGCATTGCCTGCGTCGGCGGCCTGCCGACGCGCAAGCAGATACGCTTCGAGTCGCGCCAAGTCGTACTCCGGTTCCGAACCATCGCGCCGAACAACGTCGCCGTCGGCCAGAGCCAAAGCCTCGTCCAGGCGTTTTCGGGCCAGTGCCAGCCGAATCTCTTCGGCGCACAGAGCCAACTCTTGCCGATCGCCAATCGCGGATTGACGCATTGTTTCGATCGCCTTGGCGGCGGAATCGAAGTCGTTCAACATGCGGTAGCATGCGACCAAACTCAAGCGGCTGCGCCAACGCAAGAGTTCGTCGCCTTCGGACTGCGCCAGCGGCAGCAAGAGCTTAGCCGCCATCAGCAGCGCATGCGCGCGATCGTCGCTGTCGGCCGGATAGCATTCCGCTTGAAGTCGATAGATGCGCGCGATTTCGCACGCGGCCGTTCGCCGCAACGCGGCAAGCGGCGACGGCGGTGCCGATTCGCGCGACGCGCCAGCGACCGCCGCCCGTTGTCGCTCCTCCAGTTCGGCGGAAAGCAGTTCCCATTGCCGCAGCGCGGCGCGCAACAATTCCTTGGCCTGGTCGAGCCATGTCGGAGCCATGTTCCGGGCGGCTGCTTCGTGAAACGCCAACTCCGCCCGAGCCGAGCGGGCCATCAGCCCTTGAACTCGCACAGGCAGGGCCCAAGGATGGTCGGCATGCGCATCGATGAATCGGGCAATCGTTTGATCGACGCGATCCCAGATCGGCGCGCGCTCCGCGGCCGGGGCGCCGAGGGCTTCGATGGTCAACGAACGCGCCAGTTCGATGCTCAATTCAGCGCGGCGCTGCGGCGACAGTCCGGGTTGGGCCAAGGCCGAGTCGCAGTAACCAACCGCCAAGCGGCTCAGCCCGCGGTCGCGAAGGGCGCCCAGGAAATCGCCTTCGTCGTTCGTCTTAGCACCGACCGTTCCCATTCGCACTGGGCGCGAAAGCGGCAGGGGGCCAAGTTCGGAATCCGAGCGGGCCCCCCCGGCCTGACCCCACCGCTGCGGATCTCGCGCCGCCAACTCGGCCATCACCCTGCGCTGGTCGCCGAGCTTGGCGGCGATTTCGCGCCAAATCGTCTCCGTTTCGCGCTGGCGGCCGGCTTGGCTCAGCACAAGGCCCGCTTCGAGCAGCGATTGGGCGGCCAACACACGGTCGTACGGCTCGGTCAATCCGCAGCGAAGAAATGCCACTGCCGCTCGGTCGGGCTGATTGCCCGCTGCCCAAGCCCGACCGAAAGTGAACGATAACCCCGGTTGCAGCCATCCCGGCGCTTCGGCGAACACGGCCTGCTGCTGTTCGATCGCGTCGCTCCGCAGGGCCGTCGGCCGGCCGCGGAGCTGTTGAGCCCGCGCCGCCCAAGCCACCCGCGGGTCCGTGTCGCGGGCAAGCTCGTCGAGGATCGTCGCAGCGTCCACTTGTTGCGGCGACGTGAGCAAATGACTCGCACCGAGCAAGCGCGCCACCGGTTCGCGCCGGGCCCTCCAGCGTTGCGCCGCCAACTCGACGTTCGGTTCCGGCGGCCACGAAAGCCAGGCTAGGGGAATGCAGTCGAACAGCGGGGTTGCAGGATCAGACTGAACCAGAACTAAAAAACTCTCGACAGCCTGCTCCGTGTGGCCCAGCGAGCGGCGACAACGGACGATCTGCGCCAGGGCAAGACGGCGAACCCATGGCCGGCGTTCGGCCTCGATCGCCCGCCCATAGAGCGCCAGCGCTTCGGCATAACGGCCACTGGCGAAAGCCTGGTCGGCCGCCGACTGATCGGCAACCAAATCGGTGGAGAAACCAACGACTTGCGAGGCCTTGATTGTGCGCAGCCCGCCTTCGGGCGTTTCCAACTCCAGTTTTTCACCTGTGTAGTCAACGATTCGTCCCGAAAGACGCATCGCCCCGCCGGCCGCCGCCATCGTCACGGTGTCGGCCGAAATGCTCGGCGGCGTTGCCGGGATAACCGTTAGGAGAACGCATGCCGCCCAAATGTGCCGCCAGAGTCGCGCGAACGACGACGGTGGGAGCGCGGCTGAGACGGAGCCATTCCGCACAACCACGTCCCTTGGTATTGAGCGCCGCTCGCAAACGCGCACTTGCGGGGCGGTTGCCGCCTGCGAACGTACAGCGATCAACGGTTGACAGCAACGTGAGTTCATCGATCCTCAAATCACCCATGCACCGCGGAGGATGGTTCTCCCCTAGGATTAATGATAGCCGTCGCCTGCATCCCGCGCAAGACGGATTCGTGCGACCATTTGTACGCCCGCTCCGCTGCGGCGGCACAGGCCGAATGCCGCAAGTGGCTTGCAGGCAAAGGACTAGTGCGCGGTGGTGCAACCATGGGACGCTGGGTTTGCGCCGGAGCCGCAACGATCGAAGGGGCATGCCGCGTTGGCTCTCTGTGACCGCCGAATCGAGGGATACGCTCCGTCACTGGGGGCAACGGCGCACTCGTCCGGTCGTGTATGTCCTCGGCGGAACTCCCCCACTGCCGGGCCAGCCAGCAGCGGCGCCCGCGTACGGCTCAGCGAGCAGATGATGTTGGCGCTGCAATGCCGGCAGATTGGAATTGCTGGTGCCGCGCCGCTCGGCTTCGCCATGCGCCGCCCGAGAAAGACGGCCCGATGGGCGTCAAGCGGCCAGAAGCGGCTATTCCACCGCCCCGCAACCCACCCCATCTTCGCCATCCCTCCCAGTTCTGCCTTCAGGGATTATTGCAGCGTCGGTATTTTGGCCTGGAAGCCGATGGCGACGATTGCTTATACTCCGCGCGGCGATCGGAGCACCGTCGGGCCGATCGCATGGCAGCGGATTCGGCAGATGGAACGACTGACGAACGATCAACACGGCGATACGGTGGTCTTCGGCAAGACGACGGCAAACCGAATGCGCCCCGATCGCGTTTCTTGCGCCCGGTTGCGGCATCCGGCAGGACACGCCCCAATGATTCGATCGCGCGCGCATTGGGTTCGTTGCGGCAGCTTCACCGCATTGCTGCTCGTGCTCGTAGCCGCCTCAATCGGCTGCGTGCAGCGGCGAATGACCATCCGCAGCAACCCGCCCGGGGCGCTCGTCTATGTGGACGACTACGAAATCGGTGTCACTCCGGTAAGCCATACGTTCACCTACTATGGGCAACGAAAGATTCGGCTGGTGAAAGACGGTTACGAAACGCTCACCGTCATGCAGAACATCCGCCCGCCTTGGTACCAATACCCCGTGGTCGATTTCTTCGCCGAAAATCTTTGGCCGGGCGAAATTCGAGACGAGCGCGATTTGAACTTCAACTTGTCGCCCCAGGTGATGGTGCCGCCCGATCAGCTTCTCGGCCGCGCCGAAGAACTGCGACGCGGCGTTCATGCCAGCGCAGGCAGCGCCCCGCCGCCTGTGCGGATCGGGCCGCCGTCCGGCGCCCCGAGCGGCCCCGAGGTTGTCGCTCCCGGGCAACCGATATACGGCGGTCGCCAGATGATGCCGTTGGGGCCGCAATAGTTCGTTCCGCACGTCGAGCCGGCGGAACCTCGCTGCGCAACCAGCCACGCGCCCATCGACCTGCCGGCCTTCTCTCCACCGGCCTTGCCGAATCATTGGCCGCGCAAGCTCATCGTCTGTGCAAAGCCGTCTGTCTGCGGCGCGCCGCTTCCTTGCCGAAAAGCTACTCGGCGGCCGCTTCGGCCGACTGCCTCAGCAGCCGGGCCGTTTGCCGGAACTCGTCGAGATTCATCTCCCGGAGAAAGACCATGCCGCGGGCCGCGCGGATCAGCGGGCTGGGATGCTCGGCAAACCACTCTCGCCCCAAACAGGTTTTGAGCATTGCGTACTGTTCAACCTGAATGCGTTGGGCCAATTGGCAGAACGGCCCGTCGTGTTCGTAGCTCGGAAACGACGCTTCTCGCTGCGAAACGAACGTATTGAGAAACGCGCTTTCCATCACAGAAAACATGTTCAACGAAACGGGCACATAGAGATTCGCCTCGCTCGGATGATAGCGGAACCACACATTGCGGTATCCCCAGATGCGCAACTCGGTGCGGCCCGTGGCCTCGCTGTAGCGCAAGGCCGCCTCGTTGATCGCCTGAAGAACTTTGTAGTGCGTATCGGGGCCCGAGGCCTCGGGGTCGAGGGCGACCGAGACAATATCGGGCTGGGTGAACTCCAGCAGCTTGAGGATCGGCACCACATCGCGTTCGATCGTCGGCGACGGCGTGAAAATGTCGCCCGTGTAGAACCCCAGCCGAAGGTGATGGATGTGCGACGACTGCCAGCCGAAATAGCCCCACAGACACTCGGCTTCCCACTCGCGGCACATGCCTTTGAGCTTCTGTATGGCGTCGGGGTCCTTCTTGCCCGGATAGACCGTGCGGAAGTAATGAACCGTTTCCTCGATGCGGTCCTTGATCGCCCGCAGGTCCGTCTCGTCGTGGATTTCCATCAGATTGCGGAGCAGGCGTCGGGCGGCGCCCTGGTCGCGCATTTCGGCGTTGCTGGCCGCGATTCCGTCGAGATACTGCCAGGTGTCGCGGTTGCGCGCATGGCGATTGTGCGGATCGAAGTAGTTCTCGGCATGCAGGGCGGCAAAGGCGGGCGAGTCGATGAATCGGCTCAACAGGCCCAACTGATCGAGCATGTACTGATTCGTCACCGCGGTGAACCCGCTGGTCAGAGTGACGAAATGATGAACATTCGTGGCGCTGCGCACGTTGCGGACGATAGCGGGCAGATAGCCGAGCATCAGATCGTCGTGGTGCGGCTCGGTGTGAAGGAACCGCGTGTTTTCCTCGCGGCGGCTGCCGGCCTCGATCTTGGCGATCATCCGGTCGCGAACCATCGCGGCCAGCGCCGCCAGCGCCTGCCCGCGACGTTGCACCACCAGGGCGGCCCGTTCGTCGCCGGCCAAGTCGCAGTCGCGCAAGTCGGTCAACCGCTTTTGTTTGGCCAGGGCCAAATCGACCAGGGCCTTCTCCACTTGCTCGTCGCTGATGGTTTCGCTTTTTTCCAACAAACGGAGCTGTCGTTGCGACAACCGTTTCGCGGCGCCCAAGGTGATGTAGAACCGCGCGTACGGCAATGCCCTCAGCGCGCTGGCCGGCACCGCCACGCCCGACGGCGCCTGCACCGCCGATTCGATCACCCCCGCCTTGGCTTCTCCGGCGGCCAGAACGATGGCAGCGCACTGGGGGTTGCGCGTGATTGTCTTCAGACCGATGGTAATCACCAACCGCCGCCGCGAAACCTCGATGCCGCCCAGGTCGCCGGCCGCCGCCGCCTGGGTTTCGTAGTTGGTCGCCGTCAGCCGCGTGGTGCTGTGGTGATCCGAGCCGAAGATGTTGAATCCGATATGGCCGTCGGGCCCGATGCCGCCCATGAAGAAACCGATGCCGCCCAACTCGCTGATCCGATCTTCGTAGCAGCGGCACCAATCATCGATCCGCAGCAAAACGTCTTGCTGCCGGCGTTCCCGTTCCGAAACGGGGCGACGCGTCCGCAAGCTCAGGTCCACTTGCCAGTCGGGCCAAACGTCCTCCAACGACTCGTCGCCGCGGAGGCCGATCTCGCGGCAGTTCATCAGCAGCGCCCGCCCGCGATCCAAACCGAATCCTTCGATATAGAACTTATTGACGTAGTGATAGAAGCTGTTGCGCTGAGAGGGATCAATCGGGTAGAACTCGTCGATCTGCACGAAACGCAGGCCGCGCATCTCCGGCCGCCGCCCCGGATCGACGCCGCTCTGCTCCAGCACGGCTCGCGTGGTCGGCGCATCCCATGAGTTGAGCAAATGGCCGACCCAGTAGATGAAATGCTCCGGCGTTTTTCCCGTGGGCAACGAGATGACGCCCTCCGGATGGTCTTGCACCCATTCCAAGAACCGCATGGCGGCCAGCTTGCCCAACGCCGGGAAGTTGGCCACGGTGATCACCGGAATCTTCTCCGTCGGCGGATAGATTGCTCCAAACGGCGAAGCGGCCAAGGCGGCCTGTTCCACAGGGGTCAGCGCGACTGTCGTTTCGTTCATCAGATGAGGTGAAAACACTGAGTAGAGACAACCGTTCCGCCACGTTCGGAACTCCTTACTTCCATAGTAATTGCCCTGGCGCGAAGCGGCAACGGCTCAATTTTCCGCAAAATCAGCCTCGTGCCGGCGGTGCGCGATCACTGTTTCTACAGTTGCGAGTTTTCGCCGTGCTGTCCGGCCGACTGCGCCACCGATTGCCGGCCGCCTGGCGCTCGCCGTCGCCTGGCGCAGGTGCCCTCACGCGGAAACGGCGAATCGCTTGACTTCGAACCGGCGATTGCCTATCGTTTTTTGCGTCTTTCGATTCCAGTGATTCGCACAATCGGCCGGCAAAAGATCACCGCCCGCCGACAGTGCCGATCGCGAAGCGCATCAGGCAGCCGTCGCGAGGCCGCCAGCGCCAGAGGATTGCATCGACGTGTCGCTGTCGGCGCACATTGCCGTCGGCGCACAGCGGTTGCTTCGGCGCAGATCGGAGGACGGACAAGATTGAGGCCGACCGAGCGACAACGGGGCATCGACGACGGCTAACATCGGAAGCCGCATGCAAATCTTGCTCGTATCGGCGCCATGTTTGTTTTTGTGGTCACACGTTTGAGATTCTTGGCAGCAATCGTTCACACGCATCGACGAGGATGAGGCCATGATGACTGATCGGAGATCGTTTCTGGCGGCAGCGGCCGCAACCGTTCCCTGGGGGGCGATGCAACGCGCCGCGGCGGGCGAGGCGGCATCGAGCAAGCCCGTGCGTTTAGGAGTGATCGGCGTCGGGTGGTACGGCATGGTCGATGCGAAAGCGGCGCTGAAAGCAGGCGGCGCCGAAGTAACGGCGATTTGCGATGTGGACAGCGCCCATTTGGAGAAGAACGCGGCGGAACTGGAACGTCTGCAAGGGAAGAAGCCCAAGACGTTCAAGCTTTACACCGATCTGCTTGCGTCCGACGATCTCGACGCGGTGATCATCGCCACTCCGCCGCAATGGCACGCGCTTCAATTTATTGCCGCCCTGCAACGAGGGGTCGATGTTTACTTGGAGAAGCCCATCTCCTACGACGTGCGCGAGGGGCGAGCGATGGTCGATGCAGCCGCCAAGGCCGGCCGAATCGTGCAGGTTGGTTTTCAGCGGCGGCAAAGCAAAGCGTTTCAGGCCGTCAAGAAGCTGGTGGCCGAAGGCGCCATCGGCCGGGTTGTTCAGGTGGATGTGCAGATTCACTATCGCGCCGGCACCCTCGACCCGACGCCGCAGGATCCCCCGGCCACGCTCGATTGGGATTTATGGTGCGGCCCGGGGCCGAAGATTCCCTACAGCCCGCAAGTTGGGCATTTCAATTGGCGATTGGAGAAGACCAGCGGGCACGGTCATTTGGTCGATTGGGGGATCCACCTAATCGACGCCACGCGGGTGATTCTCGGCGAGTCAGCGCCGAAACGGCTCACGGCGGCCGGCGGTTTGTACCAACTTGCGGGCAAGATCACCACGCCCGACACTCTAACGGTTCACTTCGAGTTCGCCCGTTGCCCGGTCGTTTGGCGGCATCGGCTTTGGGGCGCAGAGGAGTTCACTCCCGAGGTGAATAACGGCATCTTTCTTTACGGCGACAAGGGCACGATCTTTGTTTCGGACAATCGCTGGGTGGTCATTCCGTCCGGCAAGAATAAACAGCGAGAGGAGTTCAAAGCCGACACAGATGCAGGCACAGCCCACATGGCCGAATTCCTCGACGCCGTCCGCACGCGGCGGCCGCCCTCGTGCTCCGTGGCCGACGCCTATCAATCGACCAAGTCGGTCCAACTGGCGATGATCGCTTACGACACCTCCTCGGTCATCGAGTGGGACGACGACGCCGAACGGATCATCGATCACCCCAAGGCCGCCGATCTCTTGCGCCGCGAGTATCGGAAGCCTTGGGAGCATCCGTTCAAGTCGAGCTGATCCCGCAGGCGCAAGCCGGCCCGATTGTGCCGCAATTGCCGGTTGTAGCAATCGCGCCCGGCGTGCCGAGCTGCGGACCAATTATTCGCACGGGCTTGCGGCGACGAATGGTTCCATAGCGTCGGTTCTCTGCCGACGTACACGCCGCGACGGCATCCCCGCTCTCGGGATAATGCTACATTTCGGCAGAAGGCGATGAACGCCCGACGGTTGTGGATCGATCGGGCGATCTCCCTTTACTGGGAGCCGAAATGATGACGCCGCAACAAGCCCAAGTCAATCAGCGCAAAACGTACCGCATTCCCGTGGCCGACGCCCATCAAGAGGCGGAACTGCGTTTTCGCGCCCGCGCGGTGCCGGCCCGACTGTTCAACGAGTCGGCCGGCGGTTTTGGCGGAGTCGTGTGCGATGCAGCCGATTTGCAAGTGAACGAGACGATCGAGTTGGCCACGGCCGTGGGGCGCTTCCTCGTGCGCGTGGCCTATATCGAACCGATTATCGTGGACCAAGACGCCGGCGCCGAAACGGCCGGCTACCGCATCGGATTCGAACGGCTCGAAGGTTTCGCCATCGAACCGCAAAACGCCGCCGCGAAGGCGCCAACCCATCCCGACGAGAAACGATCCTTCTCCATCGCCGCGATCGCGGGAGTCGTCTTGCTCGTCGCCTTGGGCGGGGCGGCCATCTCGCATTTCCTCGAAGGTTTTTGGTCCGATGGACCGCCCAAGGCGCAGGCGTCAACCAGCGCGCCCGCGCCTCTGGCGTCGAGTCCCGCTTTCTTGACGGTGATGCGCCAGGTGGGGCTCAACCGCCAACAGCAAGAGCGGCTGGCCCAGACAGCCGACCAAACCGTGCGATTGCTGCAAGAACTTGACGAAATGTGGAAAAACGACTCGGCCGAGGATCGCCGAATCAAACAAGCCTTGTTGATCGAGGCGGCCAACCAGGAAATCATGCGAATGCTCACCGACGAACAGAAGGCCCGCTGGCTGAACCTTGTGAAGGACCGCTAAATGGCCCGGTGCTCTGTGAAAAGCGGCTTAAACGAACGTTGCAAGCGTCTTCGCCTTGCGGCCATGTCCGCGGCCGCTGCGGCTGGTGCGCGGACCGAAATAGAACGTCAATGAGTTCTCTTTGGCGCGTTCCAAGCTCGCGGTCGTAGCGAGCAATCAACAGTGGTCTTTCGAGAAGCGGTTTTTTCCAAGGCACAATCGTCTGAGGCATGGAACCCCAGACGAACAACGTCGAGCACGGCTGGCATCCTGTCTGCGCAAGCTGGATCGCCGAGAACCAACCTTTCAGCATTGTTCCACTAACAAACTGCGAATCTCGTCCCCCAGTTCGCAACCAAGACCGTTAGTTCCGCCAACGCCATCATGCTTCATCTTGCCGCTTCAATCTCGCTGGTCCTGTTTGCCACGGCTGATTCGGGCCGGGCGCCGGCCGATCTTGAGCGACCGACATTGGCGCGCTGCGTTTTCCGTTGCAATTTCGATCAATCGTGGGACGCCAACTTCGACGGATGGCCCACGGATTGGACCCGTCGCGACGGCCGCGGCTATCCCCACTTCATTCGCATCGAGATCGACGAGTCGGGGCCTCCCGGCGGCGGACGTTCGCTGCGCGTCGACCTCAACGGCGCAGCCGCCTCGGCGCAAAGCCCACTGATCGCCGTCGATCCGCTTTTCGAATACCTTCTTCAAGTCGATCTTGCCGCGGAGAATCTGGGGACGAGCCGAGCGGGAATAGCTCTGCTATTGCTCGACGAAGAGCGCCGGCCTGTGCAAACACTATCCTCGCCGATGGTCGGCAGCGTCAACGGCTGGCAGCGACTGAGCGTCGGGCCGACGCCGATCGATCCCAAAGCGCGCTTCGCCATGATCACGCTCAACGTGCAGCCCGGCGACCGTCCCGATCTGAACGGAGCAGTTCGATTCGGGGACCTCTGGCTCGGACGTTTGCCCCATTTGCGAATGGAAACTGTCGGGGCGGGCCGACTGCTCGCGCCGGACAAACGACTGGTTATCGAGTGCATGGCCGCCGGCCAGTTCGACGCCGATCCGAGGATCGCATTCACCGTGCTCGATCATGAGGATCGCTCCGTGGCCCAGGGCGGCATCGACCTGGAATTGAAGCCCATGCCCGCGCCGCGCCGTTCCAGCGGAAAGCCGGTCGCCGAACCGCCGAAGTCGATCGGCGCGGTTCCCGACGATCGTCCCGACGGCCCCCGCGCGATGGGTCAGGCAACGGCTCGTTGGACCGCGCCGCCGTTGCCGCCGGGATGGTATCGCGTTTGCGCCAAGCTCTCGACCGCCGGCGGAATCATGCTGGAAAAACAGCTCGCGCTGGCAGTGATTCACCCGGCAGAACGCTCGCCCGACACCTGCTTCGGGTGGTCGCTGCCGCGAGGACGGCTGCCGTTAAGGCATCACACGTTGGAAGAGCTAATCGACTGCGCCGGGGTGGGTTGGGTAAAGCTGCCTCTTTGGATCGACGACGAAACGTCGGAAGCCCACGTCGAACGGATTGCGCAGTTGCTCGACTCTCTGGAAGACCGCGGCATCCGAACCATCGGGTTGCTGGCCTCGCCGCCCTCTCGCGTGGCGCGGCAGTTCGATCGCACCACCGATCTTGCCGCGCTGGCCGACGTGTTGGCCGCCGATCAACAACTGTGGCTGCCCAGCGTCACGGCCTCCATCACCCGCTTCTCCATGCAGGTGCGTCACTGGCAATTGGGCGAAGATCGAGACATGAGCTTCGTCGGTCGGCCGGCGGCGTTGAAGCGGGCGCAACTGGTTGCCGATTTGTTCACGCGGCTGGCGCCCAATGCCGAACTGGGCCTGCCCTGGGACGGCTCTTATGCCCCGCCGCGAAGCTGGCCCCCGTCGAGCGGCCAATCGTCTTCCGAATCGACCGCGTCGGTGGGATTCGTCGCCCTCTCATCGCAGCCACCGATGTCGGCCCCGGAACTGGCTTGGCTGCTCGCCGATGCCCCCTCCATCGTGGCTGCCGGCGCCCAATCGCCCGCTCGGCCTGTCGCATCAAACGGAATGAAAACGGCTGGCCTGTCGAAATCGCCGGCGGGCGGCCATGCAGCACCGCGGCGAGCCATCATGCTGGCCCCATTGCCGGCTGATCAATATGCGAAAACGGCCCGATGGGCAGATTACGTCGAACGAATGATCGCCGCCAAAGTGTATGGGGCCCAGTGGATATTCGCCGCTGATCCTTTCGATCCCCAAGAAGGGCTGCTCGCGCACGACGGCGCTCCCAATCCGTTCTTCGTGCTGTGGCGAACGACCGCCTACGCATTGGGTGGGGCCGAGCACCTTGGTCGATTGGAGTTGCCCGCCGACAGCGACAACGACCTGTTCGCCAAGGGAGAGTCCACCGTTCTCGTCGTACGTCGCAACGCCGCTGCCGTGGAAACGATCAACGTCACGGCCGGTGCGACGCTCACCGACGCTTGGGGTCGGACCGAACGCTTCAGCGCCCCGGCGGGTCCGCGCCCGATTGAGGTCGGGCCGCTGCCCGTCTTCCTCGAAGGCGTTCCGCCGGCGGCCGCTCGCTGGCAGCTCGACCTCGTCCTGCAAAAACGCCGCATTCCCGCCGAGTTCGACAAGCCGCATTCCAACGCCATCGAGCTGGTCAATCCGTTTCCGCAAGGCATTCAGGGCCGAGTGCAAATCGTCGCTCCCGACCAATGGCAAGCCGTTCCCCGCGAGGCCGACTTCCGTTTGGCAGCGGGCGAACAGTGGCGTTTGCCCTTCGATCTGCGCATTCCCAGCACCGCAGGCAGCGGCAAACGGTTTCTGCGTTTCGATTTCGATCTGCAATCAGAGCAGCCGATCCGGCTGAGCGTCTATCGCGCCCTTGAGATCGGGCTGGGCGACGTAATGATCGAACTGACCAGCCGAATCGACGAGCAAGGAAGGCTCGAAGTGATTCAACGCACCATCAACGAAACAGACCAGCCCGCCAGCTTCCGCTGCGAGCTGTTCATTCCCGGCCGTCGCTCGCTGCGCAGCCAGATTATCGGGCTCGGACGCGGGCAAGACCTGAAGAACTATTCGATCGAAGACGGTCGCGAAGTGCTCGGCCGACAGCTCTGGCTTCGGGCAGAAGAGATCGGCGGACCGCGGATCCTCAACTACCGGTTCAATGCGGCGCAGGGAGCTGCCGTCGAGTCATTGTAGCCGCAGCGCCCGGGGCAGATTGGGGCAGCAGAACGGCCCGAAGCCGCCCAAGCAACACGCTCAGCCCTGACGGCGAACCGCGGCGACGATCAGCTCGGCCGCCCCGTCAATCCCCAGTCGGCCGGTGTTGATCACCAGGTCGTAAAGGTGGGGGTCCGACACGTCGTGATGAAAATGCCGGCTCACCAGCTCCGCCCGCCCGCGGTCCATTTCGATCATCTTCTGCCTCGCGTCGGCGGGCGACCAGCCGTAGAGCCGCGTGAGACGGGCTAAGCGGAAAGCCTCGTTCGCCACCAAACGGACGGCCAGAGTTCGATCGGCAGGCAAAATGAATTGCGCTCCGCGGCCGACGAACACCGCTTGAGCGCACTGGGCCGCGCAAACGATCGATCGTACCAGAGCCACAATGTACTTCTCGTGCGGAACGAGTCGGCGATCCATCCAGGTGCCCAGCACGTCGAACACCCAGTTGCTCTCCGTTTCGTCAACCAGTTCCAGCATCTGACGATCGGAATGGCAACGTTGCGCCACGTCGTCGAGCAGATTCCGGTCGAAGCAGTCCCAGCCGAGCCGCGCAGCCACTTGGGCGGCCACCTCGCCGCCGCCGGCGCCGGCCTCGCGCGAAATCGAGACATAATGGTAGGGTTTTGCCACCGGCGCAGCCGACAGTCGCTGTTGAGCAACCCGTTCGGCCAATTCCTCTTTGATGGCCCACTGACGCATCGAGCGTTCCGAGGCAGCCATCACGCCTGGTTCTTCGCGCACTTGCTCTTTCATGGCCGGTCCTCCCATCAAAGTAAAAGAGACCACCCGTCCATGAGGCCATCCCCGGCGCACTCCTCCACTGGCATCGTACCATCCCTGCGAAGTAAACAAAAGCACCCAACATGGGGATGCAAGCTTTTTCCGTGAAGTGTCCTGACGCCCATCGCCCGGGCGAGTTCGCCGCGACGATCGCGACGCCGACCCGCCCCACCAACCTGGTTTGACATGCGGTCTTGCACGTTCGATCTGCGGAGATCGCGTCTTCGGCCCGGCGCCAACAACTCAGTCCACCAGAATGCCGGCAATCGCGGCGGTCATAAACGTGGCCAGCGTTCCGCCGATCATCGCTTTCAAACCGTACTGCGCAAAGATCGGACGGCGTTCCGGCGCCAATCCGCTGATGCCGCCGATTTGCACCGCGACCGATCCCAGATTGGCAAATCCGCACAATGCGAAAGTGGCAATCACTCTCGTGCGGCTGGAGAGCTGATCAGACACGGCCACCAAATCCTGGTAGGCGAGCATCTCGTTGAGGATGGTCTTTTTGCCCATCAGCATTCCCACAGTGCGGGCTTCCGACCATTCGACGCCCAGCGACCAAGCCAACGGTGCGAACCCCCATCCCAACAGCCGTTCCAACGACAACGGCGCGCCGCCCCAATTGCCCAACAGGCCAAGCAACGTGTTGGCGCAAGCCACCAAGCCGATCAGGGCAATGAGCATCGCGCCGACGTTCAACGCCAGCTTCAAACCGTCGCCCGCCCCGCGACAGGCCGCATCGAGCACATTGCGGTCGGTGCGAGGCACCTCGATGCGAACCGTGCCCTTGGTCGGCGAATCCTCGGTCTCGGGCACCATCATCTTGGCCACGACCAACGAGGCCGGCGCAGCCATCAACGAAGCGGCCAGAAGGTGGCCCGCCGGCACGCCCATCGCCACGTAAACGGCCAACACGCCACCGGCCACGGTGCCCATGCCGGCGGTCATCATAGCCATGATCTCCGAGCGCGTCATGCTGGCCAAGTACGGTCGAATCACCAGCGGCGACTCGGTCATTCCCACGAACACTTCGGCGGCGGCGGCCAGTGATTCGGTCCCCGACACATTCATCACCCGCAACATAACCCAGGCCATTCCGCGGACGACCCATTGAATAATCCCCAGATGAAAGAGCACCGCCGTGGCCGAGGCCACGAAGATGATCGTCGGCAGAACCGAGAAGGCGAAGTAATGCTCGCGAAAGTGGGCGCCGAAAACGAACTCCGCCCCGCGATCGGAGAACCCCAGAAGCTGCTCAACGAGCGATTGGAACGAAACGAACAAACGCTGTCCGGCCGCCGTCTTCAAGAGGGCGACCGCAATGGCGAATTGCAGCAACAAGCCGCTGAAGATCAACCGCCAGTTCATTCGTCGGCGGTTCTCCGACAACAGCCAAGCCAAGGCCAAGATGACAATCAATCCAAAGAAGCCGATGATTCGTTCCATGATTTTCCACTTTGGCGGCAAGTCGGGCCGCGATTGAGCGGCGTCCCCCCCAACAAACAACGACAGGTCGTCATTCTGGCCTGAGCTTTCGTTTCAGGCAACCATCGCCGGAATGCGCCCATGATCTGCACGTCGTCCGCAACAGGTCGCGCGATCTGTCGATTTCGACGGCAGCGAACGGATTCGCGCCCGTGCCCCATCGGCAAATCCTCCAAATGTCGGCCGAAACCGTTTCCCTCCATCGACAAAACGGCTGCCGGCGCCCGCCCAACGGCGCGACGCGCCGCTGGCTCGAAAACCGCCCCTGATTCCGCAGCGTCTTGAACGGGAAACCAAGCGTTCTCATCACGACAACGCCCTTCACCCGCTGGACAAATCGCCCCCTTTCAGACACGATACAGAGAGCCGTTGTTGATCCCCGGCAAGAACGCAACGCAGGATAAGGACCTTTACTGTATAGAGCCGCTCCCGTCGGTCAGACTGTGGGCGTTGCGTCACTTTTGGGGGTGACTGGAAGCCATGTCCAATCCTTATTCCGACTTCGACGTGGAATCGTTGGCGCGATTCCTGCACTTGGCGCCGCATCAGATTGTCCGGCTGGCCGAACGCGGCAAACTGCCGGGCCGCAAGGTCAGCGGTCAATGGCGGTTTGCGCGCCCCGACATTCATGAATGGTTCGAACAACGGATCGGTGTGAGCGACGCCAACGAACTGGTCGAAGTGGAGGCGGTGCTCCGCAAGGCATCGGCCGATCAGGCGGCGGAGATTCGGATCGCCGATCTTCTGCCGGTCGAAGCCATCGCCATTCCGCTGGCGGCACGAACTCGCGTCTCGGTCGTCGAGTCGATGGTCGCGCTGGCGGCATCCACCGGCTGGCTCTGGGATCCGAAAGCCATGACCGACGCCGTCCGCGCGCGTGAAGAAATGCATCCTACCGCCATGGAAAATGGCGTTGCCCTTCTGCATCCTCGTCGGCCCATGCCCCATATCCTCAGCCAACCGTTCTTGGCGATGGGCTGCACGACCTGCGGCATTCCGTTCGGCCACGATGTGCCGCTGACCGATGTGTTCTTCCTGATCTGTTCGATGGAAGACCGCGGCCATTTGCGCATCTTGGCGCGGCTGAGCCGAGTTCTCGCGTCGCGCGGCTTCCTCAATGCATTGCACCAAGCCGAGGACGCCCGCGCCGCCCACGAATTGATTGTCGATATCGAGAATAAGCTTTCCTGACGCCGCGATGACCAAGCCGACCGTCTCGGTGAGAGCGACCAACCTCGGGCCGACCGAACCCGTCGGGAATCCTTCGCCCAATGCCGCGATTCACGTTCTGCTGGTCGGCAATGCCGATCGCCCCGAAGCGGCCTGGGCAATCCCTCCTCGAAAGAGGCGGCCTTCAATCGCCGTTTCTGGCCCAGAGCGGTCGCTTCGAGCGCGCGTCGGCCCGGGCGTTTCGGTCTGTTGGCAACAAACAGCCGACTTGCCCACGGCGATCCGACTGATTGAAGCCGGCGCACCGATTCCCGATGTTGTCGTACTGATTCAGCCCTACCCGAGCTGCATCGAACAGAAATCCGTCGAAGATTTTCGGCGACAGTTCCCACTTGTGCGATTGGTCAGCCTGGCCGGATCATGGTGCGAAGGCGAATCGCGATCGGGACGGCCGCTCAACGGCGTTTTTCGAATCCCTTGGCACCGTTGGCCGCATCAACAAGATGAACAGCTCGCAGCATTGACCGACACTCAGTCCGGGCCCTTGGCCCTGCCGCCGACGGCCACGCCCGACGAGCATCTGCTCGCCCGAGCGGCTCGGCCGCGGCGCCGCCTGACCGGCGCGGTGGGCATCGCTTCGATCGAACAGGCCCGAGCCGTGCTCGCGCAACACAACGGCAAACTCGCGCCGCGCAGCAATTCCTGGCCCGTTCGGTGGACCGAAACGGACGCCCCCCCTTCGCCCGGCCAGGCCGCGTGCCGGTTGCTGCACGATGCCTGTGCGGCCCGCGGCGCCACCGGCGTCTTTCTGCGCGCCGAACCCGCTGCGACAGCAAGCCCTCGGGCAACGGAAGAAGATGTGGGCGAAAAAGTCCCAACGCATCGCCCGGCGCGATGCCCGCGGCTGCTTCGCGGCGTGTTCGTGGAAGCCGCACCGCTCGACGGCCAAGCTCGATCGCTGGTTGCCCAATTGGCTTCAGCCGTCGCGCCGGCGCCGTTGGCGGTTCTGGCGAACTTCCCACGGATCGATCAAGCCGCGGCAGCCGTGGCGGTGGGCGCAGCAGCCGTGATGGCAAAGCCGTTCGACCTCGATGATCTCTTCGCCTGGCTCGAACAGGTCGGCCGTGACCTGCCAAGCGATTCGGGCGTCGAATCGCAGCCCGGCTCGATTCTTCAAGGCGGCGCGTGATTGCCCCGATCTTGTGCCCACCTACGGCCCCTGTTGTGTTGACTTGGTGATCGAGCCCGAGATCGGCCATGCTCAGTGTGGCCTATGGTGCGGCGCAATTCGGGCACCGTTGGTCGGCCATTGGACACTGCTGTTCTAGGACACGGTGACTCGCGATTGCCTTGTCTTTCAGACAGGCGATAACTCGTTGCGGCCCCACATCTTGCACCCCCCGGCCCGGCCGACGCCCCTTGCGCCGTCCGCCCGAATCGGCTACGATTCGGGCATGGAACCAAATCCCTGCCCACCGTTGCAGCGACCTCTGCGCTACTACCTGATCAGCTTGGGCTGTCCGAAGAACTTAGTGGATAGCGAACGGATGGCCGGGCTGCTGCAAGAGCGCGGACATCAGTTGGTCGGTCAGATCGAGTCGGCTGACTTGGCGGTGATCAACACCTGCGGGTTCATTGCCGATGCCCGCACCGAATCGCACGATGCCATCGCGGAGATGGTCGAACGCAAGCGTCGGGGGCTGTTGCGCAACGTGGTAGTTACAGGCTGTCTGGCCCAGCGCGATCGTGAGGCCTTGCTCGCGCAATACCCGGAGATCGACCACGTACTCGGCGTGTTCGCCCGCGACCACATCGCAGCGGCCGTCGATCGGCTCTCGCTGCCGCTGGTCGATCAACAAGCCGAGTTCCTTCCTGCGCCGATCCGCCCTCTGCCCGACACCCAACGTTTGCGGCTCACGCCGCCTCACTTGGCCTACCTCAAGATTTCGGAGGGCTGCAATCGCACCTGTTCGTTTTGTTCCATCCCGTTGATGCGCGGCCCGTATGCCAGCAAACCGATCGAGATGGTGGTCGAAGAGGCTCGCGAGTTGGTCGCGGGCGGCGCGATCGAATTGATTCTCGTCGCACAAGACACGAGTTTCTATGGAATCGACTTGTACGGCCGGCCCAGCTTGTCGCAGTTGCTCGACCGTCTCGAATCGATCGAGCGATTGCGATGGATCCGATTGATGTACCTCTATCCGCAGCACATTGACGACCGTTTGGTCGAACGGTTGGCCGCTTGCGGCAAGGTGCTGCCCTACCTCGATCTGCCCTTGCAACATATCAACGACGACATTCTGGCCGCCATGCGCCGCCGGGTTACGCGCGCCGACACCGAGCGGTTGCTCGACCGATTGCGAACGCGGATCGAACGGCTTGTATTGCGAACGACGATGCTCGTCGGTTTCCCCGGCGAAACAGAACGGCAGTTCGAGGAACTAGTGCAATTCGTCGAACAACAGCGTTTCCAGCGCCTCGGCGTGTTTGCCTTCTGCCCCGAACCGGGCACACCGGCGGCCGAACTGGATAACCCCGTGCCCGAGCCGGTGAAGCAAGAACGTTGCCGCCGATTGCAGGAGGTGCAACAGAAGATCGCCTACGCCTGGAGCGAGGCGCAGGTTGGGCAATCTTGCGATGTGATCCTAGACTCGCCCGTGCCCGACAACCCAGATTCGTTCGTCGGTCGCAGTTGGGCCGATGCGCCCGAGATCGATGGCGCGGTCTATGTGACTGGCGAATCGCTGCGCGCCGGCCAGATCGTCCCCTGTCAGATCGTCATGGCCCGGCAGTACGATCTGATCGCCATTCCGCTTGCCGATGCGGAAAGCCCGCCGGATCGCCCCGCAATTACCGCACAAAAGCCGCGCAAAACGCGCAGTCCAACGGCACGCGACCAACGGAAGGGAGCGAATCGGCGACGGAGTTCTTGACCATTGGCGGAATTGCCCGGCAGCCTTCGGCCCGCAGAAGCTCGCGCTGCACAGGACTGAGCCATCGCAGTCGGCCTGCCGTTGATCGGCACGACGGTGCAGTTGTGCCGAGCATCAAGAGCCGCGTTGGAGGCATTTGCACTTTCATCGCCCGATGGCCCTGCCCGCAACCGGCCCCCATCTGCTACAATTCGGCAGAAGGATTCAGGCTGCCGGGGTGTTCGCAACTGTCGAAGTCGCATAGTCGTCAATGGCGTCGCAAAGCATATTCAATCTGCCCAATCAACTGACAACGCTGCGGTTGCTGTTGGCCGTAGTGATGTTCGGCTTCCTGCATGCCGAGTTCTACTTCACCTCGATGGTTCTGTTCATCGTGGCGGCGGGCACGGATTGGCTCGACGGCTACTTCGCCCGAAAGTACGGCCAAGTCACCACGCTCGGCCGCATCCTCGACCCCTTTGCCGATAAAGTGATTGTATGCGGCACATTCATCTTCTTGGCCACCATTGCGCCGTTGACGGGCGCGCTGCCGCCGGCCGACGCCGCAGTATCGCTGCCCGCTTGGAAATGGGGACTGCAACCCTGGATGGTGGTGGTGATCGTGGGACGTGAATTGCTGGTCACCGCGCTGAGAAGCTTCTTGGAGGATCGCGGGGCCGATTTTTCGGCCAATTGGGCCGGCAAGTGGAAAATGCTTTTGCAGTGCGTGGCCGCCGTGGCCCTGCTGACCTACGTTTGGATGGCCCAATCCGCCCCGCCGCCGCTTTGGGCCTATGTGACGATGGCAGCCACGACGTGGGCCGCCGTGCTGTCAACGATTTACTCCGGCGCGATTTATGTGGTTGTCGCCGTCCGACTGTTGCGATCGATGAGGCTCGACCGCTGACTCGCTCTTAACGACAACCGCGATCGTCGCACGAGATGCCGGGCTGCGTTCGCGGTTCTCCGGAACAACTGATCACCCCTTGACAGAACCGGTTGCGTCGCCGCTCGGACGGGCGATCCGAAATCGAACCACGATCCCAGTGTTGACGGCGTTGACTGCGCATCGACAGCAACCGAAATAAGAGCCCGGGCCGCGCGCAGCGATTTCACCACGGCAGCAAAAATCATGCTCGCTGAGATCAATTCGTCGTCATTGGTGGGAGTCGTTGCGCTGGTCGCCCTGCTGTTGAGCGCGGCGATCGTCGTTTGGATGACGATTTTCTCCCGTTGGGCGCACGGCCGGTCGCTGGCAAGCTATGAGCGCCGCCGGCCTGTCCCCTGGGGCGCTCTCGACATCGCCCTCGTTTTCGGGGGCTATCTTCTCCTCACGGCGATAATCCCGAGTTTGGCCCTGGAGCTGCTTCCCCCGGAACAGAGGCGCCCGCTGGAAAAACGTCCGCCGACACAACTTGCGCCGAATATGGTGCAGCCAGGCGTGCCCGATGTGAAAGAGCAGGAGACCGTCGGCGAAAGCGATGGCCAAGTACTCCATCCGATTGTTCATCTGATCAGGAGCCGTTCGCTGGCGGCCATGATGCTGGCCGTAACGCTGGCCCTTATAATTGCACCGTTGAGCGAAGAATTCATCTTCCGCGTGGTGATGCAGGGCGGATTGGAAGCGATGGCCCGCCGGCGCCGCGCGCCGGTGCGGTGGTTGCGCCGCTGGCCGCCGATTTTCACGCCCGCGCTCGTGTTCGGCCTGCTGCATTGGAACTCGGACAGCCAAGAGTATCCGGAGCAGTTCTACGTCAATATGCTGTCGGGGGTGGCAGCTGGGGCATCGGCCGCCCTGGTCTTCGCCCTCGGTTGGCTCAAACTGGTGCGACGGGCAACTTGGTCTGATCTGGGATTCTCCACCGTGCGATGGAAATCCGATGTCGTCTTTGGCCTCGCGTCGTTCGCCGCCTTGGCCATCCCCATCTACTCTCTCCAACTCGCGTTGACGGCCCTGATGCCCAAGGGTGTCGCGCCCGACCCGCTGGGCATATTCCTTTTCGCCCTGGTTTGGGGCCACCTCTATCGGCAAACGCACCGCATCGGGCCCTCGTTGGTAAGCCACATGGCTCTAAACGCCACGAGCCTGACGGCAGCCCTTTTGCTGATGTGATCGGGCCTGCCACCGCATCCGGCGGGAGTTTTTGCCAATGGGCAATGTTGCTCAGCCCCCCGGCGCACTCCTATACTTCAAGCAATGTCGGCCGGTTGCAAAATCTTTTGCCCGCGTCTGGGAAACGGTGTCCCCAGCGCGTCGGGAACACCGCGGCGGTCGGCCGCGGCCGTCTATATCACCAGTCAACTCTATCGGATATCGAGAATGCCATGCTCCGCCATGCCGATCGATTCGTCAGAAGGCACGCTTCGCCAGCGGTCAGCCTTGTCGAAGGGCCGCAACGTGTCGTAGGGCCGCAACGCGAAAGCCCGTGCCCTCGTCCGCGTTCTGCTGCCCGCTGCGCGGCGGCAGCCGTGGCGACGCTTTGGTTTGCCGCGGCGATGGCCGTGGGCTCGCTCGCCGCCGAGAACGGAAAGGCCGCGCCCGTCGAGAAGCCTGTTGCCGAGGCGAAGCAAGCCGCCCCGGCGGTCGAGTTCATTCGCATTGTTCGAGATGATGCGAAGCAGCCCGTATCGCTGGAAACGGCCGTTGTGCGTCTGAGCGATGGGAAACCGGGTGGTGTGCGGGTGGCCCTTGTGGCAGCCATTCACGTGGCCGAGCATGGTTACTACACCGAATTGAATCGGCGTTTCAAACAGTACGATGCGGTGCTGTACGAGTTGGTTGCGCCGCCCGAGGCGCAGGTTCCGGTCAAAGGTCAGAAGAGCAGTCATCCCGTTTCGCTGTTGCAGCGAGGAATGAAGCAGATGCTCGACCTCGAGTTTCAACTCGACCTGATCGACTACAAAGCGGCGAATATGGTCCATGCCGACATGTCTCCCGACGAGTTTTCGCGGGCTATGAAAGAACGGGGCGAAAGCTTCTGGACGCTTTTCTGGCGGATGATGAACCACGCAATGGCGCAGCAGGCCAAATCGGCTGGGCGCATGCCGAACGATTGGGAGCTGATTTCCGCCCTTTTCGATCGCAAACGGTCGCATGTGCTCAAACGCATGCTGGCCGAGCAAATGATCGATCTCGACGGCATGACTACCGCGTTGGAAGGCCCTAATGGGTCGGCCCTGGTCAGCGGCCGAAACGGCAAGGCGTTGGAAGTTCTGGAGAAGACGCTCGCTCAGGGCAAACGGAACGTAGCGATCTTTTACGGCGCGGCCCACATGCCTGATTTCCTCGCGCGGCTTTCCAAGCAGTTTGATCTCCGCCCCGAAGGAACGGATTGGATCGAGGCCTGGAACCTGCAAGCGAAAACGCCCGAAGCAAAGCGAGCTGCGGCCGTTGAATCGCCGGCAAACCAGTGAGCTCCGCCACGGCCCCCCGGGGAGTATTGGTTTCGCCGGCTGAAGCTGGCATCTGCCCAGGTGTCGTTCGCCCAACGGCACCAGCGATCGCACCGCCGCGCGCCAAGGATGATGCCGCGATCTCGTCGGCGAAACTCGGCTGTTCAACTCAGCGATCGAGCCTCTTGCACCAATCAAGGCGTTTTCTCGCGGGCAAAGCGACTGGCACGGCGCTACTCGTATCCCAAAGACGCCGGACTGGCCCCTCGCGGCTTATTGGCGGCTTTCATGCCGTAGTCTTCCGGTAAGAGCCGCGCCACCGATCGATACGAAGAACCGCGATTCGCCGACCGAAACGGCCCAGCGAAACCGCTCCTTCACTCTTCTGCGTATCTTGCGGCAAGCCTGCGCGATGCTCTACCGCGCCAACGCAGCGGTTTCCCAGGCGGAATAGCCCGCAAACTCGCTCCATCTTTTCACGCGCAAGGTCTGCGCAGCCGTCACCCTTTCTCAAAATCGCGTACGGCTTTTTCCGACGGGGATTGTTCGTCGCGATTTGACTTGAATTGACGGATATTCACCGTCCGATAGCAAGACTGTTAGGACCGGCAGCGAGGGGCGCGCCATGCTTTTTCGGCACGCCAAGCATTGCCGTTTCGACCCTAACCAAAGACATGCCCGGAGCATGTCTGCCAAAGCCGCGATTCGCCCGAAAGCCTTCGGGCCGGCTGCGGTCTGCCAAGAAGAGCGAAGAGCATCCAACCCGTTGGCAGCGTCCTCGTGCGTCGGGGAGCGTTGCCCGTCGAAACCACCCACCACCCCAACTTCTTTCGCAACGGAGTGAACACGATGAGACTTGCGAACACATGGCTCGCCGGCAGCGTTATCGCATTAATGCTGGCCGGGACTGCGTTGGCGCAACAGAGCGCCCCGGTTCGTCAACCGTCGACGATCCAACGCACCGCGTTTCAGTACGACGATTACATGTCATGGGCCGGCGAAAGCGCCGCCAGCCCCTCGCCCAGCGACCAGCAAGCCGCCCCGCAAAAAGCCCCTGCGCCCGCGGCAAACGGCGGCGGCTGCGCCATTTCCTGCGATCCGACGTGCGGCGAGGCGGGCTGCGGCGGCGCGGGCTGCCGCGAGCGGACCTGCCGTTGGTGCCGTTGCGGCACGCTGGCCGATCCGTGGACGCTGCCGCTGCCCTGCGCCCTGCGTTCGCGCGACATCACCGTCGGCGGTTGGCTCAGCGGCGGCCTGTTCGTCAACGCCTATGGCGACGAAAGCAACGGCCCGCTGGGCTTCCGCAACTTGGCCACTGGCTCGGCGGACCAGGCGTACATCTTCGGCGAA
>JARKPK010000080.1 GCA_029975295.1 Thermoguttaceae bacterium | reverse complement strand
CGCACGCTCGATGAACTGCTGAGGGAAATCTACCAGTGGGCCGCCGCCCAACACACGTTCTACGAGCAAACTCACAGCTTTCGTACCATGTACAAACTCGCCAGCTAGCGCTACGCTGACGTGTTGGAGCTATTTAGATGGCCGAACGCTCGTGCGCAATGGCACATACAACGGCAGGCCGCAGTGGCAGTCAGAGCCTTTCATGTGGGGAGATTATGATTGGTATTTCACGTTGCGGTGGCAGTTAGGAGACGATAGTTATTGGGTCCTGATGTTCCAAACGGCTGGTGGTTATGGTGGCGACCCGTTGACTTGGATGAATCCTGGCCCGGTGATGGCGTGGAATGGTTTTACGGCACTTGAACCAGCCGTCGGCACGGGAACGCTCAGTGCGGAGGTATCACCTGGCGCACGCGCCTCGCGCAATGCTGGCAATGACGCGGCGGTTTGGCTACCCAGGAACGTAATGAGCAGCCCGCCACGATTGGCCGTCGGGGCCGAAGGATGGAACACAGGCACGGGTGCTGGCGCACAGTTGTGGCCTGGCCTGATCGCTGAGGTGGTTGTCATCAACGACTACCTCGCATTGTCGGAGATTCAGTCGTTGTACGAGGACTATTTCGTCCCGCGATATTTCACGGAACCGCCATCTGAACCGACGAGCGACCCAAAGTTAATCGTGTTCGGATCGACATCGATCGCCGGTGATGCGGCTGTTGTCCGGCTTGGAAACGCATAGTTAGGATAGCGATTATGCCCACTGCAACACTCGAACTCGTCTCCGGGCTCTCAGGGCGGCGTGTCGCCGTCGTCAGAGAAGCGGACGGACTGATGACGCGGCTGGTCGCGCTGCCGGCCGCCACAGCCGCGATGTCATGGACCAAATCCACCGCCACGTCCGGATCGGCTGCGTTGCCCGAAGGACACCCGATTTCGAGCGGCGAAACAGTAGCCGTTGTCTGGCAAGGCGGTAGCCGCCGCGAGATGACCGCCGCTGTCAATGGGCAGACGGTCTCTGTCTCAGGGGGCACCGGCGACAACCTCCCCGATTCCGGCGCGGCGGTGCTGATCGCCCGCCGCACCGTGATCGAATTCGATCAACTCGGCAGCGACATCGAGTTGATCGAATTGTCGGGATTCGTCGAGCACCGTCCGGGACGGCTGATTGCCGCCTTACGGAGCGAGTCGGCCGAGGAGTATGTGGCCGACATCGACGGCATGGCGCTGTGGTTCTCACGCAGCGGTTTGGCGAACCCGCTCGCTAGCAAGACGCTGAAATACATCCACGCCTACGCCGGCGAGAGCGAGACGACCACGCTGTTCGCCGGATGCCTGGAGGACTCGACGCCGGGAACCTGACGATGGGTGTGCGACGCAGCGAGAAGGAGATCATCGAGGCGATCGCCGCGACAGGCGGCATGGTGGCCCTGGCCGCCAAACGGCTCGGGATCGCCCGCCAGACGATCCACGCCAGAGCACAACGTTCGTCGGCAATCCGGGAGGCGATTGGCGCGGCCCGAGAGGAGATGCTCGACGAGGCGGAGACGCAGTTGCGACGCGCGGTCGGCGAGGGGCAGCCGTGGGCGGTCTGCTTCGCGCTGAAGACGATCGGCAAATCGCGGGGATATATCGAGCGGTCGGAACTCGCGCACTCGGCCCAGGAGACGATCCGCGTGGACCTATCGGACATTCCCGATGACGTGCTCGAAGCGATGGAAGCTCGCACTGGCCGAGGCGGCGGCGACCGATGAACTCGACCGGCGGCGCTTCGCGCGATTCGTCCGCCGCACCAAGCCCGATTACCAGTTTAATTGGCACAACCGGCTGCTGATCGACGCCTTGCAGCGTGCCGCCGATGGCGATGTGGATCGGCTGATCGTCTCCATGCCGCCGCAGCACGGCAAGAGCGAACTGGTGTGCCGGCGGTGGCCCGCTTGGCTGCTGGGGCGCGACCCGAGGCGGAAGATCATTGCCTGCACTCATACGGCGAGCCTGGCCGAGGCCCATAGCCGCGACATCCAACGGATCATCGCATCGGAGGCGTATCGCCGGCTATTTCCCGACGTGCGACTGCCAGAGCCGAGAGGCGACGTGCGGCTGAAGCGCACCGATGATTATTGGGAACTGGCGCAGGGAGGGTACTTCCGCGCCGCCGGTGTGGGCGGCGCCATCACGGGCATGAGGTTCGACGTCGGCATCGTGGACGATCCGATCAAGAGTTTCGAAGAGGCCGAAAGCCCGGCGATGCGTGAGCGCACCTGGCGGTGGTTCACCCACGATTTTCTCACGCGCCGCAGCCGCGACGCGCGGATCGCCGTGGTGATGACCCGCTGGCACCGCGACGACTTGGCCGGCCGTCTGCTCCGCACAGAGCCGGGACGCTGGACGCTGATCGAACTGCCCGCCCTAACCGAGGCCGAGCCACGGCATCCCGCCGACCCGAGGCGCGCGGGAGAAGCCCTCTGGCCGGAGTTCCTGCCGCCAGCGGAACTGGAGCGCTCGCGGCGCAATGATCCGCGGGCGTTCGCCGCGCTCTACCAGCAGCGGCCGAGCGAGGCCGGCGGCGTGGAGTGGCCGGAGAGTTACTTTGGAGAGACGATCTGGCTCGACGCCGACCGATGGCCGCCGCGTTGCGACCGCTGGATCATGGCGATTGATCCGAGCAAGGGCCGCACCGACGCCCCGGGCGACTACGCGGCGATCGTAGTGGTCGGGCACGCCGCCGACAAGGGTCTGCTGTACGTCGATGCCGACATCGAGGTCCGCACGCCGGAAGAGACGATCCGCCGCGCGCTGTCGCTGTGCGGCCAGTATCATCCGCAATGGATCGTCGTCGAGAGCAATCAATATCATGGGCTGTTCGAGCGTGATTTCCAGCGCGAAGCCGTGCGCCGTCTGGGCATCCGCGTGCCGATCTGGCCGATCACCAACACCGAACCGAAGTTGCTGCGCGTCCGCCGGCTCACGCCGTATCTGGCCAACCGCGAACTGCTCTTCGCCTCGGGTTCGCCGGGATGCGGATTGCTGGTCGAGCAACTGCGGGACTTTCCCGTCGGAGATCACGACGACGGCCCCGACGCGCTGGAGATGGCGGTGCGCGTATTGGTGCAGTCATCATCAGCGGCTCCGCGGCGGGCGGCGATCCGTTTACCGGGAGATTCCTACGTCCCCTTAGCGTAGAGCGAGGTGCGCTATGCGAGTCAACGACCTGTTGCGTCAAGCCGACGACGCCTTCCGCGAGGCGCTGATCCGCGCGGTGGCTGGCGAACTGAATCGCCGCCGCAAATCCTCCGGGCCTCAACCGGCGGGCGTCTTCCTGACCCTGGTGTCCCGACTCGGGGCACGGCTCGACCACAAGCTCCGCATCCCGTCGCGCGTACTCCGCGCGGTCGAAGACCTGTGGTCGGCCTTGGAGTCGCCGAAGGAACCGGATCAACGGACCGGACGGGCGACGGATGCCGCACGGCAGACGGAGCAGCGGCGGACGAGCCGATTGATTCCCGGCGCAGGAGTCAACGTGCCGATGGTCGGACAGGTGCCCGCCGATCATCCGCTGGTTACCGGAGAGATGGTTGCTGTGGAGAGCAGCAACGTGCATTCGATCGGCTACGACCTCGACCGGGCAATGCTCTACGTGCGCTACCTCGACGACGGCGTGTCGGCCGGTCCGCTGTACGGATACCACGATGTCACTCCGCCCGAGTTCCTGCAATTCCTCGACGCGGCGAGCAAGGGCCGGTGGGTGTGGGACCGGCTGCGCGAACGCGGCACGATTGCCGGATACAAAAAGCCGTACTTCCTGGCCGGGGTGACGCGCGGACACATCCCGCGTCATGCCGTGCTGGCCAACATCGGCGGCCAGTTGGCCGAGGTCTTCCGTCCTCGGCAGGTGATGCTCAACAACCGATGGCGCGAGTCGCAGGCGCCGCTGAAGGTGGTGCGGGTCCTGCAAGTCGTCTCGGCGGCGATGCGGTCGTCGTAGAAAAAAGTGTCCACCGTTCTCCGGAGGGCGTCTGATATATTCCCCGGCATGGTGGCATTTGCTGATGTGGTGCGCACGACCGAGTTTCCCGCCGACAAGTTCTTCACCGTGGAGGACGTGCCGGTGTTCGCCGCACACGAGGCGCGGCTCTCCGACGGGCGGACTATATCGTTCGATCGGGCACGTCTGGAGCGGATCGCGGCCAACTGCAACCGCCGGATCAACGAGACGGGCGATTATGCGGTGGTCACGCTCGGGCACACCCCGGCGCCGAACGAGCCGGGCAAACCAATGCCCGAGGTAGTCGGCTTCGCCGGACCGTTTCGCGTGGGCGAGTACGGCGGCAAGCCGGCCGTGCTCGCCGACATGCACATCTTCATCGAACGCAAGGATGAACTGCGGCGGTGGCCGCGGCGGAGCCCTGAGTTTCGGCTTACAGGGCCGGACGACATTTACCTCGATCCGATCGCCCTGCTTGGTGCGGAGCCTCCTCGGCTCGATATGGGATTGACGATGCTCTACAGCGAGCGGAGCGAAGGCGCTCCGGTCGAACGATACGCCTTCGCCATGCCTTCCGGGGGCAATGTGTTCGTCCCCGGCGTGATCGGCGACCAGCGCAGGGAGAAGTACCAGATGACCGACGAACAACTCAAACTGATCATCGAGGCGATCGAGAAGCTGGATTGGGTCCAGTGGATCAAGAAGAAGATCGCCGAGGAGCAGGCGGGCGGTGGATCGGCGGACAAGCCGTCTGCGGCCGAGCCTCCCGCTTCCGCCGGCGGCGATGCCAAGCCAGGCGATGAGGACCGCGAGCGGTATCGCCGCCTGGAGCAGTCGCTCCAGTTGCGCACTGCCGAGATCGAGACGCTGCGCAAGCAGATCGATGACGAACGGGCCGATCGGATCAACGCCGAGCGGTACTCGCAGTTGATGGCGCTGCGGAACGTGTACGCCTTCGACCTCGACAAGGAGGCCGACCGCTGCCGCTACAGCAAGATGAGCGATGAACAGTTCCGCGACCACCTCGCGCTGGTCCGCGACAACTACCGGAGGATTCCTGTCGGCGAACGACTGCCGCCTCTGGGCCGCGCCGTCGATCAAGAGGAGCCGACCGAACGCTACTCGGCCGAGGTTCGGGCGAAGGCCCGCGAAGAGGCGGTCCGCCGCCGCCACGCCGGGCAAGACGTGGATTTCAACGCGCTGCTGGAGGAATTCAGCCGGAAGTGATCTGGCGTCCGGTGAGCGACCACCAGAAACATGAAGGAGTTTGATCATGGCGATCTTGACATTCCGCGCAGGGGACAACACCCCTGCGAGCCGATTCGTCTCACTCGTGAGCGGAGGCACGAACTTGGCGGCGGTGAGTTGGGCCAACGCGGAGATCATCGGCGTCTCGCAGGAGGGCACGCGGAGCTTTCCGCAGCAGGGGGTGGCGGCGGACTATGCCGCGGCCGACGGCGAGACGTTCGCCTGCTATTCGGTTGGCGAGGTGTGCCTGGTTGAGGCCGGCGCGGCGATCGATCCGGGCACGCTGCTCAAATCCGATGCCGATGGCCGCGCCGTGCCGATCGCCACCACCGGCACGACGATCCAGAACTACGGTGCAGTGGCGTTGGAACAGGCGACCGCAGCCGGCCAGGCCATCCGCTGCCTGGTGGTTCCCTTTGGTAAAGTCCGCCCGGCGCTCTCGTGACCCGAGGCGACAACGAAAGAAAAGGAGTGTGAACGATGGCCGTTGCATTGCCGAGTCAATCGAACACCTATGTTCCGGTCCCTCTGGCCGGAGACAAGCTGCTGGTGGACTTCGCCCGCGATCCGAAGCGGTTCAAGGTGGCCCGCTACACGCAGGTCATCCCCGTGGAGAAAGACACCGGTTACTACTTGCATCTGACGCCCGATGAAGCCGGACGCATTCTCTCAACGAACCTTTCGGAGTTCGTCTGGTACGACGGCGCCGACGCGCCGCGGGCCCATGCCGGAACGCAAGAGTTCGAGTTCCTCGCGTACCGAACGGTGCGGTATGCCTACGAGTTCACCCTCGGCCACAAGGCCGTCGAGCAGGCAACCTGGGAGATCGTCGCCCGGCACGCCGCCGCCAAGGCGCAGCAGGCGATGACGGCGCGGACGCAACTGGTGGCCAACGTGCTGTTCGACGCGAACAACTATCCGGCGTCCAACGTCATCAACGTCAACAGCACCTACAGCGGCTACTGGAGCACGAGCGACCTGACGGCCAAGCGCATCCTCAAGTCGCTCAACGACGCGGCCGACAAGATACTCGACGCGACGCTCGGGATGGTCACCAAGGACGACTTGGTGCTGGTGATGGGGACGGCCGTGGCCAAAGCGATCGCCCAATCGACCGAGGTGGTCGAGATGCTCAAGTATCAGGCCGGTTGGGACTACCTCCAGGGAGCGACGAAGCGGAGCAACGTCAGCTACGGCGTGCCGGATCAACTCTACGGCTTCGACGTGGTCGTGGATGAGACCCGCAAAGTCACGACCAAGAAGGGAGCGACCACATCGGTCTCCGGCGTGCTGCCAGCGACATCCGCCGTGCTGCTGGCCCGCCCGGGCGGCATGGAAGGCGCCGCGGGCGTCGTCAACTTCTCGGCGTGCTGCGTGTTCGCCAAAGAGGAGATGACCGTCGAACAGAAGGACGATCCTGACAACCGCCGCATCAACGGGCGGGTGGTCGAGGACATCGACGTGCGGCTGGTCGCTCCGGCGGCGGCCGTGCTGCTGACCAACGTCATCGCCTGATCGTCGGGATCGGTCCTCTGACGAGCGAGGTGCCTGATGCTGGCCACCGCGGCGGACTTGCTGGCGCGCTGGGACGCGCGATTGCTCTACGACCTGGCCGGCGACGACGGTGCGCCGGTCGATCCGGAGGCATTTGCGGATAATCCCCGCGTGGCGGCTGCGTTGCGGGGGGCCGCCGGCGAGGTGCGTTCGGCCGTGCTCAAGGGAGGCCGCTACCGCATCGAGCAGTTGCAATCGCTCTCTGACGACGACGCCGCCTACCTGAAGGACATCGTCTGTGGGCTGGCGATGCTGCGGCTGACCGCCTGCCGCGTCTCCACGGTCGGCACCGAGGTGTGGCAGCAGTTGCGGCGCGATCTCCGCGAACGCCTTGAGGAACTCGAACGCGGCGATCGGGTGTTCGCCACCGCCGACGCGATCTCCGCCGGGCTGCCGAAAACCGACGGCCCAAAAGCGGTGGATTACCAGCGGATGAACCTGCTGGTCGATCGGTGCCGCGGCTACTACCCGGCGCGCAGCGACGACCTGCCCGCCGGACGATAAGGAGCGGACCATGACCCTCAGCGTCCAAGTCGCCGGCCTGGCCACGATCAAGATCGGACAGGCCGACTGCGCCAATCCGCAACTGCTCACGCTCGGATACACCGTCAATGGCGTGCGCATCCGCGACGAGTCGTATTGGGACGACGTGCATGGCGATCAGTACGGCGGCGACGCCGGCCCGCCGATCGAGGTGATCTACCTCGGCAAGAAGGCGTCTGTCTCGCTCGAACTGTCGAAGTGGGACGCCGCCGTGGCCGACAAGATCGCCGCGCGTCTCTGGTCGTCGTCCCCGGGCGTCGTCGGTCCGGTGGGCACGCCGATCCTCGCTTCCGGGCAATCGTTGCGGCTTGTGGTGCAGTGCGCTGCGTCGCCGGGATTCGACTTCCGCCGCGCGGTGCCGCGTGAGCCGATCGAGGTCAACAAGGGCACCCGCCACAGCGTGCTGATGTGCGTCTTCGACTGTTATGCCGACCCCAACGGCGTGATCTACCAATCGTTCTCCGGCTAATCGCATGGAATCGGTCTATCTGGTGTCCGCCGACGGGATGCGCGAGATTGCCGGCATGCCGCCCGGCGGCGGAGGTTCCGCCGCGATTCCCCACGCGCTGAGCTTCATGGGGATGCCCTCCGGGGCCGGACGGGTCTATCTGCCCAGCGACGAGGCCTTGCGGCAATCCCGCGAAAACGCCCGCTACATGCGGGCTGATGCCGCGGTGATGGAGTGCGTCGAGTTGCGGCAGCGATCCGCGGCGCTGTGCGACTGGCGCATCGAGAGCGAAGAGGACGACGAGCAGTCGCGCCGCATCTGCCGCGTGCTGCGGACGATCCTCCGCCGCATCCCCAGGTTCACCCAATACCGCGAGGCGCTGCTCTCGGCCGTCTGGTACGGACGGGCGGCCGTCGAGAATGTCTTTCAGTGGGATTGGATCGACGGCTCGCGGGCGGTGTGCGTCGCCGGCTGGTCGCCGATCCACGGAGATAAGCTCGTCTGGAAGCTGGACCAGCAGACCGGACGCTTTGCCGACGACGAGGTGGGCGTGCGGATCGCAGCGGCGGCCGTCTCCGGCGAACGCGCCCAGCGGTGGGTCGATCAGTATCGTCCCTACATCCACCCGACCGATTTCGGCATGGCGTATTTTCCGCCGCCGCACCTGCGCGAACTGATCGTCGTCCACCGACACATGATCGAGGACGGCGAGTTCGAGGAGCCGCGCAGCGCCGGCCGCGTCTTCGGCGTGGGCATCCGCAGCCGCGTCTATTGGGTCTGGTATCAGAAACAGCAGGCCCTGCGCTGGCTGATGGAGTTCCTCGAACGATCGGCCTTCGGCATCGAACTGTGGTACTATCCGGCCGGAAACTCCGAAGCCCGTCAGGAGATGCTGGAGGCGGCGCAGAATCGCGTCGGCACCGGCAAGAGCATCCTCTTGGTGCCGCGACCGCCCGGCGGCGAGGGGATGATCTACGGAGTGGAGCGCGTCGAGCCGTCGATGGCCGGCGCCGAGGTGCTCCAGCGGATTCTCACCGAATACTTCGGGCACCAGATCAAGCGGTACGTCCTCGGTCAAACGCTTACTACGGAGGCCGCCTCGACGGGACTGGGCAGCAACCTGGCGAGCATCCATCTGGACACCTTCCTCCAGATCGTCCGCTACGACTGCGGAAACCTCGAAGAGACGATCAGCGAGCAGTTGGTGCAGCGTCTGGTGCGATGGAATTGGCCTGGTGTCGATCCGCGGCTGTACCGCTTCCGCATCGAGGTCGAGCGGCCCGACATCGAGCAGCGGCTCGCGGCGTTGCGGCAGGCGTGGGAGATGGGGCTGAAGATTCGCACGGCCGACCTGCGCGACCTGATCAACGCGGACGCACCGTCGCCGGAGGAGGAGTTTTTGTCGAATCCGGCCTTCGCGGCGGGCGTCGCCGGACCTCAGACGCCATCTACTCCCAGGCCGAGCGACGCAGGCGGCGACAACTCCGTCGAGGAGGACGACGTTCTCCCTTTTTTTCCCTGAGCGATGAGCCGCCCCGCGAGGCCTACGCTCGGTCTCGTCGCGACGGCGAAACGAAGGTCATCGACGGAAAACTCTACGTCCTGCTCGACGGCCACTACCATCGCATCGACCTTCCCACCGATCCCGAACAACGGTTGCGGGAGATTGCCGAAGCTGAAAAGCCGCATCGCGGCCCGCGGACCGATCCGCTCCTCCGCGCGCTGGTGCGCGCAGCGATCAGACGCCTTGTGGACACGGACCGCAAAACGATGAACCGGCCGACGGAGGCCGACTTGCATGATCTGCATGAACAGTGGCGGGAACGCAATCGCGCCAAGGTGCGCGAGGCGATTCTGGCCCTTCGCCCGCGGATCGGCCCGGAAGCCCGTCGCCGCCTGGCCGACCATCATGTGGCGATCATCATTTGCGCTGACATAAAGGAGGTGCGCCGGTGGATTGAGCGGTTATCCCGTTTTCAATCACGCGCGAGCGACGATGAGATTGTGGCTGCCGTAAAATGGCATCGTGTTGATCTCCCTCAGTCGAAGGGCGAGCCGCAGCAAACGATTGATGTGCCGTTGATCTTCTGGGACGGCGGTGCATCGGTCGCCGAGCAGGCGGTATACTACCACGAGTTGTCGCATTTAGTGGATAAGTCGGCCAGAGACGATCGGCTCAGCGACTCCCGAGAATGGATGCATACTTGGAGTCGCGAGAAAGAACAACTCAAAGCATTGATTGCTGACCGGTCGCTCGCTTCGCACGTGGGTCAACCGAAAGAATCGTTCGCTATGGCGTTGGCGGAAGCGTGGCGGAGTCCGAAGAATGCGGCGTATCGGATTCCGCTGATGTATCGATTCCTGGAGAAGCAGGGGCTTGTTGTCGATCTTTAGAGCGAGCGATGCGGCGTCGCTCCGAATCAATCCGAACGTACTCCGAGTAGGACATTCTCAATTCGCGGGGAATCGCCTTGAGCGCGGCTTCACCGGAAGCGTAGAAAAAATCGATCTCCTCCCCGGTTCTGATATTGTATGCCGTGAAACTGATGACTTTTTCCTCGTCCATCCGATCGTCAGCGACGACCCAGAACCACTCGTTCGGCTTCGTTTTTTTCCACGGCCACGGCAACCAGCCGCGAAGGCGCATGCCGAACGAACGGACGGTTTCGAGAATCTTCGCCCCCATCGCGTCTGCTCCCGCAAAGAACGCGCCATTGCCCGAACGATGATTATGCGCCACATCGGGCGGAGATGTCCAGATTCTGTCTTGGACTCGTTGATCGGCCCGTTTTTCTCATCGGCGACACGAAAGCGGAGAAAAGCGGATTTTTCAAAAAACCGCTTTGTGATTGCGAGAGATCGCAACTCCTTGCCATGTAACGTGATTCTTCACGCTCCCCCTGCGTGCTGCAAGGACTCCGCTTTCATCCGCTTTGCACAAATATGGAGGGCATGTTCTGCGCTTCTGTAAGGCATATCGGCGAATGTGTTCGATCGTTCGACGCATTTCGTCGAACACTTCGAAGATTTTCTGCACGGCGCAAGTATCTTGCTCTATAACCACTTGCGCGCACGCCTCCCGCTGTTCAACGCTGTTCGGCGCGAACACTGCGGCAATTATAAGCAGGCCGCACGGTGCGGCCGACGCGCCGCCCACCGTCGCCCTGTTCAACCGCCCTCAACACCGCCCTTCGAGCAAAAGCCATCCGGCGATCCGGTAGTATTGCGAAATGGTCGGCGGCCAGTTTGTGGGCTTTCGTTTCATCCGAGTAAACCGTCCGGCGTTCCATCAGTATTGCGAAACATCTTCGGACGATGCGCGGAAGGCTGCCTCGCACGTAGTCGAATCCCGCCAGTCCTGGGCCATCGCAGTCTGCTTACATGCGTTTCCTTACATCAACTGGTAGAAGGATTCCTTCCCCAGATGCGGAAGGAAGGCTCGCGCTTGTGTTTCCAACGGCTTGCCAGGCCCCAGCGGAAACCAGTCATCGATCGATCCCTTGAAACACCAACGGTCCACGGAAAAGAGCCGCTTGTCATCGTCCACCAGACTGAAACGGAACATCGGCAAATACCTCGCGTTCGCTCCGATCCACGAAAGGTGCGACATCTTATCGGTCGCGGAACCTCCAAAAATCGCATTGAGGAGGTCCGCCCTTGCCGAGAGGTCTTCGTCTGGCGCGTACACGACGAGGCTGTCCTCCTGTATGTCCACAAGGACGTAGTCGGTTCCTGCCAACTCGCGTGCCCAGGCGACAAGTTGCTCTCGCTCTTGCGGCAGCACCTTGGTCGGCCGAATCTTTCGAACCGATAGAATGCCATCCTGTGGATTCTCGCGAAATTCGTAGCCGTCCGGCATTTGATCGACAAGAACGCCGTTCGGCTTGCGCGAGACATAGTACTTCGGCTTGCCCGTTTTGGTCGTCCCCTGAAGCAGGTAGTATTTGTCACCCCGGCGGTTCACGTATTCGATTGGCACTTCAATTCTTCCCTTTACACCAGTCTGCGCTGGCCCAGGACTGGCGGACTCCGAAAAACGGCGTTCTTAGCCGCTGCGGCCGCCGTCGTATTCGGCTTCGTGTACGTCGCGAGAAAGTCGCCCCGGCGTCTCCTTTTCGTCCTTGTTTGCCCGCAACCACTGGGGGCATTCGTCAGGCGAAAGCCGCTCCAACGCCTCGTGAAGGCGGCGGGGATTGTAGAACGTCTCGATGTATCGGAACGCGCTTGATCGCGCCTCGTCCAAATTAGCAAACCGCTGATGGTTCGTCCATTCGTGCTTCAACGACCAAAAGAAGCGTTTCATCGCCGCGTTGTCGTAGCAGCAGCCGCTGCGGCTCATCGAGCAGGTGATGCCCAACGTCTGCAAGATGCGTTGATAGGCCTCGCTGGTGTATTGGCTGCCAC
>JARKPK010000073.1 GCA_029975295.1 Thermoguttaceae bacterium | reverse complement strand
GACCAGGTCGTGGCGGCGCTGGCGGACCTGCGGCGCGAGCAGCACGACTACGAGTCGGTAGTGATCGATTCCTTGGACTGGCTCGAACGATTGGTGTTCGACCGGCTGTGCGCCGAGCACAACGCCCCGTCCATCGAACAGGTCGCCGGCGGTTACAGCAAGGGCTACACGCTGGCGCTCAACTTCTGGCGCGAGATCATCGCGCACCTGAACGTGCTCCGCAGCGAGCGCGGGATGGTCGTGCTGCTCATCGCGCATTCCAAAGTCGAGCGGTTCGAAGACCCCGAGTCGTCCCCCTACGACCGCTACTCGCCGCGCCTCCACAAGCATGCGGCGGCGCTGGTGAGCGAATGGTGCGACGCCGTTCTGTTCGCCACCCGCAAGATGCGCACGCAGTCGGAAGACGCCGGCTTCGGCCGCAAGCGGACTACCGCGCATGCGATCGGCAAGGACGGCGGCGATCGCATCCTGCGGTGCGTCGGCGGCCCGTCCTGCGTGGCCAAGAACCGCTACGGCATCACCGACGAACTGCCGCTCTCGTGGGCGGCCTTCATGCAAGCACTTTCCAACCATCAACCCCAAGGAACCGAGACCAATGGCTGATCTGCGCGGATTCGACGCCAACCAAGTGGAGCCTGCGGGCGACTTCGAGCCGATCCCCGCCGGCAAGTATCTGGCCGTGATCATCGAGTCGGAGATGAAGCCGACGAAGGCCGGCACCGGCAACTACCTGCAGCTGACGTTTCAGGTGATCGAGGGACCGTTCCAGAACCGGCTCTTGTGGGCGCGGCTCAACCTCGACAACCCCAACGACACGGCGCGGAAGATCGCGCAGGGGGAACTGTCCGCCATCTGCCGGGCCGTCGGCGTCCTGGCCCCGAACGATTCGCTCGAGCTGCACAACCTGCCGCTGGTGATCCACGTCCGCTGCAAGAAGCGGATGGACACCGGCGAGATCACGAACGAGATCAAGGGCTACTCCAAGAAGGAGTCGCCAGCAGCGCCGAGCAATAACGCCTCGGCGGCCAAGACCACGCCTCCCTGGAAGCGCTCGTGATGATCGAACTGGAACTGCCGTATCCGCCGTCGGTGAACCATTACTGGCGGCGGGTGGGAGCACGGACGCTCATCAGCCGCGGGGGCCGGGCATTCCGCGACGCGGTCTGCGCGATCCTCGCGGCGCGGCGGGTCCGCCCGCTCGACGGCGCGCTGGCCGTCTCGATTGAACTGTTTCCCCCGGATCAGCGTCGGCGCGACGTCGACAACGCCATGAAAAGCTTGCTCGACGCGCTGGCCCACGGCGGCGCGTATCACGACGACTCGCAGGTCGCCCGGCTCACGATCCAGCGACGAGGCGTCGTGCCGGGCGGCAAGGTTCGCGTGCGGCTGGAGACCCACCGCGATGAATGACCCGGCGGAAACCATCGACCATCCGCCGCACTACAACGTCGGCCCCATCGAGGTCATCGACGCTATCGAAGCGTGGGAACTGGGTTTCCATCTCGGAAACGTCGTGAAGTACGTGGCCCGCGCGGCGCACAAGGGCGAACTGCTCGCCGACCTGAAAAAGGCCCAGTGGTATTTGGAACGAGAGATTCGCCGACGGGAGGCCAACTGACATGGATGCCAAACAACGCACCTGCCTGAAGTGCGGGAAAGAGTTCGCTTCGACGGGGCCTGGCAATCGCATTTGTAAGCGCTGCGCTCAGATCAACAATCGTATCTCGATCACGGAAGAGCAACTGCAGAATCAGCGCGGCGTGAAGCGACGCAACGGGGAAGTCATTAACGACCTGACGTTCGACGAAGTCGCCAGTGCGCGGACGGAATCGTGATGCAATTGTGGTTCTCAAAGGCGTGGAATTAGCTGCAAGCGTACTCGAAATCATGGAAAACCACATGACATCGCTGGTCCAAACCTGCAATTGTTGCGGGCAGACACTTTCGCTCGACCGCTTTGATCGTGACCGAAACCTGCGGCACGGTCGGCGGTACACATGCAAGGCGTGCGCACGAATCCGTGCCAAGGAATCCCGCCTACGATTAAATCGAGAGACCAACGGCTTGTATGGCATTCTCAAGTCCATGAAGAGACGTTGCTTTGATCCGAAGCACAAAAGCTTCTCGCGTTATGGGGGCCGTGGAATCACAATCTGCGGCGAATGGCTCGTTGACCAAGAAGCGTTTTATTCATGGGCGAATGCAAACGGCTATCAGCCAGGATTGCAGATTGATCGCATTGACAACGACGGGAACTACGAGCCGAAGAACTGTCGCTGGGTATCGCCCTCGGAAAACATGCGCAACAGCAACAACGCGAAACTCGATCCAGCCAGGGTGCAAGCCATTCGCTCCGACGCTTACGACGGCGTCATGTCTCAGCGGGCCATTGCTCGTCGTTTCGGCGTTTGTCAATCGACGGTCAGCCAAGCTGCCAACGGCAAGACATGGAGGTAACAGACTTGCTTGTTCTACGCGACTACCAACGCGAATGCGTCGATGCTGTGTACCGGCATCTGCGCGAGCACGACGACAACCCCTGCGCCGTGGTGCCCACCGCGGGCGGCAAGACGCCGATCATGGCCACGATCTGCAAAGATGCCGTGGGCCAGTGGAACGGCCGGGTGCTGATCCTCGCGCACGTGAAGGAGCTGCTCGAGCAGTCGGCCGACAAGCTGCGGGCGGTTTGTCCCGAGGTCGAATTCGGCATCTACTCGGCCGGTCTGAAGCGCCGCGACACCCGCAACCCGGTGATCGTGGCCGGCATCCAGTCGGTCTACAAGCGAGCCTGCGAACTCGACGCGTTCGACCTGGTGCTGGTGGACGAGGCGCATCTCATTCCCCTGGAAGGCGAGGGGATGTATCGCCAATTCCTGGCCGACGCCAAGGTGATCAACCCCGATCTGCGGATCGTCGGGTTCACCGCCACGCCGTTCCGCCTCAAGACGGGACCGATCTGCACGCCCGAAGGGTTCTTGAACGACATCTGCTACGAGGTCGGCGTTCGCGAGCTCATCGTCGGCGGCTACCTCTGCCCGCTCATCACGAAGGCCGGGATCAACAAGGCCGACTTCGGCGGGCTGCACGTGCGCGGCGGCGAGTTTGTCGCCGACGAAATGGAAGCCCTGATGGACGACGACCGCCTGGTCGAGGCGGCCTGCGGCGAAATAGTCGGCTACATGCGCGACCGCCGGGGCGTGCTGATCTTCGCCAGCGGCGTCACACACGGCGAGCACATCGTGCGCGTGCTGAAAGAGCGGCACGGCGTCGAATGCGGCTTCGTCACCGGCGAGACGCCGATCAAGGAGCGCGACGCGATCCTGAGCAGGTTCCGCGCCGGCGATTTGAAGTTTCTCTGCAACGTCAATGTGCTCACCACGGGCTTCGACGCCCCACACATCGATTGCGTCGCGCTGGTGCGCCCGACGATGTCGCCGGGTCTTTATTACCAGATGGTTGGTCGCGGTTTCCGCCTGCACCCCGGCAAGGAGAACTGCCTGGTGCTCGATTTCGGCGGCAACGTTCTGCGGCACGGCCCGGTCGACGACATCAAGGTCACGACGATGGATCGGGGGAGCGGCCAAGCGCCGGCCAAGGAGTGTCCCGAATGCCAGGCGGTCATCGCCGCCGGGTTCGCCGCCTGCCCGCAGTGCGGCTACGTGTTTCCGCCACCGGAGCGGCAGAAGCACGACGCCAAGGCGAGCGAAGCCGGCATCCTGAAGGGCCAGGTCACCACGACGCAGTACCGCGTGGACGACGTGTACTACAGCGTTCACACCAAGCGCGGCGCTTCGGACGACGCCCCCAAGACGATGCGCGTCGACTACAAGGTCGGCTGGCATCAGTACAAGTCGGAATGGATCTGTTTCGAGCACGAGGGCTACGCCCGGCAGAAGGCGGTCGCCTGGTGGCGGCGGCACAGCCCCGATTCCGTTCCCGACACGGCCGAGCGCGCCGTCGAGATCGCCGAGGGGGGCGGCGTCGCGGCCACGCTCGGCATCACCGTTCGCACCGTCACCGGCGACGAGTTCGAGCGGATCACCGACTACGAACTGGGGCCGCTCCCCGAGCCGGTCGCGTCGGACCCCTACTGCGGCTACGACCCCGACGAGATTCCGTTTTGAGCACATTTCGATGAGAGAGAACCCATGCGCACGATCAACTCGCCGCCCGTCCGCGATCAACGTGAGGCCTCCGTGGGCGCGTCACCTTTCGGAAACGACCCGGTCGGCCGCGCGCGTCGCATTCTGCACACCACGCCCCCCGGCAAGGCTCTGGAACCAGGGGACTTCCAATTCATGATCGAACTGTTGCTGCGCCACCCCAGGGCCGAGGAGAAGTTCGGCGTTGGCGTGCGCGCCATTCGAATTGAGCCGGATGGCATCTGGGGCGGCGTGATGTTCGTCGCGGAGCGACTGGACGGTTCCGTCACGGATTTCAGCTACCGCAAATGCTTGCGCGCCCCCACGCGGCGCGGCGAAGTCAGCGCCGCCTGTCGCCACGCCGTCGCCGCCGACGTCATCGTCTTCAAGCGAGAATACTTCGCCCGTCATGCCGACGACGCGGGGCAAGTGGCGTGCCCGCTGACCGGGCGACTGTTGGGGTGGCTGGAGGCGCATGTCGATCATGCCCCGCCCTGGCCGTTTCGACGGATCGTCGAGTCATTCTTCCGTTCCCTACCGATCTCCCTCGACGAGGTGCGGATCGTCGAGGGCGGCCTGGGAGGAGTGCCCCGGCGGCTGGCGGATACGGAACTAATCGAGCGTTTTCGGCGGTTTCATTCGCGCGTCGCCGTGCTGCGGATGATCGCCGCAACCGAGAACCTGAGGATTGGATGATTCTTCCCGAAACGGCATTCGAGTACCTGAACGCTGGCTTGTGCGTGCTTCCCGCGCGGCGGGAGGGGGAGCACAAGTGCGCGGCGCTGCGCGCCTGGAAACCGTATCAACAGCAGCTGCCGACCGAGGCCGAGGTGCGGGGCTGGTTCGCCAATCGCCACGATTCGCTTTGCTTGGTCGCCGGCGCGGTTTCCGGCAACCTGGAAATGATCGACTTCGACGCGGGCGGCGAGGCCTTCGAGCCGTGGTGCATGTTGGTGCGCGAGGCGGCCCCAAACCTGCTCGACCGACTGGTGATCGAGACGACGCCCTCGAACGGACGGCACGTCGCGTACCGGTGCGCGGCCCCGGTTTGCGGCAGCGTTAAGTTGGCGCAGCGTAAACTCCTCTTGCCCAGCCGCGATCCCGTCTTTGTCGCCGGCAAGCAGTACATTCCCCGCCGCGACAAGCAGGGAACGTGGTTTGTCAACCTCACGCTGATCGAATCGCGCGGCGAAGGGGGCATCTTCCTCTGCGCGCCCTCCGAGGGCTACGAGCTCATTCAGGGAAGTCTGACCGGTTTGCCGGCGATCACTCCCGACGAGCGCGACTTGCTGCTCTCGGCCGCGTGGGCGCTCAACGAACACCTTCCCGATCCGCAGCCCGAGCCCATCGGCGAAGCGAATTCGGTGGGCTTGCGGCCGGGGGACGACTACGCTCAGCGCGGCGACGTGCGCGACGTACTGCGGCGGCATGGCTGGACGCTCGCCCGCGGCGGGGAAAACGAATACTGGCGCAGGCCGGGCCGAACCGAGGGCTGGTCGGCCACGCTGCGTGACGGCGTCCTGTACGTGTTCTCGTCCAACGCCGCGCCCTTTGAACCGGATCGCGCCTACTCGCCGTTCACCGTCTACGCGCTGCTGGAGCACGATGGCGACTTCACGGCCGCTGCCGCGGCGCTGCGGACGGAAGGCTACGGAGACACTGCCGACGAGGTCGATCTGTCTCATTTCCAGTGCAACGGCACGGCCCATTCGGCTGGCGAGACGGCAACTTCAAGCGATCCATCGAGCCATCCGCACTATCCCGATCCTGGTCCGCTGCCGGCCGAGCTCTTCCGCGTCCCCGGCTTTGTTTCCGAAGTGATGGATCATTGCCTGGCGACCGCGCCGTATCCTAATCCGGCACTGGCGTTTTGCGGTGCGCTATCTCTGCAGGCGATGCTCGCCGGCCGCAAGGTCCGCGACGCGGCCGACAACCGCACGAATCTGTACGTGCTGGCGCTCGCCTATTCGTCGGTCGGCAAGGACTGGCCCCGCAAGGTGAACACGTTCGTTTTGCACCGCGTTGGGTTGGTCGATGCGTTGGGAGAGAAGTTCGCGTCGGGCGAAGGCATCCAGGATGCGCTCTTCCGCACGCCGGCGATGCTGTTCCAGACCGACGAGATCGATGGACTGTTGCAGTCGATCAACAAGGCCCAAGATGCGCGCCACGAGAACATTCTGGGCACGCTGCTGATAATGTATTCGGCGGCCAACAGCATTTTTCCGATGCGGAGGAAGGCAGGCAAGGAAGCTCCCGGCGTCATCGACCAGCCGTGCCTGGTCGTCTACGGCACGGCGATCCCGACGCATTACTACAGCGCGCTGTCGGAGCGGATGCTGACCAACGGCTTCTTCGCCCGCATGCTGATCGTCGAGAGCGGACCGCGCAGCGAAGGACAAGAGCCTGGGATCATCAACCCGCCGCCGCGCGTGCTGGCGACCGCGCGGTGGTGGGCCGACGCCTGCCCTGGCACGGGCAACCTGGAGCGCTTTCATCCCCAACCCCACATCGTCGTCGCCGAAGACGAGGCCCGCGCGCTGCTCACCGAGGCTCGCCAGGCTTCGGAGAGCGAATATACGGCCGCCGAAGCCCGAGGCGATCCGGTGGGGACCACGGTCTGGGGTCGCGTGCCCGAGCAAATCCGCAAGCTGGCGCTGCTGTACGCCGTGAGCGCCCGTCACGACGCCCCGCGAATCGACGTGGCGGCCGTGCGTTGGGCGACCGACTTCGTGCTGCATCAGACGCGGCGAATGCTGTTCATGGCCGCGTCGCACGTGGCGGAAGGGGAGTTCGACGCACTCGTGAAGCGGGCGGTCGCGATCCTCACGCAATGGCGCGAGAAGTTCGGCCGCGATGCGCTGATGCCTACCTGGGAGATGCGGCGTCGGCTCAAGCAGCGGCCCGGCGACTTCAAGGACATCGTCCTCGAACTGGTCGAGCGTCGCATCGCCGAGTTCGGCACAGAAGCCTCCGCGACCAAGCGCAAATCAGGATATCGCCTGCTATGAGCCAGTCGAATCACCGCGAGAAAACCTCACAGAAAACCTCACGCCCGACCGCTTGGCCGCGGTGTGGAGGCGAAATAACCGCAATTCCAGCACGATTGCCGCAGGGCCGCATGCGGTTTTCTCAGTGCCGTAAAGTCCTGATTAGTAAAGAGATAAAGAGAGAAGAGAGAGATTTCCTCATAGACCGCATACACCCACACACCCGCGCGTACAGGACGCCTGCGCGTGTGTACGCGAGGGGGAGTGCGGCTTTCTGTGCGGTTTTCTCCTGGCCAGCGGTTCCTTCCCGGCGGGTTATTGCCCAAGAGGCGTGCGGGAACAGCCGCCCTACTAAGCAGAGTTTGTTTTCGTGGTCCGAACGTCACCCCAGGAGCCATGCCATGTCCGTCCCCGATCCCCAACCCGACCGTGAGCAGTTTTGGAAGACCTATGTGGTCCCCAGCGCCAAGGGCCTGGAAGCGTTCTTTTGGAACGTCGCCTGGTTCGCCCTGATCGTCTGCCTGTTGTTTTCGTTCAATCCCTTCCGCCAAGGATGCCGCCATGAAGATCGACCTACGCCCGCTGTCCGAGATCAAGCCCTACCCGAACAACCCGCGCCTCAACGATGAGGCGGTCGATGCGGTTGCGGCATCGATTCGCGAGTATGGCTTTCGACAACCGATCGTCGTCGATGGCGACGGCGTGATCGTCTGCGGTCATACCCGCTTCAAGGCGGCGCAGAAGTTGGGCCTCGAAAAGGTGCCCGTGCATGTCGCCAAGGACTTGACGCCCGAGCAGATCAAGGCGTTTCGAATCGCGGATAACCAAACCGCATCGCTGGCCGAATGGAACTACGACCTGCTGCCGCTCGAACTGGCCGACCTACAGGCGGCCAATTACAACCTCGGGTTATTGGGCTTCGATCAGGACGAGCTGGCTAAGCTGCTCAACCCCGACGGCAAGGAAGGCTTGTGCGATCCCGACGAGGTGCCGGCCCCGCCGGACGAGGCGATTACGCAGCCAGGCGATCTTTGGATTTTGGGTGAGCATCGATTGCTGTGCGGCGACAGCAGCAATCCTGCCCACGTTGATCGGTTGCTCGATGGCGCGGTGATGCACCTGGTGAATACCGACCCCCCTTACAACGTGCGGGTCGAGCCGCGCAGCAACAACGCCATCGCCGCCGGCCTAAGTTCGTTCTCGAACGACGCAGCGGCGAAGAAGCTCAAGGCTGGCCAGGGCAACGCGGCGTTCGACATCGCGCGCGGCAAGACCAAAGTGCCCGGCACGATGCATCATCAGGGATTGGACCTGGCGCGGCATCCAGAGAAAACCAAGGCGACGCACAAGAAGATGCGGGCAAAGGATCGTCCGCTGGCGAACGACTTTGTGAGCGATGCGGCGTTCGATGATCTGCTCGATGCCTGGTTCGGCAATCTGTCGCGCGTGCTGCAGCCGGGTCGCTCGTTCTATGTGTGGGGCGGCTACGCGAACCTCGGCAACTACCCGCCCTTCCTCAAGAAGCATGGCTTGTACTTTTCGCAAGGCATCGTGTGGGACAAGCAGCATCCTGTCCTCACAAGGAAAGATTTTATGGGGTGCTTTGAACTCGCCTTCTACGGCTGGAAGGAAGGAGCGGGGCACGACTTCTTCGGCCCCAACAACGCGCTCGATTTGTGGCACGTCAAAAAGGTCAACCCGCAGTCGATGGTGCATCTCACGGAAAAGCCGGTCGAGCTGGCGGTGCGGGCGATGCAGTTCTCGTCGCGCGTGGGCGAGAACGTGATCGATCTATTCGGCGGCAGTGGTTCGACACTCATCGCCGCCGAACAAACGGGTCGCAAAGCATTTCTGATGGAACTCGATCCGCCGTATTGCGACGTGATCGTGCAGCGGTTCGAGAAGTTCACCGGCAAGCAGGCGCAGCGCATCGCCGCCGAGGAGGTGACTTCATGATTTATCTTGCCAGCCCCTATTCGCATCCCGATCCCGCCGTGCGCGAATTCCGCTTCCGCGAGGCGTGCCGCGCGGCGGCCCGATTCATGCGCTGCGGTCGGGTTGTGTTTTCCCCAATAGCGCACGGGCATTGTATCTGCACCTACGGCCTGCCGACCGACTGGCGATTTTGGGAACCGTTCGACCGTTGCCAACTGGAACGCTGCGACGAGGTCGTAGTGTTGATGCTCGACGGGTGGCGCGAGAGCGTCGGCGTGCAGGCCGAGATTCGGATCGCCGGCGAGTGCGGCAAGCCGGTGCGGTACATCGCGCCCGAGGCAACCGGCCACGAGAAAACCCCGGTCGAAACCGGGGTCGAGGGGGGCGGGCGATGATCTTCGTTCGATTACATCCGTCGGATCAGCTCTCGCAGATCGCGTTTGGCGCTGCGGGGATCGATGGCATATTTGGCGGCCCACTCGTCGATCTTCTGTTCCGCCGCGGCCGCGCCGTCCTTGCGGACGACGAGTGCGTCGTGCCCGTTGCCATCTTCGTCCAGCACGTGCATCAAGTCGTCGGCCAGTTCGATTCGGTAACGCATCGTTCGTTCTCCTGCGGTTCGTGGTATCGCGGCCCGTCGAACGTCGGCGGTCGCCGCGCATCACAACATGAGCCAGCCCGCGTGGAGAACATCAAGCGGATCGGCGGCGGAATTTTCGGGGCGAATGGTGACCACGGCACGAGCCATTCTTCCGGCGGCCGGCGCGCCCGGCCCGGCGCGGCCCGTCGGTCCCCGCGCGTCGCCGCCCCGGTTGGCCCACGTCGCGGCCGGCGCGGCCGGTTGGCCAACGACGCCACGAACGAGAAAACGCCCCACGGCGGCGAACCGGGGGCGTTGGGGCGGGAGCGGGTCGCGGCGCTAGGCGTTGGCGGCGAACTTCCCCCGCTCAGCCTTCACGAAGCGGGCGTCCTTCCCCTTGGTGGCGATCTCCCTGATTATGGAACTGTAAAGCGTGGCCCAAGGGGTCTGGCCGCCGGGGCTGGTCCAGAGGTTCTTGGCGGCCAGCGCCTCGATCATCTCCCTGGCGTTCATCGCGGCCTTGGAATCGGACAGCACCTTCGCCGCCGCGTCGATGGCGCTGAGCTTCTTGGTCGTGGTCTCGCCGTCCGCGCTGGCCTTCGCCTTGGCCTTCTTGGCGCGGGCCGCCTCGAGCTTCTTCGCCTCCTCCAGGTCGAGCTGGCTGCGGGGGGCGTCGCCCGTCCGCTGGTCGCTCTTGGCCTTGGCGGGTGCCGACTTCTTCGGCGCGGCCTTCTTCGCGGCGGCCTTCGCGCTCTTGATCGCCTTCGGGACAGCGGCCTTCTTGGTGGTCTTGGTCGTCATGGTTCATCACCTCGTCAGTGGCTGCGATGGGTGGGCTGCCATCATCAGGCCCGGCCAACCACGGTCGGGCGACGCGGGCGAAACCCGCGTTTCGGCTTACAGACCCAGCCCTTCCGACAGGCGGTTGTGCTCTTCAACGCCGAGCATGTCGGTCAGCGTGTTGGCCAGCCATTCGACTTGCAGCAGCGCTTGCAGCGCGTCTTCGTTGGCGGGCCGGTAAAACGCCGCCGGTTGCAGGAAGGCAATGATCGAGGCGACCGCCTCGGGCGAAAGGTTGTCGCGGATCACTTTCTCGAAGGCTTCTTGGTCGACCGCCCCGCTCATGCGTTCGTCGTTGTCCGCGTTCATCGTTCGTCTCCTTGGCAATGGTGGTGTGATGGTTGGTTAGCCCGCGAACCGCTGCAGTTCGCGGAGGTATTCGCAGACGTCGCCGTTGGTGCCGCGCACGCCGTCGGTCCGCCGCTGAAGTTCGCGGGCGACTTCGAGCATCTCCTCTTCGCCGGCGTGGGCCGAAAGGTTCCAGGTCTTCCAGGTTTGCGATCCCGGTTGCGGGTCGCGAAGGTAGCTATCGATTCGCATCGTCGGGCTGTTGGCGGCCCGCTCGATGGTTCCGCGACCTGCGGTCCCCTCGAACTCGATTCGCGTGGTTCTCATCGTTTCTCTCCTTGGCGTGGGTGGTGGAATGGTTCGTTACGACACACCCACATGAGCCATCAATTCCGCCCCGCAGCAAGCGCGGTGTTGGCGTTCGGCAGCAGAATTCCGCAGCTTTTTTTCCGACGTTTTAGGGCGGCCTAAACCATGCCAGGCGACGAATCCCGTAAACCGATCAACCCAGCGGCGCTCGCCGTGGCGGATGCGGCGCGTCTGCTGGCCAGAGTGGGCGGCCCGTCGATTACCGAGGCGATGCTGCGTGACGACCTGGCGGCCGGTGCGCCGACGAACGCCGACGGAACGATCAATCTGGTCCACTACTGCGCGTGGCTCGTGCTTGAAATGAACCGAGGCGCGGGAGGACGCAATGGCGACTGATCCGCGCAAGCTACGGCCGAGCGAACTATGTCGCTTGCTCAACTCGACGCCGCTGGGCGAGGTGACGGGCGATCGGCAGATCTACCGGCTGCGGTCACGATTTGGGCTGCAGATCGGCGACGGCCAGCACGTCGATCTGCTGCGGCTGACGGCGAAGCTCGTCGAGGTGCGGCACACACCCAAGCCCGAGCCGGAAGGCGATCCCTACGAGAAGCTCAAGGATCGAGCCCGCGCGCGGAACGTGGCGCTCGCCATCGCCGGCCGCGACATCGGCGATTTGCCCAACGTCGTGAACCCCGACCGCAAAGCGCAGGCTGCTGCTGACTTCCGCTACTTCTGCGATTCGTACTTCCCGCTGACCTTCCACTTGCCGTGGTCGCCCGACCATCTGAAGGTGATCGCCAAGATCGAGCAGGCGGTGCTGCGCGGCGGGCTGTTCGCGATGGCCATGCCGCGCGGCAGCGGCAAGACGACGATCTGCGAATGCGCTTGCATCTGGGCGGTGCTCAATGGTCATCGCGAGTTCGTCTGCCTAATCGGTAGTGACGAAGGGCATGCAATGGACATGCTCGAATCGATCAAGATGGAACTCGACGGCAACGACCTGCTGCTCGAAGACTATCCCGAGGTCGTCTATCCGATTCAGTGCCTCGACGGCATCGCCAATCGCTGCAACGGGCAGCTTTACAAGGGCCAGCGGACGCACATCAGCTGGACCGCCCGCGAGATCGTGTTGCCCACCATTCCCGACAGTGTCGCCAGCGGCGCGATCATCAAAGTCGCGGGCATCACGGGACGCATTCGCGGCATGAAATACAAGCGGGCCGACGGGCATACGGTGCGGCCGACGCTCGTGGTGATCGACGATCCGCAAACCGATGAGAGCGCCCGGTCGCTGTCGCAGTGCGCCACGCGCGAAGGAATTCTCGCCGGTGCGATCCTGGGCCTGGCTGGGCCGGGGAAAAAGATCAGCGGCATCATGCCCTGCACGGTGATCCGGCCCAGCGATATGGCCGACAACATCCTGTCTCCCGACAAGCATCCCGAGTGGAATGGCCAGCGGACGAAGATGGTCTATGCGTTTCCGACGGAGGAGAAGAAATGGCACCGCTATGGCGAACTGCGCGGCGAGAGCCTCCGCATGCATGGCGACATTCGCTTGGCGACCGAATACTATGCGGCCGACCGGGAGGCAATGGACGCCGGCGCACAGATCGCCTGGCCCGAGCGTTTCAACCACGATGAACTATCCGCCATCCAGCATGCGATGAACTTGCGTCTGCAAGACGAGGCGGCCTTCTTTGCCGAGTATCAAAACGAACCGTTGCCTGCCGAAACCGTCAGCGACGACGAACTGACGCCAGACCAGATTGCGGCCAAAGTGAATCGCATCGCCCGTGGTATCGTCCCCATCGGTTGTAACCACCTGACCATGTTCATCGACGTGCAACAGGCTCTGTTGTTCTACGTCGTCGCGGCTTGGGAGGACGATTTCACCGGGTATGTGATCGACTATGGCACGTTTCCCGACCAGCAGCGTTCCTACTTCACGCTCCGCGACGCCCGCTACACGCTCGCGGCCGCGACAAAAGCGTCGGGGCTGGAAGGATCGATCTACGCCGGCCTGGAAACCCTGACAAGCAACCACCTAGGCCGCGAGTGGCGGCGCGACGATGGGGCCATGCTGTGGATCGAACGCTGCCTGATCGACGCCAACTGGGGTTCGTCCACCGACGTGGTGTATCAGTTCTGCCGCCAATCATCCCATGCGGGAATCATCTTGCCGAGCCACGGCCGCTTCGTGGGCGCGTCGAGCCAACCCTTCAGTGAGTACAAGCGGCGGCCCGGTGATCGCGTCGGTCACAACTGGCGGATGCCCAACGTGGCCGGCAAGCGGGCCGTGCGGCATGCGGTGTACGACACGAACTACTGGAAGACCTTCGTGCATGCCCGACTGGCGGTGACGATGGGCGACCGAGGCTGTCTCTCGCTCTTTGGGGACACTCCCGATCAACACCGGCTGCTGGCGGAACATCTCACCGCCGAGTATCGCGTGAAGACGGAAGGACGTGGTCGCACCGTCGACGAGTGGAAGCAGCGGCCGGAACGAGGCGACAACCACTGGTTCGACGGTCTGGTGGGCTGCGCCGTCGCGGCTTCGATCCAGGGTTCGGTCCTGGCCGACTCGGGCGGCAACGTTGCAAGCGCTAAACGCGAGCGAGTCAGCTTCGCCGAACTCCAGCGGAGGCGGCGCGGATGAAGAAGCCCTTACCCTCTCAGCGCGGCATCGAATGTCCGCGCTGCGGTTGCCGCCATTTCTACACCACGCATACCGAGCCGCTGCGCGACGGCCGCATCCGCCGCCGCAAGCAGTGCCGCCATTGCGGCCGCAAGCTCGTCACCCACGAGGCGACGCGGAGCACCTCGGCGCAGCACGATTGCTAAATGTAGCACGATTCGCCGTTTCTTGCCGCGCCGCGCCGTCAGTTCGCGGATGAACCGGGTCTTTATCCCATTAGGCGGTCGTAGCGCCGCGCCGACTTGGGAGTACCCCACATGGCCGACAACCTCGAAGACGCGATCCGCGAGAACGCCCAAGGCCCGGCGAAAGCCGCCGGCGACTCGGGTTCGATGGAGCAGCACAAGCTCCCCGACCAGATCGCGGCGGACAAGTATCTCGCGTCGAAAGAGGCCGCCGCATCCAAGTCGCGCGGGCTGCGGTTCAACAAGTTCGTGCCACCGGGGGCGTCGTAGTGCTGACCTGGCTCGCCAATCTGTTCTCGTCGAAAACGGCACGTCCGGAGAATGGCCGGACGGTGCGGATCGTCCGCGCCAAGTACGACGCGGCGGCGACGAACCCCGATAACCGCCGGCACTGGGCGAACGCGGATGGCCTCTCGGCCAATGCCGCCAACAGCCCCGAGGTGCGCCGCGTGCTGCGGAACCGGGCCCGCCACGAAGTGGCCAATAACAGCTATGCCCGCGGCATCACGGTAACGCTGGCGAACGACGTGGTCGGCACGGGGCCTCGATTGCAACTCCTCACCGACGATTCCAACGCCAACGGCCGGATCGAACAGGCGTTCATGCAATGGTCCAAGGCGGTCGGGCTGGCCGAGAAGCTCCGTACCATGCGGCTGGCTCGCGCTTCCGACGGTGAGGCGTTCGGCATCCTGACCAGCAACCCCGCACTTTCGACCGCCATCCAACTCGACCTGCGACTTGTCGAAGCGGACCAGGTCTGCACGCCCGACTTGTTCCGCGCCGATCCCAACGCCGTCGACGGCATCGTGTTCGACACCGCCGGCAACCCGACCGAGTACCACGTCCTGCGGCAGCATCCCGGCGACATGTCGGCGAGTGGGGGGCGCGAATATGACCGAGTCCCTGCTGAATCGATGATTCACTGGTTCCGCGCCGATCGGCCCGGCCAGGCACGCGGCATTCCCGACATCATGCCGGCCCTGCCGCTGTTCGCGCAGCTGCGGCGTTTCACGCTGGCGGTCCTCGCTGCGGCAGAGACAGCTGCCGACTTCGCCGGCATCCTCTACACCGACGCGCCGGCCAACGGCGAAGCCGACGCCGCCGAACCTTTCGAACCGATCGAACTCGAAAAGCGTGCCCTGCTCACAATGCCGGGCGGCTGGAAGATGAGCCAGATGGAAGCGGAGCAGCCCGCGACCACCTACGGCGAATTCAAGCGCGAGATTCTGAACGAAATCTGCCGCTGCCTCAACATGCCGTACAACATCGCGGCCTGCAACAGCAGCGGATACAACTACGCCTCCGGTCGGCTCGACCACCAGACGTATTTCAAGGCGATCCGCGTCGAGCAGTCGCATCTGGAATGCCTGGTGCTTGACCGCATCCTCGCCGCCTGGCTGGACGAAGCGGTTCTCATTCCCGGCCTCTTTCCATCCGGCCTGCCGCCCATCGCCGAGTGGCCGCACCAGTGGTTCTGGGACGGACACGAGCACGTCGATCCGGCCAAGGAAGCCACCGCGCAAGCCACGCGGCTAAGCAACCACACCACCACGCTCGCCGACGAATACGCGCGGCGCGGCCAGGACTGGGAATCGCAGCTTCGCCAGCGGGCCAAGGAAGTGGCACTGCTGAAGGATCTTGGCATCACGCCGCTGGCGGCGCGGCCCGAATCGGCCGTCCCCGAATACCCCGATGAGGAACCGGAGCATGACGACGAAGCCTCCCGAAACGCTGCCTGAAAGATTCAGTCTGACGGCGGAATTGCAATTTGGCGCGGGCGATACGCTGGCGGCCGGCGAGGGCGCGGCGGCGCTGCCCAAGTTCAGCATGATCGCCTACACGGGCGGCGCGATGCGCCTGGAGGGCTGGAAATACCCCGTGGTCGTCGACCTGGCGGGGATGGCGATTCCCTCGCAGTCGCGGCCGATTCGCGTCGGCCACAACTCCGACCGCCTGGTCGGCCACACCCACGCCATCGCGCAGGGCGACGGCCGCTTGACGGCTTCGGGCGTGCTGAGCATTCCCGGCCCGGACGCGGAACGCGTCGTCGCGGGCTCGCGGAACGGCTTTCCCTGGCAGGCGAGCATCGGGGCCAAGGTCGAGCAGCACGAGTTCATCAAGGAAGGCCAAGTGGCCGCCGCCAACGGACGAGAATTCGCCGGGCCGCTGGTCATCATCCGTAAATCCACCTTGGGTGAAATCAGCTTCGTCGACCTCGGGGCCGACGGGAACACCAGCGCCAGCGTGGCCGCCCAGGCCCAGGAGAAATCGATCATGAATCCGACCACCGGCTCCCCCTCGATGCCCGAAGCCCTGGATGCCGCCGACATGGTGCGGTCGCTGCGAACGGCGGCGGCGAGCGAGACCAAGCGGATCGCGGCCATTCGACGGATTTTCGCGGGCCAGCGCGGCGACATCGAGTCGCGGGCCATCGAGGAAGGCTGGGACGAGACGCGGGCCGAACTCGAAAAGCTGCGTCTCGACCGCCCCGCGGCTCCGGGGATCGCGGCCTCGCGCGCCGGCGACCGCTACCCGGCCGAACGCCTGATCGAGGCGGCGATGGCGCTGTCGCGTAACATCGCGCAGCCGGAGCGTCACTACGCGGCCGATCTGCTGCAGGCGGCCGAGGACCGGTTCGGCCGCCGCCTGAAGATTCGCCACGCCGTTTACCTGGCCGCCCAGGCCAACGGTTACTCCGGCTCCCCCTACATCGACGCCAGCAACATCCGCGAGGCGCTGCACTACGCTTGGTCGGTCCCGCTGGCCGTGCAAGGGGCGGGAACCAGCACGCTCTCGCTGCCGGCGATTCTCTCGAACCTCGCCAACAAGGAGTTGCTCGACGCCTACCGCGAAGGGGATCAGACTTGGCGGGAGATCGCGGTCGTCCGCTCCGTCAGCGACTTCAAGACGGTCACCAGCCACCGCCTGCTCGACGACATGGAATACGAAGAGCTGGCCCCCGACGGCGAGATCAAGCACGGCAAACTATCAGAGGAGACGTACACCCGGCAGGCGAAGACCTACGGCAAGATGTTCTCGCTGACTCGCGACAAGATCATCGACGACGATCTGAGCGCGCTGGACGAGATTCGCGAGCGGCTAGGGGCCGGAGCCGCCCGCAAGCTGAACAACGTGTTTTGGAAAACGTTCCTCGACAACGGTTCGTTCTTCACGTCGGGAAGGGGCAACTTCATCAGCGGCGCTGGCACGGCGCTCGACCTGGACGGCGCGGGTCTGCAAGCGGGGATTCTCGCCTTCCGCAAACTGAGAACGCCCGACAAGAAGCGGATCGGAGGCGTACCGACGATTCTGCTCGTGCCGCCCGAACTGCAGTTCATCGCCCAGCGGCTGTTCCAGAGCACGATGGTCAACACGGGCGGGGCCTCCGCGAAGGATTCCGTCCCGAGCGACAACATCCACGCCGGCAAGTATCGGCCGGTGGTCTGCGATTGGCTCAGCGACGCGGAACTCGCCGGCAACTCCGCCAAGGCGTGGTACTTGTTCCGCGACGCTGGCGTGCTGGCCTCGCTCGCGGTCAGCTTCCTCGACGGCGTGCAGACGCCCACGGTGGAGGCGACGGACGCGGACTTCAACAAGTTGGGCATCCAGTTCCGCGGCTACTTCGACTTCGGCGTCGACTTCGCCGAACCGCTGGCGGGTATCAAGGTCAAGGGCGAAGCGTAAACCCCAGGGAGAAAAACAGACATGGCAATCGCGCAGTTCGTTCACGATGGCCAGGCCATCGACTACACACCCGGCGCGAACGTGACCGCCGGCGACGTGATCGTGCAAGGGGACCTGGTGGGCGTCGCCAAGCTCGATATCCCAACCGGTCGGCTCGGCGCGCTGGCGGTCGAGGGGGTGTTCGACGTCTTCAAGGCGGCGAACGTCGGCATCACGTTTGAGGCCGGCGACCCCGTCTACTGGAACAACGTGGCGACCGCCGAGGCGGCAATGGACAGCAACGGCGGTGCCTACAAGCTACTCGGCAAGGCGGTCCGCGCCGCGGCCGACGCCGACACGACGGTTCGCGTGCGGCTTTGTCCCTGCGCGATTCCTCCCGACGCCCCCTCGAGCAGCGGAAGCTAACCGATGACCGATCTGCTCGACCAAGGGTCCGCCTGGCTGGAAGGCCAGCGAAAGAAGCACGCGACCCGCGATGTGACCTACCGGCGCGGCGCGGAGGCGGTGGTTGTGAAGGCGACCATCGGGCGAACGGTGTTCGAGCAGGACGACGGCGCGGGGGTGATCATCCGCACGCAGGTGCGCGACTACCTGATCGACGCAGCGGATTTGGTTTTGAATGGCCAACACGCGCTGCCGGAGAAGGGGGACCGGATCGAGGAAACCGACGCCGGCAAGAAATTCGTCTACGAGGTGCTGCCGCTGGGGAGCGAACCGCACTGGCGGTACAGCGACCCCTACCGACGGACGCTGCGGATTCACACCAAGTTGATCGCGATGGAGGAGGCGTAGATGGCGGCGATCCTGGAGCTTGCCGACGCGGTCGTCGCCGAACTGAACGCGAATGTTCTCGACACCCCACCGCCGGCCATTCGGAGTTTTGCGCCGACGTATGAGTTGACCGACATGGGGACGCTTCATGTGACGGTCGTCCCTCGGAGCGAAGCGAGCGAGACCCTCGACCGGAGCCGGCATGACTTTCGGTACGAACTCGACGTGGCGGTGCAAAAGAAGCTTGCGGGAGGCGATGCGGAGATCGACCAGTTGGTGGAACTCGCCCAGGACGTCGCGGATTACTTTCGGGGCCGCCGGCCGACCGGGTATCCGGGGGCGATGTGCGTCGGGGCGAAGATTCAGCCGATCGTGGCGGCTGAGCACCTGCTCGAGTTCGGCCAGTTCACCAGCATTGTCACCCTGACGTTTCGGGTGGCGCGATAGGAGACGACAAGATGCACCGCATGTTGGCCTTGATCGTGCTGCTGGGGATCGGCGGCACCACAGCCGCGCAAACCATCGAACCGCCCGATCCTCGTCTGGCGATGGACTTGCCGCGCGAACTGCGGCAATGGTTCCGCAACCCGGACGGCAGTTGCGTGCAATGTAGCATCGGCATGTGCGGCGTGGACCAGAACGTGCCGGCGGCGGCGACGCTGCTGTGGGACACCGAGTACGGCCCGCGCGAGCGGGGCGGTTCGTATCCCTCGCGCGTTGCGGCCTACAGCCAGCGGCGCGGCATCCGAATTTATAACGTTACCGGCCAAAACACTTGGGAGTGGATGAAGTGGGCGGCCGAGAGTGGTCGAGGCGTCGCCATCGGCGCGGGGAGATCGCATTTCCAGACGCTGGTCGGCTACGACCCGCGAACCGGCACCTGGTACGTCTGTAACAACAACAGCCCCAGTCGCATCGACGCCTACGACGAGGCCGCCTTTCGGCGACTGCATCTGGCCAGCGGCCAGTGGGTGGTGATCCTCGATTACCCGCCCCATCCCGAGCGACCGCAGTACGTCCGGTGGTGGTGACTTTCCATTCCTACTACAGGAGAACGACCCATGAAATGGTTGGTGATGGCGCTGACGCTGAGCTTGCTGCTTGCCGCGCCGGCGCTCGCGCAGCAGCCCGAGGTCGACACGGCCGAGGTGTTGCGGCTGGGGAATATGGTGCAACACGTCGATGGGATTCGGAGCGATCCCGAGGACGTGTTCGTCGAGGCGATGGGCCCGCCGGCGAGCGACGCCGACAAGTGGTTCATCTCGGTCCTGACAATGCAGGGCTGCGCGCCGTGCCAGAAACTCAAGAGCGACTGGGCGACGAACCAGTGGCTCTTGGCGCTGGCCGACCCCAACGACCCAAAGACTTCTTGGGCCCACTACAACGTCTACTCTCGCGAAGATCGGAGCCAGTCCTTTCGTTTCGAGGGGATTCAGGTCACCGCCTATCCGACGGTCCTGGTACAACCGCCACGCAACGGCCGCTATGGCGAACCGAAGACCGTCGTGTTCCAGGGAACCTATGGGGGCGATCCCGAGCGGCTGGCCCGGCAGATCACGGCGGCGATCCGGCAGTACGTTTCCCAGTTCGAGGCGTCGCAGCCGTCGCAACCTCCGGCGCAGCGGGCCCCCGAGGGATCGATCGGCATCGATCCGCCGTGGCAGCCCCCGCCCAAGGTCGACCCGCCGCTCCCCAATGTCACGCCGGTTTTTCCGGATGGCCGACCGTTGATTCCGCCCAGCGTCGATCCGCCCGACGCCGCGACGCCGGCGGCCGGCCTCTGGGGAACGGCGCTGACCGTGACGGGAACTTCGGCGCTGACGCTGCTGTTGGTGTTCGGCGTGCCGTGGATGTTGCAGACGGTTCGACAGTGGCGGATCGCGAGCGGCCAACGGACGCTGCTCACCGAGGAGCAGTTCCAGACCTTGCTCGAGAAACTCAGCGCCGCGAGCGGCCCGGTCGCCCGCAGCGAGACGACGGTCCCCTCCGCCGCGTCTGGCGATCGGCCTGGCATCTGATCGACGGCTGGTGGCGACTCGCGGCATGGATGCCGCGATTGCTGCTGGCATTGGGCACACTCCTCGTGACGCTGCTCGGAATCGTAATCGTCAAACAGCTTGTGGGAATCTTCCGCCGATGATCGCCGCCAAAGCCAAAACCAAAGACGAAACCAAAAAAGTGCTGGCCAAGATGCGGCAAGGAAGTTTTAAGAGCCTCGGCCACGCCGGCGCGGCGATCCGGCTGGCCGCCAGGCGCAGCATCCGGAAGCGCAAGAAAGCCAGCCCCGAGGGTCAGCCTCCGAGTACCCGTCAGGGACAGCTTCGTGGCGCGATCATGTTCGACGTGGAGAAGCAACAAGACCGCGTGGTGATCGGACCCGATCACGCCAAGGTCGGCAAGTCAGGCAGCGCGCACGAACATGGCGGGCGCTACAAGCGGCAGCGTTACCCGAAACGGCCGTTCATGGGACCGGCGCTCGACAAGACCAAAGACCGCCTGCCCAAACTCTGGGCCGGATCGGTCAAAGCATAGGAGAACATCGCAATGAGCACGCGACTAGGGATGGACGCCAAGCTGTACCGAAACACGGGCAACTACGCTTCGCCCACTTGGACCGAAGTGACCAACGTCAAGGACGTGACGCTCAACCTGGAGAAAGGCGAAGCGGACGTGACGACCCGCGCCAACGGCGGTTGGCGGGCGACGGTCGGCACGCTCAAGGACGCCAGCGTCGAGTTCCAGATGGTCTGGGACACGGCGGACAACGGCTTCTCGGCCATGCAGCAGGCGTTCTTCGCCAACACGCCGATCGAGTTCGCCGTGATGGACGGCGATATCAACGATCCGTCGAGCGAAGGCTTGCGGGCGACGTTTGACATCCTGAACTTCACGCGGAACGAAGCGCTGGAGGAGGCGATCATGGTCGACGTGACGATCAAGCCGACCTATGCCGCCCACGCGCCCCAGTGGATCAACGGACAGGGAAGTTCCTCGGCCTGATAGGAGCGATAGCCAAACATGAAATCCTTCAACGACAACGCCGGCCGCACCTGGACCGTGGCGATCAACGTCGACGCCATCAAGCGGGTGAAATCGCTCTTGGGCGTCAACCTGCTAGAGGCGGTCGAAGGGAAACGCATCGAGCAACTGGTCTCCGATCCGGTGCTGCTCTGCGACGTGCTGTACGTCCTCTGCAAGCCGGAAGCCGATGCCAAGAGCGTCGCCGACGAGGACTTTGGCCGCGCGATGGCGGGGGACGCCATCGATCAGGGCACGACCTGCCTCTTGGAGGAACTCGTTGATTTTTTCCCTCAGGCGAAGCGTCAGGTGCTGGCCAAGGCGCTCGCGAAGTTGAAGGCCTTTCAATTGAAGGCGGTCGAGACGGCCAGCAAGCGATTGGACGATCCGGCGCTGGATCGGCAACTGGAGGCGCTCTTGGAGCGGGAAACGGACGAGTCCCTGGAAGCGGAGCGGGACCGCATTCGGAGGCTGCTGCGCGAGGATGCGTTACGGGAGACGACGCCTGGCGGCTCATCTGGCAACTCGCCGGGATCGTCGGCGTCGAGCCCGGTCCCTTGACGCTGCGGGAACTGGTCTGGATGGTCGACGCGCGGCGGCGCGACGCGTGGCAGCATACGTCGGCGCTGTTGGCCATGCTCGCCAACGTCCACCGCAACCCCAAGAAAAAGCCCCAGCCGTTCACACCGGCCGAGTTCAACCCGCTGGCCGGCGAGCGGAAGGCCGTGGCCCCCAAGACCGGAGTTCGCACGTTGAAAACAATTTTTGTGGATGGCAGGTGACGCATGGCCACGGCCCAATCGATCCGCGCCGGCGCGGCCTATATCGAACTCTCGACCCGCGACGGCAAGCTCGTGAAGGGCTTGCGTGCGGCGTCGCAGAGGTTGCAGGCCTTCGGCGCGAGCGTGCAGGCGATGGGGCTGAAGCTGGTCGCGGCGGGCGCTAGCGTCATCGCGCCCCTGCTGGCCGCCGTGCAGCAATTCGCCACGGTCGGAGACCAACTCAACAAGGCGTCGGATCGAACGGGCGTCGCGGTCGAAACGCTGTCGGAACTCGGCTATGCGGCCGATCAGTCGGGCGCGAACCTCGAAACGCTCGAAGCGGGCCTGCGCCGGATGCAAGCGTCGGTGCTCGACGCGGCCAAGGGATCGAAGTCGGCGCAGGAAAACCTGGCCATGCTCGGCCTGACCGTCGAAGAACTCGCCGGCCTCTCGCCGGACCAGCAATTCAAACTCCTGGCCGACCGCCTCGCGCAAATTCAAGACCCGACGCTCAAGGCGGCGATGGCGATGAAGGTGTTCGGCAAGTCGGGGACGCAGCTTCTGCCGCTGATGGCGGGCGGGGCGAAGGGGATCGAGGAACTCGAGCAGCGGGCCCGCGAACTGGGACTGACGATCTCGAAGGAAGACGCCGCCGCCGCCACGCTGTTCGGCGACACGCTCGACGACCTCTGGAAATCGATCAAGGCGGGCGTCTTCGCCATCGGTTCGGCGCTGGCCCCGATGCTCACCGACCTAGTCGCCAAGGCCACGAAAGTCGTGGTCGCGGTGGTGAACTGGATCAAGCAGAACAAAGCCCTCGTGGTCACCGTGTTCAATATCGCGGCCGCCGTGGTCGCGGCGGGGATCGCGCTGGTGGTTCTGGGCGGCATGATCTCCGGGTTCGGCGCGGCCATCAGTGCGGTCGTCACCATCGTCGGGGCCGTGGGGACCGCAATTGCGATCCTGGGGAAGATCATCGTGTTTCTTCTGTCACCCATTGGCTTGGTGATCGTGGCGGTCGCGGCACTGGCGGGGTACCTCATCTATGCGTCGGGGCTGGGAGGCAAAGCGCTGGCGTGGCTGGGGGAACGGTTCGAGACACTCAAGAACGACGCTCTGTCAGCATGGCAGGGGATCGGGGACGCGCTGGCGGCGGGCGACATCGCCCTGGCGGCCAAAATTCTGTGGCTCTCGCTCAAGATGGAATGGCGGCGCGGCGTCCACTTCCTCAATGGACTGTGGATCGGGGCCAAAGAGTTCTTCCTCTCCCTCTGGACCGACGCCGTGTTTGGCGTCGCCAAGATTCTCAACAACGGCTGGGCGGCCATCGAGGTCGGCTGGGCCGAGACGGTGGGCTTCCTGGCCGACGCCTGGAGCGTCTTCACCAACCTGCTCACGCACACTTGGCACAACACCATCGGCTTCATCAAGAAGGCCTGGGTGCGGCTCAAGGGATTGTTTAGCGACGAGGTGGATGTCGATGCCGAAGTGAACCGGATCAACCGCGAGGTCAGCGAAGCGACGGGCGCGGCCGACCAGCAGATGCTCGATGCCGTAGGGCAGCGAGATCGTGAGCGCACAGCTCGACGCGACCAGATCGAGCGGGATCGGGCCGGTGTCGAGGCGACGCTAGGCGACATGCAGGCGGAAGAACATGCCCGCCGGCAGCAGCAGTTCGCCGACGACCTGGCCGAGACGGAGGGCGAGCTCGCGGGCGCGCGGAAGGAATGGCAGGACGCCATCGCCGAAGCTGCCAAGAAACGTGCGGCCGCCGATGGGGGCGAACCGGAACGGCTCAAAGGGATCGAAGACAGCCTCTCGTCCAGCGGCGGCATTCTCGAAGAGGAACAGCGGAAGGTCGAGGCCAAGGGGACGTTTAACGCACTGGCTGCCCGGGGCCTGGGAGCGGACAGCCTCTCCGAGCGGACCGCCCGCGCCGCCGAGCAGATCGTCGTCAACACGAAGCAATTGCTGGACCAGGCCAAGCAAGGGAAGCTCGTCTTCGCGCCGTAAGGACATGCCATGCCGATCACCATCGACGAACGCTACAACAGCCGCGAGGCGACCGAGAGCGAAGACCCCAGCACGGAGCTCTTGTATGTCGTCCAGGGGACCGAGGACGATCTGCAGGTCAAGGCGCTGCTCGCCGCCACGTCGCCCGCCCTCTACGACGGGCTGAAACGCGACAGCTTCACGATCTCCACCGTCGGCGCGGGCGTCTGGGAATGCTCGGTTCGCTATGTGAAGCTCGAAGACGAATCGCAGTTCACCTTCGACACCGGCGGCGGCAACGTCCACATCACCCAAGGGCTGACCACGGTCGGACGTTATGCCGCGCCGGGTGAGATCGCCCCCGACTTCCAGGGCGCGATCGGCGTCAACCAGGATGTAAACGCCGGTTGAATAGTGTGGCGCGGGACGGTTGAAAAGTGTGGCGCTCGGGATGAAGGAAGGCTTCAGTGTAACTCCAGGGTGAGGGGAAAGGAAGAAGGTTCCCCTGCCCGAGGGCAGGGGCCGGTCGCAACGAT
>JARKPK010000063.1 GCA_029975295.1 Thermoguttaceae bacterium | reverse complement strand
AGAACTTCAGCCCGCCGACCACCAGCCCAATGTGGTCATTCTCGGATGTGGTCCGCAGCGCGCCGGCGAAAACAATGCGGTCGCCGGCCACCGGGGCGTTGCCGCCCGCCCAGTTGCTGCCGCTGGTCCAGTTGTCGTTTGTCGGGCTGCCGCCGTTCCACACGCGGACCGCCGGGCCGGTCGAGACGATCTCGATCGTCCCCGAGGCATAGTCGAAACACACCCCACCCCCGTAGTCCTTCCACGCTAAGCCGCTCGGCAGGCTCGGCAGGTTGATCGTGCTGAATGTGCCGCTCGGCGTGCCGGTGAAGTTGAACAGGTTGTACACTTGTCCGGCCGCCCAAGTGGGCGAGCCGATCGTACCCGCCGTCAGCGTGCCGCCGAAGGTGAGATCGGTGATGTTCAGCAACTGGTCGTAAGAAGAGGCCGAGCCGATCTCGAACACCGCTGCTGCGGTCGAAGCGAACGTCAGCGTGCCGGTGATCGAAAGCGTGCCGGCGGTCGCCTCGTCGCCGGGATCGAGCGTGCCGCCGGGGCCAAGCGACACCGCCCCAGAAACCGTGCCCGAGCCGATGAGCCTGCCGCCGACCGTCAACGGCTGCACCGGCAGCAGCGTGCCCCCTTGCAGCCGCCAAGTGCCCAAGAAACTCGTCGGCGCCGCCGAGAGCCGCACCGTGCCGTCGCCGGCAATCGTCAGTGTCCGCGGCGTACCGCCGTCGTTGATCGCCCCCAGCGAAAGCACCGCGGTCGCCACGGCATTGTTCCGATTGACGTGCAACGTGGCGTCGCCCTGAAGCGCGACACTGCCGAACGACACCCCGCACTGCCCCGAGGTTACCTTGTCGCCGCGCGATAGGGTCAGCCGATGCGGCCCCAGCGTCAGCGCGCCGAACGTGTGGCTCACGCCCGCCCCGTTGCTGTAACGCTGCGGCACGATCTCCACGTCGCCGAGGATCGCCGTAGGCCGATTGAACGCCACGGCCGAGCCGTCGGTCAGCACGAGCTTGCCGCCGGCCAACCGCAACTCTCCCAGTCCCAAGGCCGAGGTATTACCTTTGCTATTGACCACCAGCGTTCCTTCGTTGAGCACGGTCGGACCGGTATTGCTGCTGGCGAAACCGTTGGCGCCGTTGACATCGCCGAGAACAAGCGTGCCCGGGCCGCTCTTGGTGATGCCGCCGCTGCCGAGAATGTTCGTGCCGTCGCCGCGTTGGAAAAGCAGCGTGCCGAAGATGTGAAACACGCCCTCGGCCGAGCCGAAGTTGAAGCGATACTCGGAGCCGCTATTGTTGAGAATGCGGCTCTCGCCGCCGGTTTGCACAACCACAGCCGCCCCGCTCGGAAAGTTGATGTCGCGGTCGCCGCCCGGGCCGTTCAGGTGCACGCCCGAATCAAGCACCAAGGCGTTCAGCGCGTAGTTGGTGGTAAGGGTCTGCGTGGCGCTGGGTCGGGCGTTGGTCGTCGCCGTCCAGCCGGTGGAACTGCCGGTGTGGTAGCCGGCCGACGGCAGGGCCGCGACGCGCCCGTCGCTTTCCAGCTTCGCCAGATGATACTCGGCGCCGCTTTGAACCACCGCCCAGGGAATAATGCCGTTGACGGCCGTCGCGCCGATCAGCTCGATGCGGTTGACCGCCTGCCCCAGTTGCGCGCCGCCGATCAGCAGCGTTCCTCCGCCCGACGATCGACTCACCGAGGCGAACCGCAGCACGGCCGACCCGTCGCTCGCGGCGGACGACTGGGTGATCGTCAACCGCCCTTGCTGCACAACCAACGAGGCGATCTGCTCGACCGTGTTCGCCCCGGCAGCGGTTGAGGGAACCGACGCGAGCACGCCGCCGCGACCGACCAACGCCGCCCCGCCGAGCCGATCGGCCGAAACGGGCACGGCATTGTCGAGCCGAAGCGCGCCGCCGGCTTCCAACACCACCTGCCGCTCGGGTGCGCCCGTCAGCAGGCCCGACTCGCGAAGCACCAATTCGCCCTGCACAATCCGCAGCGCGCCGGCAACGTCGCACGCAGATTCGAGAGCGAGCCGACCGGCGCCGATCTTCTCCAGCCCGCCGTCGCTCGAAAGCCCGGCGGCAATCGTCGCGTCGGAGCGGATGTCGAGCGTTCGTCGGCCGACCAGCTCGATCCGGTCGCCCCATTCGTGCGGCACCAGCGCGTAGCCCGGGGCGGCAATGGTCAGCGCGGCCACCCGCAACGGGGCCGTGCCGCCCTCGGCCGACACCCGCACGGTCATCGGCCCCGCCCCGGCAAATAGGGCCTCTGCGCCATCGTGCCACACCTGCCCGGTGAACTGCGCCGACTGGCGGTCCCATACCTCGCCGCCGCCGCCCCACACCAACGCGGCCCGAGCCGCGACGGGTGAGGCGACTGCCATCACGAATAATGCCCCAATGCTTATCAGGGCGATGAAAAGCACGGCTGACTGCTTTGGGACGGTGAACCGTTGCTCCGACTGATCTTGACGCTCGATTGAGCAATTCGTTCCCGATGCCGGCGCAATCAGATTTCTGCGGCGGCGCGACTCACTGTTTGAAACAACACGAGGATTATTCTCGCCGATGATGGATTTTCTCGGTCTGGTGCTTCCGGCCTGATGCAGTGTCATGCGTGCGCTCCGAGAGGGGCGAAATAGTGAAAGGCCGCGACGGACGCTGAAGAAAACGAGCCGCATCGCAGGGCTCGTGTTCTCGGTGTGATGAGCGGAACAGGTCCTCGCAACAAGGCAGGCGTGCGTAACGCGAAACGAATCAGCCGGTCGCCCATAAGCAGCAACCGAACCGCTCTCCGTAATCCGCGGTCTTCTCAAGGGAATGCACTCTGATGATAAGCGTCACCCCCCCAAGCATGGCCAGCATTATGTGGGGCACTTGCGGCGCAAATCAAGAGTCGGCCGATCAGCAGTTCTCGATTAGTGGCTGCGCTGCCGAACGATCGCGGTTGGCGGGCTATGCCGCGCGGCGGCGTCGAGCCAAACGATCGAAGATTTCTTCCAGTGCCGACACATGATGCTCGACCGAGAACTGTTCTTCCACGCGGCGGCGGCCGGCCTGGGCAAATCGATGGCGAAGGGCTTCGTCGCTGACGAGTTTGGCCAGCGACTCGGAAAGGCTGCGGGGATCGGCCGGCGGCACGAGAAAACCCGTCGATCCGTGCTCGACGCACTCAGGGGTTCCGCCGGCCGTGGTGGCTACAACCGGCAATCGGGCGGCCATCGCCTCAAGCACAACCAGCGGCAGCGTTTCTTCGAGAGAAGGCAGCACGTCCAAGTCGGCCGCTGCATAGACTTCTGGAAGGTCGTGCCGTTGGCCTGCCCAGACAACGGTATCGGCCAACCCGAGTTGTTTCGCTCGTTGGGCAACGTGGTCGGCATAGGCGGGGTCTTTGGCCGGCCCTACCAAAACCAATCGCAAATGAGGAAATCGTTGCCGCAGCGGCGCCAGAGCCTCGACCAAGTAAATCTGTCCTTTTCGCGGCACCAGATCGGCCACGCAAAGGACGCACAGATGACCCTCATCGAGCCCCCATTGGCGACGCACGGTCATGCGCATTTCGCGACTGCACCGATCGAACCTTGCCAAATCAACGCAGTTGTGAATGGTGACCGCGCGGGCCGATCGAACGAAGTTGTAGCGACAATGATAGCGGCGCGTCGACTCCGAGGCGGCTACCACGCAATCGTTCCAAGGCCAATGCAGTTGGATGTGCCGACTTTGCGCGCTGGCCACGCAGGGCACGCCTGTCATCCATCGCAGCAGCACGCCGAAAGAATGGGCGCTGCTCATGTGGGTTTGCACCACCTCGCAGCCGCGCTGGCGGACCATGGCGGCCGCATCGCGCAAGTCCCAAGGCGGCCAACGTCGCAACTCCGAGCGAACCACTTCCACCGGGTCGGCGGCCAGTTCCGAGCCGATCCACGCCCCCGGCCGACAGAGCATCGCAACCTCATGTCCCCGCCGAGCCAGCGCACGGGTAACCAATAGGGCATGAACAATGGCCCCATTTACCAAGGTTCCCGAGCAGATTTGGAGAATCCTCATATCGCCCGTTAATCGGCGATATATTCGGCATAATTGATAAGTTTTTTCTATCTTCCGCAGGGCCCGGACGCAGCCCAGCCTGACGGAAAGACGAAACACCGCAGAGATAGCAGCCCTCGCACCATCATCTGGGGGAGTTTTTCCATGCAGACGCCGCGGAAGTGATCCTCCGACACCAGGCGGGTGGTTGGATTGTGCCAACGCGGCTGAGGTCTGCCGCTATAATCATCGGAATCGCCCTGCTTGGGCGGATTAGCGGCGAATCGGTTTTGCCAGTTCGTTGAGATGGGTCGAAATCCAGCCTTCCAGTTCGTCCCAATCCACCGGTGGAAGTTCCGATCGGTCGGGCCGCAAGTTGGCCGCTCCCTTGATGTAAACGTGTTGGATTTCCGAGAGCGGCTTATCAGTATTCCAATGAATGAGAATTCGAATGCATCGGCGGAGCGAGCCGGGCACGTCGAGCTCGTGCTGGCACATCAACGCCGTATCGAACCAGCCCAACTGGCGGGCAGCCAGGGCCGGAAACTCCGCATCGAGGTCGCTGGTGGTGGTGAAAATGGCGCTGGCCACATCGGCCTCTTCGATGTCGTTCAGGCGGATCAACAGTGCCAGAAGCTCTCGGGTTCCACGCAGAATCTCCTCCGGCGTGTTGCTATCGACGGTTGTTGCCCCACGCACGCCTCGGCATGCCATAACCTTGCACTCCCTAATTGGTTTGCTGCGGTGGATTCCGTCGGCCCATTGCTCGGCCTCACGGCCGCACCCCCTCAACCAAGGGGATAATTGCTCACAAAGCCGCGCCGGCGGTCAAACGACCGCTCGCCCTCGGGCAGCGCCCCCACGCAAAGGGCGTCCGACGCCCGAAAATCCTGCTTGCGACACCGGATTCCGTATCGGCCATCGAATGCCGGTCGGCAGATCCACCCCATATCGAAAAAAGGGCTGTTGAACGAAGAAAAACCGCACTATCGCCACGTTATCGGATCGCAGCACTCGGCCTTTTTTGTCAGTTTCGCTGGAACTCTCAAGCATAGCCTTTCCCCACGCCCGCGCGGAGGGCTCGGTGGTGGTGTGCCTTGCACTTCGGTCGGCAGGTGGTAGGCTAATTGATCCTCAGCGGCGCGATGCAACATCGGCAGGGAAGGCGTTTTGCGGCTCGAAAACGAACTGCCAAATCAGGTTCACGTTTTTTTGCCGAGAACGTCAGCCTTTTTACCAATGTACCGGCTCGCCTTGTTGCAGGACGATTCTGAGGGCTGTTTGCCAAGGCTTTTCGGGAGGGGCCGGCCTCCGGTCGGTCGGCCCAAGGGAGTTGCTGCTCCGACCGTCAACAGGGCGAGTTCATGCACCGATTTGAGCACGGTTATGTATTGAACGTGATGTCGGACGATCATCCGGGAATCGTCGCGGCCGTGACCGAGGCGGTCGAGTCGTTGGGCGGCAACATCGACGCGTGCAGCCAAACGGTGTTGGGCGGGTATTTCACGCTGATCATGATCGTCAGCTTTCCCGAACCGGTCGCCCCGGAGAAACTCACCGCGCAGGTTCGCTCGGCCCCGGCCAACGGCGGCGACTATCAGGTGATGGTCCGTCGCACCATGCCCGCCTCGCCCGCGCGGGAGGCCTCCGATCGCTTCGTCATCACCGCCTTCGGCAAAGATCAGCCGGGCATCGTGCGGCGATTCAGCCAATACCTGGCGGGCAAAGACATCAACATTGTCGATCTCTACGGCGACTTGCGCGGCGATGAGTTCGTGCTGATCGGGCAACTCGAAGTGCCCGCCCATTGGGACATCCGCATGTTGCAGGCCGACCTGGAGCAGATGGGCTCTGAGTTGGGCTTCACCGTCAAGCTCCAGCACGAAAACGTGTTTGTGGCCACCAACCAACTGCGTTTGCAGGCGTTCGGACGCCGTTGATCGTTTCGTCCGGCCCGGCCGCCGGGGCGCCTCCGCAAGGGCCGCGTACGCCGGCGACCTTGCCGCTTTGACCTCGCTACGGGAATGGAACTCGCCATGTTGCGAACAGACGAAATCCTCTCGACGATTCAGATGCTCCATGCCGAACACCTCGACGTGCGTTCGGTGACTTTGGCGCTGAATCTCGAAGACTGCGCCGCGCCGAACGTCGATCATCTGTGCAAGAAGGTGCGGCAAAAAATCGTCGCCCGCGCCAGCCGCCTGGTCGAAACCTGCGATCGCGTGGGCATCAAGTACGGCATTCCGGTAATCAACAAGCGGTTGGCCATTTCGCCGGCGGCTACGTTGTTGGCTGGTCACGGTCGGGCGGCGGCCGTCAGCCTGGCGCGCACGCTCGATGAAGCAGCGGCCGAGTGCCGCGTGGATTTCGTCGGCGGATTTTCGGCGTTGGTACAGAAGGGAATCTCCGCCGGCGACGACGTGGTGATCAATTCTCTGCCCGAGGTCCTTTCGCAAACCCGCCGGGTGTGCGCGTCGGTCAACGTCGCCTCGCGAAGGGCGGGGATCAACATGGACGCGATTCATCAGATCGGCCATGTGATTCTGAAGATCGCCGCGGCCACGGCCGCCGATCGCGGCTTCGGTTGCGCCAAATTGGTCGTCTTCTCGAACATTCCCGAAGACAACCCCTTCATGGCCGGCGCGTTCATGGGGGCGGGCGAGCCGGAGGCGACGGTTAACATCGGCGTTTCGGGGCCGGGCGTCGTGTGCAGCGCGCTGAAGCGGCGAATCGCCCTCGGCGAAAAGCTCACCCTTGGGGATTTGGCCGAAGAGATCAAGATCACCAGCTTCCGTGTTACCCGCGTCGGGGAACTGATCGGCCGCGAGGTCGCCCGAGAATTGGGCGTGGCCTTCGGCATTGTCGATCTTTCGCTGGCCCCCACGCCCACCGTGGGCGATAGCGTGGGCGAGATTCTCAAGATGCTCGGAATCGGTCGGATCGGCGCGCCCGGCTCGACCGCGGCCGTAGCCATGCTCAATGACGCCGTGAAGAAGGGCGGGCTGTTCGCCTCCAGTTCCGTGGGCGGACTGAGCGGGGCGTTCATTCCCGTCAGCGAAGACGCCGCCTTGGCCGACGCCGTGGCCCAAGGCCATCTGGTGCTCGAAAAGCTCGAAGCAATGACTAGCGTTTGCTCCGTCGGGCTCGACATGGTCATCATTCCCGGCGACACCCCGGCGGAAACGATCGCGGCCATCATCGCCGACGAAATGGCCATCGGCGTGGTCAACGACAAGACCACGGCCGTGCGGATCATTCCCGTTCCGGGCGCGAGGGCGGGCGAGGTGGTCGATTTCGGCGGGCTGTTCGGCAGCTCGCCGGTGATTGATGTTCGCAACGCCGGGGCCAGCGACGCCTTCGTCCACTTCGGCGGTCGTATTCCCGCGCCGCTGCAATCGTTGAAGAATTGATTCGGCCGTTCGGCCTCGATGCCTCCGTAACGCTCGAAGCGCCAATGCTGCGCAACCGACCAAGAGCGGGCCCGGTTTTTGCGAACACAAGGCCGGTGCGCGGTCGCCGTGCTTCTTCGAGCGTCAATGCTCGCCGGTCGGTCGCTGCACGGCGCCGAACGCGCGGCGCCGCGCGATGCACAGTCCGACGGCCAGAGCGGCCAGCAGCGCCAGCGACGACGGCTCGGGCACGGGCGTAAGCGTGAAGGAGAAGCCCGCGTCGGTGGCGTAGCCGCTCACGCTCGGCGAATCGACGTATTCGATGACGAAGGCGTAGTATCCGGCCGGCAGCGTGCCGGGGAAGTAGAGATGCTCGACGTTGTCGAGCACGGCGTTGCTCGTCAGGCCCGTCAGCCCCACCGGCGCGCCGAGAAAGTAGTTCCCGCCGACTTCATTGACGGTGTAAAGCGTCAGGTTCAAGTCGGGAAACAGGTCGGTGCTGGTGTCGAGCCGCGGGCCGCCCATGCCGGTGACGGTCGGCGGCACCACGTCCCAGGCCAACGTGGCCGAAAGCTTTTCGAAGGGCGCGGCCTGGTACATCACCAGGGCCGTTTGGCTGTATTCGCTGATCGACGAGATGTAGCTCCACCCCTGGGCCGAGGTGGTGATCGCGGGCGAAGCGATCGGCGTACCCGGCGCGGCCGATGAAAGTGCGGTGAGCGCTTTCTGTCCGGCGTCGAGCACTTGGTAGGCGGTTGACGAAACCAGTTGGCCGGCGCCGTTGATCGGGTCGAGGTTGTTCGGCAGCGTTGGGTTCCACGAGGTGAACGAGCCGGAAGGGGTTTTGTTGGTGCTGGTCATCAAAATACTCTTGACCACCTCGTGCCGCTGACTGTCGGCCCAGCCGTAATCTTGCGATCGGCCGACGATCTGCGCTGCCACGCCGGCCACCTGCGGGGTGGCATAGCTCGACGCGACGTTCGTGGAAATGCCCCAGAGATCGGGCCGCAGTCGGTCGATGTTGCCGATCGTCGTGGCGGTGAACGCCTGAGTGCCGCGCACGGACAACCCGTTGCGCATCCCCCAGGCCATGCCGCCGCTGCTTACGGCCCCGCTGCACATGATCAGGTCGTCGCGGGCGATCAGATAGTCAAGGGTTCGCACCTGTGCCGCCACCGACACTCCCGTGGTGGCGCTGATCCAACTGTTGTTGACGATCTTTATCGAGTACGGCGTGGCCGACGGGATGGCCGTGTAATAATAACCGCTTGGACCGGTTCCAGCGTACACGACCTTGTTGTAAAGGCCCTGGTAGGTGTCGGCATAGATCGTATCCACGTATCCGCCCGACTGGTTCAGCAGATAAATCGCCACGCCGTGCGCGTGGCCCGAGTAGCTGTCGGTGGTGGACCCCAGCGCGTAGAAGGTAACTCCATAGGCCGTTGCGGAGCTGTTGCCGCCGAATTCGACGGCCGCATATTGGATGCCCGAAAGAATCGAGTTGCCGTCGGCCTCGGTTTGCCAAACGACGACCGCCCACAGCGACCCAGGCGCCATGAGCCACACCACGAGAAACAGAGCCAGCGTTTTGCGAATCATCGGTCTTTCTTGCCGTTTCCTTACGAGAACAGCGATGGGGTACGGTGGTTCGGTGCGCAGAGACAACACCCGCCCGAAGGCCGAGAAAGCTCGGCTCGGAGCGGAACAGATCAGGAAACCGACCGGGGCCAGCATGCCGCCCGGCCGCCGCTGGAGATAGCCCGACGCAAACTATCGGCCGTCGCTAGGCCGACCGTCGGACGAAGAACCGCCTGAGAGACATCGATCGCATGCCGCAAACGCGCCGCGATTCAGGCGGAAGAACGCTGCCTCGTACAAAGGGCAATCGAACGAATGATCGCTGATGAGATGGGCCGCCAATGTTGTTGCGACCCTAGGCGCCATTCATAGTACGATCGCCCTAATGGCTGGTCAAGCGATTTGCGCCGCCGAGATGAGCAGATGAGCAGCCAAGAAACCTTGCGCAGCGCACCGAAGGTCCGCACGCGATGCGCGTAAACGAACCTGCACAACCCGCCGCCGCGCCGATCGCCCTTGCGCCGCGCGTCCGTGCGATTCTGGCCGCTGGTATCCGCGCCCTCGGGGAGAAGGCGCCTCGTTGCCGCTCGTTCCGGAAACGATCACCACGCCACTTCGGGCCGGGCGAAGTCGCTGTCCATTTTTTCCGGCAGCCTCCAAACGTGGGTGCCGTTCTTGTCGGTGAAATAGAGCCGCGACTCCGACAACTCCAACGGGTTGCCGTCGGCCCAAAATGCGTAGAAGTCGGGATGGGCATCAACCGGACGCCGGGCGTAGGTGTGATTGGTCGCGCTGTTCCGCGTCAGTTGTTTCACCTTCGTCCAATTCTCGCCTTGGTCGCGGCTGATCCATAGCACCATCTCGCCGCCGGTGGTCCAAGGCTGCGGGCCCGGCTCGGTCGGGGCGATGATCTGCCAAGCGCCGTCCGGCTCGATATACAACGATCCGTGATCGTAGTTGTGGTCGCTGGTGGTGAACGGCCGACGCACCCACTGCTTGCCGGTCCAACGCAAGGTGAACCACGATCGCAGGCCGTGCTTCGGCCCCGACTCGAAGCCTTTGGTCGTCAGGTAGAGGATCACCGGCCGGCCCTCGGCATCGAAGTTCAGATCCTTCAAGTAAACCACCAGGCCGTCGGCGCGCGAGTCGTACACCAGCGCCGGGTTCTTCGCCTCCGTCAACGGCAGTTGGACAGCCTCGCCGGCGACCGTGCGCCATGTCTTCCCGTGATCGTCGGTCTCCAAGTAGTAGATGTTCGAACGCCAATTCAGCCCCAGCGGCTTGGGGTGATAGTCGAACACGGTCGCCAAACGGTTGCCGCAACGCCATGTCACTTGGTAGTTGCCCATCTCGATGTGCGCCAAGCTCTGCGGCTCGTTCCATTGCAAACCGTCGGAGCTGGTCATTTGGAACAGGCCGCGGCCCGACTTGTAGCGCGTGTGCAAGAAAAGGAATCCCTTGCCGGGCATCCACCACGGGTGCGGATACGAGAAATTGGTTTCCAGCACTTGCTCGAATTCGTCCACCGAGTAGGGCTTGGTGCTGCGGTGGATCCACGACGGCCGCGCCGTGCCGTGGGCCGCGGAGAATATCCACACATGCCCGGCGTCGTCGAGCATGATCGTGGGATTGTCGTGGGCGTCGTCGGTCTTCTTATTCAACAAGATCGTCGGACGCGGCACCCGGCCGGTGGCATGATCGTAATAACTGACCATGTGCAGCAGTTCGTTCTTCTCCTTCAGCCGGCCGCCGTAGCAAAAGAACGTCTTGTTGACCGCCTTGGCGTAATAGGCGTAGGGCAACATCTGCTGCGGGTAGGTGGCGAAACCGCCACTGTACTTGTAGCGATATTCGTCGTTCGACGGTTGATTGAAGTACCAGATGCCACGGTAGCCGTCGTCTTTCGGCTGTTCGGCGGCCCGACACGCCGAGGCTGCCGACAACGTCAAGACCAACGCGATGATCAAACCTTTAGCCCACGGGAATCGACGAGCCATTCGGCAAGGCTCCACGGCACAGTGCGATCGATCGGTCATGGCAGTTTCCCTTCGAGCAAAGCGGCTGGTTCACGGCGCGAAACAAGGCAGGCGAGCAGGCCTCATCGGTTCCCATCGGCCCGCCGTCGATCCGCTTATTCGCCGCGAGGCCCGTTGGTCACACGCGGCAGGCCAGGGCCACGTCTTGCGCCAGCATGTCGGGCTTGTCTTTGGGGAACACGCCGACGCAGATCCCGTCTTTGGCCGCCAGGCATTTCAGCGCGAACGCGAAGCCTTCGGGCGCAGGGATCCGCCCGGCCGCCAAAATCTTGTAGGCGATCACCGGCTTGTTGGTGATCTGCTTGATCGTGGCCACGGCCAAGTCGCGGTCTTCGGTGGTGTAGGTTTCGGGCCGATAGAAGCACTGGAAGTAGAAATCGGTGGGAAAGCCCGCCTTTTCCGCGGCCGGATGCACGTCGGCCCGATGCGCGGCCATGCCGGCGGGCACCTTCTTCGATTTGATATGCTCGATCCACGCGCGGACTTCGTCGAACTTGCCTTGGGCGTAGTAATCCTCCGCCCGATGCCCTTGGATGAACACGGCCGCCGCGCCGGCATCGACCGCCCGATCGATCTCCTCTTTCATCTTCTTCGGGTTGCCGTGGGCCTGCGCGAGCCAAACCTTCAACTTGCCGCCGCGGGCGCGATAGGCATCGTAAAGAGTGATCCACCGCGGGTCGGGCGGCGAGGCGACTGTAGTAACGCCCAGCTCAGCCGCTTCATCGAGCAGGCTCATAATCCGCTCGTCGGTGTAGTACTCCTTCATCCGTGTGCCGAGATCGCCCGGCTGATGGGCATAGCCCCAAAAGGGATTGCTGCCGAGGATCAATCGCGACACCTCGACGTTGCCCAACTTGATCCGCGGAAGCTCGGGCTTCGCTTCGCCCGAAAAACCGGCCGAGCCGCGCATCGCGGCCGCTGCCGCGGCCAAGGCTGCCGTATCCGCCAAGAACTCGCGCCGCGAAATCGGATTGATCATCGACTACTCTCCGCTTCGAGAAAAACCGTATGGGAATCGGGAGAAAACATGCCGGCGCGATCGCCTTTGGCAATGGTCTCCGTCAAAATCGGCAGGGCACGTATTGCAGGAAGGTACCCTTCGATTATCGCAAAAGTGCGGCAAATCAAGCAAGCGTTTTTTCGGTTGGGGCCTGTGCTTTCGCCCTGCGCCACTGCGCAATTACTGCCCGAACCCGCCGGCGAGCAGGTCCTAATCGGGTCGCACCCGCTCGCCTCGATTCACGTCGGCCGCGCTTGCTCGCCCCCGGGCTCAGTACGGCGGCGTCACCCCGGGGATGGCCGAGGCGTAGCTGCCGTCGTCGGCCGCGCGAACCGGCGGTGGGGCATCGAGGGCATACTCTTTCGGCCCAAGCCGCGTTTCGCTGCGAATCGCCTCGTCCCAAGCAACCATTTGGCCCGAGTAGGTGGCCATGCGGCCCATCACGGCCGTCATGCTGCTTTCCGCTCCGTAGTCGCCCTCGCAGCGGTACGCACCGGCGCCGCGGATGCTTTGCATCAGATCTTCGTGTTCGCGTTGGTATGGGTTATCGACCTTCCGATTCCGATCGCGCAGCTCGCGCGGGCTGAGCGTGCCGTAGCCCCACGCGCCGGTGCCGATGGTCATTTCGCCGCGGTCGCCCAACACGTTGTCCGACACATGCGTCCACGTGCCCGGCTGCTGTCGGGCCTGGCAGAAGTGGCGCGTGCCGTCGGCATATTCGAACTCGACGCAGTGGTGGTCCCAGATGTCGCCGTTGCCGGGCCCTTTGCGGACCTCGCGCCCGCCCATCCCCTGCGCGCGGATCGGGTGCGATTGCATCACCCAGTTGGCCACGTCGATTTCGTGCGTGGCCTGTTCGACCAAGTGGTCGCCGCACAGCCAGGTGAAGATCCCCCAAAAGCGAATCTGGTATTCCATTTCGCTCATTTCGGGCGGCTTCGGCGTGCCCGCCCGACCGCCCCCGGGCATGTTGAAGTACGTGCGGATCAACTGCACCTTGCCCACCGCGCCTTCGTGAATCTTGGCGATTCCGTCGAGGTAGTTCTGCTGATGCCGCCGTTGGAGGCCGACCACCACCGAGAGCTTCTTCTTCCGCGCCTCGGCGTTGGCGGCAACCAATTGCCGATAGCCCGGCGCATCGACGCACAGCGGCTTTTCCATGAACACATGCTTGCCCGCGGCAACCGCGGCCGCATAGTGCATGGGCCGAAAATGCGGAGGGGTGGCCAGCAGCACCAAATCGACCCCGGCGGCGAGCACTTTGTCGATGGCGTCGAAGCCGGTAAAGCGGTGTTCCGGCGGCACGTCGATCTTGGCTTTCAATTCGGGGTACTTGATCAGGTTGCCCAGGCTGCGCTCGATGCGGTCGGCGAACAGATCGCCCAAGGCCACGAGCTGCACCGGACCTTGTTGGGTGAGCAGCGCCTCGCGGCATGCGCCGGTGCCGCGATTGCCGCAACCGATCAATGCGATGCGCACCACGTCGTCGCCGGCGGCATGAGCCATCCGCGCGATCGACCACACAGCGGCCCCCGTCGCTGCCCGTCGCCAAGTTGCCACGATGCTTCCTCCCCGGTTCATCCCGATCGAACGACCACCGACTCGATTCTGCGCTAGCGCGCACCGTTTCAGGCTATCTCACGCGGGCCGGGCAGGCAAGCGATCCACGGAATTGCGACTTGCTCAAGGCATGGATCGCGCCAGCGGGAAGACCGACCGGCACGGACGGCGCCAAACGGCAGGGCGCCCGATCCGGCCGGGATCTTTCTCGGCGCTTCGAACTTCCGCAAGCGTTTGACGCCGAACGATTCCGGCTGCTATGATGGTTGCTGCGCGAGGGTTTCTCGCGGGACGTGCCGGAGCGCGACAACCTCTCTTTCTCGCTTTTCTTCGATTTCGATCCGGCGCGATTCGGCAATGAAACCGATCTATGTTTTCTGTCACGCGCCTAGCGTGCCGCTAGGCAGTGTGGAGCGTCTTCCGTCCCGGCACGGCGTCGAGTTGGTCGTCGTCCGTTTCTACGAGCCCGGCGTGGAGCCTTTCGACCCGTCGGCCGCTTCCGGCCTGATTGTCTTGGGCGGACCGATGAGCGCCGCTCAAACAGCGCAGTATCCATTTCTGGCCGACGAAGTGCGCTCTTTGCGGCGGATGATGGCTCTGAACAAGCCCGTTTTAGGCATTTGCCTCGGCGCGCAACTGATGGCCAGGGCGCTGGGGGCTCGGACCTATCGCAACCATGTCAAAGAGATCGGGTGGCACGACGTGGAATTGCTTCCCGCCGCGCAAAACGATCCGCTTTTCAGCGGGATACCCAATCCGATGCCCGTCTTTCAATGGCACGGCGACACCTTCGACCTCCCGTTGGGGGTGGAGCATCTGGCCCGATCGCCGCTGTGCGAGCATCAGGCGTTTCGCTTCGGCAATGCCTGGGCCGTGCAGTTTCATGCGGAAATCACGGCCGAGATCATCGAGCAATGGTTGACCGCCGAGGAGTTTGCCGGCGATTGCGCGGAGATCGGGGCGCACCGCGTGGGCGAGATTCGCAGGCGGCGCGAAGAGCGGATGACGCCGACGGCCGCAGCGGGCACGGCCCTGTTCGATCGATTTGTTCATCGGGTTCGACAACGCGCCGAGCTCGAAATCGCGTAAATCGATCGGGTGGTTCGGGGGCAATGCGGCGCCCGGCCGGCACAATCGCCCATCGGCCGCCGACAGCAACCGGATGATCAACATGGTTTGAACATCCGACGCCCGCAGTGAACGCGTTTTTCGTTCGAGAGAATTCGGAAAGATCATCTGTTTCTGCGGCAAGAATGATCGTTTTTTGCAATGCCGAGTTCATCGTCGCGCTCTGCCTTGACAAGTTGCTCGAATCGGGGAGAATGAGCGCTTCGCCGTCGTACGGGCCGCCCGATGATCAGATGCTCTTTGGGGCGGGGCGGACAAGGGGCCAAGCGGTAATGCGCGATCGGCCTGCTGACGACGGCATGTTGTGCGAGATCGGCGTCGTGGCGGGTCGAGCGAGTCTGTTGATCCTCAGTTGAGCAATGCCGAGCCGGTTTTCGGCTCGTTCGCGCGATGGGGCCTTCCGCGGGTTGGCCCGATGGCGCCGCTTCTTTGACGAACAACACGGCATCGGCCCGCCAGCGTTCGGATGAGACAACATCGGGAGTCTTGGGTGGCGCAACCGTAGGGACCGACCGCCGGCGCGCCCGCGCCGTGGCCCGGATGGCCCCACCCAAGCCTTCCGTGTTTTTTTCGCCGTGATCGGAGTCGGCATCGTGCGGCGAAGCCGACGCAGTGGCAAGTCGATCTGCGTCTGTGCCGACAGTCGCACGACGCAATCAACGCACTGCACCGCGCCGTCGCCGATGCGGCAACAGCGGGCGAGAAAGGCATCGGCCGTGGCAGAGGCGTTGATCGGCTTGGGATCGAATTTGGGCGACCGCGCCGCCGCGTTGGCCGAAGCGGTGGCCGCCCTCGATCGCTTGCCCAAAACCAAGGTGCTCCGCGTCAGTTCCTGGCTGGAAACCCGTCCGGCCGGGGGCCCGCCGGACCAGCCCGCCTATCTCAACGGGGCGGCCGTGGTGGAAACGTCGCTTGGGCCGCGCATTCTTCTCAGTCGGCTCCAGTCGATCGAAAAGCAACTCGGGCGAACCTCGCAACAGCGGTGGTCGCCGCGAATCATCGACTTGGATCTGCTGCTGTTCGGCAGTCGTTCGATCCAATCGCCCAGCCTCACTTTGCCGCATCCGCGCATGGTATGGCGGCGATTCGTTTTGGAGCCGGCCGCAGCGATTGCGCCGCAATGGGTTCACCCCTTGAACGGATGGACCCTCGCGCAGCTTAGGGCGCATTTGGACCAGTCGTTGCCTCTGGTGATCATTACTGGTCCTCGACCGGCGGCAGCCGCCGAGCTGGCAAGTCGCCTTCACGCCCTGCGACCGCACGACACCCGGCTGATCGCTCCGCCAGAGGGTTGGATCACCGGCGCCGCGGCAGCCCATCCGCGGCTGACTGCGCGGCAACTCGAATCGGCGTTGGAACAGTGGTCGAAGACGACGGCGCAACTGAGGCGCGCCGCGCCCGCTGCGCGCGGCGGCGATGACATCGGCGAGGTGTTCGACCTCTGTTCGCTGTGGATCGGTTGGCTGCGCGGATGCGCCCGGGTTTGCTTGGGCATTCAGGAATACGCTGAATTCACCGACCGCTGGCAGCGGACGCGAACCGCCGGTCCGCGTCCCCGACTGGTTGTCGCGTTCGATCCGCCGCCCGAATCTGCCGTGGAACCCGGTGCGGCATCAGAGGCCGACACGGCAGCGGACGGGCCGAGGGACGAAGGGCCTGGCGAGGACGAGGGCGACGAAACGGACGATCGTTGCTCGACGGACGGAGCCTCGGATTCGGCTGGCGATCGTGATTCGGCCGCGTCGGCCGCCGACTGGCCCGCCGCGTTCTGGGATGAACTCCGCCGGCCCGACGTCGGCCCGACGATGCAGCTAAACGGCGTGTCTTTCGATGATGCGTTGATCGAATTGTTCGCGGCCCTCGAGGCGATGCAGCCATGAGCCCTCTTTCTGCCGATGACTTGCCGTTGCTGTTGAACACGGTGAACGAGGTTCGCGCCTGGACGGCCGAAGCGAAACGCCGGGGAGAGCGGATCGGGTTCGTGCCCACCATGGGCGCATTGCACGAGGGGCACCTGAGTTTGGTCCGCGCGTCGCGTGCCCAGTGCGATCGCACGGTGGTTTCGATCTACGTGAACCCGAGCCAATTTGCGCCGCACGAGGATTTCGGACGGTATCCGCGGACGCTCGAATCGGACTTGCGCCAATTGGCCGACGTTGCCGAGGCCGTCTTCGTGCCCAACGATGCCGAGATCTACCCGCCCGGCTTCGCCACTTGGGTCGAGCCGTTCGGCCCGGCCGAGCCGCTCGAGGGAGAACGGCGGCCGGGGCATTTTCGCGGCGTGGCCACGATTGTGCTCAAACTGTTCCAGATTGTCGCCCCTGACGTCGCTTATTTCGGGCAGAAGGACTTCCAGCAATTGCGGGTGATCGAGCAGATGCGCGACGACTTCCACCTGCCCGTCGAAATCCGCCGTTGCCCAATCGTGCGCGAACCCGATGGGCTGGCGATGAGTTCTCGCAACCGGTATCTCAGCGCCGAAGGGCGGCGGAGCGCAACCGTGCTGTTTCGCGCGCTGGAGACGGCCGCCCACCTTGTTTCTCAAGGGGAGCGATCGGCGGCCGCGATTGAAGCTGCGGTTCGCGCGGTGCTGCTCTCGGCGGCTGGCGCAGAGATCGACTACGCGGCCTTGGTCGATCCGCTGCATTTGCGGCCGGTGGAACGAATTGTCGCGCCGACCCTTTGTGCCTTGGCCGTCCGCATCGAGAACACCCGTTTGATCGACAACATGTTGCTCGAACCGCCGAATTGACCGACGATGGCTGGGCCGAGCCGCCGGCGTACGGGCCGCCCGCGCCCTTGGCGGCCTTGCTTGGTGATTCGTCTGTCCGCGATTCCAAGTGATCGAGAGCCGAAGATGCTGCGAACGCTGTTCTTCATCCCCCTGAACATCGGCGGCGTTCCGCTGTTCGGCATCGGCTTGTTGTTGGTTCTTTGGTTGGCCGGCTCGCTGGGGGCCGCGCTGTGGGCATGGCGGCGCCGCGGACCGGAAACCGACTGGCTCTCGCACATCATGCTGGCGGCGCTGGGCGCTGCCGTGATCGGCTTCGTCGTGCCGGCCGTCGCCGAGCCGGAGGGCCTGCCCATCCGCGGCTACGGTGCGATGATGCTTGTCGCCGTGCTGTCGTCGATCGCCCTGGCCGTGCACCGCGCCAAGCAGCGCGGTTGGAACGCCGACTTGGTTTACAGCCTGGCGTTCTGGGTGTTCGTGCCGGGAATCGTCGGCGCCCGGCTGTTCTACATCATCGAGTATTGGAGCCGCGATTTCGCCCCGGCCTTTGCCGAGGGGCCGGCAGCGGGAATCGGCGGCCTGTTGAACGTGACTCGGGGCGGGCTGGTCGTGTTCGGCAGTTTGATCGGCGCGGTGGTTGGTCTGGTGGTGTTCGCCCTGGTGCGCCGCGTGCCTCTGCCTGCCCTTTGCGACCTGGTTGTGCCCAGCTTCGCTCTGGGCCAAGCGTTGGGCCGCATCGGCTGCCTGCTCAACGGCTGCTGTTTCGGCGGGTTGAGCGACTTGCCCTGGGCGGTGACGTTTCCCTTCGACAGTCCGCCCTACCTCGTCCAGCTCGACCACGGCCTCCAATTCGGATTGCTCGTGGGCGCCGAGTGCTCGGATTGCGCAACCGGCGGCGGTTGCGGTTGCGGCAGCGGGAGCGCGCAAAAAGGCGATCGGGGGAAGGCCAATGGTTCTGCAAGCGACGTTAATGCGGCTCGCCGCGCAGCGAGCGATTCGGACGCAGCTTCGGCCCCGGCATCGGGCGCAGCTTCGGGCGCCGCCTCGGCCGACGCCCTGACCGTCCGATGGATCGGCGACCATTCGCCGCTGGCGCGGCACGGAATCGCCGCGGGCGATCGGCTGCGGGCGATCAACGGCCGACGGCTTGCGTCGCTCGACGATGCCGCCGACGCGTTTCGATCGTTGGCCCTGCAACCGCGGCCGGTCGAGTTCGTCTTCGAAGGCAAACTTCCCGTCGAGGTCGCTCCGCTGCCGCTGCCCGCACGAAGCCGCCCGGTGCATCCGGCGCAACTCTACAGCGCGATCGACGCGCTGCTGTTGTGCCTGCTGTTGCTGGCGATCGAACCCTATTTGAAGTACGATGGCCAGTTGTTCGCTTTGGGGCTGGGATTGCATGCCGTTTCGCGGTTTCTCTTAGAGATCGTTCGCATCGACGAAAGCGCGGTGTTCGGCACCGGGCTGAGCATCTCTCAGAACATCAGCGTGGGCATGCTGGCGGTTGCCGTCGGCCTGGGCGTTTGGTTCACTCGTTTGCGCCAACGCCGCGCCGGGCTCGCTTCGGTTGCGCAGCCGAGCCCGATCGGCCGCCGTTGACTGCCCTTCGCAATCCTTCGCAATCCATCGCAACACGGGCAACTTATCGAGCGCGAGCATGGCGATGATCGATCGAGACGGCATGAGGGCGATTGGACGGGCAGGGGCCTGTTGGGCGGGAATTTGCTTGCTTGCGGCAACACTATGGGCGGCGGAGTCGAGCAGCCGGCCGGCCCCGCCGCGCCCGCCCGGGCGTTTGTTGGGCGAACTGCTCGATCAACCCGTCGATTCCTTGGACCGCTTCGACAAGAAGATTCCGCGTTTGCAGCCCGAAGACGCCGCCGTGGCCGCCGAAGGCATTCGCAAGCTTTCCGGCCGATGGGTCGCGTTGTACACCGACCTGCCCGCCGGCAAAGAGATCGACGAGTTGCCGGCCCTGTTTGATGCCGCCGTGCCGCACTATTGCCGCTACTTCGGCATCGACGAAGCGTCGCTGGGCCCCTGGCGGGCCACCGCCTGCGTGATGAAAGACCGCGAACGCTTCGCCCGCGCCAACCTGCTGCCGCCGGAAGTTCCGGCCTTCCAGTTCGGCTACGCGCGCAACTACGATCTTTGGCTCGACGACCAACCGAGCGATTATTATCGCCGCCACCTGCTGCTGCACGAAGGCGTGCATTGCTTCATGAACACTCAGCTCGGAGCGTGCGGCCCGCCGTGGTTCATGGAAGGCACGGCCGAACTGTTGTCCACGCATCACTGGGACGGCCGAACGCTGATGTTGGGCATCGTCCCCCGGCACAAAGAGGACGTGCCGATGTGGGGCCGAATCAAAATCATCCGCGACGAACTGGCGGCCAAACGCGGCAAGCGCGTTGACGCAGTGCTCGATCTGAAGCCGACCGCCTACTTGGAGAACGACGCATACGCGTGGTCGTGGGCGCTGGCCGTGCTTCTCGATCATCATCCGCGCTACCAGGCCCGTTTCCGACAAATGCAGAAGCACGTGCTCGACAAACAGTTCAACGAAAAGTTCCGGCAAGCCTTTGCCGACGATTGGGCCGAACTGGCCGAACACTGGCAGATCTTCGTCATGACGCTCGAATACGGGCACGATGTCGCCCGCGATTCGGCCGTTTTCGGGCCGGGCAAGCCGCCCGCGCCCGGGGCGACCTTCGACGTGGCCGCCGACCGCGGCTGGCAATCGAGCGGGTGGGCCGTCGAAGCGGGAAGAAGCTACACGCTCCGCGCTTCGGGCCGCTATCAGGTTGCCGCCGAGCCGAAGCCCTGGCCGTGCGAGCCGGGCGGGGTGACCATCCGCTACTACCGGGGCCGTCCGCTGGGCGAACTGCTTATGGGCATCCGGCCCGACGCGCCTGCCGCGGGCCTCTCGGCGCTGTTGCGGCCGCCGATCGAAGTGGGATTGGGCCGAACCTTCACCCCCGAGCGAAGCGGCACGCTTTATTTCAAGATCAACGAATCGCCCTCCGAGTGGGCCGACAACGCCGGCTCGTTGCAGGTGGAAATCCGGCCTGCCGGCGGTCCAACGCCGTGAATCGAGTCCCGTCGGCCGGGCGGCTTGTCAACGAACCCCGTTGGCTCGGCGGCAAGCAGGCGCGGACGATCCTCGCGTCGTTCGCGCGCGGCGCGTGATTCGCCGTCGGGGCGCCTTCGCTCCCTTGCGATCCCCCTGTCGCGATGAAACCGCGATCGATCGGGCGTTTCCTTCAATGATTGATCTGCACGCAAGAAGACAAGAAAAACGGCTGCGGGCGCACGCCGGTTGTCGCACACGACCTCGCGGATTTCGCCGGCGGGCAGGATAGGTCGGCAATCGGAAGGGGGGAAACACACCGAAACGCCGATTGATTGACCGGGCCCGCCGACGGTGTTATTCTAGGCGGAGTTGTCCCCGGGGTTCGTGTCGCGCGATTGCACAGGGCGTCGCCGCAGGAACCCGCAATTCGCCCGCCCCGGCGATCATCGCAACACCACGGCCGTACGCGGCACAGCGCGCCGAGACGACGTTTGGCAACCGCTTGCGAGAATCGCTGAACAGGTCCACACCATGAGGAAAGCGGCCGCTGACGCAGCAAAGCGGCCGATTGTGTGTTGCGCCCGCTTGGGGCGCATTTCGTTTTCCGCGGTTTCGTTCAGACGCTCGATTGCGATGCGATCGTCGGGAGCGAAACCGAGCGGTGGCAAGAGTCTCTTGACTGAAACAGGCATGCCCAGCGG
>JARKPK010000031.1 GCA_029975295.1 Thermoguttaceae bacterium | reverse complement strand
CGGGCGAGTGTTTTCGGGCGCTGGGCGACGATCGGGCAGCGGCCGCGCAATTTGCGCGGTTGGCGCGTTTGCATCCTGGAACCGAAGAAGCCTGGGCCGCCGAGTTCCGCCAAATGCTGCTGCTTTGGCGCGAGAACAACGATTCGGAAGCGATGGCGATCATGGACCGATTGGGCAAGGCGGCCGCCGCCGAGGGATTCCGCAATCGATGGGTCGCCCCGGCCGAAATCGCCGAGGCCCTGCTGGCCCGCTTCGAACGGCTCCTGGCATCGACCGACCAAGCGCAGGCCGTCGATTTGGCGCGCCACGCGGCGCCGTTGCTGGGCGCGGGCAAAGCCGGCCGGTTGGAAGCGGAAACGCTGGCCGCCTGGGGACGCCGCTTGGCCGCCGAAGCCGAGAGCGAACGGCGCCCCGAGGCCGCCGAGCAAAAGCGCGTCGAGGCCCGCGAGAAACTGCGCGAGGCCGGCCGCGCCTACGAACGATTGGCCCAGGTCGAGATCACGTCGCGCGAATACACCGACTACCTCTTTGCGGCGACGGAAAGCTACTACCTTGGCCACGACTACTCGGGGGCCGTGCGGATGGCTCGGCTCTACCTCCGCAACGAAGTGCGGCGGCGGCATCCGCAAACCCTGCTGATGCTGGGCGACTCGTTGCTGGCGTTGGGGCGGGTCGAGGCGGCCGGCAAGGCCTTGGAAGAGTGCATCGAGTTCTTTCCGCGCGATCCGGCGGTCCATCGCGCGCGACTGTTGGCGGCGCGGGCGTGCCTGGAAAAGAACCGGCCGAAGCAGGCCGAGCAACATCTCAACGACAATCTCAGCAGCAACGCGCTGACGCCCGACAGCATCGAGTGGCGCGACTCCCTCTTCGCCCTGGGCATGCTGGCCCACGAGACGGGCGACGCCGAGCAGGCGATCGCCCGCTTGCAGGAAGCCCTGACTCGCTACCCGAAGGCCCCGCAGGCCGTGTCGGCGCGCTATGCCTTGGCCGACGTGTTGGCCCGCCGCGCCCGCGCCGCGCTGGCCGCCGCCGAATTGTCGGCCGACTCCGGCGCGCGGCTCGTGTTGCCCAAAGCGGTTCACGACGATTTGCAGGCCGCCCTCGCCCTCTATCGCCGCGTGCAGCACGACTTGCAATCGCGCAACGAAACAGGCATGCCGACGCCTGCCGAACGCGCCATGCTGCGCAATGCGATCTTCGCCATCGGCGCCGCGCTGGCCGACCTGGGAGAACATGAAGCGGCGGCGCGCACGTTCGCCGCCGCGGCCATCCGCTATCAACATCAACCGGCCGCCCTGAACGCCTACGCGCAATTGATCGCGCTCTATCGGCGGCTGGGACGCCCGATCGACGCGCAGCAGGCCATCGCCCAAGCGCGGCAAGTATTGGAACGAATCAGCGGCGACGAAGGATTCGTCTCCGCGACGCCCTTTTCTCGAAGCCAATGGACCGAGGTTCTCGACGACCTCGAACGATTGTAACCTCCCGGGCGACGGCGCGGCCGCCCCGGCATTGGGACCAGTCATGGACGACTTTCCCACCGATCACCTGTACGAGTTTCTGCGGGCGAAACGCAGTTGCCTGACGCAACTGCGCGATCTGTCGCACCGTCAGATGGAGTTGATCGACGGCGGCGACATGACGCGGTTGCTCGATCTTCTCGTCGTCAAGCAACGGATGATCGAACAGCTCCAGCGGATCGAGCGCGCGCTCGATCCCTTCCGCGGCGATCCTCCCGAGGCGCGCCGCTGGCGCAGCGCCGAAGTGAAACAGCGTTGCGCCGACGAGGCGGAGCAGTGCGAGTTGCTGCTGGCCGAAGTGATGAATCGTGAGAAACAAGGCGAGGCGCTGCTTACGCGGCGTCGCGACGAAGTGGCGCACCGATTGCAGGGCGCGCACCGCGCCGCGCAGGCGCGGCAGTCGTACCTAGAGCCCCCGCAAGACGGGGCGTGTCAGTTGGATGTCAGCGCCGGTTGAGGAGACGCCCGACAAAAGCGCCCCGGGGCCGATGGGCGCGCCGCCCGAGCGACCCTGCGACGAAGCCGAGAGCGAAACCATTCGCTTTCCCGAGGTTCCGAATATGACTCAGTCCGCTGACCCCCTGAAGAACCGCGCAGAGCGGGCCGCCCCCGAGGCCGCCGGCGGCAATCCGGCCGCATGGCCGCCGGGCGAGTTGCAAGCGGTGTTGGCCGCTTGGAACGCCGCCACGGAACGGCTTCAGCACACCCACGAAGCGCTTCGCGCCGAGGTCCGTCGGCTGACCGACGAACTGGAGGTGAAGAACCGCGAGCTGGCCCGCAAGAACCGCCTAGCCGACTTGGGGCAAATGGCCGCGCATGTCGCCCATGAACTGCGCAACGGCTTGGTGCCGGTGAAGCTCTACCTTGATCTGCTTCAGCGCCGCATCGGCGGCGATTCGGGCAGCCTGGAAGTGCTCGACAAGGCGCTGGCGGGCCTGACCGCGGTGGACGGCACCGTGAACGACCTGCTGCAATTCGCCTCCGATCGCGCCGTGCAATTGCGGCCGTTTCGGTTGGCGCCGCTGGTCGCCGGCTTGCTCGAAACGCTGGCCCCCACGCTTTCGGCCCAGTCGGTGTCGGCCGAGGTGGAAATTCCGCCCGACCTGCGGCTCATCGCCGACGAACACATGATTCAGCGCTGCCTGATGAACTTGGTGCTCAACGCCGTCGACGCCATGCCCGATGGCGGCCGGGTGAAAATCGCCGCGTGCCGCCGCGGCAACGGCGTGGCGGTGGAAGTGGCTGATTCCGGTCCGGGGTTGAGCGACGACGCGTTGCACCGCGCCTTCGAGCCCTTCTTCACCACCAAGCGGCAAGGTACCGGGCTGGGCTTGGCGATTGTCGCCCGCGCCGTCGAAGCCCACGGCGGCGAGGCGAGCATCGGCAATCGGCCCGAAGGCGGCGCGTTGGTGGAACTCTTCTTTCCGACCCGGGCGCAGGAGGCGGCGGCATGAACACACTTGGGCAAACACCCCGAACCCGAACCACCGGCCGCGTATTGATCGTTGACGATCATCCCGAAGCCCGCGAGTCGACGGCCTTCGTCTTGCGCCAAGCCGGGCACGCCGTGGAATGCTGCTGCGGCGCGGCCGAGGCGCTGGCCCGCACGGCCGCCGAAGCCTTCGACTGCGTGGTGACCGATCTGAACATGCCGGGCATGGACGGATTGGAGTTCATTCGCCAGCTCCAACTGCGCCGGTTCCCCGGTCAGGTGATCATGATGACCGCCTACGCCACGGTGGCCACGGCCGTCGAGGCCATGCGCCACGGCGCATTCGATTATCTCGAAAAGCCCTTCTCGGCCGATCGGATCGAGCAGTTGGTGGCTCGCGCCTTGCAGCACGGCCGGATGCTGCGCCAGGCGGAAGCGGCGCGGGCGGACGAGCATCAGCCGGCCATGATCGGCAGTTCTCGGGCAATGCAGCAATTGCGCCAACGGATTCTGCAAATCGGGCCGACGCCGGTAACCGTGTTGATCATCGGCGAAAGCGGCACCGGCAAAGAGCTGGTGGCCCGCGCCCTGCACGCATCGAGCCCCCGCTGCGACAAACCCCTAGTCAGCCTCAATTGCCCGGCGCTCTCCGCCCAGTTGATGGAAAGCGAATTGTTCGGGCACGAGAAAGGCGCCTTCACCGGGGCCGACAGCGCCCGCGTCGGGCGGTTCGAGGCCGCCGACGGGGGAACGATCCTGCTTGACGAAGTGACCGAAATCGATCTGAATTTGCAGGCCAAACTGCTGCGCGTTTTGCAGGAGAGGGCGTTCGAGCGGGTCGGGTCGAGCCGAACCCAGCGCGTCGACGTCCGCGTGCTGGCCACCACCAATCGCAACCTTCAGGGCGAAGTGGCCGCCGGCCGATTCCGCGAAGACCTGTACTTCCGCCTGGCGGTCGTGCCGCTGGTGGTGCCCCCGCTGCGCGAACGCCGCGAAGACATACCCGAGTTGGCCCAGTACTTCTTCGAACGCTGCGCCGAACGGCTGATGCGGGCGCCCTGCGCGCTCGAACCGTCGGCCACCGAGTTGCTGATGGAATATCACTGGCCGGGCAACGTCCGTGAGTTGGAAAACCTGGTGACTCGGGCGGCCGTGCTCAACACCGGACAGCCCGTCTCCGCCGACGAACTGCAACGCTGGATCATGGCGCTGCCCGGCGATGTCAACGCCCCGGGCCGGCGGAGCGAACCGCCCGCGGCCCCAAGCGCGGCGATCGAGGTCGAGAGCGTCAGTTTGCAGGAGATGGAACGGCGTTTGATCGAGGCCACGCTCGAGCGATTCGGCGGGCATCGAGCCAAAACCGCCCAGGCCTTGGGCATCGGCGTCCGAACGCTCACCGGCAAGCTGCGCCAGTACGGCTATGCCCCGCGGGAGAAATCGTTCGTACAACGTTGAGCGCCAACAGCGACTCTGCCGCGGCCGAAGCGGCAGCGAGCACACCCCGGACAATCGGGCGAAGCCCCTGCGGCCTCCGCCCGATCGGCTGGAACAACTTGTGAAGTTGATGACGCAACCGAGAGGAGTGAATGGAGCAACCCATTTGGTCGCCGCATCGGCGCATGGATCGCCGCGGCCGCAATTGTGATCGCCGAAGAGGAGAGAACCCGGCCCGGAAGCCATCGGGCCCGGCAGCGACGAAGCGCCGCGAACGGCAGAATCTGCCGGTCGGCCTTGGCGCAGTTTCTGCCGGAGGAACCGGCAGGAGGTTTGGCCGATTGGTGACGGCCGAATTATCGGAAGCGGCGGCGACAGAACTTAAGGGAAACCCACGAAACGAACCAACGGCGCCGTTGCCGAGGCATCGCCGGCGACCTCGGCGAACGACGGCACGCCGCTTGCATGGAACAACGATAGCGAACGGACGAACCTCCGGCGAACGACGCGCTGTTGTGCGCTTCGCCCGCCGGGGGCCGCTCCGCCGAGAACAAGGCGCGGCAGGAAAGATGAACACTTCGACCGGACTGTTTCAATCGACGACGATTCCGGTGTTGGAGCAGGTCGTCAGCTTTACGCAAGCGCGGCACAACGTGCTGGCGGGCAACATCGCCAATATCGACACGCCCGGCTACAAGGCGCGGGATTTGGCGGTGGCCGACTTCCAAAAGCGGCTTCGCGGCGCAATCGAGGCGAAGCATCGCCCGTCGCCCGTTTCGCCAGGTGAAGTCGGCGCGGCCGGGGCCGAACCGCTGGCCGTCACGGCGCAGAACACCCCGACCGTCATGCTGCACGACGAAAGCAAGGTGGGCATGGAGTATCAGGTGTCGGAGATGGTCAAGAACCAGGTGCAGCACAATTTGGCGTTGCAGATCATGGTCCATCAGTTTCGGCAGTTGCAGACGGCGATTGGCGGGCGGCTCTAAGCGGCTGCGCCGTCGCCCGAACGGCGCCGGCCGGGCACGGCCCCCGGGAATTGAACGGCAGAATCCCCTCGGCATCGAATCGCGGAATAGGAGTGTTGCGGCATGTTTCCATCGCTCGACATCAGCGCCAGCGGCTTGGCGGCTCAGCGCATGCGGATGAACGCCATTTCCAGCAACTTGGCCAACATCTCCACCACGCACAACGAGAAGGGCGAGCCCGAACCCTACCAGCCCCGATTCGTCGTCTTCGAGACGGACGATTCGGTTGGCGGCAAGGGCGCCGCCGGGGTGCGGGTGGGTCAAGTCGAGGTCGATCCGGTCGAACCGCTGTGGAAGTACGAACCCAATCATCCCGACGCCGTGAAGGAAGGTCCGAAAGCGGGATACGTCGCCTACCCCAACGTGAACATGATGACCGAATTCACCGACGCCTTGGAAGCGGCCCGGGCCTACGAGGCGAACTTGGGCGCCATGGACATCAGCAAGGACTTGCTCAACCAAACACTGAAGATCCTGGCGTAAGGTCGGCCGGCCGCACCCGGCGACGGGGAAGGGTCGGCGTAAAGATCGAGGTGAACCGCGATGAGTCCGATTCAAGGTCTTTCGCTGCAAACGCCGGGCGGGATTGCCCCGGCCGGCGACGCGGCTGCGGCGGGTGGTCCGACCTTTCGCGACTACCTGTTGAAATCGATCGATGAAGTCAACGCCATGCAAGCGGCGGCCGATCAAGCCGTCGAGCAATTGGCCGTTGGCGGCGACGTCAATCCGGCCGAGGTGCTCACCGCCGTGCAGAAGGCCGACATCGCCTTCCGCATGATGTTGCAGGTGCGCAACAAACTGGTGCAAGCGTTCGAGGAAGTGCAAGCCATCCGAATCTGACGGCCCGGTTCGCAGCAGGGCGGGGCGGCCGCATGACGCAGCCGCCGAAGTCCCTCGGACACGAAGGAATCACAGAGCGTGGACACGATCAACCGATTGATTGAGCAACTGAACGATCTGTTCCGATCGATGACCATCGGCGCGCGGGTCACCACCGCCTTGTTGCTGGCCGCCGTGGTGGTCGCCGCGTCCTATCTCTTTACCGGGCGGGTGGCCGGGCCAGAAGTGGACCTGATGCACGGCATGCCGGTTCCGGCCTCGCACTTGCAAGCGATGACCGCGGCCTTCGGCAAAGCCAAACTGACCAACTTCGAAATTCGCGGCACGCAGGTGTTCGTGCCGCGCGGGCAAGAATCGACCTACATGGCCGCCCTGGCCGCCGAGCGGGCCCTGCCGCCCAACTTCGGCAGCGCGTTCAATCGGTTGTCGAACGAAAGCGGCAATCCGTTCGTCTCTAGCGAAGAACGCCGCGAGCGGACGAAAATCGCCCTGCAAGAGGAACTGGCTCTGATCATCGGACGAATGCCCGGCATCGAGTGCGCCTCGGTGATCTACGCCACGGAGACCAAGGGCGGACTGAATCGAGAGAAGTACACCACCGCCTCGGTCAGCGTCAAACCGATCGGCGAAACTCAACTCGACGACAACAAAGTGGCCTCGATCCGGCATCTGGTTTCGGGCGCGGTGCCGGGCCTGAAGCCGGAAAACGTCACCATCGCCGATCTCAACGGACGCGTGTACGTGGGCGATTCGCCCGACGGCGGCGCGGAGAACGGCCTTTATCTGACCCTTCAAGGCCTGCACGAAAAACGGCTGAAAGAGAAGATCCTCAGCGCTCTCAGCTACGTGCCTCATGTCACGGTTGAGCCGACGGTTGTGCTCGACCGCGAAAAGCTCAACCGCACGCGAGAGATTCAACACGATCCCAAAGCCGTCGCCTGGCGAACCAGCGAAAAGTCTTCGACGCACAGCCGCGACTCGGCCGGGCCCGCCGGCAGGCCGGGCTACGCCAGCCAACAAGCCAACGCTCCGGCCGCCATTGCCGCCGCCCGAGGAACTAAAGAAGAGGGCGAAGAAAGCGAGACGGAAACCATCAACCTTGTGGGCGGCAAACAGGTCGAGAAAGAGACGATCGGCCTGACGCCCAAGCGCGTCAGCGTGGCCGTGGGCGTGCCCCGCAGCTACTTCGAGAAGCTCTGGCACGACCGCAACGACACGCCGGGCGACGAACCGAAAAAACCGGCCGACGCCGATCTGCGCACCATCGCGCAAGAGGAAATGACGAAGATCCGCAAACATGTCGCCGGATTGCTGCCGCCGGTCGAGGGCGTCGCCGACGCCACCGAGCTGGTGACCGTCACCGACTTTACCGACATCAAGCTGCCGGAACCGGCCGGGCCGGGCATCGGACCGCAGGCGCTCAACTGGCTGCTCGAACACTGGAGCACGCTGGGGGTGATTGCCGTGGCGCTGGCGGCCATCGGCATGCTCCGCTCGCTCGCCAAAGCCGTGCCTCAAGGCAATGCGACGGCCCTGCCGCTGCCGTCGGCGCCCGCCGGCCCGAAGTTGGCGGCCGGCACAGGAGCCGACGAAGAGCCGGCGGCCGACGACGCGGCGTCGGCCAATCGTCTGCGCCGCTTCCAAACCGGCAAATCGTTGCGCGACGAGCTTTCGGAACTCGTTCAGGAGGACCCCGACGTGGCGGCGAACATTCTCAAATCGTGGATCAGCAACTCGAACTAAGACCTTGGTCGATGCAACTTCAAAAGAACGATTGCGCGGAGAGGTTGACGGAAGAGAAGCATGGACGCAACGGAACAAGGCATTCGGAAAGTCGCCATTCTCGTGTCGAGCCTTCAGCCCAGCGCTGCCGAGGCGCTGCTTCGGCAGATCGGCCCGGCGCGCACCGCCGAAGTCCGCCGCATGATGCGCCGGCTCGGCCCGATCGATCCTGAAGAACAGCGGCAGGTTCTCGACGAGTTCCAGCGCGCCGGCCGCCAAGCGACGACGGCCCCGCCCGACGCGGTGCGGCGCACGGCCGGCAGCGGTGTCGAACTCGATGCCGATCTGGCGGCGCGGCTCGGGCTGGCTTCGAGCAAGCCGCGTTCGGCCGCTCAATCCGCCCCCAGCGGCCCGCGCCCCTTCGCCGCTTTGGCCGACGCCGAGGCCGACAAACTGGCCAGCCTGTTGAGCATCGAGTTGCCGCAAACCATCGCCCTGGTTCTAGCTCATCTCACGCCGGAGCAGTCGGGCGCCGTGCTGGTGCGGCTCCCATCGGGCTTGCAAGCCGAAGTGGTTCGCCGGCTGATCGATCTGGAGGAGATCGATCCGGAAGTGTTGGCCGAGGTTGAGGCCGCGCTGCAATCGCGATTGAACAAGCAAGTGCCGATGCAGCGGCGGCGCGTGGCGGGCATCGGAGCCGTTTCCGGCATTCTCCAGTCGTGTGCCGGGCCGGTGGGCATGCAGATTCTCGAGAACCTCAACGCTCACGATCCGAAGCTGGCCGAGCGATTCGCCCCGCCCGGCGTCGATTTCGACGATTTGAGCCTTCTCGACGACGCTTCGTTGGCGCTGGTCTTCCGCACGGCCGGCGACGAGCTGACGCAAGTGGCGCTGATCGGCGCGCCGCCGCGGTTGGTCACTCGGCTCCTCGGCCGCTTGCCCATCGAGCAAGCCGCCGCGCTGCGCGAGGCAATCGAGTTGCCCGGCGTCATCCGCTTAAGCGATGTGGAAGACGCCCGCGCCGAGGTGGCCGAAACCGCGCGTCGCCTGGCCGCTCAGGGCCGAATCCGCCTTCCGCGTCACCGCGAGCGGGATATCGCCGCTTAGAAGGAGGAACCGCCCATGCCCACGATCATCAGACCCGGCGAACACCACCGCTCGACGCAGGCCGCCACGTTCAATTTCGAGGACTTGGCCCGCCAAGCAAAACAATACCTCGATCAGGTTCGGGCCGAGGCGGGCAAGATCATCGCCCAGGCGCAAACCGAAGCGGTTCAGATTCGCAAACAGGCCGAGATCGACGGGCGCCGCGCCGCATTGGAGGCCCAACAGCAGATCGTGGCCGCCCAATTAGCCGACGTTCTGCCCGCCCTGCGGCAAGCCATCGCCCAAATCGAACAATCGAAAGATGGATGGCTGCGGCACTGGGAACAGGCTGCGGTCGAGGTGGCCGCCGCCATTGCCGCCCGCGTGGTGCGGGGCGAGCTGACCCGCCGGCCCGAGGTTCCCGTCGGCCTGGTGCGCGAAGCGCTGCAACTAGCCGCCGGCAACACGCGCGTGCGGATTGCGCTGGCCCCGGCCGATCACCGGCACATCGCCGAGCAGGTGCAGTCGCTCGTGGAAGAGATGGCCGGGCTGACGGCCGCCGAAATCGTGCCCGACCCCGGCGTCAGCCCCGGCGGTTGCCGCGTGGAAACCCAATTCGGAGTGATTGATCAGCAGATCGAATCGCAGTTGAAACGGATCGTGGAGGAATTGACCGACTGATGCCGCGCGCCTGACGCCATTCGCTGTTGCAATGCGCAGTTGCTGCCGGGTGGAGCCGCACGCGTGTTCCCACGGCAGGGCTCTCGATGCGGAATCGGACGGAACGCTAGTGCGGCGCACGAACGGCGGAACGTCGCCCGCGGCGCGGCTGAAACATGGTGAAACGACGATGTGGAGCATTGAGGAACAACTCGACCAGCTTACGCCCACGGCGATTGTCGGGTGCGTTGCGCATTCGGTCGGGCTGACCGTGGCGGCGGCCGGGTTTCCGGCCCCGATCGGCGCGCTGGCCGAGATCGAGCGGCCGCACGGGGGCCCGCTCGCCGCCGAGGTGATCGGCTTCCGCGACGATCTGACCCTGCTCTACCCGCTCAGTGATCTTTCCGGCGTGCGCCGCGGCCAACGGGTGCGGCTGAAACGAACGTCGCGGTGGCTGCGGGTCGGACCGGCACTGTTGGGCCGCGTGATCGACCCGACGGGCAAGACGGTCGATGGCGGCCCGCGCCCGGCGCTGCCCGACCGCGCCGCACTCGATCGCCGGCCCCCGCACGCCTGCGACCGCCCCCGCATCACCCAGCCGCTGGCCACCGGCGTCCGCGCCATCGACGGCATGCTGACCTGCGGGCTGGGCCAACGGATGGGCATCTTCGCCGGCTCGGGAATCGGCAAGAGCGTGTTGCTGGGAATGATGGCCCGCAACACCTCGGCCGACGTGAACGTGATCGCACTGATCGGCGAGCGGGGACGCGAATTGAACGAGTTTCTCCAACGCGATCTCGGCCCCGAGGGGATGGCCCGAAGCGTCGTCGTCGTGGCCACCAGCGACGAACCGGCCCTGCTCCGCGTGCAGGCCGCCTGGGCGGCCACGGCCGTGGCCGAATACTTCCGAGATCAGGGCAAGAACGTCTTGCTGATGATGGACTCGCTGACGCGCTTCGCCCTGGCGCAGCGCGAAATCGGCTTGGCCGCCGGCGAACCGCCGACCACCCGCGGGTTCCCGCCGTCGGTGTTCGCCCTGCTGCCGCGGCTGGTCGAGCGCGCCGGTCGCGGCCCGCGAGGAAGCATCACGGCGTTTTATTCCGTGCTGGTCGAGGCCGACGATCCGAACGAACCGATCGCCGACTGCGTGCGCGGATTGCTCGACGGGCACACCTGGCTCTCCCGCAAACTGGGATCGAAGGGCCACTACCCGGCCATCGACGTTCTGGAAAGCCTCAGCCGATTGATGAACGACGTCGTCTCCAGCGAGCATCGCGCCGCCGCCGCGGCGATGCGCGAACTGCTGGCCGCCTACCGCGACCACGAAGACCTGATTTCGATCGGGGCTTATCGTCGCGGGGCGAATCCCACGGTCGATGCCGCCATTGAACAACTCCCGGAAATCCAACGATTCCTCCGGCAAACGATGGACGAACCGGCCGAGTTCAAACAAACGCGCGATCGATTGATCGGCTGGCACCAGGCGATTCGTTCGGCCGGCGCGACGGGCAAAGCCAACAATGCACACCCGGCAACGCAATCGCCGGGCTAACGGACTGCGACGATGAGCGTGTTTCGTTTCCGATTATCGACCGTGCTCCGGCTCCGGCAGTCGGAACGCGACCAGCGCCGCGGCGAACTGGCCGAGGCCTATCGCGTGGCCGACCTGCTGGCCCGCCAGGCCGACCAGCTCGGACGCGAGCTGGAGAGTTTGCGCCGCCAGCAGCGATGCGCCGTCGGTCCCGGCGCGATCAACGTCGATCTCTTGGTCGATTCGCAGCGCTACGAAGTGGCCCTGCGATTCCGCCAAGGCCAATTGCAACGGCAGCAGGCGTCGGTCGCTGAAGAAATCGAACGCCGCCGCCTGGCGCTGGTCGAGGCCGATCGGCAGGTGCGAACCCTGGAACTGCTGCGCAACAAGCAAGAGGAGCAGTTCCGCCAAACCGAAGGCCGCCGCGAAATGCAGCGGCTTGATGAAGTGGCGCAGCAACGCGCGCTGCGCCGGGAGGGCGTGTGATGGGCAAACTGTTCCTCATCCTCGGTGCGGCCGCGGCCTACTTCTCCATCGGCACGGTGGTGGCGATGGCGATCATTGTCGCCGGCTTCATCCATAAAACGCAGCTCAATCACGACAAGTGGATGCGGATGCTGGCCGCCGCCTACGGCTTGGAACTCCCTTCGGCCGCCGCGCCGGCCGCGCCGCCGAAGAGCGACGCCGCGCCCGAACAACCTTCGTTCGACGAGATGCTCGAACGCCGGGCCCGCGCCACGCGCGACCTCGAACTGCGCGAACAGACGATGCAAACCCTTCAGCGCGAAGTGCGGCAGCAGCAGCAAACCTTGGTGGAAGAAACGAAACGGCTCAAGACGCTGCGCGAGAATTTCGAAAACGAACTGGCGGCGATGCGCGAGGGCGCCGCGGCCGCCGGACTCGACGACGTGCGGCGCACCCTGGAAACCATCAAACCGAAACAGGCCAAGGAGCAGATCGTCAAGATGCTCGCCGACGACCGGCTCGATGAAGTGGTGGAAATCTTCTCGCAGATGTCCGATTCGAAACGGGCCAAGATCATCACCGAGTTCAAAACGCCCGAGGAAGCCGAGCAACTCAGCCGAATCCTCAAACGGGTGCGCGAGGGCGTGCCGCTGGCCGAGGCCACCGACAAAACCCGCGCGGCGATCAATCAACCGCAACCGATCTCGCCCTAGCAGGAGCCGCGGAACATGTCGCACCAAAGCGCCGATGGGACGGTTGCGTGCCACCGCCAGCTTGTCCGGCAGCGCCCAACGCGCCGTTGGATGAACCAACCGCCGCCGACGAACCAGTTGCGGCAGATGACAAATAGGAGCCGCGGAACATGTCGCAAATGAGCGCCGATCCGCTACGCAACGTGGCGCTAAGCGAAGTGCTGCTGGCCGATCCGGCCGCCCTGCGTTCTGCGCGCCGCGGCGAGTTCGAAAGCGCGCTGAACCGCGCGCAGCAACGGCGCGATTCGCCGCTGCCGCCCGAGCCGCCGATCGCGCAGAACGATCCGGCCGACGCTGCCAATCGCAGTCGCCCAGCCGAGGCATCGACAGCGCCGGCACCGCCGCCCGATCGCCCGGCGCAACCGGCAACCACCGATGACGACCGCTTGGCCGATGAGGACGAGTCGGACGACGCCGAGCGGGCAGAGGCTGCGGCGCCCATCGAGGCCGACGAGCAGTCCGGCCCCCGCATCGATGGCAACGTGGTTGCGATTGGAGCTGACGAGACGGTCGAAGCTGCCGCTGGCGAGACGACAACGACCGACGTGGTTGCTGAAGTTGCTTCTGCGCTGCCGGAGGGCGAGATCCCGGCGAAGGAAAGCGATGCGGGGGACGGCACAGTTCGGACGCAACTTGATGCCGCGCAGCAAGCGCCGGCCGCGAATACACCCGGTGGAGCCGACGAGCACGCGCAAGCGCTACTCGGGGTCGAGCCGCAAGGGCCGGCCGCGGCGGCCACCGCACCGGCGGCGTTGAGGCAAGGCCATCGCACCAAGAACGAGGCAGCCGACGAAACGTCAGACTTCGGCGAGCAGCCGCGCGAGCCGCTGATCGAACAGAAACCGGCGGAAGCACGATCCGGGGAAGCGGAACTCGATGTCGAGGCGCTCCGCGTGCCAACCGGCGACGCCGCGAATCCCCGCCGGACGGGCGACGCCGCCGCGGGCGCGGTCGGTCCGCGGCGCTCGGCCGCCGGAGCCGACGCGCGAATGGGCGGTGCCCGTCGTGCCCGGGCCGCGGAACAGCCGGCTGCCGGCAACTTGCCTTCGGCCCAAGCCGTCGCCGCGGAGGCGACGGCGGAATCGACGGCGACGCCCGCGCCGACCGCCGCGGCGATCCCGGCGCACTCGGGCTCGACGGTCTCGACTTCGCCGCCCGCGCCGTTGCCGACGTTGATTGTGCCCGAAGCTGCGCCGGCGGCTGTCGGTGTCCGCCAAGGCCCGGCTCGAACGGCGCCGGCCGTCAACGCGGCGGACGAAACGCCCGGACGCGCGCCGGGCGCCGGAATCGATCGGGCGCGGTTCGTGCAGCGTGTGGCCGGCGCGTTCCGTTCATTGAGCGAGCAGAACAACACTCTGCGGTTGAAATTGAGTCCGCCCGAGTTGGGCTCGCTGCGGATCGAAATCACTGTGCGCAACGGGCAGATGTCGGCCCGACTTGAGGCCGAAACGCCCGAGGCGCGGAACCTGCTGCTCGATCATCTGCCGGCGCTGAAAGAGCGTTTGGCCGGGCAGGAGATCAAGATTCAACAGTTCCATGTCGAGGTGGCCGATCGTCAGCCGGGTGGTGGAACGCACCACGCCGGGCAAGACGAATCGCGGCGGCGCGAGGCACGGGCGGCGGCCGTCCACGGCCCGGCGCGCGGCAACGCGGCGCCGCCCGCCGTCGAGGCTACGCCCCAATCGCGCCTGGGCGGCGACGGCCGATTGAATGTGATCGTGTGAACGAATGTTGCCCGCGCAAAGCCCCGCGGCGCGCAGGCGAGGAGCAAACAGGAGCGAAATCATGGCGAACTCGGCCGTTGGCGGGATTCAAGGATCGGTCGGCGCGCAAAGCACCACCAGCGACGCCTATGCCAATTTGAACATCGACGATTTCATGAAACTGCTGATTTCCGAATTGCAGAATCAGGACCCCCTTGATCCGGTGAAAAACAAGGACCTAGTCGAACAGATCGGCCAGATTCGCGCCATTCAGGCCAACCAATACCTGACAACAACATTGACCGGCGTGATGCTCGGACAGAACCTCAACACGGCCGCCGCGATGCTCGGTCGAAAAATCTCCGGATTGGACGATTCGGGCAAAGAGGTTCAAGGCAAGGTGACGGGCGTGGTGTTTCAGAACGGAGCCGCCAAGCTGCATGTCGGCGATCAGGTGGTAAGTCTGTCGAACGTCCAGAAGATTCTTCCCGATCAGCCTTCGGAAGGGTCAACCGCCCAAGCCGACACAGAAGCGTCCACCGCCCAAGAGAACCCAGCAGGGCAGGGCGAATAGCGTCGTTGAAACAAGCAAGGCAAGCCGCCCTTTGGGGTGATGAATCGTTGCAATCGTTGACACAGGTTTGATGACAAGACAGCAACCGGCGACCCGGCCCAACGCCCAACGGCGCGGAGCCGCCCGGCCGCCGAACGGCGACAATCGACAGGAGAGCAAGACATGGGTTTGGCATCTGCACTAAGCACAGCCCTGACCGGCTTGACCGCGGCCGAAACCACGATCGACGTGGTGGGCAACAACTTGGCCAACTCCAACACGGTGGGTTTCAAAGCGTCGACGGCTTCGTTCGCCACCCAGTTCTTGCAAACCAAGAGCCTCGGGTCGGCGCCGACGAACAACAGCGGCGGCACCAACCCGCGCCAAGTCGGCTTGGGCACGATGGTGGCCGACATCACCCCGAACTTCTCGCAGGGCACGATCCAAATCAGCTCGAATCCGACCGATATGGCGATTCAGGGCGACGGTTTCTTCATCGTGCAAGGCACCAGCGGCGAACGATTGTACACCCGCAACGGCATTTTCAAGCTGAACTCGGAAAACCAGATTGTCACGATCACCGGCAATCGCGTGCTCGGGTTCGGCGTCAACGACCAGTACCAGATCCAGCAAACCCACCTCGTCCCGTTGACCATTCCCCTGGGCGCCGCCGCCGTGGCTCGGCCCACCTCCACGGCGTTTCTCGAAGGCACGCTTTCGCCCACCGGGGATATCGGCGATCGAGCGGAAACCATTCAAACCGGGGTGCTCAGCAACGGGGCCATCACCTATCCGCAAACGGCCGTCAGCACGGTGGCCGCCACGCCGATGATGCTTTCCGGCGTAACCTACGACAGCACCACGACGCCGGGCCCGATCGAACCGGGCAACTACTACTACCGCTTCGTCTATGCCGACGACACGATGGCCAACGGCGGAACCGAAGGCATCGCCTCGGCCAATTCCACGCAGGTCACCGTGCCGGCCGGCGGCGGAACGGTGCAAATCGACGGACTGCCGGCCGACGACAAATACTCCTACGTCCGCGTCTATCGAACCGAAACCAACCATCCGGCCGACGACCCGAAGTACTATTTCGTCGGCGAAGTCGCCACGAACTACTGCAATTGGAGCGGCGCGTCGGCCACGGGCATCAATGCCGTGGGCGGCGACGTTGACGTGGGCAACTACTACTACCGCATCGAGTACTCCAACGTCGCTTGGCCGGGCAGCGCCGACGGTCCGCTCTCGAAAACCTACGACGCCCTGCAAGCCACCGTGGCCAGCGGGCAAAACGCCGTGGAGTTGACCGGGCTTTCCACCGGCGGCTACGCCTTCGCCCGCATCTACCGCACCACGAAGAACCCCGGCTCGAATCAAGACACGTATTACTACTTGGGATCGATCGCCGCCGGAACGACCACCTTCACCGACATCACCGACGACGCCGGGCTGGGCCCCGCCGTCTCTCACAAGCTCTCCTTCACCGACACCACGACCAACGCCACGGCCACCGACCCGTCCACGCGGCATCTGCTCGACACCTATCCGTCGATCTCGGGCAACTACAGCTATTACGTCACCTACTACAACCGCGCCACCGGCGTGGAAAGCCGGCCCAATCCGCTGACCGCGCAGGGCATCACCGTCGAACCGGGCCGCGTGCATCTCTACAACTTCCCGGGCACGACCGACACGCTGCAATGGCCGCCGAATGATTGCGAAACGCGCATCTATCGCAACCTCTCGACCGACGCCAACACGTTCTACTATGTCACGTCGGTCAATCGCGTCGACGGCAACTTCAGCTACACCGACATGGTCCCCGACTCCGTCATCTCCGACCTGAATGCCGTTGGGCCGGGCGGCGCCAAGCTGCATTGGACGCTCAATCTCGACGGCCCGCCGATCAGCCAAAGCACGCTGTTGAAAGACGTGATCCGCCGCGACGGCTCGACCTATGCCCGCGTGTTCAACTTCGCCCCCGGCACCACCGCCACGCTGGAGTTTTCCGGCAAGAAGGGCGACCGCACCTTGGCCACCAAGACGTTCACCATCAACGACACCACGAAGGTGATCGATCTGTACAACTTCATGGAGCAGGCGCTGGGCATCCAGAAGCCGCCGGGGTCGGATCCCGATCACCCGATTCCCTTGGACGCCAATACCGGCCATGCCGCCGGCGGCTTCGTCGAGAACGGCCGGATCAAGTTCACGGCCAACAACGGCGTCGACAACGCGGTGAGCATCGGGCTTTCGGGGCTGCAATTGGTCACCACCGAAGGGCGGAGGACGGTCAATCTCCCCTTCACCGCGCAGCATCGCGCGGCCGGCAACAGCGCCGTGGCCGACTTCATCGCTTACGATTCGCTGGGCATTCCCGTGGCCGTTCGCATCACGGCCGTGCTGGAAAGCCGCAGCAGCACCAACACGGTCTATCGCTGGTACGCCGATTCGCCCGACAACGACCCGCTGACCGGGGCGTCGATCTCCTGCGGGACGGGCCTGATCTACTTCGACGGCGAAGGCAACTTCATCTCCGCGACGAATTCGACCGTTTCCGTGATGCGGTCGCACGTTTCGTCGCGCTCGCCGCTGGAGTTCAACCTCGATTTCACGCAGCTTTCCGGCTTGGCCACCGATCACAACACGTTGGCCATTTCGCGGCAAGACGGGTCGGCCCCCGGCGTGCTCACCAGCTTCATCGTCGGCGAAGACGGCCGAATCCGCGGCGTGTTCAGCAACGGCATCACCCGCGACTTGGGCCAGATTCGCCTGGCGCGGTTCAGCAACGTGGCCGGCCTCGAGCAGAAGGGCGAAAACATGTATTCGGCCGGCGTCAACTCGGGCCTGCCGGTCGAGGGAAATCCCAACGAGCAGGGCATCGGGTCGATCATCGCCGGCGCGCAAGAACTGTCGAACACCGACATCGGCGGCAACCTGATCGACCTGATCCTCGCCTCGACGATGTACCGCGGCAACGCCCGAGTGGTCACCACCGTCCAACAGATGTTCGATGAACTGCTGGCCCTGCGGCGGTAAACGCGCGCGGCAGCGAAGCGGCGCGCCAGCGGCAAAGCCGCTTGGTCGGCAAGGCCGCGGCGCCGCAGCAACGCGCCGGCAACGGGCCGAGGAATGCAACCGCCGCAACCGCCGCGGCGCCCCGGGGATCACCGATGATAAAACTGACGCGGTTGAACGGATCGTCGTTCATCCTCAATGCCGAACTGATCTGCACGGTTGAGGCGCAACCCGACACGTTCATCACACTCACCACCGGTGAACGGATGATGGTGTCCGAGTCGCCCGACGAGGTGCTGCGGCGCGTCATGGCCTATCAACAGGCCAAGCATCTGGTGCCCGCCCCGCGGCGGCCGACCGGCGAGACGACCGAAAAGGGCTGACTGCCCGGGCGGCCATTGAGACGCTTCCGCAGCGCTGCCCGACCGATGGACCGCGACGGCCGGCTATCGCACGTAGTCGCACTCGATCTTAATCGGCAGACTGCCGTAGGGGATCTTGTACGCCTCGCGATCGATCTTCAACCGTCCGCCCACGCGCGTCATCTTCGTGGTGTACTGGGCCCGCAAGTCGCCGCCCATCACCACCTGAATCATCTCGGTCGATTTCAGTTGCTTCGAGCAGAAATTGCAGTGCCCCATCGACGGCACCAGGATGAACTCTTTCAGATTGGCTACTTGCCTTCCGGGGAACATGAAGCCGCGGACGAACACCCGTTCGCCTTCGAGCTTGTCCAAGGCCGGAGGGACTTCCAGCGGCTTCTTTTCATCGGGCAACAGGTCGTCGAAGGTGATGACCTTGTAGCCGATGGGCACCTCGTAGCGGCCGGTCCATAAATAGAGAACCCCGCCGAGCAACCCCATGCCCATGCTCAGCGCCATGCCGCCCATCGCCAAGCCGGCGCCGGTGGTTTCCTGCACGCTTCGCTCGACCTGCTTGAGGGCCCGCCAACCGAAGATCAACCCGCACAACGGAACAGCTACAGCCAACCAGTGAAAGAAAACTGCGATCGACGCCGCCCCGAAAACCACGCTGAGCACCGCGGCCGGGGCCACGGCTCGATAGCGGATCGGCGCCACGGTTTCGCCTCCGGCCTGCGCGCCGATCAAAGAAACGTTCGACATGGTTCCAACTCCCGCTGGCGGCCCGGCCCAGGGGCCGGCGCACACGCGATCACGTTCCCGCTTGCAGCGATCGGGCGACATCGGTCCGATAGGCCACGGCCGCCGGCAGGTAGCCTACCACCGTCGCCAGGAAGATCAAACCGGGAATCAAAACGAGCTCGATCAGTTGGAAGTCCCACATGGCCACCTGCACGCCGGTTTGATCGGTGATCATCGGGCCCATCGCGCCAATCAGCCCGTGCCCCAGCACGATCCCCACCACTCCGCCCCCAAGCGATAGGAGAATCGATTCGAGCAGGATCACGCCCATGACGATCAGCCGGCTGGCGCCCAAGGCGCGCATGATGGCGATCTCATGGCGGCGGTCGCTCATGGAATTATAGATGCTCACCAAAATGCCGATGCTGGCCACGACAACCACCAAAACAGCCAGAATCAGCAACATCAACTGCACGTTGCCCACCACGGTGTCGAAAAACTGGAAGATTTCTCGCGAGGGATAGACTGCTTGAGCGGTCGCCTCCCGATTGATCGCATCGGGCAAAGACATCGAAAAATGCGGGGCCTTGCTGTTGGTGCGCACCAGAATCGCCGTCAGCTCCCGATTGCGTTCGTGATCGTGGGCGTGATCGTGATCGCAATGCTCGTCGCATTGATGGTCGTGGCCGTCGGCCGCCGGCTTGCTCCCGGTTGCCTGTTCGCCGGGCTTGGCCGCTGCGGCGGCGGCATCGGGCTTAGCCCCGGTCGCCGGGGCGTCGCGCATTTCGCCCGAATCGGGGCGATTCTCGGTTGTGGCGGGATCATCGGGCAATTCGCCCTCGTGGAACAGTCCTCTCTCTGTTGCCGGGAGTTCCTCCGACTTCGCCTCGTTTTTAGCGTCGCCCTGGGCGGCCCCGTCGGCCTTCGGGGCGCTGTCCGACGGCTTGGCGGCGTCTTTCTCCTTCGCGCCGCCGCCCAACACGCGCTGCATCGCCGAGGGACCTTGCTGATGGGTCGGGCAGCGGAAGAAGCCCTCGATGTTCATGAAGATCGCCCGATCGTTCGGCGTGCCGGTGGGCGCAAGGATGCCGACGATTTCGAAGTCCACCTCGTCTTCGTGGCCGCCAGGGCCCGATGCCACCGGCCGGAACGTCTCGCCCACCTTCAAACCGGTGAGCCGCGCGGCCGTGGCGCCGATCACTGCCTCGAACGGTTTGTCCGCCTTGAAGTTTCGCCCGGCGGTGAATTCGTACTTGCGATCGTCCTGGTAGGTCAACTCATCAAACATCGCCGGGGTGGTGGCAATGGCCGGACAACCCTTGAAATCGTGCCCCGTGCAAACCGGCACCGCCGCCTCGACCGCATGAACGAATCGCCCTTCCGTAAATTCTTCATAGTACGACCACGGGATGTTATCCAGCGGGCGATTCAGGTTCAGATGGAACACCGTGCCCAAGACAAGCAGCAGCGGACTGCCCTTGGCGCCGACGACCAGATCATAGCCCTGCGCCCCGCGGCGGAAGGAGCGGTCGATCACATTGTGAATGACCAAGACGGCCACCACCAACGCCACGCCCAGCCCGACGGAAAACGCCGTCAGCGCCGAGGCCAGCGCCCGTTGCTGAATGCTCCGCCAAGCGACCTTCCAGAGGCTCATCCCACCTTCTCCCGTTGCTTCGTCTGCGCTGCCCGTTTGAACTCTTCCAACCGCTCGACGCGGGCGAATTGCGACGCCACCTCGGGCGAGTGCGTCACCAGCACCAGCGACACGTTCTCCTCGCGGCAGGTCGAGCGGATCAATTCGAGCACCTGCGCCTGGTTGCCCGTATCGATGTTCGCCGTCGGCTCGTCGGCCAACAACAGTTTGGGCCGATTGGCCAGGGCGCGAGCGATGGCCACGCGTTGCTGCTCGCCGACGGAAAGCTGCGTGGGTCGATGGCCTTCGCGATGCTGAAGGCCGACGCGCTCCAGCAGGTGCCTTGCCCGGGCCCGATCCACCTTCCGCCCAGTGAACCGCATGGCGAGCAGAACATTCTCCAACGCGGTGAAACCGGGCAGCAGATTGAACGTTTGAAAGACGTAACCGATCTTCTCGGCGCGGAATCGATCGCGCTCTGCTTCGCTCATCAGGGTGATGTCCCAGCCGTCGATCCAGATGCGGCCCGAATCGGGTCGGCTGATGCCGGCGATGCAGTGCAGAAGGGTGGTTTTGCCGCAGCCGCTCCGGCCCATCATCACAATCTGCTCGCCCTCGGCCACATCGAACTGCTCGATGTCCAAAACGTGCAGCACGCCGCCGTCCGGCTGGACATAGTTCTTCACCACTTCGCGCAGCTTAAGCATGGATCAGCTTCTTCCGAGAAGGAACAAGGAACAATGCGCATCGACGGCGGCCCCCCCGACGCCCGGCAGCCCCCGGGCCGCACAGCCCCGCCGTCGCACGGCAGCGGCACCGCTCGGCAGCAGCATCGCTCGGCCGGGATCAGAGATCGATCGCTTCGGAACGAAGACGATGATTTAAGGGCGGGAAGAGCATCCCCCAAGCCCCCCTGCCTGCGCCGTAGGCAACCGCGCCCGACCAAGGGTTGATACGCGGCCCAGTGGCGTTTGGTTCGTCAGAAACCTGCGATTGGTCCGTTCTTACGACCCTGGCCTGAACGCTCCCCCAGTCAGCCCAACAATCGGCGGACCATTTTTCCGCACCACAACCGACTCCGCGCCGATCGAACCTCAATCACGCTAATATATTACGCAATCGATACTTACGTCGTATTCAGCCGGACCAAATTGCTTCACATCCTGCTGAATAATCCCGGTCCGCCAACGCGAAAAAACCGATCTTGCCCCGTACTCCGTCAGTTCTCTATACTGCCGCGCCCAGATCGAAAAGGCGCGGGCCGTGGCCTCGCGCCGCCAGTGCGGCATGGAGGAGCACTCACTGGCCGGGCAAGGCAGATCACCGCGTTGCAAGGCACGGCCAGCTTGCGGTGACGAGTTCGGGCTGAATCGCGCCGACCGGGTGATCGAGCATCGATCGCCCGGCGCTTCGCCATCGGCGGCCGCCAGCCGGCAGGCGCGAGCCTCAAAGCCATCGGGCCCGAGAAGCTGCCTCAAACAACACCAATGAGAGGAGGGAACCGCTCATGAACCAAGACCTCAACCAAACTGCCCCGATCCGCGGGAAAACGCTGCGGTGGGGAATGATCGGCGTGGGCCTTTCGGTTATTGCTCTGACCGTGGCGATCCGGCTGTTCAGCGGGGGTGAGCAGGCCGAAGCTCAAGGGCCGCAGAATCCCAACGTGCAACGGCCGGCGGCGCGGGCTCAACCGGCCCAGCCGATTGCCGCGCCGACCGCGCGCAACAGCGCCCCCGCGGCGACGGGCGAACAGCCCGCGGCTGCCAAGCCAACGGCCGGCAAAGTGGTGGCGCAAGTCAACGGCGTGGCGATCACCCGCGAGGAACTGGCCGAAGAATGCCTGCGCCGGCACGGCAAAGAACTGCTGGAAGGCATGGTCAACAAGTTCCTCATTGCCGAGGAATGCAAGCGGCGGAACATCGTGATCACTCGGGCCGAGGTCGATGGCGAAATCGAGCGGATGGCGCAGCGGTTCAATCTGCCCGTCGAGCAGTGGCTCAAGCTGCTCAAGCAAGAGCGCGGCATCAGCGCCGTGCAGTACGCGGCCGACATCATCTGGCCTACGTTGGCCCTGCGGCGGCTGGCGGGCGACCGGCTCACCGTCGATCAGGCCGAAATTCGCGCCGCTTGGGAAATGCACTACGGCGAATCGATTCGCTGCCGTCTGATCGCCGTGCGCGACAAAGCGCGCGCCGAGCAGGTCCGCGCCGAGGCGGCCGCCCGGCCCGACGAGTTCGGCAACCTGGCCAAGGAACACTCGGAAGACGCCAGCGCGTCGGTCAAAGGCGTCATCCCGCCGATCCGCCGCCATGGCAGCTTTCCCGAAATCGAACGCGTGGCCTTCGAGGAGCTGCGCGACGGAGAAGTGTCGCGGGTCGTGCAGGTGGGAAATCAGTATTTGATCCTCAAGCGCGAGTGCAAGCTGCCCGCCTCTCAGGTGGCGATCGAGCGCGTTGCGCCGCAATTGGAAGAAGTGGTGCGCGAGCGGAAAATGCGGACCGTCGCGGCCGAAACCTTCCAGCAGCTTCAGCAGCAGGCCCGAGTCGAGAACATCCTCAACGATCCGGCCAAGCGGCGCGCGATGCCGGGCGTGGCGGCGACGATCAACGGCAAACCGATCTCGATGAGCGAACTGGCCGACCAATGCCTCGATCGTCACGGCGAAGAGGTGCTCGAAGGATTGATCAACCGCCGGCTGCTCGAGTTGGCGTGCAAGAAGCGGAACATCGCCGTCAGCGATCGCGAGCTCGACGAAGAAATCGCCGAAACCGCGGCGCAAATGGTTCCCCCTCGGCCCGACGGCTCGCCCGATGTCGAGGCTTGGCTGAAGACCGTCACCGAGGAGCAGCACACCACCGTCGAGGTTTACCGCCAAGACGCCGTCTGGCCGGCCGTGGCCCTCAAGAAGCTGGTCGGCGACGCCGTGAAGGTGACCGAAGAAGACCTGCAAAAAGGGTTTGAAGCGAACTTCGGCCCGCGCGTCCGCTGCCGCGCCATCGTGTTGAACAACGGGCGGCGCGCCCAGGAAGTGTGGGAATTAGCGCGGCGCAAGCCGACGGCCGAGAACTTCGGCCTGCTGGCCGAAACCTACTCCGTCGAGCCGGGAAGCCAGGCGCTGCGCGGCGAGGTGCCGCCGATCCGCAAGCACGGCGGTCAACCTCTGCTGGAGAAAGCGGCCTTCGCCCTCAAGCCGGGCGAGCTTTCCGAAATCATCCAGGTGGACGACAAATGGGTGATCCTCTTCTGCGAAGGGTACACGCAACCCGTCGAAGTCGATTACGCCAAGGTCCGCGCCGACATCCATCGAGATCTTTACGAGAAAAAACAACGGTTGGCGATGTACGAATACTTCGAACATCTGCGCAACTCGGCGACGATCGACAACTACCTGGCCGGCACCAGCAGTTCGCCCACCAAGCAACCGACCGAGCGCGTGGCCGAGGGTCAGCGACGGACCGACGGCGGCGCGCCGCCGGCCGAAGGCGCCCGGCACGCCACGGTGCCGCTGAAGCCGCGCTAAACCGCCCAAAGCCGGCGTAATCGGCCAGCCCATAGCGCCGCGCGGAACCAACCGGCGCGCCATCGGCCGGGCTGAAACGGGCCGAGGGGGCTACGTCAGCGCGGGCAACTCATAGCCTTTGCGGCGGGCCCGCGAAAGCAGCTTGTTGGCCTCGTCGCAGTTGGTGAACCGCTCGGCGGCCGGATCCCAGCGGATCGGTTCGCCCACCCGCCCCACTTGGCGAACGATGTTCACCAAGTAGCAAAGCGTCGTCGCTCGTTGTCCAATCTCGACATCGGCGTTGCATCGGGCCCGCGACTTGATGCAATCGACCCAGTTCTGAATATGGGCTTCGGTTTCGGGCCGAGGATTCGGGCCGGGATTGTCGGGCGATAGGATGATCTCTTTGGGGTTCGACGCCAACTTGTTGCGGTTGATTTCGATCTTCCCCTTCTCGCATGTAAAGATCGCCCCCAAGCCCGGCCCGCGATCGCCGTCGAGATGCAACTTCAATTGCGTGCCGCTGGCGAAGGTCATCGACATTTTCGCCCGCGGCCCCACGACCGGTTTGGCCAGCCCGTGATAGGCCAAGCCCGTGTCGTCTTCGGGCACCTGATCGGCGGCGTATTTGCCGGTTGGTTTCACTTCAACCGGTTCCTCCAGCAGGATTTCGCTGGGGCCGGTGTCGTCGGTTCCCAGGGCGCGATTGATCTGGTCGTAGGAATGGGTGCCCCAACCGGTCACGCCGAAGCACAGCCCGCCGCCGTCGTAGTCGTACCACCGCGACCAGCCGTGATGCAGTTGAGGGTGGTAGGGCCGAAACTCGGCTTGGTTGGTCCAAACGTCCCACCAGTTCTCGCTGCCGCCCTTGGGCAGCGGCTTCGATTCGGTCGAGGTCCAGCGGTCGGGCCCGACGAAGTTCGGCGCCAACACGGTCAGGCATTTGCCCAGCGCGCCTTTCTTCACCAAATCGCTGGCCCAGTTGTTGATGGGGATCGACCGCTGCTGCGTGCCCACCTGAGTGACCCGCTGATAGCGGCGCGCAGCCTCGACGAGGTAGCGCCCTTCGGCGATCGACAGGGCCATCGGCTTTTCGATGTACACGTCCATGCCGGCCTGCATGGCCAGCACAGTGATCCAAGCCCGAGCGTGCGTCGTCGTTTGCACCATCACGCCGTCGAGCTTTTCCTTCTCGATCATCGTGCGGAAGCACTCGTAACCGTTCCAGCCGGCATCTTTGCCCAACTGGTTGATGAAGGCATCGACCCTTGGCTGGAAGCAATCGCACACGGCGGCGATCTTCCAGCCCTTCACTTCGCGCGATTCATTGACAATCGAGCGCGACCGACCGCCCAACCCGATGATCCCCACGCGAACGGTCTCGCTGGGCGCCGCTTGCAGCAGGCGGCCGGGCAGAATCATCGGCACGGCCAACGCGGAGCCGGCCATTTTCAAGACACGACGGCGAGTGACGGTCGATGCGGTCATTTTCGTGAACTCCCGAGAACGGAAAAAGCGATCATTGAGATTACGCAGTGATCCACGGCAAAGCGGCGCCGCGGCGGGCTCGCGCGCTTCATGGGAAATCGGCGGGGCGCCCGTCGGCGTTCGTTGCATGTTTGATCCGAGGGGCAAACGGGGACAGGTTCTTTCGCCGGGTTCGCACCCAAATCGCGTTCTGCCGCGCGTTCATCGCCGGGGAAAACGCGTGAGTCTTCGCACGAGCGACCGCGACGCCGGCGCGAACCCCATGATCGGCAGCCTAATCGCCCGCCGCGATCATGTCAACTTCCGCGAAAAACGCATCGCAATCAACCCGGCAGATGCCCGGCGGAATCTCAGCCGGGGCGACGATCGGTTCGAGGTCTTGCGAGCGGGCGGATCGGCCGGAAGCTGATGAGCTTGCCCGGCGGCACGGCGACCGCGTCTTCGTTGCGGTTCACCATCGCGCCGCGGCAAGCCGGACACACACGCGGCCGGGCCCAGCCGACAGCATTGCTGCGCGCTGCCGCGGAATCGCTTTGATTTGTCGAACGTCCATGGAACCGTCACGCGCCGGCGGATGAGGCCCCTTCACGGGGCAGTCGGGCGGGCAAGGGCAGTGTGATGGTGAACTGCGTGCCGCGGCCCGGCTCGCTTTGCACTCGGATCGTCCCGCCGTGGGCCTCGACAATCTTCTTCGCCATCGGCAAACCCAAGCCCGCCCCGCCCGGCTTCGTCGAAAAGAACGCGTCGAACACCTTCGCCTGGGTCGCCGCATCCATGCCCACGCCGGTATCGATCAGGTCGAGCGCCACGCCGTCGGCCGAAACGTAGGTGCGCACCACCAACTGGCCGCCCTCGGGCATTGCCTGCCGGGCGTTGCGAATCAGATTGATCAGCACCCCGTGAAACGCCTCTCGGTCGAGCAGCACCGTGGGAAGATCGCTGAGCAGATAATCGATTATTTCAATCCGGGCAGCCGCCGCTTCGGGCCGAAAGAAGTCGATCGCCGCGCGGATGCGTTCGTTCAGGTCGGTCGGCTCCAATTTCAGTTGGTGCGGCTTGGTGAAACTGAGAAATTCGTTGAGCAATTCCTCCAGCCGCCGGCATTCGTTGCGCACCATCTCCACTTTGCGCATCACCCGTTTGTCGCGCGGCGAATCGGAGTCGGCGAACTCCTCGGCCAACAGGTCCATGTTCAAGCGGATCGTCGAAAGCGGATTCTTGATCTCGTGCGCCAGGCCGCCCGCCAAACGCGCGATCTCCGTATAGCGATCGATCAACTGCTGGTTGCGTTCGGCCAGCGTGGAACCTGACGACATCGGCATGGCTCAACTCGGCACGGTTCTTCCGGAAAGAATGCCGTCTCGCTTAATGAAACGGGGTCGGCCGGAGAAACGCAAGCCGTACCCCAACATTGCGAACCCGAACATCAACAGACTTGGCGATGGCTCCCCCGCCCTCCGGGGCGCGACCAAGCGCGCGGCCGACGCGGCACGGAGCCGTCGACCGTGCGCCGGCCCGTCCGGCAGTTCGCCCCCGGCCCGTCGGTGGTCACGATCGCCGCCGCGCGGGCAGCGCAACGGCGACTTGGCGGCCGGCGTTTCGACCTCGGGGGAAAGGGCGCCGTAAGAAACCCGTTAGCGATCGCGCCGGCCTCGGTCGCGGTCGCCGCCGCGCCGACCTCGGTCGCGGTCGCCACGATCCCCGCTGCGTTCGCGCTCGCCGCCGTTGGGGCGACGTTCGCCGCCCTCGGCCGGCTCGGGCGCCAGGCCCAGGTCGCGCATGGCTTGCTTTCGGCTGAGTTTCACGCGGTCTTGGTCGTCGATCGCAATGACCTTCACCTTGACCGGATCGCCTACTTTGCACACGTCGGCCACGGACGAAACGTAGTCGTCGGCCAACTCGCTGATGTGGCACAGGCCGTCTTTGCCGGGAAGAATTTCCACGAACGCCCCGAAATCCTTGACGCTGATCACCCGCCCGTCGTAGATCTTGCCGATCTCGACGGTGGCCGTTAGCGCCTCGACCCGCGCGAGGGCCTCCTTGGCGCCTTCCATCTGCTGGCAGGCGATCGTCACCGTGCCGTCGTCTTCCACTTCGATCAGCGCGCCGGTCGATTCCTGAATGGCGCGGATCGTCTTTCCGCCCGGCCCGATCAGCAACCCGATCTTCTCCGGGTCGATATGCGTCATGAACAGCCGCGGAGCCCACGGCGAAATGTCGGCGCGCGGCCGCGGGATGGCGGTGAGCATCTTGCGCAGAATCTCGATCCGCGCTTCGCGCGCCTGGGCCAGCGTTCCGCGGACGATCTCTTCGCTGATGCCGTCGATCTTCAAGTCCAACTGGATGCCGGTGATGCCGTTCTGCGTGCCGGCGACTTTGAAATCCATGTCGCCGAAGTGGTCTTCATCGCCGATGATGTCGGTCAGCAGCGTGTAGCGATCGGGCTCTTTCACCAACCCGATGGAGATGCCCGCCACCGGATTCGAAATCGGCACGCCGGCGGCCATCAGCCCCAGCGTCGCCGCGCAAACGCTCGCCATCGAGCTGGAGCCGTTCGATTCGAGGATGTCGGAAATAATGCGGATCGTGTAGGGGAACTTCTCCACGTCGGGCAGCACGGGCTTGACGCTGCGTTCGGCCAGCGCCCCGTGCCCGATCTCGCGCCGGCCCGGCCCGCGAATCGGCCGAACTTCGCCCACGCTGAACGACGGGAAGTAGTAGTGCAGCATGAACTTCTGCGAATACTCCTCGACCAGCCCGTCAACGCGCTGTTCGTCGCGCCCGGTGCCCAGCGTAACGGTGACCAGCGATTGCGTTTCGCCGCGCTGGAACAGGGCCGAGCCGTGGACGCGGGGCAGCAGATCGACGCGGCACTCGATCGGGCGAAGCGTCTTGGCGTCGCGCCCGTCGGGACGCGTGCCGGAGAGGATCAGGTCGCGCACTACGCGCCCTTCCAATTGATGCCATGCGGCGGCAAAGGCGTCGGGCAGCACGGGCGTTTCGCTCTCGACGGCGAGCACCTCGGCCACAGCACGCTCGCGGAGGGCGGCGCACGCTTCGGCGCGGGCTTGCTTGCCCTCGGTGCGCTTCGCGTCGCGGAAGGCCTCGTAGTAGCGGTCGGTCAACAGCTTCAGCAGGTCGTCGTTGGCGGCGGCGACGAACGGCGGCTTGACCACGCCCAACTGCGCGGCCAATTCCTCCTGCATCGCACAGATCTCGCGAATGTACCCGTGCGCCTCCATGATCGCTTCCACCATGCGACTCTCGGGCAGCTCGCGGGCGAAGCCTTCGATCATCAAAATCGATTCCTTGCTGCCGGAAACGATTAGGTCCAGATCGCTCGACTCCAATTGGTCGTGCGTGGGGAAAGGCGTCCATTGGCCGTCGATCAATCCCAGGCGCACCGAGCCGATCGGACCGAGAAACGGCAACGCCGAGATCGTCAACGAGGCGCTGGCCCCGTTCATCGCCAGCACGTCGCCGTCGTTCTGGCGGTCGCTGGAAAGCACGAAGGACTGAATCTGCACCTCGTCGCGGAAGCCCTTGGGGAACAAGGGGCGAATCGGGCGATCCATCAGCCGCGCGGTCAACGTTTCCTTCACCGTCGGACGGCCTTCGCGCTTCATGAATCCGCCGGGAAACTTGCCGGCAGCGGCCACGCGCTCGCGATAGTCGCAGGTGAGCGGAAAGAAATCGCCGCCTCCCACGCGCGCCGGACCGGTGGCCGCCGCGGCCAACACCACCGTATCGGCATAGCGCACCAAACAACTGCCTGCGGCCTGTTTCGCCAATTCCCCTGTTTCAATGGATAGTGTCGATGCGCCGATCTTGCGTTCAACTCGTGCTTTCAATGGATCTTCCTACCTTCCCATGAATGGATTTGGGGGTTCGCGCCGAATGCGCGACAGGCTGCGAAACGGATCGCACCGGGGCGACGGACAACCGGAACCCAAGCAACGGGCAACGCATCGGCTGAGCCGCGCCTGACGAAGGCCGAGGCAAAGACGCCCCAACCCAACGGATCGGAATCGCGACCAACCGTCGCAACGGACATCGGCGCAACGGAACCGACGCGCGCCGAAGCGGGCAACAAGGCGAAACCACTCGCGGCGACAACGCCGCTGCTCGTCGGCGCGGCCGTAGCCCAACCTGAAAAGCCGCCCCTAACGGCGCGTGCGCCGATCAGACGAACCGAGATAGCCGCGATGACAATCGCCTAACCGCACGACTGCGGCAGAAACCGAACCGTCGCATGCAACGCGACCGAAAGCGCTGCCGAGATCACCTTGCCGACCAACCAGCGACCGAGCCGCAGCGGCAGCACCCCTGCGGGGCGCGCCAAACCGCTTACTTCCGCAAATCGAGACGACGGATCACGTCGAGATAGCGATCGGGGCTGACTCGCTTGAGATAATCGAGCAACCGGCGGCGACGACTCACCAGCATCAACAAACTCCGCCGACACGCATAATCCTTCTTATGCGACTGCAAATGCTCGGTCAGCCCGTTGATCCGCGCGGTCAACAAGGCGATCTGCACTTCCGGAGAACCAGTGTCTCCGTCCTTCCGGCGGAAGTCCCCAATCACTGCCTGTTTGCGATCTTTGGTGATAGTCATCTGCTACCGCGACTGCTGCTGCCTCGGTCGGCCCGGTCTGCTTCGGCGAACGAAGCACGATCCTCCCACCGTACTTGGAACGAACCCTAATACCTACAACCTCTTTAACCCACTACCGAAAACACATAGTCTAGCAGTTCCCAAGCGGATTGCAACCCTCGGTAAAACTGCCGCGAGCCGTCCTCATCAAATGATTCTTCCGGTCGTGGTCCCAGTTTCCTTAGGCATCGCCGTTGCCCCCCACCGCAGCTTTCTCGCTCGTGGATGAGGTGAATACGACTGATAGAATCTTGTCCTAAACCTCCTGCAATACCGACATTAACAGGGCCGCTACGGCCGCAGGAACGATTTTGCCACCACCGCGCCTTCCGGGCGTATATGGATGTACATTATACTGCCGCGTTGCTCCGCGTGCAGCGCGAGCGGATCGGAGTGGGGTAGACGTCGGTTGCGGCGACTTGGCACGGCCAATTCGATGGAGAATCATAAGAGCATCGGCCGCCCAAGCCGCTCACTTGAGCCGTGTTATCGCCCCCCGGGAAAGAACGCCGACACCTCGACTTCGCCGTCCCGAAATCGGACCTCGATCGCTCCGGATCGGCTTGTGTGCAGGGTGGTTGCGCCGACGGGGTCGCCCAACTCGTTCGGGGCGGCGGTCGCGGTGCGGTTTCGGGAATCGCTCACAACGACCCACTCGGGCGACGACCAGGTCAGCAGGTCGTCGAGCCGGCTTTGTCGGCTGCCGTGGTGCGGGGCCAGCAGCACGTCGCAATCCCGAGGCTCCTCGGCCAGCAGGTCGAGCAGGCCGGCCTTTTCCAGATCGCCGGTAAGCAACAACGTTCGACCGCCGAACGAGGCCTCGACCACCAAGCTGTTGACATTGTCATCACCCAGTGCCGAACGCCGCGGGGGATGCAACACGTCGATCAGCGCGCGGCGGTCGGCGCTGAGAACGAGCCGGTCGCCGGCGGCGATTGTTCGCATGGGCACGCCGGCGGCGCGCAGCGCCGCGACGAGCGATTGCAAGGCCGACTCGGCCCGTTGTCCCGCCGTCGGATCGGCGTGCCAGGCAATGCGATCATCGCCGAACATCGCCGGCGAGGCATAAACAACGCCGACGCCGAACTTGCGCAACAATTCGGGCGCCGCGTTGAAGTGGTCGCTGTCGGCATGCGACAGGACAATCGCATCCAAATGCGTGATGCCGCGATGCCAAAGCACTCCGGCAATCTGTCTTGAGACCGATTTCGGATCACCCATCCCGCCGGCGTCGTAGAGCATTGCCCGGCCATCGGGCGACTCGATCAATACCGAGCACCCATGCCCCACGGCAATGATGGTGCAACGCAACTCGTCGCGCGGTTTGGCCCACCACGAGGCGCCCAGCCCAACCAGAGTCCACAAGGCCAACAGCGTCCAACGGCGGCGCGAAGGCAGATGGGCGGGCCACGCCCAGAAACAGGCCGCGCCGGCATAGAACCCGAACAGCCACCATGCCGACGGACCCGGCAGCCACCAATGCCCGCCAGGCAGGCGTGCCGCGGCATCGACGGTTGCTTCGATCGCTCCCAGCGTGCCTCCGGCGGCAACGCCCAAGGCCGGTCCGATCCAAGGCATTCCGCCCAAGAGCATCGTCGCTGCGCTCAAACAGAGGGCGAGAGCGACCGGCGGAATCAGCGCCAAGTTCAGCAGCATCGGCAGAAGCGGCATGATGTTGAATCGCGCCAGCACCAACGGAGCGCTGAGCAGCCACAGTCGCCCATTGACCCGAGAAGACTCAAGAACCCATTGGGCGAACCGCCGGGCCATTCGGGCCCCGAACCGGTCCGCCGCGCCGCCGATCCGATTTGCCGGGCCGCGAGGTGCCGAGCCGACTGCCGCCGCCAAACACGCCGCGCAAAGAAACGACAACTGCGGTCCGGTGCGGAACAGATCGGCCGGATTGATTGCCAGCACAACCAGCCCGGCAACAGCCCAGGTGTTGGCCGAAAGGGGCCTTCGGCCGACGGCGGCAGCGGCCAGCGCGACCCAAAGCATGATGGCCGCGCGGATCACCGGCGGCTGAGCGCCGACCAGCAGCACGTAGCCGGCCGCAGCCACCGCCAGAATCGTGCGATGCCGCCGGCGGACTCCTGGAACTCGGACAAGCAATGCCCCGAAAGCGGCCGCCAGCAAACCGACGTGCAGGCCGGAAACGCACAAAAGATGAATCGTGCCTGTCGTCAAGAATGCCTCGCGGAGCGGTTCGTCGAGTTCTTCGCGCCGGCCGAGCAGCAACGCTTCGGCCAGCGGCAGACGCTCGGGAGCGACAGCAGCGGCCAATTGCCCGCGGCAGGCGGCTTGAAAACGCCCAATCGCCCGCTGCGGCAGGTAGGCCGAGCTGCGATCGAGCGGAGCGAGGCACTCGGGAGTGCCGATGTGCAAGCGGGAAAGGCAGCGGTCGGCGCGGGCATGGGCGGCGCGGTCGAATCCGCCCGGATTCATCGGAGGGCTTGGGGCGGCCAGCGCGCCGAAGGCGCGAAATCGGTCGCCGGGGGCAGCCTCGAACTGCTCGGCCGCGATGATAACACGGACTTTGCCTGAGCACGCGCGCCAGTCGAGCCCGTCGCGCACTCGTTCCGCCCGAGCCGTGAACGCCCAAAGCGTTTCCGACGCCCATGCCGGCCCGTCGTCGGCGGTGGCCAGCCGATAAGGCGGCGAAGCGACAATCAGTTCCACGGCAACCGGCTGGGCGCGAATCGCGGCGCTTCGGCCCAACTCATCATCGCGATAGCAGCGCCAATGCCCGTGATGCCGTGCCGCGCCCAAAAGAGCAACGGCCGCCAGCAGCGGCGCCAAGGCGAGGGCATGACGCCCGCGGCGCCGCGCGATCATCCAAAGACCCAACCCAGCGGCAGCCCCCAAAAGATACGCCGCCGGCGGCAACGGCATCCAACGATCGGCCGCGATGCCCATCGTGGCCGCCGCCAGCAGCGCCACGGCCGGTTGCCACGGCGAGGCGATCGACTCAGTCGCAACAGACAAGGGCCCGCCGCCTGGCCCTTGGGATCGAGCCCTCGGGCGTTGCTCCTCGTCGCATTCCCGAATCGCTCCGTCCGGGATCATAGATGTGCCGATTCGTCGCGGCCGCGGGAACAATGCCGAAAGGAACTCGATGCGAGATCGGCGCGCTCACTTGACCTCGGCCAAGTCGATTGCGCCCAGGTCGGTGTCGGCGTCGATCTGCCGCACGATCGGCGATCGCTCGTCACTGAATCGCCCGCCGAGCTTGTCTTCGGGATAGGGGTCGTATTGATAAACGGCAATTCGGTACTTGCCCGGCGGCAGCCCGCGACCACCGATGCCCAGCACGTTGAACGACCCGTCGGGCTTGGCGTTGGCCGAGTACGACGGCCCGCTGGGCGATCCGTCGGCGCCCAACTCGATGAAGCGAAGCTGCACCGCGCCCAACTGAGCCTCGGTGGGAGTGACCGCGAGCGGTTGTCCCTTCAGCAAGACTCGTCCGGTGACGCGCACGGTTTTCGGCCCCGACTTGCCGCACCCGATCGACGCGATCGCCGCCGCCATCGCGCCGATCGTCACCAACGCAACCAGCCCGTGGAGGCTTGCGCACATCCCGAGCGGACGTTCGGAATCATCGTTGCCACACGGTCGCAGAAGCATCTTATGAAGTCCTTTCGGCAAAAATCTGTTTCCCAGGCCGCTTCCCAGGCCGCCGGATCGGAGCAATTCGGCGCATCGAACAGCCGTCCATTTCGGCCGGTCCGTTCATCTCGGCCGGTAAGGAATCGAAGTTTCAAGAATGGTTGCATCTCGTCGTCGGCCAACGTTCCCTCTTTCGGCAAAAGAATCGCCGCGTTGGGCGGCGCTTGTTGCCGCGGCCGAGTTCGCGCCGATCGGAGAAACCGCGGAACACGAGAAGCCGTCCTAGCGGGCGAGGATCGCAATCGGCCGCTTCGCTCCGGATTTCCGCCGCTTCCGTCATTGCGGTGACCTGTTCAATCGGGCAGGACGACGGCCTTCCCGTCGGCCTTGTTGCCCAGGTTGCGGAAAGTGGCCAAATCGACGTCGAACGCGAAAAACCGCACGGCCCCGTCGCCCATCACGGCGTTGAAGCCGGCCGGATGCGACGAGCCGAACAGATCGTTGCCGGCATCGCCGCAGTCGTCGCTGTAGAAGTCGGGCATCGGCTGGCGGCTGGTGTAGCGGAGCGTGTCGTGGTTCCAGCCGCAGGTGTAGCCTTCATTATCGTTGACGACCAACCGTCCGAGGCAATTCAAGTTGTGCCTCTTCTCGGCCAGCAGCATGGTGTTCGAGAGCCCGTCGCGGACATGGGCCGCCTGGGTCGTCTTCATTCGCGTCACGATGCCCGCTCCGGCCGGTTGGTCCGAGGGGCAGTCGAGCGTGGCGGCGGCGTAGTCAATCTTGGCGTGGCCGAAGGTTCGCCCGGTGTTCCACGGGTTCTTCAACCAGTCGGCAGCGACGACCACTTCCGGCCGGCGGCGGCTGGCGCAGAAGAAGATCGGGTTCGGCGTGCTGATCGCCAGGATCGAACGGTCTTGGTCGGTGGCGTTCTTGTCGCCGCCTACCCAAACGGCTGTCGCTTCAATGTGCTTGAGAATCTGGAAGCCCCATCCCCCGTGCTGCCGTTCACCCACGGTGGGCACCCCATCGGCATAGGTCATGTGCCACGTCCAATCGGGGCCACCTGCCGTGGGAAAGAACCCGTGGGTCTCTTCGTGCCCCTGGAAGCCGCGGCCGAGGTTATACAGATTGTTGCTGCACCGCATCCTTCGGGCCGACTCCCGCGCCCCCTGCACGGCCGGCATCAACAACGCCACCAAGATGCCGATGATGGCGATCACCACCAACAACTCGACCAATGTGAATGCGTGCCGTCGCTTCATCGTTACCTCCCCGCCTCAAACGAACCTCCAAACGGTCAACCTATAGCGATTCTGCCCCTTCTGCTTCCTTTCCCCTTTGCAAACATGCCGCTTGGATTATCGTTCATCAGGTCGCTACACAACGCCGGTTTTCCGTCCGATTGCCGACCAGCGCCCGGGGCGATCCGCCGTCGGCCCGGCCGATGATTCAGTCTCCCGTTCCACTTCTCCGCCGATTTCCCGCTTCCGTCCGAGTCAGCCTTGCGGCAGGGCGGTGATCGGTTTGTCGATGTAGCGGTCGGCCTCGGCACAATCGACGAACCGCTCGGCCGCCGGGTCCCACCGCAGCTCGCGTCCCAAATGGATGGCGATGTGCCCTAAGTGGCACAGGCTCGTCACCCGATGACCCACCTCGGCGTCTTCCAGCGTGGCGCCGCGCGCGCGGACGGCATCGAGAAAATCCCGTTTCTCGCTTTTCAGCGGAAATCGCGGGGCGTCGGCCGGCAGTTGCGTTTGCAGCACCCCGGCCGGCTCGGCCTCGAGCTTCTTAGGAAAGTCGGCCTGAATCCAACCGCCTTCGCCTTCGAAGCGCGCGTAGGGGCGATCGGTCTTGTAGATCAACTCCAGTCCGTCGGCAAAGCGGTAGTGAACCTCGAAGGTCCGCAGCACGTTCCACAGCTTGCCCGGGGCGGGCCAAACGCCTTGGGCGCGGATCTGCACCGGCCCGGTGCGCTCTTTGTCGGCCGCCCAAAGGGCGATGTCGTTCAGGTGCGCGCCCCAGTTGGTGATGATGCCGTCGCTGTAGTCGAGGATCCGCATCCAGCCGGGCCGATCGAACTTCTTCGGCGCGTGGACGCGGTTCTCGGTGTACGGCGCCTTCGGGGCCGGCCCCAGCCACAGATCGTAGTCGAGTTCCTCGGGCACGTTCATCGGCGGCGACGGTGGGCACTCGACATCGTCGGAGGCGGGCACGCCGGTAACGATCCGCTTCAACCGGCCGATCGCCCCGCCGCGCACCAGCTCCACTGCCCGATGAAAATTCGCCAGCGAGCGGAACTCGCTATCGACGCGGTACACCCGCCCGTACTTCTTCGCGGCGGCCATCACCGCCCGGCCTTGAGCAATGCTGCGATTGACCGGTTTCTCGCACGCCACGTCTTTGCCGGCGGCAAAGGCGTCGAGCGTCATCGGCACGTGCCAATGATCGGGCGTAGAAATCATCACCGCGTCGATGTCGGTCCGGCCGAGCAGGTCTCGGTAGTCGCGGTAGATCGAACAGCCGCGGAACGACGGCTTGCCCGACTGGTCGGCATAAAACGTTTCGACCGCCTGCTTGCCCTGCTCTAACCGCCAGCGATCGACCTCGCAAACGGCAACCACTTCGGCATCGGGCTCGCGGGCGAAGAGTTTGAAGTTATAGAAATGCGTCTGCCGCCCGTAGCCGATCAGCCCGACACGAATCCGTTCGCTCGGCGGTGCGCCGTCGGCGCCCAGCGCCCGGCAGGGGATTACCCACGGCGCTGCGGCCGCGGCCATCGCGCCGAGAAACGTTCGTCGCCGCAGGCCGACTTCGCAATGGAGCGCGTCGATTCGCCCGGCCTTTTTCTCGGCCAAGTGATTGCTGAGGCAATGGTGATTGAGGCTTGCCGGATGTTGCATGGCGGGTGTTCCATTAATTCCGAGGGTGCTGCTCTTGGGATACTGGCCAAATCGCTTGGGCGACCGCCAGGGCGCCGTTCTGTTTTCCCCCTCGTGGTCGTCTGCTCGCCGCGAATCGTTTGCCGACGTGCGTACGCAAGTGGTCGGGCCGGAGGACGCATTTCGGTTCGCGCAACCGGGCGGCCGAATCGCCTGAGGCGTTCCTTCGGGCCGTCGCTTGCCGGGCTTAACCGGGCGCGTCGGGGTGCAGCGGACAGTCGCCCCATAGGACTCCCCAGTTGGCGATGTCATAAAAAATACCATTCCCCGATCGCGTAAACAATGTTTTTCCTCGTTGCAGGCGCGGCCGAGCGCGATCGGATGATGCGGGGATCGACCGAGCGTTCCGTTTGGTGGTCAGCAAGGCCCGAGGCGCCGACGATTCCGATTCGACCGCCAAACGAACCGATCGCGGTGGATCCGCGCGCGGTGAAGCGCGGCAACGGAGGCGATATTGCCGCCGCAGCAACAATATCTGCCCGGCAAGCGAGTCCATCCGCGGCCTGTGGCGAGCCGCGGCCACATCGCCACCTCGGCAGCGCGGCCTATAGGCCATCGATGGAGCAATGCCCGACCAGAATGGTTGAAGCCGGGCAGCGGGTCGCCCGTGACGCGGGAAGCCACGCGGTTTTGGGCTGTCGGGCGGGGAATGGGGGGGCTTGGAAGCCTGGGCGGCCCTGATAGAATAGCATTGTTTGCCGTATGGGATCCCCTTTGCGAGGTGGCAACTGCCCTTGAAACACAAGACGGACAACCTATAATCTCGGGATTCGTCGGAGGGCTTCGTACGCCGCATGGTGATTGCGGCCGCGGGGCCCGAGATCGGCGGACCCGATTGTTTCGATCAGCGGGTGTAGCTCAGTTGGTAGAGCGCCACGTTGCCAACGTGGTTGTCGTGGGTTCGAGTCCCATCACCCGCTCTTTTTCATTAATCCCGGGCCGAGGCGGCGATCGGGCGGCGGACAGGAGTTGCCTGTCGCCCATCCGGCGCGTTGTTGCGCCGTGTGCGGCCGGAACCGTGCGTATGGCCTTGTCGCAAGGCCGCAAGACAATCGACGGCGAGAATCATGTCAGACCAGACCGATCGACCTGACGACGACCTGACCGGCGCGACCGGCGAACTGCCCGCAGAGACGGCATCGGCCGAAGCTTCGAACGAGGCGGAAGAGCAGCCCAAGCTGCAACTTCAAGTCGAGATCAACAAGCCCTCGGCCTGCGAGCGGCGGATCGTCGTGCGGGTTTCGCGCGAGGATATCGATCGCTATTTCAACAAAGAGTTCTCCGAGTTGATGCCCGAGGCCCACGTGCCCGGTTTTCGGCCGGGTCGGGCGCCGCGGCGGCTGGTGGAAAAGCAGTTTCGCAAGCAGATCGGCGAGAAGGTCAAGACGCAACTGCTCTACGACAGCGTGGAGCAGATCAACGCCGATTATCATTTGACGCCGATCAGCGAGCCGTCGATCGACATCGACGCCGTGCAGTTGCCTGACGAAGGCGAAATGGTGTACGAGTTCGAGATCGAGGTGCGGCCCGAGTTCGACCTGCCTCAATGGAAGGGCCTGAAGCTGCGCGTGCCGCAGCGCGAGGTGACCGACGCCGACATCGATTATCACTTGAAGCGCTTGCTGGAGAATCGCGGCCGGCTGGTCCCCCACAACGGCCCGGCCGAAGCCGAAGACTATGTCGTTTGCGACATTGTGTTCCGCCACGAGGGCAAGGAACTTGCCCGATACAAAGACGAAATGCTGCGGCTGTTGCCGAAGTTGAGCATAGTGGACGCCGAGATCGAGGACTTCGGGTCGGGGTTGGCCGGCGTGACGGCGGGCGAGTCGCGAACCCTCTCGGCCCGCGTGGCGCCGTCCGCTTCCAACGAGGCGTTGCGCGGCCAGCAAGTGGATGCCGAGTTCCACGTGCATGAAGTCAAACGGGTCGAAGCGGCGGCGGTCACGCCGGCGCTGCTCGAAGAGATGGGTTCGTTCGGCAGCGAAGCGGAACTGCGCGACGCGATTCGTGATTCGTTGACCAACCAGTTGAAGTATCGGCAGCGGCAAGCGGCCCGCGAGCAGATTTCGGCCTTGTTGACCGAGGCGGCTGACTGGGAGTTGCCGCCGCAGTTGCTTGCACGGCAAACCGCTCGCGAGCTCCACCGCGCCGTGTTGGACCTGCAATCGAGCGGTTTCAGCGAAGACGAAATTCTGGCCCACGAGAACAAGCTCCGCCGAAACGCCGGCGAAATGGTGGCCGCCGCCTTGAAAGAGCATTTCATCCTCGAGCGCGTGGCCGAAGAAGAGAAGATCACGGTCGACGAGCGGGATTTCGAGGACGAAATTCGCACGATCGCCTCGCGTCAGAACGTAAGCCCGCGGCGGATCCGCGCCCAGTTGGAGAAGGCCGGCGGGATGGACGTGCTGTCCAATCAGATCGTCGAGCGCAAGGTGGTGGACTTGATCATGGAGAACGCCCAGTACGAGCACATTCCCTTCGAGTTCCCCAGGAGGACGGAGGAAGCGGCCTCGCACATTTCGGTTTGCGGGGCGGTGGTCAGCGAGATCCCCGAGGCCACCTCGGCGGAAGCGGCCCCGGCCGAAGGCGGCCGACCGGGCGAACCGCGTCGCTTTGGGTGATGCCGCTTCATGGCGGCGGGCGATCGGGCCGAGGGCCTTCGGCCCTGCCGCGCCACCGGCGGCGCAGCGGCCGAGGCGCGAACCGCGCGGCGAAGATATTTGAACACGGAGGTTGATTCATGAGCGATTCCCATCGGTTGACCGGCGCCGTGCCGCAGCTTTCCTATCGCGACTATCAGCGGCAACGCCAGATGACCCTCGGCGACCTGCTGCTGGAAAACCGCATCATCGTCTTGCAGGGGGAAATCCACGACCTGAACGCCAGCGAGGTCGTGATGAAGCTTCTTTACCTGCAAAGCGAAAACCGGCGGAAAGACATCCACTTCTACATCAATTCGCCCGGCGGCAGCGTGACGGCCACGCTGGCGATCTACGATACGATGCAGATTCTCAGCTGCCCGGTGAACACCTATTGTTTCGGGCTGGCGGCCAGCGGAGGCGCCGTGCTCTTGGCCGGAGGGGCCAAGGGCAAACGATTCGCCCTGCCCCACGCCAAGGTGATGATCCACCAACCGTACGGTGCGGTGGGCGGGCAGGTGTCCGACATCGAGATTCAAGCCGACGAAATCCTCCGCAGCCGCACCACGATCAACGAAATCTTGGCGACGCACACCGGCCAGCCGATCGAGCGAATCGCCAAAGACACCGATCGCGATTTCTACATGACCGCCCAACAGGCCAAGGAGTACGGGGTGGTTGACGAAGTGCTGCAAAAGCATCAAGTCCCCGGCGGCAAGGAGAGCGAAGACGAGTAGCCGGAGCAATCGCGCCGCCCGAGCCGGCTGCTCGCTTCCAACGCAACCGAATCAGTCACGGACCGACCCATACCGCGGAGCGTGCCATGCCTTTGGTGCCCTTTGTGATCGAGAAAAGCGGCCGCGAAGAGCGGGCGATGGACATCTACAGCCGCCTGCTGAAAGACCGCATCGTTTTCCTCGGCTCGCAAGTCAATGATGAAGTGGCCAACGCCATCGTCGCCCAACTGCTCTTCCTCCAGGCGGAAGACCCGAAGGCCGACGTGCATATGTACATCAACTCGCCCGGCGGGAGCATCTCGGCCGGCTTGGCGATCTACGACACGATGCAGTTCATCAACTGCGACGTGGCCACCTACTGCGTCGGCCAATGCGCGTCGATGGGCGCCATCCTCTTGGCCGCCGGCACGGCGGGCAAGCGGCGGGCGTTGCCCAACTCGCGGATCATGATTCATCAGCCGCTGGCGGGCATGGAAGGCACGGCGGAAGACATCCTCATCCACGCCCGCGAATTCGTGAAAATCAAAGACCGCCTCAACCAGATTTTGTTGAAGCACACCGGCCGGCCGCTGGAACAGATTCAGCGAGACACCGACCGCGATCGCTTCATGACCGCCGAAGAAGCCCTCAGCTACGGCATCATCGACAGTGTGATCGAACACGCGCCGTCCTCCGGCTGATCGGCAACAGGCCGCCGGGCGCGCCGCTGAACGATAGAACAGGAATCGCCCCTCAAACTCAGGAACGCAACAAGGCCCTTTCAGCAAAGGCCGGCTCGGCAAAAGCCGGCCTCCGCGGACATGAGCGCCGCGGCGGATGCGCTTGGATTCTCCGAGAATCGCAAGGGCGTGAATCCGGCGGCGCGCGTTTTGGTGCGAGGAGCGATCGTCCGGAATCGCAAGGACGCGTTGATCCGGAAAGTATCACCAACGCCTTGTCAGACCAGGTGCGTTATGAAGGCATGGATGCCGTTCGTCGTGCTGGCCCTTTGCTTGGGCGCGGCCGCTTGCCGCACCGACCCGAACATCGCCTTGCTCGAGCGCGAGCTGCGATTGCAGGAGGACCAAATCTATCAACTCCGGGATGAGTTGGAGTTGTGCAACGACGAATTGCAGTCGGCTCGCCGCAAGCTCGAACAAGCCGAGCGCAATCCGGCGGGGGCCGACGCCTCGCGGCGCCCTTCCGCCCGCGCCCCCCGGCCCGAAACAACTCCCGGCGCCATCGTGCCCGAGGCCATCCCTTCCGTAATCATCCCGGGCGATTCGGGCGAGACGAAACCCTCCGGCGCCGCACCGCCGGCAGGCCCGGCGGGCCCGGGCTTTCCGGTTCGCGGCGCGGGCTTGCAGCGCAGGCCGGCCGTTGTCGCCGGAAACAGCCGGCAGGTGGCCGCCATCGAGCTGAACCGGCTGGCCACCGGCGGATTCCGCCGCGGACGAGCCGCCGGACACGAGGGCGTGATGGTCGTCATCGAACCGCGCGACGCACAAGGCCGAATCGTGGCCGCCAGCGGCCAAATCAATGTCGTTGTCGTCGATCCTTCGCTGCCGGGCGATGTCGGTCGAATCGCCCGCTGGGATTTCGCCGCCGAAGAGGCCGAGGCGCTGTTGGTGACTGATGGGCCGGCGCCGGGCTTGCATTTGGAACTCCCTTGGCCGGCCGAACCGCCCCAAAACGAAGATCTGCACCTGTTCGTCCGCTACATCACCGCCGACGGCCGCAAGCTCCAGGCCGATCGGCCGATCAAGATCGAGCTTGCCGATGCGCCGCCGCGCACCGCGCAACCGGCTCAAGTCGGGCCGATGCTCACTGGCCAACCTGCCGGCGATCCATCAGGCGAACCTGACGGCAAATCCTCGCCGGCGCCGATGGCGTCGGCTGCGCCCACACCGCTGTTGCCCCGCAGCGCGCCGGCTGCGGGTGAAACCGCCGCCGACGGCCGAGGCGCGGCTCCATCCGTCGAAGTGCGGACCACCGCCGACGAACCCGCCCCGCCCGAAACAACCGGCCGGCGCGAAACGCCGCGGCCGGCTGCAACCCCCTCGCGGCCGACGACTGCGTTGAAACGGCCGACCTGGTCGCCCGAACGGCGATAAGCCCGACCGAGCCGTCCAAGAACGGCAAGCCCCTTTTTGCAAACAGCGCGCGTTTCCTTGGCCTTCCGTTGGCACGCGTTGACGGCTCAAGAGGAGCCGCACGGCCGTTTCCGCATCGGCGCTCTGTCCTGCGTCGCTGCGTTCGCCTTGGTCGAACCGCGGCCGGCTGGTAGAATCTCTTGTCGGTTCCCCGTGAGAACCGCCGGTCTGCCTCCGGTTGGCTTGGTGGCCCTCGTCGTTCGAGGCGTCTGGGCCATGTGAACTCTTTGAAGCAGGCAGTAGAGGTCCGCGATGGCCAACCGCGACAACCACTACGAATCCGCCTTCGAGGAGTATCTCCGCCTCCGCGGGCTGCCCTATGTGGCCGTCGACGAAGGCCGCCGCAGCCTCGCGGCCGATGGGCACTCGTTGAAGA
>JARKPK010000029.1 GCA_029975295.1 Thermoguttaceae bacterium | reverse complement strand
GACCATCGCGGTGGGCTATTCTCGGAGCATTGGGGTTGATCTTCCTCGCCTCGTGCCGCGGCCCGGCGTCGCCCGATCAATCGCACCCGGGGTTCGCCACGCCGGCCGGCGATTTCGCGCATGGCCCGGCGATGGCGGTCGCTGGGGCGGGCGGGCATCGTCCGCACCATAATGCCCTGGGTTCCTCCGGAGGCCCGATCTGCCCGCTGCCCGACGAGCAACCGCTGCCCCACCCAATGCAGCCCTGTTCGCCCTGGCGTCCGGCGGGTTTGCCGTGCCCTTGGCCGCAAGACGAATACATTTGCGACGGCGGCGACGGCGAGATTCGCACCGGCGTGATGTCCGATTGGGAGGTGCGCGGACTCGAGGTGGAAGACACCGTGGCCCATTTCGATACGGTTGACGGCCGCACTGTGGTCGAGCCGTCGAACCGCGTGTGCATTTATGCCCCGCGATTCGCTTCGGTGCGGCACGTGGTCAATGTGGTGGCTCACGAGCGCCTTGATCAGGCCGGCGGCACGCTGGCGACGGTGCGTCCGATCTTGGGACGCGAGAACCTGCCGGCGGTTTCGTCGCGGCAGAACCTCCAACCGCTGGGCCAGATTGCCGCCAGGCCGCCGGTCAATCTCCAGTCGCGGCAGGGCGACGGCGTGGTTTCCGACGCGCTGGTGGTTCGCGCCTTCCAAGACGCCTTCCTGCCGTACGAAGATCTGGCCGTCATCCGCTGCGGACAGGCCGAGGCCTCGCAAGCGGCCATGCTGGCCAAGGGAGCGGCCGCCGCGATGGCCTGGACCGTCGATCAATCGGCCCAGGCGTTGGTTGACAACCAAGGCGTTGTGGAACTGGTCCGCGACGAGCAGGCCCAAGAAGTGTTCACGTACAAATCCGACGTCGGCAGCCCGAAGCTCCGCGTGCTGAAGGTCGCTTCGACCGCTGCCGCCGCGCCGGGCGAAACGGTGGACTTCACCATTCGGTTCGACAACGTGGGCACGCAGGTGATCGGCAACGTAACGATCCTCGACAGTCTTTCGCCGCGGTTGGAATTCGTTCACGACAGCGCCCAATGCAGCCGCGAGGCAAAGTTTTTTACCGAGACCAACTCTGCCGGATCGCTGGTGGTTCGCTGCGAGCTGGCCGAACCGCTCAAGCCGAACGAGGGCGGCGTGATCCGCTTCTCGTGCCGGGTGCGGTAGGCTCGCCAACTCTCCCACGGCCGAACCGTGGCCGCCGGACATTGCCGTTCCGATGTTGCTGGGCGAGCCGATGTCGCCGCCCGTGCCGCGGCTTGTTGCGCGAAGGGGCGTGCGTTCGAGTAGCTCGCTGCGGTTGGGGGCTTGGGGAATCTTGCCGTTTCCCAGGTCTTGATTCAGAAGGCCGCCGGATTCAAGGGGGTTCAGACACCGGCGAAGCCGGACTCTCATCCCCGCCTCAGCAGTCGCCTGCTTGGCCCGATCGCGTTCAACACGTCTCATCTACAGGGCCCCATGCCTGTAGGCGCTGTGCAAGCGTAATCAGGCTTGCGGCCCTGGGTTGTGGGAGATGTGGGAGGAGTCCCCATCTACGGCTGCTCGCTGTCCACTGTGCGGGCGGTTGCCCACGGTCGGAGGGTAAGATCGCCCCCAACGAGACGCCATTTCGAGATTTGCGACAGATTTTTCTCTTTGCCGGAGGCACGCCGCACGGTCATCGATCGGGCACTTGGTAAGCTGAATCGTTTGTAACGCTCGGGCCGATCCGGGGTTGGGCCTGCTGGCAGTTGTGGGAACGGAAAACCACGGCATGGGGACGAATTGTAAGCTACGAATTATATGGAGACTGCACAGAATAGCGATACTATCGTGTTTCGGATAAAAATACGGCCACCCCGGTGCGGTCGCTTTTGCCGTGCTGCGCAATAACGCATAATATTGTTTCGCAACCGACGCGACAACGTGTGGAGAGAGCCGTGAACATTTTGCTGGTGACCAGTGAGGCGGTGCCTTTTGCCAAGACGGGCGGTTTGGCCGACGTTTGCGGCGCGCTGCCCATCGAGCTCGCCCGACAGGGCCATTGCCCGACATTGATATTGCCGGCCTACCGTTCGGCTCGTTATTGCGGTTTGCCGCTGGAGCCGATGGACTTGGAGTTCATTGTGCCGATCGGCAGCAAGATGGTTTCGGGGCGTTTGTTGCGCAGCCGTTTGCCCGGGACCGACGTGCCCGTCTATCTGGTGGCGCAAGATCAGTATTTCGACCGCGACCAACTCTACAGCGTCGATGGCAAGGACTATGCCGACAACTGCGAGCGGTTCGTTTTCTTCTGCCGGGCGGCGATGGAGGCTGTGCGGCTGCTTGGGCTCGATATCGATGTGATCCACGCCAACGACTGGCAGACGGGCTTGGTGCCCGCTTATCTACGCATCGAATACCGCCACGTGCCGCGCTATCAGCAGATCGCCTCGGTATTCACCATCCACAATTTGGCCTATCAGGGCCAGTTTTGGCACTGGGACATGCTGTTGACCGGGCTGGATTGGAAATACTTCAACTGGCATCAGATGGAGTTCCACGGCAAGCTGAACTTGCTGAAAACCGGTTTGGTATTCGCCGACGCGATCACCACCGTCAGCCCCCGCTATGCCGAGGAGATTCAATCAAGCCCACTGGGTTGCGGACTCGAAGGCGTGTTGCAGCAGCGACGCGACGTGCTGCGCGGCATCCTCAACGGCATGGACGCGAACGACTGGAACCCGGCCACCGATTCGCATCTGCCGGTCCGTTACGCGCCCGAAACCGTGTGGGAGGCCAAGCCGGCCTGCAAGGCGGCCTTGCAAAGCGAGTTGGGCCTGCCTGCCGATCCGCGGGCGCCGCTGATCGGCTTTGTGGGCCGACTGACCGATCAAAAGGGTCTCGATATTCTCGTCGAGGTGTTGCAAACCTGGTTGCAAGCCCACGCCGCGCAATGGGTGATCCTCGGCACCGGGCAGCCCAAGTATCATCGGCTGCTGGAAACCCTGGCCGAGCGTTTCCCGCAGAAGCTGGCCGTGCGGCTCGAATTCTCGACTCCGCTGGCCCATCGTGTCGAGGGCGGGGCCGACCTGTTCGTCATGCCCAGCAAGTTCGAGCCGTGCGGTTTGAGCCAGCTCTACAGCCTCAAGTACGGCGCCGTGCCGGTCGTTCGCAGCACCGGCGGCCTGGCCGACACGATCACCGACCCCGATCAGGCGACCGAAGAACGGCCCGCCAACGGCTTCGCCTTCGAGGAGTATTCGGCGCCTGCCCTGAGCGAGGCGTTGCGGCGCGCCTGCGACGCGTATCGCGAAAACGGCGACCTCTGGCGACGAATCGTGGCCACCGGCATGGCCCAGGATTGGTCGTGGGCCCGCAGCGCGCGGCAATACGCCCAACTCTACGAAGAAACCTGCCGCCGCGTCCGCGCCGAATCGCCCAACGGGGTGTAGGGCCCACCGGCGGGCAGCCGGCTTTGCTCCGGCGATCGAGGCAGCGGCGCCGCTGGGCTGCAACGTCGGCTGCTGACGGTTTCGCGGAAGATCCGATCGGTTGGATCAGCTCGATCTTCAGCCTGCGTCGGAGAACGTACACTCCAAGAATTGCCGTGGCGAGACGATGGCGATTCCGCGAAAGGGATGCAAGACGAGCAAGTCGTGATCCCCGGTAACGATGCAAGTCGCGCCGCCGTTGACCGCCAATTCCAGAAACTTGTCGTCTCGCGGATCGCGACAGGCGGAGACCCGCTCCGACGTTTCGACCAGGGTGCAAGCGTTCGCCAACGCGACGAGAAACTCCATCCTCTCTTCTTCGGAGATGTATTTTTCGAATCCTTTTCGCTGCAAGACGGAGCTCAACTCTTCGATGGTATCGCGCGAAATGAGCAGCTTGCCTTGCCGGCTCCCCCTTTCAAAGGCCAGTCGGGCGACGGAATGCCTCAGGAGCAACGCGCTAACGACGACGTTCGTATCGAAAACGAATCGCAGTTCACTCGGCATCGAGCAACGTCTCCAGAGCCTCGGCCGTCAAACCGCGCTGCTCCGCTTTTCGGCCGATCTCATCCATGACGACTTCGAGCGACCGCGGCGACTCGATGAACTCGCGGAGCCAAAGACCGACCAAGAGCCGAAACTTCTTCTGCACGTCGGCGGGCGCCTGACTGTACAACCGCGCCGCATCAGAATCCAATGGAATCGTGATCGTTTCAGTCATATCCCCTCGTTTCCCGTTGCAGCATTACGCTCTAGAGCAATGGCGGCGCGCTCCCGCTCAACGAAACGAGCCGAACTCGTTCTCAGTTCAGCATACGCAGCCCAAACTATCACGGCAAGCGCCCAAACGCGCTTGCTGCGCGCCAGGCGTTTTCGCTGCTTCGCGCAGCGACGACTTTGCCGCCTGCCGATCACCGCTGCCTTGCTTATGACTTGGGCGATTACGGTTCGCCGGGCATTTTCAGCGCGGGCCGCTGCACGGCGCCGGGCAATGCCCGCCATTGGGCCGGGCCGCGCAGGCCCACCTGCGAAACGTCGATCGGGCGGAACCCGAGCTTCAGCGCCGGCGAGTCGGGCTTCAGGCGGAAGTCGCCGGCCGCGGCGTTCTCGAACAGCGGGTCGGCGATGATGCTCCCGGCGTCTTGCCCCTTAGCCTGCCACTGCTCCAACGTGAGATTGCCGGGGAACAGCACCGGCTTGCCCGCGGTGTTCCAGTAGAGATTCTTCTCGAACTTGTATTGCCCGTTCTTCCAGTTGCCGCCGAGCAACGGGGCGTCGCCGTAGAGGATGATGTTCCGCTCGATGGTGAACGAAAGATGGTCTTCTTCACGGCTGCGGCGGATTTGCCCGACGGTGGCCGCGAACGCCAGCACGTTGTTGCGGACGATGTTCTCTCGGCCGTAGTGCTGGTGGAACGAAGCGTCTTTGCACCGATATACGATGTTGTCTTCCATCACGACGCCGGTGCTGCCTTCGTCGGTGTAAAGACCCCAACCGCCGTAGGTGTGCGCCAGCACGTCGTGAATCACGTTGTTGGCCAGCCGCGTGCCGGGGGCCTTGCCCAAACAATAGATGCCGCCCATATCGCTCAGCACGCCGTAGCCGAGGTGGTGGATATGGTTCTTTTCGACGATGTTGTGGTGCGCCTCGCTTTCGGCATAGCCCCAGCTCCAGCCGACCGAAACGCCCGAGTAGAAGAAATCGCAGATTTCGCAATGCTTCAGCGTGTTGTACGAACTCTTTTGAATCAGCACGCCCACGCCGGCGTGGAACACCCGACCGCCGTCGTGGATGAAGCAATTATCGATGGTGTTGTGCGAGGTCTGTTCGTCGGGGTTCTTCGGCAGCGTGTTTTCGCCGATGCGCACCCCGCCGGCGCCCAGATCGCAAAGCCGGCACTGCTCGGCCGTGCAGTGCTTCACGCCGCGCTCGAACCATAGCCCGTAGCCGCTGGTTTGCGCGATCTCGCAATCGAAGAATCGGCAGTGCCGCGCGCCGCGGCAGCGCACCGCGGCCGTGGTCAGAAAGGCCGCCGCCTGCCGATCGACCGGGGCGTCGCGGGGCATCGTCCAGTCGGTGCCGCGGAAGCGCAGCCCCTCGAAGTGGATGTGCTCCACCCATTTGCCCGCAGCGGCATCGCCCTCCAGCCGCAGCAGCTCTTCCAGCTTGGGGGCCTCGGCCGAAATGCGTTCGAGCGTTTCGCCCGGCAGCGGCTTGTAGGCGACCCGTCCGGTCGCGCGGTCGAGATACCACTCGCCGGGCGCGTCGAGCGCCTCGGCCAGATACTCGACGTAGTACCGTTCCTCCTTCCACCAGCCGAACGGCCAGTTGGGCGGATTTCTCAGCCGAACGATTTTTTGCTCGGCGTCGATGCCGGTGATGCGATGCCGCGAGGTGGTCCAGCAGTGATGGTACACCACCACGGCATCGTCGAGGTTCCGCCAAGGGCGGATTTCGTCGCCGGAAAAGCGAAAGCCCTTGCGGGTGTTCGGGTCGTTCCGCGCCGTGGTGCGATCGAGCTTGTCGATCGGCCCGCCCGCGGCGTACCATCCCTCGTTGGGCGTTCGGGCCGGAGCCGCGCGGCGGCCGTTGACGAACAAAGTGCGAAAGTACCAGTCGCCGCGAGCGACCTCGGGCACGTCGGCCGTCCACAGCCCGCCGCCGTCGGCGCGCCAAGGACCGATCGGCACGTTGCCGGTGAATACAGGCGATTCGTTCGGATAGGCGCGATAGATCACCGGCGCGTCGGCCGAGCCGGAATCGTCGGGCGAAAACACCAAGGGCTCGCTCAATCGATAGACGCCGCCGCGGACAGCCACCACGATCGGCCGAGGCCGCTCGCCGGCGGCCGCCCGTCGCTGCTTCAACCTGCGCACCGCCTGTTGCGCGGCGGCCGGCGTGGCCAACGGGCCGTCGGAACCGTCGGCCTTTGGCTCGGGCAACGTGCCGCTGTGAGCGTCGTTGCCGCGGGGCGAAACATAGAGGTCGGCCGAGTAGAGCGCCTGCTCCGCCTGAACCGCAACGGCCGTGCCGCCTGCGTGCAATACTGCCAGCGGCAGCCCACGCGGTGCTTCGACGACTGCCGCGGCCTCGCCCGTCCGGGCCGCGTCAGCGGCAACGGGCGCAACAGCGGCGCCAACCTCCGCGGCAAGGGCAACGGCCGCGACAATCGCCGCCCGAACCGCGCCGCGCAACCTGACGGCAACCGCGACTGCGCTGAACCAAACAGACACCTGTGCCGAAGGGCAACGCAAAAGGCTCGGCCGATTCTGTAGAGTCATCAACAAATCTCCTCGGAAGGCGAGTTCAGGCGGGAAGGTGAGTGAAATGTAACTGAATCGCAATAACGCATCAAACGACTCGTCGCTCCATTCGGCCGGGCGCCGCGGCCGAATGTTCGGGTCGGGCCTTCAACCTAACGCGTTCTGATGTGTTGCACGATCGCGCGGCGCAAGGCGGGCCGCCCCGGGGCGAATCAATCTCGATCGAATTCGCCGTACCATTCGCGGGCGAAGTAGTCGCGCACGTTCGGCGGCCAAGCGGCGGCTGCGGCGGCCTGCGCCGCTCGGCGCCGCGGACCGGCCCGCGCGCCTGCGCGCGGACCTTCTTCGCGGTCGATCTTGGGCAGTTGGCGGGCAAGCTCGTCTTTGACCGCCTTCAGCTCGTCGCGTGACGCCAGGTTGGTCCACTCCAGCGGATCGTTCTGATGGTCGTACAGCTCCTCGCTGCCGTCGGCATAGCGGATGTATCGCCATCGCTCGGAGCGCACGGCATGGTTCTTGTAGCCGTGCGTGGTGACCGCGGGACGATCCCACGCCGCTTCGGGCTGTTCGACGAGCCGCTTGATGCTGTCGCCCTCGCAGTGTTTGGGCACGGGCAGCCCACTCATTTCGCATAGCGTGGGATAGAGATCGAGCAAGCTGACGGTTCGCTCACAGCGACCGCCGCGGCCCGCCTGGCCCGCCGGACGGATCAACAGGGGCACGCGCGTGGCCTCTTCCCACAAGGCGAACTTGCGCCAGTGCTGTTTTTCGCCCAAATGCCAGCCGTGGTCGCCCCAAACAACCACGATCGTGTCGCTCGCGTGGGGGCTGGCGCGGAAAGCGTCGAGCAAGCGTCCCACCTGGGCATCGACGAACTCGATGCTCGCCAGGTAGCCTTGCACGGCCCGATGCCAGTTGTTCGTGGCGAGCACTTTGGCGTGGTCGCCGTCGGGCTTGGCGATGCGCACGCCGGCCGGGGGCACGTCGTCGAGGTCGTCGGCCGTCACTTGCGGCAGTTGAACGCCGTCGAGCGGGAAGTCGTCGAAATACTTGCGCGGCACGTACCAGGGCAAGTGCGGGCGAATGTAGCCGACGGCCAACAGGAACGGCCGATCGTGCTTCTGCTTGAGGAACTCCGCGGCCCAGTCGGTCAGTTTGGCATCGCCCATCTCGGCATCGGTCGCCTCTAGCGGGCCCCAATCGAACTGAGCGGCGCCGGCGATGCCGTTGAGCGGCTTGCCGCTGGGCTCGGGATCTTTCGGCCGCGACCAATACACCTCCCAAGACGCGCGATCATTGAAGCTGTTATGAAACAGCTTGCCGCCGCCATGCACTTTATAGCCATGGGCCGTGAAGTGCTGGAAAAGCGTGGCCGTGTCCGGCATTTGCGGCCGCCAGGGGTTGTCGTTGTGATAGACGCCGGAGGTCGAAGGCCGCATCCCGCACAGCAGGCTCGCCCGCGACGGATTGCAGGCCGGCGCCGAGCAGTAGGCTCGGGTAAAGACGATGCTTTCGCGGGCCAGCCGGTCGAGATGAGGCGTTTTCACCTGGGGGTGACCGCCCAAAAAGCCGGTCCAATCGTTCAGGTCGTCGATGGCGATGAAGAGGATGTTCGGCCGCCGGCGTTCGTCGCTTGCGTGCGCCGATTGTGCCGCTGCGGGTGTGTCGGCGCCGACTGCTGCGACGGGCTTCGGCGCTCGCACGGCACTGCTGCGTTCGGCATTGGCCGAGGCCGAGGTTGCCGGGCGTTGGGCCGCTTTCGTTGCCGCCCCCGCCGCCGTAACGCTAAGCTGCGCCCAACCGGCAACGACGATCGCACCGAGGAGGCAAACGCCGCTTGGGCGGCGAAGACGAACCAAAGTCCTGGTGTTCATCGGCGGGCATCCTCAATCAAAAGGAATGGCAAAGCGGGAGGGCGGCACGCGGCGGAAGCCATCGGCGATCGGTCGCCCGGATCGCCACGGCGACAGACGTTGTTAACGCAGATGATTCCAGCGATTTTCAACGAACAGGGCGCACAACACGACAAAAGGCGACCGGCCGCACCTGCGACCGATCGCCTACAGCATATCGCGCGCGCTGCTCGAAGCAAGTCCCGAAGCTCAACGCCTGATCCGCCGCCTGTGGCAACGGCTGCGGCAATGGCGAACCGCCGGAGATCATTCAGCCGACCGGCGGCTTCGTTCACCCGCCACGGCCGCACCGGCGTGAGAGTATTCCAAACGGCTCAGAATGAATCGGCCTTGGACCGCCCTACTTGCCGGCGACGGTGAGCGTTACATCAAGCCCTTTCTGCGGAGCCACCAGCCAGTTGCTGACGGTGTATTTCAGCTCTTGCGGGCTGTTGGGTTCTTTGGCCGGCAGCCGGATCAGCGCGGTGGCTTTGGCCGGTAGAACGATTTCGGCCGGGCCGACGTTGCCGGCCTGCTTCAGCACCAAGTCGCACGGCAGCGAGTTTTCAACGGCGAAGAAGATGTGCGCCTTGCCGCGGCTATTCGGCGGCAACACCCGCACGCCGGCTTTGAACATCGCCTCGAGCCACTCGGGCTTGCCGATCAGTTGGTCTTTGAACCATACCAGTGTGCGGCCCGCCAGCAACGCCTCTTTCAAGCCGACGGCAGTGGGCTCTTTGATGAACACCAGCGTTACGGTGCGGTGGTCGGACGCGGTGTTCTTCAAACGGGTTTCGGTATCGTGGATGTCGCTGGTGCCCATCATCGTCAGGTTCTTTTCCAAACACCATTGATGGGCGGTGGGGAAATACGAGTTGCCGTTGCACACTTCCATACCTTGGAAGAGCTTTTTGTCGAAGATCTCGGTATGCACATCCATCCAACGGCCTTTTTCTTCGCCCTTCCAACCCTGGTGGTTCCAGAAGACGAAGGCCCCTTGCTTCTTCGCTTCTTCAAGCGAATCGACGAAGCCCGGCGTGTCGAGTGGCTGGATGTCGTCGAGAAACACCGCGTTGAAATGGCCCGGCGGGGTGTCGCGGGTGATCTCGGCGGCGCGGACCAGCAGCAATCCGCGGTCGCGGGCGGCTCCCAGCGCGATTTCGTAAGGACGATTATGCTTGGTGGGCACGTCTTCTTTGTGGGGCTGATACTCGATGTGGTCGCTGATGGCGATGGCGTGCAGCCCGGTGCGCCAGGCCTCGACCACGCGCACGGTGGGCCACACCTGCCCGTCGGAAAACACCGTGTGCATGTGCAGATCGACAACCCAGGTTTTATACTCGGGCAGGTCGGGGAAGCCCACTTCGTATCGGGCCTCGGCCGCCCCGGCCGCCTGGCACCACGCGCACGCCAACAGCGCCCACATCCACATTGTTCGACGAAGCAACATCGGAAACGTCCTCCTGGAGCAAAACGAAACGAACGGCATTCAAAGAAACGAAGACGACCCTGATTCGCTCAGTATGAAAGCACTCCGGCAGGCACGAGCCTGCCGCCGGATCGGCCGATTATCAATAACACCGGTCGGAACATGAGCCGAAGTAGTAAAAAAACCACAACCGAGCGGCCCAAAGGCGCGCTCTGCCCGCCCGGGCCGCTGTTCGCCTTCCAGTCGCATTCTGCGTCGTCATTCAGTTCTGCGCGCGCCGGGCGGTCAACGCGTAGGCGGTGAACACTCCGGCCACCGCACCGCACAGGTGCCCGTCCCACGAAACATTCGCCCCCGCAGTGGGCAGCACTCCGGTGAGCAACACCCCGCCGAACAACACGGCCGTGATCACGGCGATCACCACGGCCAATACGCGGCGTTCGAACCAACCGGCGGCGATCAAAAAGGTGATCAGGCCGAACACCAATCCGCTGGCGCCGATATGCAGGGCCGACCGGCCGAACAGCCACAGCAGTCCGCCGGAGAGGATGATGATCGAAGCGACCGCCAACCACGATCGGGCGCGCGAGCCGGCCAGCAACGCCAACAGGATCAACAGCGCCGGAGTGTTGGCCAGCAGGTGCCCCCAGCCGGCGTGAAGAAACGGCATGGCGACCACGCCCGGCAGGCCGCCGACGCTTCGCGGCGCCAGGGCGAGCCGTTCGTTCAGCGGCAAAAGGTACGAAAGCAGGAACGTCGCCCAAATCGCGCCCACGAAGATCAAAATGCCGCTCAGCTCTTCGCGAATCGTGTGGGCGGCGCCGATGCGTTGGTCGAGGGACGTCATGGGAATCGCGGTGCGGTTGAAAGGGGGGCGAAAACACCAGGCATCGGCAGCGGGCGACCACGTCGCGGGCGGAGGGCATTCTTCAATGCGAGGCCGCGCGCTTGCCTAACACTATACGCAGTCGGGCAATCCATCGGCAAGTCGTTCCGTACAAGCGACGCCTCGGGCCGAGATTCCACTCACTGAGGCAAGCCAGCTTATGCGAACGCGATTGCTGTTGCGCAAGCTCTCCGTGAGGATCGTGTATTTCGCCGGTCTGGCCCGGCGATCCGCGCCACCGTACAATAGGACGCTTTGTCGCGGCCCTGGGCCGTACTTTCCGCACATGTTCGTTCCCTGCCGCTTGTGGAAGGCGTTCTGCAATGATTCCCCCGCTTGCGACCGAAGACGCTTTGTCGCCGGAGCTTCGTGTTAAGCGCGACCGGCTATTCGAACTGCTGGGCAGCTTCGGCAGTTGTGCCGTGGCATTTTCCGGCGGACTGGACAGTACGGTGCTGGCCCATGCGGCCCATCGCGTGCTTGGGGATCGGGCGGTGGCGGTTACGGGCCGCAGCGCGAGCTTGGCTTCGGTCGAACACGATGACGCCCGCCAGTTGGCCGAGCGGATCGGAATCCGCTTTGAAACGATCGAAACGCACGAAATGGAGTTGCCTGAATATCGGGCCAACTTGGGCGATCGCTGTTTCCACTGCAAGACGGAGTTGTTTCTCAAGGTTGAGCAGTTGGCCGAGCGGTTGCAGGTGGCCGTTGTGTGCGATGGGAGCAATGCCGACGACTTGGGCGATCATCGCCCGGGGTTGCAGGCCGCCCGCCGGCGCAACGTGCGCAGCCCGTTGGCCGAGTGCGAGCTGACCAAAGCCGATATCCGCGCATTGGCCCGAGCCTGGGGCATTCCCATCTGGGACAAGCCGGCTTCTCCCTGCCTGAGCAGCCGCATTGCCTACGGCGAGGAGGTTACGCCGGAGCGGTTGGAGATGGTCGAACGGGCCGAGCGGTTTCTGCGCGAGCGGGGCTTCCAGCCGTTGCGGGTGCGTTACCACCGCGGCGATTTGGCGCGGATCGAGGTCGATACGGCAGCCGTGGCCCGATTCGCCGACGACGAACTCCGCCGCGAAACGGTGGCGTTCCTCAAGTCGGCGGGCTTCAAGTATGTGTCGATCGATCTCGAGGGCTTTCGCAGCGGGAGCCTCAATGCGGTTCTTCCCGTGGAAAGCCTTCAGATCGCCCGGGGCAGTGGTTGATCGGGCGCTTGCAATGGCCTGTGGCGAGAGTGGCGGCGAGGGCGGGGAACGCTACTTTCGCGCCGCTTCCAGGTCGACCACCTTCTTGAGTTCTTCGAGCGCTTTGCGCTCGGGAATCTGCAACTTGTCGGCGTCGAGCCCGCGCTCGAAGGCCTCGTTGAGCGATTCGGCCGCCTGCTGCCGCTTGCCCGTGAGGAAGTAGGCCTGTGCGCGGTGGAACAACCGGATCGGGTCGGGCAACTCGTTGATCGCTTCTTCGAGATCGCGGAGGGCCTCGTTCGGGCGGCGCAGCGCGATATAGACGCTGGCCCGCGAGTCGAGAATCTGCCCTTCGCGGCCGGCGTGTTCGATGGCCGTGTTGACCAGCCGCAGCGCTTCGTCGAGATGGCGGCTTTCCAGCGCCAGAAGCACGGCCAGGTTGTTCAGGGCCACCACGTTGTGCGGTTCGCGCTGAATGACCAACCGGTAGAGCTTCTCCGCTTCGTCGATGCGGTTCTCTTTCTGGTAGATTTCGGCCATGACGAGCATGAGGTTGGCGGGCTGCTCGAACTTCTTGATCGCCTGATCAACCGTCTTTTCCAGCCGCTCCAATTCGGCTTGTTTGACCACCGGCGACCGGGCGAATTCGAGCACGGCCGAGGCGAGCGGGTCGGGCTGCTGCTTTTCCCAGATTCGTTCGAGCAGATCGAGAGCCTCGCCGATCCGTCCCAGACGGGCCAGGAAGCCGACCATCACGATTTCGCGCTCGGGCCGAGCTTCGATGTACAAGCGGAAGAGCATCTCCGCGTCGCGGGTGTAGGCGTCGGCCACGCTCCGCAATCCCGGCTCGCGGATGCGGTGGCTGAACCGCTCGAGCGCCTCGGCCACCAGGCGGAGCCGGGTGGGCCGATCGTTCGGAATGGCGCCGTCGCGATCGATCCACGATTTGAGCGTTTGCGCCGCCCCGTCGTAGTCCTTTCGCCAAATCTGATAGTCGGCGCGGTATTGCACTGTTTCGAAGTGATTCGGTGCGGCGCGCTCCAAACGGTTCAGGTAGTCGGCCGCGTTGACCCATTCGCCCCGTTTGAGCAACTGGCCCACGTAGAAGCCGAGGTATCGGGGGTCGCTCCCGTGGGCGGCCAGCAGGTTGAGCATCTGAGCGCTGCACGCGGTCCAATTGCCCTGTTTGGCGTAGAGCTGGGCGAGGATGAATTGGTCGTCGGGCAGCGCGGAATCGGCCACCACTTTACGGAACGCGGCGATCGACTCTTCGGTTTCCGGACGCGACGGGAGAATCGCCAACAGGCTGCCCTTCAGTCGCAGATCGGTGATCGAGTTGGCGTCGGCCTTCAGGTTCTGCTCGACCATCTCCAGGGCCTTTTGCAGATTGGCCGTGCCGCCTTCACTGACCAACAAGACGGCCATCAGCCGGCGCGCCCAGGCCTTGTCGGCTTCAACGGCGGTCACTTGGCCATCGAGCACGCGCTGGGCCAGCTCTTTGGCCTTGGCCGCTTGTTGAGTGCGCCAATGGAAATCGGCCACAGCGCGAAGAACGCCGACGTCTTGCGGAGCGGCGGCCAGCGCCTCTTGATACTGCTGTTGCGCTTCGGGCCCACGGCCGAGGGCCTCGTAGCATTGGGCCAGCGTCAGCGGCAATTCGGAGGGTTTGATTTTGCCGCGGATTTGCGCAACGGTGCGTTCGGCCTTTTCTCGCTGGCCGGTGACGACATAGAAGCGGACCATCGTGGCCCACACGTCGGGCGCGGCCGGGGCGATTTCCGCGGCCTTGAGCAGCGCGGCTTCGGCCTCGTCACGCAACTTGACGGCTTCGTCGGCGTTGCCCGCGGCCGCGGCTTGGCGGCCGTTCGATTCGAGCAATTGGCCCAGCCAGAGGTAGTCGCGGAAATTGGTGGAGTTCTCCGTGGCTCTGCGCGCGGCTTGCAGCGCGCGGTCGAGATCGCCCTCGAAGGCGTCGAAGCGGCTCATCCGCCGCAGGGTTTCCAGGTCGCTGCCTCCGCCGGCGGCTTCGACCAGCGCGATGGTCTTCTGCGCGTTGGCGAAATCGCGCCGAGCGGAGTAAAGGTCGGCCAACCGGCGGATGGCCGCCACGTTCCGTTCGCCGCGGTCGACGGCCTCGCGGTAGTAGTCGAAGGCGTTGCGGTAATCGCCCTGTTGATCGTAGATGCCAGCCAAGAGCAGGTAGGCGCGTCCCCAACTGGGGCGGGCCTCGATGGCCGCGCGGCAATGCTCGATCGCCTTCTTCAGCAAGGGGTCGTCGCGGCCCTTGCTCTGCACGCTGGCCAGCACGGCCTGCGCATAGTGCCACGAGGCTCCTTGGCCTTCGATCCGTTCGATCTCGGCGGCGGCGCGCTTCATCTCTTCGGAATCGTTGGCGCGAATGGCCAACTCGAACAGATGGAACTGAACCTGCAAGTTGTTCGGCTGCTGAAGGGCCAACTGCCGGACCATTTCGCGAGCCAGGTTCAAGTCGTCGCCTTGCAGCAGCGCGCTTAAGCCGGCGAGCAGCGTTTGCTGATCGGCGACGTTGAAGCCGTCGACGTTCTGCGCCAGCTCGCGGATGCGGGGCGCCGCTTCCTTGCCGTAGCGTTGGGTCAGGTAGCGAGCCTTCGTCAACCGCAGTTCGACGCGATCGCCCGCTTTTTCCGCGGCCTCGGCCAACAACGCCTCGACCTTGGGCCAATCGCGCTGTTGTTGGGCGAGATTGATCGAATGCGACCAGATGTCGCCGCTTTCGGGCAGCGCGGCGCGCGCGGCGGCCAGCACGCGCTCGGCGTCGGCGGTGCGGCCCTGGGCGGCGTAGAGCTCGGCGCGGGCCAAGGCGACGGCCACGGTGTTCGGTTCGCGCCGGTCGGCTTCGTCGAGCATTCGTTCGATGGTCGTCCAATCGCGGTTGGCCGGGCGCAGTTGGCGATTGCGCACAATCAGCACCCGCGCCGCCGACACCAAACCGGCGGCCGACATCCGGCCGGCCAGCTGGCGGTAAAGCTCGGCGGCCGCTTCGAGCTGCCCGCTGTTGACGTAACTTTCCATGAGCGCGGTTTGGGCCGGCGCGAAGAACGGGTCGCGGTCGAGCGCCAAGCGGTAGGAGCGGATCGCCTGATCGTAGTTGCCCAACTGCGCCCATGCCCGACCGCTGAAATAGTCGAGTTGTTTGATCAGTTCCGGCTCGGCGGCCAGCGTGGGGCGGGCCAGTTCGAAGTAGCGGATCGCCTCGCGCCACTGCTCGTCGGCGAGTTTCAGTCGGCCGTTGAGATAATGGACGAGCGTTTCGTTCAGCGCCCGCCGGCCCGACTTCTCGAACAGCTCGTGCGCTTCGGCCCGCTCGCCGCTGTCGAGCAGCAAATTGACGGCAGTGAAGAGCAGGTTGGGGTTGTCGCGGGTGGCCTGCATGCCCTCGCGAAGCACTTCGGCAGCTCCTTTGGGATTGCCTGCCCGATACTCGACTTCGGCCGCCGTTTGATAGGTGGCGATGTCGTTGGGGAACAGGTCGCGCAACTGGCGGCTGTAGGTGCGCGCCTTGGCGAGGAACTCGTCGGCCTCGTCGCGCTTGCGCTGGGCGAGCAGTTGCGCCTGTTTGGCCAGGGCGCACCGCACGGCCAAGATCAGGGTGTCGCGATCTTGCGGTTCGAGTTCCAAGGCGCGGGCCACCCGCGCAATCGCCTCGTCCACTTGTCCGGTCAGAAGGCTGTAGTTGGCCGCTGCGACTTGGGCCAAGTGCAAGTCGGGGTTCTCGCGGGCCAGTTTGGCGATCAGCTCGTCGGCCTGCTTCGTTTCGCGCGGGTTCTTCCGCAGCAGGCCGGCCAGGCGGGTGTAGGCGTCGACGTACTGCGGATCGGCGGCGATCGCCCGGCGCCAGTACTCGGCGGCTTGGTCGTCGTTGCCCAACGACTCTTCGCACCGCCCGGCCCATTCCAACAACTCCGCGTCGTTCGGACGCGACTTCAGCAAGTAGTCGATCAAGTGCTGCCGCGCCGTGCCGAACCATCGGGCGCTGCGACGTGCGCGCTCGGTCGGGTCGGGGTGCATGCGTTGCCGGGCGCCCATGTCGATCGAAACCTGCACCAACCGGCGGCGGATGTCGTCGCGGTCGGCATCGTAACGCAACAGTCGCTCGAACGTGTCGGCTGCGGCGGGCCATTGCCGCTGCGCCATGAGGAAATCGCCCATCGCTTCCAGGGCCGCGGTGTCGTCGGGGCGGAGGGCGAGGTAGCTGTTGTACTGGCGCAGCACGTCTTCGACCATCGACTTATATTGTTCTTCCGTCGCCGCGCCCTGTTCCAGCCGCTCGCGCGCTTTCTCCGCCTGTTGAAGGAAGACGCCGGCATTGCGTTTCATCTGGTAGCGGTGCAGCGCATAGCCGCCGCCGGCGACCACGGCTCCGAGGACCAGCAGCGTGATCAACAAGGGAACGTTAACGCTTCTCATCAGTTGATTCCTCGAATTCAAACGGTTCCCGCAGCGAAACAGCGAGCTTTGTTGCGGATGCGAGCGTATTCTGCCGCGGGGCGACTTTGCCTTTTCCCGCAGGGCGAACACGCTGCCCGACGCTGTTTTCTCAAGGAACCAGTGTCCGCTGCGCAATCGGCAGGCCGATCGTCCTTCCTAATTTGTGGGGACGCGCGCACATCCCCGATCGTCGCCCGGTGAAAGCCCGTTGCGGCGGGCCGGCGCAATCGGCCTACCCCATTAGGCCGCGCGGCCCGAGCGGCCGCCGCGTTCCCCGGGGCTTTTCGCAGCTCGGCCCGACGTTGCCTCGCGAAGGCGGCAATCGGTGATCGCTCTTTATTTTACGATATATCCGGGCATTGGGGCAGCTTGTCCGGGGGGAACTCGGCAGTGCCGCCCCTTCGAGCCGCCGCCCCACGCGGCAGCGGGCTCCACTGCCGGCCATCGCCCCTCGGTTGACCGAACCGGGCCGTTTCACGGTCAACACCACCGGCCCGTTGGCCTGAGCGGCTGTGTGCGGGCCGCACGGGGCCGGCTCTAAGATCGTTGCCGTTGAGGGTCGGTTCCCGCCAGGGGCCCCCCGCCGCCTGGCGAACGGGGCCGAAAGACTCGAACGCAAACGCCAGAGCCCGGCTGAATCGGGTGTCCAGCCGGCGTTGGCGAAAAGAACAATCGTCCGTTTCCGAAGAAAGCGAACCGCTGGAATGACGCGATCAAAGTGAACGTGGCGTCGCTGATGAAATAATCATCAGTTTTGGAAGAGCCGATTCCTTCGGCAGGATCGGGCCGGAAGGTCGGCCGCTAAGCTCGGCGGATCTTCTCTCGCCCCTCCGCCACGTTGCGCGTCGCGTTGCGGGTATCGACGATCAGCGGGGCGTCGCGGACCACGGCCGCATAGTCCACACGGGCATGATCGGTGACGATCAACGCGCAATCGATCGAGCGGAGCACCTCGGGCGTCAGCGGCAGGCTTTCCAGTGCGATTTGATAATCCCGCTTCTTGGGCAGGGCGGGCACATGGGGATCGTGGTAGCAGATGTCGGCCCCGCGATCGCGCAACAAGTCCATGATTTCGAAGGCGGGGCTTTCCCGCGTGTCGTCCACGTTGGGTTTGTAGGCCACGCCGAGAATCATCACCCGACTGCCGCGCACGGCCTTGCCGCGCTCGTTGAGCGCTTCCATCACCTGCTGCACGACGTAGTGCGGCATGGCCGTGTTGATCTCGCCGGCCAACTCGATGAATCGCGTCGCCATGCCGTTGCGCCGGGCCAACCAAGTGAGATAGAAAGGATCGATCGGAATGCAGTGCCCGCCCAGGCCCGGGCCTGGATAGAACGCCTGGAATCCGAACGGTTTGGTCTTCGCCGCGTCGATCACCTCCCAAACGTCGATGCCGATCCGCGCGAACAGCAGTTTCAATTCGTTGACCAAAGCGATGTTGACCGCGCGATAGGTGTTTTCCAAGATCTTGCAGGCCTCGGCCACTTCGCAACTGCTCACTGGCACCACGTGGCTGACGCCGCGGCGGTAAAGCTCGACGGCGACCAGCCGGCTCGGCTCGTCGTGGCCGCCCACCACTTTCGGAATGTTGCCGGCCGTGTATTTCGGATTGCCGGGGTCTTCTCGTTCGGGGCTGAAGGCCAGGAAGAAGTCGTCGCCCACCCGCAAGCCCGAGCGGGCCAAAATCGGCAGCAGCACCTCGCGCGTTGTGCCCGGATAGGTGGTGCTTTCCAAGACGATCAGTTGACCGGGACGAAGCCGCCGGGCGATGTCTTCGCCGGTACGTTCGATATACGAAAGGTCGGGATCGCGCGTGGCGTTCAGCGGGGTGGGAACGCAGATCAGCAATGCGTCGGGCTCGTTCAAACGGTTCATGTCGGCCGTGGGTTCCAGCGCGCCGCGAGCGACGCATTGGGCGATCCACTCGGCCGGAATGTGTTCGATGTAGCTCTTGCCTTGCTTGAGCAACTCCACCTTGGCGGCATCCACGTCGAAACCCAACGAGCGGTAGCCCGCCTGCTCGAACGTGCGAATCAGCGGCAGCCCCACGTAGCCCAAACCGATCACGCCGACCAAGGCCGTCTTGCGTTCGATCTTTTCCAGCAGTTGACGGCAGAGAGCGGGCACGCCATGAGAAGCCGCCGACACAGACGCTTGGTTCGACATCGAGGTGATTCTCCCTTGCCGCCCGAGCGAACCGGGCCGTTCAGCCACGGCCCGCAGCAACGGACGGCGCCCATCTGCCCGAGAGATCGGCAATCCAACCGGGCCGGCCCGCCCGCGGCTGAACTGCCGAAAAGCACGGGAGGACTGCCGCGGCGTTTCTTTTCCGAAGACTCGGCGGATACATGATTTGGTTCACCGAATGAGTAAGCATTATAATGGCATGGCCGGTGATTCCCAACCCCATGTTACGCGGCACGTCGCTCGGCTGCTCAGGAGAATACTCGGCAGGTTGTGCAGCAGGTCGCCTGGCAGGTCGGCAGGTCGAACGGTTGACGGCACGGCCGGGCGGCTGCGGGCGGTGTTCGGCCCGAGAGAGACGGTGTTCGGCCCGGTGGAACAGTTTGACAAACACCGCCGATCGCCTGAAGATGGTGGAGTATGGGGGCGGTCTGGGGCTTCGGCCCGGTCGCGACGACCCTGTTGGGGAAAACGGTCGGTCGATCGACGGCCGTGAGGTGGGTTGGTAGGGGCGCCCCTGCAACTTTTTTCCGGTCGGCACGACGCCGGCGGGGAACTTTTCTTCCGCCCGCTGCGTCGTAATTAGTGACGAGACGACTGTGAACGACGACGCCGAATTGATCGAACAGACATTGGCGGGCCGGTCGGCCGCGTTCGGGCTCTTGGTGCGCAAGTACCAAAATCGGCTCTATAACGTGGTTTTTCACGTCGTTGGGAATTCCGAAGACGCTGAAGACGTAGTGCAGGAGGCGTTTGTTCAGGCCTATCTCAAACTGGATAGTTTCGAGGGCAAAAGCGCTTTCTACACATGGCTTTATCGGATTGCGTTCCACGCGGCGATCGACCGAAAGAGGAGCCGCCGGTACGCTCCCGTGCGAGCGCCGGGCGGCCCGGGCGATCTGTCCGAGGTGATCGATCGGGGCGATGGCCCGACCGACCGGCTCGAGCGGCGCGAGCAGCAGCGGCAGGTGCGCGAGGCGATTGAGCGGCTCGACGAAGATCACCGCGCCGTGCTGGTGCTCCGAGAAATGGACGGCTGCTGTTACGAGACGATTGCCGAAATACTCGACGTGCCGATCGGAACGGTGCGCAGCCGACTGCATCGCGCCCGTTTGCAAATGCGCCAATTGCTTCAAGAACAATTGGCCGCGAAACAAAGGATCGACTGACCCGCTCGGCACGGGCGTCGTCGGAGCAAGAACTATTTTTGGGGGCGGCCGAATCGGGCCGAAGGCAACAGGGCGAAGGCAAGAACATCACGAGGCAAACGGGATATAGGAGTGGCGCGAACCGAGCCGAATGGGTTGGCCTAAGGGCGCTCGTCGGCACAGGGCTGGTGAGACGATGAACGAGTGGATCAACGACGAACTGCTCAGCGCGTACCTCGACGGTGAAGTCACTGCCGAGGAGCAAGCGAAGATCGAGAAGCTGCTGGCGTCGCAACCGCAGGCCCGGCAACTGCTCGACGAGCTGCGCGCGCTCAGCGGCGCGTTGCAATCGCTGCCGCCGGCCCGGCTCGAAACCGACTTGAGCGATCGAGTGATTCGGGCGGCGCAGCGGCAGATCCTTACCGGCGGCGAGGCGGCGGCGGATTCGACCGGCACAGCCGGCTCGCTCTGGACGCAGTTGCGAAAGCGACTGACCGGCCGTGCCCTGTTCTGGCCGGCCGTGGCCGCCGTGTTGGCCCTGTGGATCGTGCTGACCGACTTGGGCCGCGTTGGCGTCGCGCCGCATCAGCGCGAAATCGTCAACGCGACCGATCCGCTCAAGCACGCCCCGGCCGGCGGCGATGCGGCGGTGGGTGCCATGGGATCGAATCGGGTTGCGGCCAACAGCGTTGGAGTTGATGCCGCCTCCGTCGGCGCCCGCGGCGACGCCGCTTCGTCCGAGATCACTTCGACCAGCGAGGCCGGCGCGGCCGTGCCTGCGCCCAAACCGGCCATGATCGGTCCCGTTGCTTCGGGCGACGAGGCCGTCGCTCGCAAAGCCAACGACGAGAGCGAACGGTTGAATGTCGGGTCTGCCGCGGCCAAGCCGCGAAACGGCGCGGCCGACCCCGGCGAGCCGATGGCTTACGGCGCCGCGCACGCCCCGCAGCGCCCGGTCGAACGCCGGTCGATGGCCGTTGGCAGCGCGGGCGGCGGGGCTGGTAATGTGGGCGCGGCTATGCCGCCCCCGGCGGCCATGGCTGCTGCGCCGTTGCCGGCTGCGGATGACCTGAGGTCCGACGGTGCGCCAACGACAGCCGCCCGCGCGCCCGAGGATGGCCGGCGCTCGGGCATTGCGTCGGTTGATGCGTTGATGGAAGAGGCGACCGCGGACTCGGAAGCGGCGGAAGAAGGAATTCTCGTCGTTCACGTTGACATCGCCGCCGACGCCGCGAGAAACGACGTCTTCGGCCAGCTCTTGGCCCAGAACTACATTCTCTGGGAGCCCGATCCGGCCCTGGCGGGTGCCAGCGGCTGGAACAGCCTCAATCCCCTGTGGCGGGCGACCGACGCCGACGCTTCAGCAGGTCGATCGGATGCGCCGACCACTCGCGACAAAGCGGCGCCGGCCGTGGCCGATTCCGATACGGACGGGCGCGGGGCGGCCGACCAGAAAACCAAAGAGAACCAGATGGCTTTTCGCGAACCGTTGCAACCGGGCGGGCTGCGCGGTGCGGCCGATCCGTCCGACCAAGGGGGGGTGCCGCCTGGGAATGGTGAGGGCCGCGGAAGCGTCGCCAGGGCGATGAAGGGAACCGCCGCCGCATCGCCGACAGCCAGCGCACCGCCGGCAGCCATCGAACCCGAGGCGGGAGATCTTCCCGCGGCGAGCCCGATCGCCCAGCGTCCCTCGTTGGCCAAGTCAGAGGGCCAGGCGTTCGGTGGTGTGCCGGAGGGAGCGGCGTTGCGCGCGCTGAAGGCGCCGCCTTCGCCTGAGATTGAACTGGTCTATGTCGAGGCGCAGGCTTCGCAAATCCAGAACCTCATCGCCGACTTGACCGACGCGCACCAATCGGTCGTGTCGGTGGCTGTCGAGCCGGCTCGGGGGACGCAGAACTTTGCGGCCCAGCAACGGGGTCGGCCGGTGGGGCAGCTCGCGCAAACCCGGGCGTTGCCGTCGCCGCCGCCGGGCGAGGCGATTTCCGGCGGCGGGCAGAAAAGACTGATGGCCGACGGGCTGCCGGCGCAGCCCGAGGAGGGCAGAGCAATCCGCTCGCCGGACATGCCGGCCGAACATCTGCCGAAGTCTGCGCCGGGAGTGGAGGGGCCGTTGTCGGGCGCGGGCGCTGCGTCGCGGCAGTTGGCCGGGGAGTACAACGCGGCAACCGCCGAGAACGAGCGATTGCAACAAAAGGCCGATCGAGCGGAGAGGGAATGGCCGGAGTCGAAGCCGCAAGCCGATCGCATTCCGCAGTTCGGCCGCGCGGCCGAGCAGGGGGCATCGAATGAGGGCCCCGCGGGCGGTCAAGTCGTTTTGGGTCGCGCCCATCGTGTCGCGCGTCTCGACGCCCAGAACCAAGTTGCCGGACATACTTGGAAAGATCAAATGGCCGCGGCGCCGGCGCAGGGCGGCAAGGCGGTTGCAGAACCGGCGGAAGGGGGCTCGGCGTCGGCGCAGCCGGATGCGGCCGACGCCCTGTTGCACGATGGTTCTCGGCAGGCGTTGGTTCGCCGCGAGGCCGGCCAGCCGCTCGGCGCGGCGCCCGATGCGGTCGAGCTCGTCGAGAAGGCCAAACAAGGCGACGACGGGGCGGGCCGAGACTCGTCGCTCGTTCGGCCCGGCTCCCAGATGGCTCTGCCGCACGTCGCCCGGCAGCAGCGAGTGCTCTTTGTTTTGCGGACGGTGCCGGCCGTGCAAGCGGCGGCAGCCCGGCCCCAAGGCTTCGCGCCCGCAGCCGCGCCGGCCGATGCCGTCGCATCGCCCGATGCCGAACGCGCTGCACCGCCGGGCGAAGCCAACGGCGGCGAGACTCGCGACGATCCTGCCCCCAATTCTGCACCGCAGTAGCCACTGCACCGCAGTAGCCACTGCCCTTCTGGTTGCGCCGCCGATCGGCCGATCGATGGATCGTTCGATTCATCGGGATGTTTGCGCCGTGGGGACGGTCCGTTCCGATCGGCACGGTTTGCCCAGTCGGTGCAACAATATCTGATGGCCGGCCTGCGTCGCATGATTTGCGGAGGCGGCCGCCGCTCGAACATCGGTTGGGGGCTTTGATGGTGTTTGCCGCGGCAAGCGGCGGAACACATTGCTGCAAACGGTTGGGGCCTGGCGGATTGTCGCGACGAACTCGTTGGCGCGCTCGCCGACCCGCCAACAGCTTTTCCCCAACGGCGGGCTCCAGGGACGCCGATCGTCGCGGGCGTTTTCTCGAAACGCGAGGCGAACAACTTCCGGGGAAATTCGGCTCCGGCTTGCCCGCGCCTCGCCGCGCCGGCGGTGGGCATCTGGAGCGGTTGGCCGCCTTGTTGGTAAGCTGCTTCGGTATCAGCGCCGGGTCTGGCCGCCGGGCCGCCTGTTGCAGCGGCCGCCGTTGAAACCAAAGACCTGTGGCCCGAGGTCCGCTGGTCGCTTGGCAGTCCATTGCTTGCGGAGAGGAAGCCGATGTTCGACCGAGACCCTTTGGACGAGTCGCAAATGCCGCACCGGGACGGCATCGTCTCCCAGGCCGACGCCCGTGGCGATGCGCCCTGGGAAACCCCTTCGGCGGCCGCGGCCACGGAGCCGGGGTTGTCCGGCGCGGGCGATTGGGACGATTCGTCCGGCTCGTTCGAGTTGGCCAGCCGCCCCTATGTCGATCGTTGGAATCGGCTGATCAGCCAAACCAATTGGCACAAAGGGCGGATCATCGCCGAATGGCGCGAAGCGATGATCGCCGCCGGCATGCCTGCCACCGGCTACAGCGACGAGGCATGGGCGTCGCGCGTGGGCGGCATCACCTCGCAGCACGTGGGGCGATTGCGCCGCGTTTGGGAGCGGTTTGGGCAGGTGTTCTCGGGCTACCGCGGCCTGTACTGGAGCCACTTTCAGGCCGCCTTGGATTGGGACGACGCCGAGATGTGGCTCGAAGGGGCGGTGCAGAACGCCTGGTCGATCAGTCAGATGCGCGAGCGACGGGCCGAGGCGCTGGGGCGAACCGTCGAGGTCCAGCCCGCCGAACCCGAGCCGTGGACATCGAGCGACGAATCGGAAGGCGACGGGCATCTTCAGCAAGTTCGGCCCGCGGCAAACGACGAATCGGAGCCGGCCGAATGGTCGGAAGAGTTCGACGATCTCGACGACCGCCCAGCGACCGATCAGGCTTCCGATGGGCCGGCGACGGCTTCCAGCGCGGCGGCCGCCACGACGGCCGCCGCGGCCGATGCCCCGGCTCTTCGGCCTTTTGAAAGCCTGCCGCCTCTGCCGCCCGATGTGGCCGAGGCCTTCGAAGCGATGAAGCTGGCGATTGTCAGCCGCCGTGTTTCGGGCTGGTCCGATATCGCGCGCGACGACCTGCTTTCGGTGCTCGAAGCCCTTCGCCAACTGGCCCTGGCCCCGCAATAAGCCTTCCGGCTGAGGCAAGGTTTCTCAGTTTCTCATGCTTGTCGTTTGCCTCGATGGCGCGGCAACGCTTCTGCCACGTTCAGTCTTCCGTTCCCAGTTTGGGAGGGCCTTGTCGAAGCAATGGGCGCTTTTCGCCTATTTGTCGTGTCGGCACGACGATCGCTATCGCAACGGGCGGTAGAAAGAACGAATTGTTCGACAAGGCCGTTTGGAAGGATCGAGCCGACGGACGGGCGGGACTCGGGCATCTGCGAAAAGCCGCGGCTTGTCGATTCATTCGACAGCGATGCTGCGCCGATCGACTTGCCGGGCGGTCTGCCGTTGGGCCGATAAAATCTCGCTCTTGCGACGGTCCCGCATGATTTTCGCCGAAGGGCTGGCCATCATGCGCTCGACGGCGAACGCTGCTTGGCCGGTTGGCACATGATTTGCTGACTCTGGCGTGCGGCGGTTCTTGCGCCCAAGAGCCGGCTGTGAGCGCAGCGACCATCGTTCGCTTTCGCGGCGAAACTATCGGTTTTCGCACAGCAGGCGATGTACCCGAGCCAAAGCCCTTTTTGCCATTGCGATTGCGCCGGTCGGGCCGCGTTAGGCGCCGCTGTCTTTGCCAATGCACGAACCGAATAGGAGGATGATCGATGCGTTTTCCCATGTGTCTGCTGATGGTATTGATTGGTGTTGCGATCACGGCGAGCGAGGGGCGGGCCGCGGAGTCGCCAATGTGCGGTCCCAAGCCTGAACTCCACCAAACGGTTGTTTCTCGAGCGATCGAGTACTTGTCTTCAAAGCAGTCGCCCGACGGCTCGCTCAGCCCGCAAATGGGAATCGGCCCAACGGCGTTGGCGGCATTGGGGATGTTGCGCAACGGTCGCGAGGTGGCCGACCCTGTCGTGGCAAAGGCATTGGAGTATTTGGAGAAGTATGTTCAAGAGAACGGAGGAATCTATACGCCGGGCAGTCATATTTCGACGTACGAGACGTGCGTAGCGCTGGTGTGCTTTCGTGAGGCGAATCGCAACGGGCGATTCGACAAAGTGATTGCCGCCGGCGAGAAGTTCATCCGCGGCGTCCAAACGGATGAAAGCAAGGGGAAAGAGCAAGCCGACTTTTCCTACGGCGGCGCCGGCTACGGGGGAAAGTCGCGTCCGGATCTTTCGAATACGGCGTTTCTCGTCGAAGCGCTTCGGTCGTGCGGCGCCGGGCCCGACGATGAAGCGTTGAAGAAAGCGTTGGTGTTCGTCTCCCGCTGTCAGAATCTCGAATCGCCGCACAACACGACGCCTTACGCGGCCAAGATCAACGACGGCGGGTTCTACTACACTTGCGTCGTCAGCCGTCAAGACGAAGAGCGGGAATCGCCCGAGGGCGGGTTGCGGAGCTACGGGTCGATGACTTATTCGGGATTGAAAAGCATGATCTACGCCGGACTGACGAAAGATGATCCGCGAGTGAAAGCCGCCGTCAAATGGATCGGCAAGAACTACGACGTGAGAAGCAATCCCGGCATGGGCGATGCGGGTCTGTATTACTACTATCACACGTTCGCCAAGGCGCTCGATGTTTTCGGCGAGGACGAGATCGTTGACGCCGCCGGCGTGAAACACGACTGGCGCAAAGACTTGACGGAGGAGCTGGCGTCGCGGCAACGCAGCGACGGTTCGTGGGTGAACAAGAATCCTCGATGGATGGAATCCGATTCCAATTTGGCCACCGCTTTCGCTTTGCTGGCGCTGAGCTACTGCGGACCGAAGCAAGTCGGGCCAGTTCAACGGTAGCGGCTTTCTCGGATTCACAGACGATAGGGAGTTGGGGCTTGCGGCAAGCGGCAGGGGGAGAGGAATGATTGTCCGTCGCGCGTTGTTCAACTGACTTTTTTTCAAGCACCAGGGCAGTTGCATGTTTTGGTGGACAAAGACGGGGCAACCGAAGTGGTTTCATTTCGCCGACGCAGAACACGAGTTGCGCTGAGCGACTACGGGATGCTCTTTCTGCGGACTCTCGGCTTCGGGGTTTTACGTTGGTCGAGTTGCTGGTGGTCATCGCCATCATTGCGATTCTCGTGGGGCTGCTGTTGCCGGCGGTGCAAACGACGCGCGAAGCTGCTCGTCGGACGCAGTGCGCCAACAATCTCAAGCAGCTCGGATTGGCGATGCTCAATTACGAGAGCGCCCGGAAAGTGTTGCCCAATTCGGGCAACGCGATGAAAGACGATTTCTCCCCGCTTGCGCGGATGTTGCCGTATTGCGAGCAAGAGCAACTGCACAATCTGATCGACTTTCGCATCAACATGGGACATGTGGGCGCAACCGATCTGCCGGCGGAGTTGCGGCCGGCGGCAGCCACAGTCGTGCCCTTTTTTCTCTGCCCGAGCGATACCGAATCGCCGGTTCATGAATTGAAGCTCGTTTCGGAGACGATTCGTTACGCGGCCAGCAACTATGCGATGAACGGCGGCAGCGGGACCGACGGCAAAACGGCGTTCATGAGGGCCACCGACGGAATCTGCTACTGCGGGGCAACGCTGAAGCTTTCGGGCATCACCGACGGGCTTTCCAACACCTTGGCGTTTACCGAGAGCTTGATCGGACGATGCGATTCACCGCCCCTGTCGCCGCCGGCCGACGCGCAGGTCTATCGCGCAAGGCTTTCGTCGCCCGCCGGATTATTGGCGGCGGCCGAATCGGCGGAAACCAACGGGTTCGAAGCCGTCTTCCCCCAAGTCGCCGGCTGGGACGGGACTCGGCTGGCATATTGGATTCGCGGGTATCCGCCCGGCGGCCCTGTGATGATTGGGCGGTTTCCGCCGAACAGTCCGATACCGGATCTGATCGGTGGTTCGGGCCGTTTGGCGGCCGCGCGCAGTAGACACGGCGGCGGAGTGAACGCTGCGTTGTGCGACGGCAGTGTTCGTTTCTTGAACGACGAGATCGAAAAACCGGCGTGGCATGCGCTTTGGACGCGTAATGGTCGAGAGGTGGTCCAACATGATTGAACAATCTCGAGAAGTGACGCCGTCGAACGATCAGTCTGCCGCGCTTGAGCTGGTTCGGGTGACCATGCTTTTTTTCCCAGGCGGCGCCGTGGTCGAGGCGATCAACGACGTTTCCCTGAGAATTGCCAGGGGGAGCTTTAAGGCCATTATGGGCCCGAGCGGCTCGGGCAAAAGCACTTTGCTTCACGTCTTGGCCGGGTTGACACGGCCCGATCAGGGGCAGGTCTTCGTCGAGGGGCGCGACGTGACCTCAATGACTGATCATCAAGCGACGGTCTTCCGGCGTCGAAACATCGGCTTGGTATTTCAGGCGTTCAATCTGATTCCCACGCTGACCGCCCGCGAGAACATCCTATTGCCGGCCTTGGCCGAGGGCAATGCTCACGAAATGGGGCAGCGATTGGAATCGTTGCTTGATCACTTGGGTTTGCAGCATCGTGGGCGGCATCGGCCCGACGCTCTCTCTGGCGGCGAGCAGCAACGCGTGGCGATCGCCCGAGCGATGATCTTAGGGCCGACGGTCTTGCTTGCCGACGAACCGACCGGCAGTGTCGATTCGGCCGCCGGTCAGGCGATTTGCCGCTTGCTGCAGAGCCTCTGCCGCGATCACGGACGTACGATCCTCGTGGTGACGCATGAACCAACCGTTGCCCTTTGGGCCGAGCGCGTGATCGTTCTGGCCGATGGGCGCATTATCGGCGATTTTCCAGTTGATCAGTCCGGTGACGCACACCGGCTCGCGGCACTTTACCACGATCTAGTCGGCTCTGTCCTGTCCGGAAGGATTGTCAAATGAGTCTTCCTTGGAAGCTCGCCGTGACCGCCGTGGTGCGACGGCCCTTACGGTTCGTGTTGGCGGCCTGGGCCATGGCTGCGGCCTCAGCGGCAGTGGTTTGGGTCGTCAGCGGCTACGACGCGATTGTTTCGCAATTCGGGCCGGGGGCGGCCGAATACATGGGACGCTATCACCTCTTAATCGTGGCCGACACGCCCGACGCCGCTCCGGTCACGTCGGAGATGCTCGCCGCATTAACGGCCGATGCCGACGTTGAACGCATCGAAGCGATGTTGCAATGGACAGTGCGCGCCCAACCCGATTTTGCGGTGGAGTACACTGCCTCAGGCTTGCCCCAGCGAAGCCTCAGCCCTCGTGATGGCGGCGGAGGACGATTCGGGGGCGACATGGGCCTCGGCGGGCCGCCCGGCCGCAGCATTGAACCAAGCCGTGACAAAGATTCGGGCGATCGCATGCCCGGCCCCAGGCGGCTCCCGGGCAGTGCCGAGGGCGATGGCGTCACTGGCGACAGGCGCGTCAGCGGTCCGACAGCGCTAACTGAGTCACAGCGGCCGACCGCGGCGGCATACGGACAGCCGGGCGGTTCTCGCGGTCGGATCGGTGGGCTCAATGCTCCGATGCTCCTCGGCGTTGCGGCCGAACAGCCGCCTTACGAACTGCTGGATGGTCGTTGGCTCGAACTTGGCGATCCGACCCGACGCGAGGCCGTTGTGACCAAATCGCTGGCAGATTCGTTGGGCTTGAGACTGAGCGATGAGTTGCTGGTGATCTTCGAAACCAAAGAGTATCGCTTGAAGATCGTAGGGGTGCTCGCCGGTCCGGCCGTTGCGCCGACCGTGCGGCAACGGTCGCCGACCGGACGACCGATGATGGCGGCCCCGGGGCTGCCAATGGGGCCGGCCGCCTCGGCCGTCTATGTGCCGATCGACTTGGCTCGCAAGATCGTCCGCTGCGAAGAGGGATTCAATGTAGCCGGCGTTGTCCTGCGCGATGGGGCCGATCCGAGCGCGTTTCGCGCCCGGTTCACGGCTCAGACTTGCGGTCTCCCGGCCGTTGCCTCGCTGGTCGGTGAAAAGGAGATCATCGGTGCGCTCGAAGAGGGAATGATGGCCGCCGGAAGTCGCAATCAAGCGTGGGCGGCGACAGGGATGTCTCTCTTGGCGGCGTTGTTCATCATATTCACGACGTTGAGCATGGGGGTCGATGAACGATCGCGTCAGTTCGCGCTGCTTCGTGCGGTCGGCCTGACGCGTTGGCAGGTGGGGCGAGTGATCTTCGTCGAGGGATTGCTGCTGGCCCTGATCGGCTGGATCGGCGGGTTGGGCGCCGGTTGGGCCTTGCTTGCCCTCGTCGGCTGGAATCGCCCGAGTCTGCTCGGTGGCGCATCATTGGGGATGTGGTGCGTCCTCATGGCCGGCCTAAGCGCGTTCGGCGGGGCTCTTGTGGCCGGCATCGTCCCTGCGTGGCGCGCAATGCGGGCCAGTCCGCTCGATGCGATTGCACCGCGCCGGGCGGTTCGGCCCAGCGGGCTGACGGTCGGAACGCTCGCCTTGTGCGGAGCAGCGCTTGTCCCGGTCCATCCGTTGCTCGTCGCCGCCGCCCCGCCCGGCGACGCCATGAGATGGGCTGTCTATGCGGCCGTCGGTTACACGGTCATGGCGGTTGGTTTCCTTTTACTCGCACCGGCAATGGTCGTTGTGACGGAAACCTTACTAAGCCCGCTGGCCGCCCGACTTGTCGGACTTGATCCCGCCTTTTTGCGATCGCAGTTGTCGAGCAATCTCTGGCGCGCCGTCGGCGCGGCCTTGGCCCTGAGTGTCGGGCTGGGGCTATATGTCTCGATGACTGTTTGGGGATACACGATGCTCGGTCCGTTCACCCCCGGCGACTGGCATCCCGACATGCTCGCGGCCATTCAGTCGGGCGGGCTGCCGGACTCCGAACTGGATGCGATTCGTCGCATCGAGGGCGTCGCCTCCGGGCAATGCCTCCCGTTGGCTGTCGAGCAACCGCGATTGGCGGCCGACATCACCGATTCGCGGCGCGGCAGTTCCGTAACGCGGCAAGACAACGTCATAATCATCGGTCTGAACCCATCGATCGCGTTCGCCGACGACAATCCGATGCTTCGCGTTTCATTCACCGCGGGGACTCCCGCGGAGGCCCGGGAACTGCTTCGTCGCGGGCGGTACTGCATCGTGCCCGATCATTTCTTGGCCGCCACCGGTTTGCGCGTCGGCGACCGGTTCAGCATGGTTCCCCCGAACGCGCCCGGCCGGAGCGTCGATTACACCATCGCCGGGGCGGTATCGCTGCCCGGTTGGCATTGGATGACCAAGTTCTCCGGTTTGCGCCGCCGCAGCGGACGATCGGCTGCGATCGTTTTCGCCGACTTCGATAGAGTCCGTCGCGACTTCAATATCGAGACGATCAACTTCCTTTGGATCAATGTGGATGGGCAATTCGGAAATGCGCATCTCGACCAAGTTCGCCGCGAGGCGGCCGCTGCGCCCGCTATTTCTCCGATGGCTTCCGCCCGCGGGCCCGGCGCTCCCCCAACCCGCGCCGCCCCCGAGGCGACGATCGACGCGAAGCGGGCTGCAGTCATCAAAGTGGCCGAGGCCCTGCAACCCATCGTGGAACGTTACCGGGGCGAGCAACAACCGGTCAATGCCCAGGGGACATGGGCATTCGGGGCGACGATGTTCGGGCCGTCGCTTCGCGTGACAACGCCCGCTGAAGTGCGTGGACGACTGTTCGCCCGAGCCGATGACATGATCTGGGCCATGTGCCAATTCCCATTGATCACCCTGGTAATCACTTCGTTGGGAGTTGTCGGCAGTGTGACGGCGTCTGTTCGTGCTCGGCAGTGGGAACTGGGCGTTCAGCGGGCGGTCGGCGTCACGCGATGGGGCATCTTCCGAATATTTATTCTCGAAGGCTTCATGATCGGCGTTGTCGCCGGCATAATCAGCCTTTGCTTCGGCATCACGGCCGGTTGGTGCGGCACAAGCATCTCGCAACACGTGAGCTTCTTCGGCGGCATGGACGTCCGGCTAATCATTCCTTGGGCGAAAATCGGGGTTGGCGTCGGCGCCACGCTCACCCTATGCGCATTGGCCGCGTTCTGGCCCGCCATTGCCGCAGCGAGAACCGAGCCGTTGCGGCTGTTGCAGCAGGGGCGCGGTGCAATGTGACTTCTGCCGCAGCCGGCCCCGGAACGCGAGATGTAGACAGTACGATGAACAGAGAACCGCCCGGCGGTCGGTTTCCAACGACTGCCGGCCGCATGGGCGGCGTTCGATCTTTCCGGACGGCGCGCGGTTGTTTGACACCGTTTTTTGCGACATCTATAATAAGAAGTCTGTGGCGTTGTCTTTCATCGATGCTGTTTCGTTGCGCTGGTGCGGAGGTTGTCCTTTGATGAATCAGGCGGAATTGCAGGCCTATCGGGATCGGCTCGTGAGCCTTCGGGCGAGACTGCGAAAGGATGTGACGCAATTGGCCGAGTCGGCGCTGAAAAAGAACCGCTCGCAAGCCAATGGCGACCTTTCCAGCATGCCGATCCACATGGCCGACATCGGCAGCGATAATTTCGACCAGGAATTCACCTTGACGCTGATGGAGAACGACAGCACGACGCTCCAGAAGATCGAGGATTCGCTCCATCGGATCGAAGAGGGGACGTACGGGATCTGCGAAGAGTGCGGGGTGAGGATTCCCAAGGCTCGATTGAATGTTCTTCCGTATGCAACCCACTGCGTCAAGTGCGCCGAACGGCTCGACAAGTAGCAACGCCGCGTCAACGGGAGACGGCTCGGGCGGCGGTCGGATCGCCGTCAGTCGCTGGCTGCTGTTCGTGTTCGTGGTGGGCGGCGGTTTAGCGGCCGACCTTTGGACCAAAAGCTACATGTTCGACCGGCTCGGCATGCCCGATCACGGCCGAGTTTGGTGGGTTTGGCCCGAGGTTTTCGGGTTTCAGACGAGCCTGAACGAGGGCGCCCTATTCGGCATCGGGCAAGGGCGGCAAACGCTGTTTATTGTTTTGGCCTTCGGCGCGTTGGTCGGCGTTTGTTACTGGCTGTTCTACTTGGGGGCCGCCCGCGACGCTTGGCTCTGCCGTTCGCTTTCCGGGGTGACGGCCGGCGTGCTGGGCAACCTCTATGACCGGCTCGGTTGGCACGGTTTGTCATGGCCCCAATGGCACGCGGCGGCGGGCGAGCCGGTTTACGCCGTCCGCGATTTCATCTTGGTGATGATCGGCCGATACCATTGGCCGAACTTCAACATTGCCGACAGCCTGTTGGTCGGCGGCGCGGCCGTGCTGATTGTTCACTCGCTGCTGGTGCGGCCGCCCGACGGCGCAGCCGAACCGGCCCGCGCTAAAGCGGTTGCGGCCGGCCCATCGGGGCCGGGCCGGCTGTAAGTTCGCCCGCAATTCGGCGTGTTTTGGGGGGAATCGGCGGGCCGGGCGCGTGAGAATGATGAGCCGTTGATTACCCCACGTTTGGGTGTTGATTTTGTGTCTTGTTCCATCGGACTGGTTTTCTTATGATGCACGGAGGTTGGCAGGAGCGGTCGCTCTAAGCAAGATTTCTTGATCTTCAGACGAAGGATGCAACGGCCCGGTCGCCCATGTGGCGCTGAGCCGGGCGGGCAAGTTGCATTTCTTTTCTGAGAGGCTACGGGTCGATGTCGAGTTCGCGGACAAGCGGCGTAACGACGAAGCCGATCGGGTCGCGGGTATGGCCGTGGAGTCCCCGGTTCTGGCACGGCATGCGGACCTCGGTGTGGCTCTCGCTTGTTCGGCGGAACCGCTTTCGCATTAGTCCGAGCCGCTGGGCGATGGCCGGCATCATTACCTTCTTTTCCCCGTTGAATTCGGTGTTGGCCCTGCTTCAGCGCGGGCTGTACGGCAGGCGCCTTCGGCGCCGGCAGATCGAACACGATCCGATCTTCGTCATCGGCCACTGGCGATCGGGCACCACGTTGCTGCACGAGCTGCTGGTGCTCGACGAGCGATTCACCTACCCGGACAGCTACGCGGTTTTCGCCCCCGATCATTTCCTCGTTTCGGCGTGGCTGCTCAAGCCGCTTTTGTGGCCGCTGATTCCCTCGCATCGGCCGATGGACAACATGCTTTCGGCCTGGCACCTGCCGCAGGAAGACGAGTTCGCCCTGTGCACCATGGGGCTGCGTTCGCCGTACAACACGATCGCCTTCCCCAACGAACCGCCGCAGGATCAAGACTATCTAACCTTCGACGGCGTCGGCCCCGACGATGTGGCCGCCTGGCAGGCGGGCTTGTTCGAGTTCGTCAAACGCATCACACTCCGCAGCGGCAAGCCGCCCGTGCTCAAGTCGCCGCCGCACACCGGGCGGATTCGCGTGTTGTTGGATTTGTTTCCGCGGGCGCGGTTCGTGCATATCTCGCGCGATCCGATGGTGTTGTTCGCCTCGACGGTCAACCTCTGGAAACGGCTCTACGAAACCCAAGGGTTGCAGCATCCGCGGTTCGAGGGCTTGGAAGAACACGTACTCGACTCGCTCGAACGGATGTACGCCGCCTACGAGCGCGACCGGATCACCGTGCCGCATGGGCAGCTTTGCGAGATTCGCTACGAAGACCTGGTGGCCCGGCCGTTGGAGGTCATGCGGCGGGTGTACGAGGAAATCGAATTGGGCGGCTTCGAAACGGTTCGGCCGAAGCTCGACGCCTATTTCGCCGCCAAGGCCGACTACAAAACCAACAAATACTCGCTTTCGCCGCAATGGCGCGACGAAGTGGCCCATCGCTGGGCCGGCTACGCCGAGCGATTCGGCTACGTTCACGAAGACCACGCGGCCCCGGGCGCGGCGCGGTAGCCGGCGGCAGCGGTTTTGCGGCGGCTTTCTTCGGCGGCGCCGATCGGACTGTGCCGATGTTCCGCGAGCGGGCCGTTCTCGCCCTTTTCAGCAGCCCGCTAAAGAACACAATGCTTGCACAAGCTCTTGTGGGCAAAATCGTTTGCCACCGCTGCCAAGTGTGCTTGCAAATACTAGTTCAACGGGCTGTCAGGTGAGCGGATTAGGCGGCCTGTTTGGGCGTGGGAATCTCTTTGCCCTTGAGCTGATAGACGTAGGCCAGCACTTCGGCCACGGCGGCATATTTGTCGTGCGGAATCGGCTTGCCCACCTCGACCTCGCGAAAGAGGGCTTGTGCCAGCGGTTTCCGCTCGACGATCGGCACGCCGTGTTCCAGGGCCAACTGCCGGATGCGTCCGGCGACCGAGCCGGCCCCTTTGGCCACGACGATCGGCGCGGCCATAGTTTCGGGGTCGTATTGGATCGCCACGGCCAACTCCGTCGGGTTGGTGACAACCACGTCCGCCTTGGGCACGGCCGTTGACACCCGGCCCATCGCCAGTTGGCGCTGCACTTGTTTTCGGCGGGCAAGGACCTGCGGGTTTCCTTCGAGGTTTTTGAACTCTTCGCGGACTTCCTGCGGGGTCATGCGGATGTCTTGCTCGAATTTCCATCGTTGGAAGATCATGTCGAGCACGGACAGTGCGACCAGCGCCAGGGCGATTTTGATCGCGATAGAGAAAAGCAGTTCGAGCAGGGTTTGCGCGATAGCGCCGACCGACAGCGCCGTCAGAGCCATCAACTCGTTGCTCCGCTGGCGGACGGCGACATAGGCGATGCCGCCGATCAGGGCGACTTTAAATAGCCCGAACCCCAAACGAACGACGTTCTGAAGCGAGAAGATGCGGCCGAACCCTTGCAGGGGCGAAATGCGGGAGGCGTCGGGCATCAACTTGTCGGGCAGAAAGAGCAGACCGGTTTGCAGCAGATTCACCAACACGCCGGCCACCAACAGCAGCCCGAGCAGCGGCCCGACGAACCGCGCCAACGCGGCCAGATGCTGCCAAAAGGCGGCCGAGACGAACTGGACATCGGCATGCACCCAAGGCGCGCCGCCCAACTGGCTGCGGGTCATCCGGCCGAGGTAGTCGAACAGCCCGCCGCTCAGTCCCCACAGCGCCAGCAAGCCCACCAGCAGCAGCCCGGCCGAGGCCAGATCGTGGCTGCGCGCAACGTGCCCTTCTTCGCGGGCCTGTTGCCGGCGATGCGGGGTTGCCTCTTGCGACTTGTCGCCTTCGAGATCGGCCAACGATCGTCTCCGGAAAACCGATTTTGGTTATTGCCGCAGGGTGGCCGCTGTGCGGCTGGGTTCGTGCTGTCTTTCGGAAGATTCGTGCAACCGGACCGGTCGGCGGGATGTCGATTCCCGAGGCACCGCCGGGCCTTCTCCGAAAATCAATACGTTTCTGGAAGCCAAGCGGCGCCGCCCTTGCCCTCGGGGGCGGCGCCGAGCCCGGCCAGCATGGTTTCCAGTCCGGCCGGGAAGTAGTCGTGGAGCAGCCAAACGGCGGCGCCCAAGGTCAACCCTAAGGCGACGAAAGTGAGCATGGCGTTCAGACCGAACCCCATCACCATTACGTTCAATTGCGGCAGGGTGCGGCCGATCAGTCCCATCACCAGCGTGGCGACAAGCAGCGCGGCCACGGTGGGGGCGGCGGCGCGAATGCCCAGCGAAAAGCTTTCGGTCAGCAGCAGCAGGAAGGCGTCGGCCACGTCGGCAGGCATTCCCATTCCGCCCGGTTCGATGGCGGCAAAGGTGTCGAGCAGGCCCGCCAGCACCATGCGGTGTCCGCCGATGCATACGAAGACGGCGGCCGCCACCAAAAAGAAAAACCGCGAGAAGAGCGGCACCGTGGTTTCCGAACTCGGGTCGTACACGTCGGCCAACATCAGCCCGCCGACTTGGGCGACCAATTCGCCGGCCAGTTGCATTCCGTAGAAGAGGATCATGATGCCCAGACCCAAGCTGACGCCGATCACCAACTCGCCGGCCGCCAGCGCCAAGTAGCCGAGCGTGCTTCCCGGCGGGGCGACCGACACGTGCCATTGCATCGGCGTAATCAGCAGCGCCAAAGCGAAGGAGATCAGCGCTCGAGCCACGGCGGGCACGTCGCGGCCGCCGTAGATCGGCGCAGTCATCGTCAATCCGGTCACACGCGTCAGCACCAGCGTGAACAGCAGGAACTTTTCAGTGGTCAGTTGCGCCAGAAACGCGTTCACGGCTTACAGAGTGGGCGGTGTTCGGGGGTTGCGGCGGTACACTATGACGCGGTCGATCGCACGGGGCGGACAAGGCGCCGAGCCATGCCGCCCGAGGCGCCGGCGGCTCGCGGCGGGGCCGACCGGCTCAGAGCCTGCCGGCGATTCCGCCGATCAGTTCCTGCGAGTATTGGACCATCTGTTGGATCAGCCAGGGCAGGGCCAATCCCAAGGTGATGATCATTGCCGCCAATTTCGGCACGAAGGCGACAGTTTGTTCCTGAACCTGAGTCAATGCCTGCAACAAACCGACGATCAGACCGACCAACAGGCCGACCAGCAGCACCGGCGCGCCGATCAACAGCGACATCCACAATGCCTGCCGGCCCAGATCCACGGCTGTTTGAGCGTCCATAAGCGAGAATCGGCGGAGGAATGCGTTGGAACCCGATCGGTGTTGCCCCGGAGCGTTGCGTGACTCATAGCCGCACAACCGGCTGTCGCGCCGCGGCTACGAGAACGGCTCGATGCTCTCGATGAGCATGCCCACGATCAGATGCCAGCCGTCGCAAAGCACGAACAGCAACAGTTTGAACGGCAGCGAGATGAGCACCGGCGGAAGCATGAGCATGCCCATCGAAACCATCACGCTGGCCACGACCATGTCGAGGATCAGAAACGGCAGATAAATCTGAAAACCGATGAGGAACGCCACTTTCAATTCGCTGAGCATGTAGGCGGGCAAAAGGACCGTCAGCGGCACGTCGTCGTAGGTTTTCGGCGGCTCCTGAGCCGGTGCGTACTGCATGAGCAGCCACACGTCGTCGCTGTTCTGCGCGCGTTCGATCTGCATGCTCATGAAGCGGCGAATCGGCCGAACGCCTTGCTCCCATGCCTGTTCGAGCGAGACCTCGCGGTTGGTGTACGGCGCCACGCCGTCGGTATAGACTTGTTTCCAAACAGGGGCCATCACCAGCAACGTGACGAACAGCGCCAGCGCGGTGATCACCTGGCTGGGCGGCAGTTGTTGCGTGCCGATCGCTTGCCGGAGCAGGCCGAGAACCACGACGATTCGAACAAAACAGGTGGTCATCAGCAAGATCGCCGGCGCCAGGCTCAGCACGGTCATCAGCAGCATCACTTGAAGCGACGAGCTGAGCCCTTCGGGGCTGGTCCAGTGCTCGGGCCCGGCGGCAAGCCCGTCGGGCAGCTTCATGGTGAGCGGCTGGTTGGCGTTCTCTTGGGCCGAGGCTTCCAGCGGCGCGATCGCGCCGGCGACAATCACGGCCCAAACCGCGCTGCAACGAACCAGCGCCGGCAGCGCGGCAAGCGCCAGTCGCAAGAGGTTCGGACGGCTCGGGCTCGGGGCGTTCATTGGGGGACCGTTGGGGTTGTTCGCTGATGGCGGCGTTCGCGCCTTCAATGGGGCGCGGACGACATCGGTGATCTGCTCTTTCGAACGTTTTTCGCACTCTTGCGCGGCGTTCGTCGATTGCCGCAACGCAACCGAGAAGAACGATCCAGCGTCTTCCGAAAAGTCGGCTTCGGGCGCTCCTCGGTTGCACTCATGCCTCCGGACGGGCGGAGGCGAACTGTTCGAACACGCGGCGGAACGCGGCGGTTGCGCTGTTCGGCCGGCTTTGTTGGCACAGGCCCGAAAGGCGATCGACTTCCACCGGATCGGTGATTTCGGTCAGGGTTTTCGCGCATTCGGGCGTTACCGACACCAACAGCAGCTTGCGCCCGCATCGCAGCAAGTGCATCTGTTGCCGCCCGGAAAGCGGCGCGCGGCCGAGCAGTTCGACGACTTCCACGGGCAGCGGTTGCGCGGCGGCCGGCCCGGTGCGGCGCAGCAGCCAAAGGGCGACGAACAAGAGCGTGAGCACGATCGCCAGGCTGCCGGCGATCGTTCCCAACGCTTTGAAGCTCGACCCGCGGCCCTCAGTCTCGCTTTGGCGATGCGGCGTGAGGCTCACCGGCTCGGACGGCGGTTTGACCACCGGGGCCGGAAGCAGTGTCGGCTGCGGACCGGCGCCGGTGTTGCCTTGGGCCGGTGGCGCGGGTGAAACTTCGGGCTGGCGTTGCGACGCACTGAACTCGACGGGCGGTTCCGTTTGCGGCGAAGGCCGCGGCGGACTCAACGGCAACGACTCAGCGGAGTGTGCGCTTTGCGGAGCCGGATCGGGGGGCGGGAGGACGCGCGCGGCCTCCGAAGCGGTTGAAGACGGCGCGGCCCCGGGATCCGGCGCTTCGGCGGCATACGCGATCGGCACAACGCTGCCGCCCGGGGCATCGGACCAGCGAAGATCGCCGGGCGATCCGATTCGCTGCGGCCTCATGCCCGGCGAAGCCGGCGGGGGCGCGTAGTCGGCGTTGATGCGGTTGTCGGTCGCGTTGTGCGGGGATGGGGAGCGATTGTCAACAAGCGTTCGTTCGGCCACGGCGCGGCCGTCGCGGTGGTCGGCAGCCTGTTCCTCGGCGACCCAAGCCGCCGGACGGGATTGGGCGCAGGCCGGTTTGCCCGCCGATGCGCTCAGCATGGCCGCCGCGATCGCAAGAATGGCGCCAAGCGCGGGCGATCTGAGCCGGTCTCGCTGGACCAACCTCGGCGCGCGCCGCGGGCGTTGCTTCAATGGCGCGGTGGAAAGGCTCGGCCTGTTCATTGCGGCGTCCTTGCCGTTGATTCCGTTGTTCGATTTCTGGACTGAGCTGCGGGAAGGCGAACGCGGCTCTGTCTGGCGAAGCAGGCCGGTTGGGCCGCTTCGCCGCTCCCGTGGCCGACTCGGCCGGCGGGCGCTAAGCGGGCATCGCGGCCAGCAGTTCGGCCACGCGCACGCAGAAGTTGTCGTTGAGCACCAGCACTTCGCCGCGGGCGATCAGCCGGCCATTGACGAAGATATCGACCGGATCGCCCGCCAGTTTATCCAGCGGAACGACCGAGCCCTTGCGGAGCCGCAGCACGTCTTCCAAATACATGTGGGTGCGGCCCAATTCGATGCGCAGATCGAGCTCGATGTCGCTCACCAGTTCGATCGTCGCCGCCTCGGTGCTCGGCGGCGCCGGAGTGAACTCGGGCAGTCGGAAACTGGTGACTCCCGGCGGGACCTCGCTGGGCGAATCGATCGAGGCCAAAGCGCGTTCCGCCTGATTGAGGAGATACTCGATATCGCCTTGCGAGAGCGACTCGTCAGCGGTTGACGGCGCGGGGGCCGGCGCGCTGACTGCCGCCGCGGCCCTGGCGGGCGACGGCGCAGCAGCGGCGGCGGTCGGTCCAGTGGCGGCGGGGCGAGCAGCGGCCGCAGGCGGGGAAACCGCGGCGGCTTCCGTCGGCGACGGCGCGGGGGCCGGCGTCTCGGCCGCTGGGCGATTGGAGGCCGTTTGGGCCAGCAGTCGCTCGATTTCGTCTTGGCTCATCAGGGAATCGTCGGCCATGATCGGAGTCCATTCCTTTCAGGCGGAGTCGAATCGAAATCGGTTCAGCCGCGGCCCCTCGGCCGGCGGACGGTTCGCTCCGATTCGGGCTGGGGAGGCCTCGGCATGGCGATGCCGTGGGCAACCATCACTTCCTTGCTTTACGTGTCGCCCTTGGCCGCTTGGGCCTGGGGCGATTACTCGTTCAATCCTCTACTCGCTGAATTCTCGTAGAACATTGGCAACTCTGCGAAGGCAACAGCGCCCGCAGAATCCGGCTATGCGATCGTCAGACGCGTTGCATTTCCGTTTCGAACCTCAGCGGACAGTCGTTTCCACCACGGCGGCGGTTTAGTGTTCGATAAAGGCGAAATCGCTGATGATCACGCTTTGCAGCAGCGGTTTGCCCAACAGTTTGTTTCCGCGGTCTTGGATGCGGCGTTTGATCAGGCCGAGGCCCGCGTCGGTCAGGTCGGTCATCTCGGCACTGCGAACGATCATCAGCACCTGATCGCGGAAACGGTGTTTCGTTTCGTCGAAGAGTTTGGTGAACTCCTTGCCTTGCTCGCCGGGCACGGTTCCAAACAGGTGGAAGTCGATCCGCAACGTCGAGTTGGAAACCGGCTGATACACCGTGACGCTGAACTCGCCCAAATCGACTTCCAAGGTGTCGGGCGGTTCGGCCTCTTCGGCTTCTTCGGCCGGGGCGGCTTCGCCGTGTTTCGCTCCGTTCTTCTCCGTTTTGCCGTGGCCCGAGGCCTTTTCGGTCTTCTCGTGTTTGGCCGATTCCTTCGCCGGCTCTTTTGATTCCTTGCCGTGCGCGGCTTTCTCCGATTCCTTCTCGGTTTTCTTCTCTGGCGGAGGCGGCGCGGTGACGGCCGCCGTGGCCGATGCCGACGGCAGATAGAAATAGGCGATCAGGCATTCAGCGACAATCACCACGGCCAAGAACAACAGCACGTTGATCTTGGCCAACATCGATGTCTTTGCCGCAGGCGCACCGCCTGCTTCTTCAGCCGGATTGGTTGTTGTTTGATTGCTCATACCTCAGTCGCATCGTCAAAGAACCTAGATCTGCCCGATCGCAGCGGCGGCGGCTGGCCCTGCGCCGCGGTCGGCGCGTTCCCTTCTGGGTACGACAACAGCGCCAGCGCAGGGGCGTCATCCGCCTGAGCATTGAAAGTCTAGGTTATAAGACTCTGCCATTGAGGCAAAAAAGAGCACGCGTCTCCTTGGGATTAGGCTTCGTGGAAAGCGCTGGTTCCATAGACAAGCGAAGCGCCGATCGCACCGTTTGCACCGATCGTAGGGCCGACGATTGCACCTCGACTCACAGATGCGATGCCACGGGTGCTGACGGGCACGCCTGGCGTTGGGGGCCAAGCGCATCTGCCCGACGTTTCGCCGCCTTTGCCCGGGGACGATCGCCGCCGCCTCGGGCCTTGCAACTGCCTTGCGGTTGGCCTTGCACCGTCGGGACAGCGGACGGTCCGCTCGCCGGTCTTTTCGGGCCACATTGTGCCCAAACAGCCCGGCGGCGCAAAGGCCAATTCCGGTGTATTCGGGCAGGCGGGCTGGCGCGCAGGGGCGATTCCACAGGCTGCAAACCAGCGGCACGCGAGCCGTGGGGAAGTTTGGGGAATGGCGCGCAGGCCCGACGGGCTGATTGCCGCCGGCAGACGGGAACCATGCGATCGGGCCGAGAGAAGGGGACGCCGCTCCGCGCGAAATCGCGAGCAAATCCCTAGCGCCAGGGGGATTGGCCAACCAGCGTGTTCGACGGCCCGACCGGCGGCACGGCGTAGCTCGACGCCCCGGGACGGCCGGCCATTGTTGCCGCCGGACCGGCAGAATTGGGCAACGGTGGACTGCCGGGGCCCGAAGCCCACGCCGGCGCCGGCAGCACGGTTTGCAGCGAGGCGATGCGGGTGGCCAATTCGCTTTGCCGGTCGTCGGCCGCATACGATCGCTGGTAGGCGGCCAAGGCCTCGGCGTGCCGGCCTGATTCTTCGCGGAGTTTGCCCAGAGCGGTCAGCGCCCGGGCGTTGTTCGGCTCGATCGACAGAGCTTGGAGCACGAGGTTCTCGGCCAACGGTTTGCGGCCGGTTTCGTCGCAAAGGCGGGCCAGTTCGATGCGGGCGTCGGCCGAGGAGGGCTGCTGCTCGGCCCACCCTTGCAGCAACGCGAACGCCTCGTTCGTTCGCCCCTGACGCGAAAGCAGCACGGCCAATCCGCGATAAGCCTCGCGATGATTCGGGTTGCGATCGAGACACATTCGGTAGGCGTGTTCCGCCTGTTGCACGTCTTCTAAACGCTGATTTCGCATCGCCATTTCGTGCAAGGTGGCTGCGATGTTGTAATGCGCGTCGGCGTTGGAAGGATCGTCGTATCGGGCTTGATGGAAGAGCCGCAAGGCCTCGTCGTAGCGGGCCTGTTGGAACATTCGCACTCCCTCGGCGTTCTTGCCGGCCGCCGAGAAGTTGCCGCAACCGCTCAGACCGCCGCAGGCGACGGCGATCAGCAACCCGCCCATGGCCGAAACGACACCTGCATTTGGCCGATACCGGCGCGGGGAACGCTCGGTACAGAGGTTGGACCGACTCGGGCGGCCGTGCAGACTTGCCGTGGCGGCCGCCGAGCGAAGCAGGGCGAGAACTGTTGCGGCGCGGAACATCCTTGTCTCCGCCGACATTGCGGCAGGGCGGTGTGGAACCCTGGGCGACGGGCCCAGCGTTCGTCGAGCTCGGGAACAGCGACGCGGCAAAACCTGGTGGGCCCGAAGCCGTTCGCCCTACGACCAACGCCCCGCCGCGGAACACTGCGGTTGCCAGGGGCAAGAATCTGGCGGAAGGATACCCGCCGATCGACGACGGGCACAAGGGCAATTTGTTTCTGCGGCAGCGCGCAACGCGGCATGGCAGCAGTGGGCGGCGCAGGGGGCGACCGGGCCCGGCATGCGGCCATACAGCATCGCACCTCGCAATCGCTCCGAATTCGGCTGCCGGCCGCGGGCAAGGCCCGCCGGTTCAAATGCAGTCGTCGTCGCCGCCGGCTGTAACCGACTCCATCTCCTCGGCCGATCGCGATTGGATCGGCGATTCGACTGGCGGAACAGATTCGGTCGTCGGGGCGGGCGAATTCGCGCGTTTCTCGTAGCCCAGGCTGCGAATCACTTCGAGGATTTCGCTGCATGTGGGAAACATGCGGCCGTTGGTGCGTTTGTACAGGTCGAGCGCGTTCATGAACTCGACTTCGGCGTCGGAGTAATCGCGCTCGCAGGTCGTCGGATCGATCTGGCGTCGCCGAGCCACTTTCTCGCGCCGTTGCAGAACGCGACGTTCGACCGCAACCGGCTCGTTCCGCTGGCGACGATCGCCGTTCTTGCGGCGGTCGGCCGACTTGCGACGATCGAGCGTAACCACGCGCGAGGGCTCGGCTGGCGAACGAGTTTCGGGCGAGTCGGCTTCCGTGCGGCGAACCTTAGACGTCAGTTTCTGTTTGGCGACCGTCTTGGCATTGCTGGGCTTAGACACCGAAGAACACCTTTCTGCGGGAGGGGTTTTGGGCTCGGGGGAACTCGATGACCTGCCGTTGTGCCGGCGTTGGTCCGAGCGCGCCGAGGGGATTGCGATTTGGGCCGAGCAACAGGGGCTGTCTTGGGCGGCCTTTCGATCGGGGCAACGCGACGCATGATAAGCGGGGAAGGCTTGTGCGCCGGTTGTGTGGGATGTTTGGGGCTGGGGGGCGGAGTGGAGCTTCTGGGCTGTGTAGGAAATATACACCACTGTTGACAAAAGGCATCGAAAAAACACCCACCGAAAGTTGAATGTGTAGAGAAGAAGTCCGTGTTGCGCAAACAAGATGGCTGATGACGCCCGCAACGATTAGAATGATTGCAACGCGGTGCATCCTCGGATCGGCTGCGGCTTCTGCGGCCGTGTTGACCGTTTGGAGCGATGAGACTGATTGCATTGGGGACGCTGGGAGCACAGGGCATTTGCCTCTTCGCTCAACGCGACGCGGTCAGCGGCTGAGAGCTGGCCACGAGATGGCCGAACAATCGCCTTCGCGACTGGCGGGGATACCCGGATTTCAACGGTGCGTTAGCACTCTTCGGGTTAGGTGAGCGATGACCAGCTTTGTCGAAGACCCGTTTCCGATCATCCTCGTCGGAGTGTTGGCCGTTGCCGCTTGCGCGGTGGCGCTGGCGCGGACCGGGCGAGGGCTTTTCTTGGTGGCCATTGGGGCTATCGCGCTGCTGACTACGGTGGGCGTACTGGTTGAGAAACTGGTGGTCACCGAGCGTGAGGAAGTCGAGCAGGTGGTCGATGCGGCGGCTGCGGCCGTGCGGGCGAATCGGTTGGAGGGCGTCCTCGAACATCTGTCGCCCGATGCCGGTCGGGCCCAAGATCTGATTCGCTGGGCCTTCAGCCGAGCGACGTTCGAAGACGTGCGGCTAACCCGGTTGGACATTCGCGTGATCAAAACGGCCAGTCCGCCTTTGGCCAAGGCCGAGATCACCGGCTACGTCCGCTGCCGCGATCGGATGGGCGAGTATCCCTACGATGCCGTTCCGATCGACGGCACGCTCGAGTTTCGCAAGATCAATTCGCGCTGGTTGGTCACCGGTTACGAAATGCGGCAAGACCCGCGCGGGCACTGACTGGAACCACGGAATTGGGCAGAGCGGCCCGCGCGTCGAAGGCGACTCAATGGCCGTCTCGCGGACGGTCGCGAAGGGGCAGTTCGCGCCAACGGTTGATCACGGTCCCGGCGCGCCGCCCGGCGGCATCCACGGTCCGGGGCCCGAGGGTGGAGCACCGGGTCCGCCCGCCGCGGGCGGATAGCCGCTGCTCGGCGGCAGCATTGGCGGAACAGTCCCGCCGGGATACCAAGGCGACCAAGGCGGATTGGGCAGTTTGCCCAGCCCGTAAGGATTGATCCACGAGTCGAACGGCAAGGTCCACGGGCCGTTGGGGTTGCCCCAGGGGCCGTAGGGCGTAGCGCCGGCGCGGTAGGGGTATTCCCACTCGCCATAGGGTCGAATCAACTGGCCCATTCCCCAAGTTTGCACGATGTGTTGGAAGTCGTAGCTGCCGTCGGCGCCGCGCAAGGCCGAACGAATGTGGCGGTAGCCGCTCTCCTGATAAGTCGGATCGGATCGGTAGTAGGCCGGCGCCTCGGGCTGGAACTGGGCGACGCGTCGCCCGCTGGCCGCATCGTGCGAAAACGTCGAGGGGCGAAAGATCCAGCTATCGGCTCGGCCAGCGGCGACCGCCGCGCAGCAGACCACCGTGCCCAGCACGAAGGCACGCGCCAGTGAACGATCGATAAGTGCGTTGCGTTGCGTGCCCATGATTTCCGTTGCGAAAAGGTTTGAGGTGTTCAGCGTCGGGTTCGTCGTGCCGATTGGTGTCCGGGTGCAGCGTCTTCTTTTGAGAATACCCAGCACGGTTTGCCGTCCGCAAATACGCCGCCGAGCCAGTCGCCGGGGCGAATGAGGCGACCCATTGGCTTGTCGGGCGGCCGTCTGCGATCGGCATCGCTTGAAAAGAACGCAAGGCCGATGCCGCTTGGCGAGCGATGAGAAGCGGGCCGGCAGGCGCAAACGCGGGACCACAGGGGGCGCTTGCCGTTTCGACACGCGGATCATGCGGCAGGTCAACAAGTTGCGACGGCGCGGGTTCGAGCCGACGCCGCAGCGATTCTGCCGCCGGACATGGTCGAACTTTCTCGGGCGGGCCGGCCCGTGTTGATGAAAAGCCACGCCACAGCCCACCGCGGGGTTGCCCAAAAGCAACACGGACCACGGCGCGCACGGGTCGATTCCGAACGACCGCCGGCCGCATGGGTCGGCGCGGCGGAGGTGTTCGGCGTCAGGTGCGGCGACAGAACTGCTCCGTTGGCTTCGGCGTCGCCCGCGTCGCCGCGCCGATTGCCTTGGGCATCAATTGGCCGGACTTTCGACCATCAGTTCCTCTGTCTTCGGGTCGTAAACGTAGCGGTGGCCTTCGGGCAACTCGGGCAGCGCGATGTGGTTGGCCCGAACGATCTTTTCCATGAATTCCTCGTGCGACTTCGGCGCGCGGTTCTCCATGGCCTTGAAAAGGTTCATCGCGTGCTTGATCTGGATGTCGAAGGCGATCCGCTCTTTGGTGCGGAAGTAGGCGCCTGCCGGTGTGCTGACCAGACCTTCGCCGTAGCCGTGGCCTTTGGCGCCGACGCCGACTTCGGCCTTCTGTCGGACCGTGCCCGGGGCCTGCTCGCCGCCGGTGGGCTGCTGCGGTTGCGCCGCCGGGCCGGGCTTGGGCGGTTCGGGTTCGGGCAAGCAGCCTGTCGCCGCCAGCGAGGTGATCAGGATCATCGCGCCGGCAACGATCCGCAGCGGCGACAAGGTGCAAACGGAACAAAGGCCATGCGTTGCGTTCATCGGGTTTGACTCCGAGGTGGGCGTATCGGCTGCCCAAAAAAAATGCAACCCCAAGTTCAACTTTGTTCTGCCGAAACCAGGCTTTCGCCCCTTCGGGCTTGCGGCATTGTGCTTTGTCGGATCGATAGGCCGCCCGTGTTTGCTGCTGCGGCGCAGCCGGCCGATCGGTCCGAACCCCGAGGCGGACAAGCAATGCGCGGCCGGCCGCAATCCGAACGCACCAAGACCCAACGAGGCGATGCCGCGATCAGACTGCTGCGATCCGATCGCCGAGGTTCGCGTATTATAGCCGTTTCATCGTTAGGGCGATGTTCGGTCATGGTCGCGGCGGATGCTTTTCTTCGATAGCACCACGGGACGGATGGGCCGATCGCGCGGCGGGGCGTTGTCGGGCGATTGGGCATCGTCGTCAGCCGAGCGGACATCGAAGCTCCATTGTTGCATGGCGGCAAGCGCGTCACGCCGGGTCAGGTCGTAGTCGAGCGGGGTAACGGTAACGCAGCCGCGGGCCAGGGCCGAAAGATCGGTTTCCACGCCGGGCGGGTGCGAGGGCGGACCGCCCTTGAGCCAGTAGTAGCTTCGGCCCCAGGGATCGGCGCGGCGCTCGAAGCTGTCGGCGTAGCGCGTCACGTTCATCGGAACGGCGGCCACAGGGGGCGAATCGGCCGCCAGTGCCGCCTTGGGGATATTGATGTTGTACAGTTGCGGTTCCGGGCCTTTTTGCGCGAGGATTTGGGCGATCAGCCGGCGGGCCAGCCGTGCGGCCCGATCGTAGTCGGCATGCTCGTCGAATTCCAACGAGACGGCCGTGCTGGTGATGCCGAAGAATGCGCCTTCGATGGCCGCGGCGACCGTGCCCGAGTAAAGCACGTTGATGCCCGCGTTCAGCCCGCTGTTGATCCCGCTGACGATCAGGTCGGGCGTTTGCGGGCAGAACTCTTTGATGCCGATTTTCACACAGTCGGCCGGGCTGCCTTCGACGGCCCAACCCCAGCGATTCGGGCCGTGATAGACCTCTTTGGCGATCAGCGGGGTGAGGTAGGTGATCGAATGGCCGACGCCGCTTTGCTCGGTGGCCGGGGCCACGATGCACACCTCGCCCAGACTGCGAAGGGCTTCGGCCAGCGAGGCGAGTCCGGGGGCGTAGATGCCGTCGTCGTTGGTGACAAGGATCAACACGGTCGAAGGAACCCTTCTTTGCTGGAAAACGGGGGCTTTCAGTCGGACGGTCGCCGACCGGAGGGCAGCGCCCCCAACGCCCGTCATCTTACCCAGCGGCGCGGCGAGCAACAATCGGCGTTGGCTGCCTACTGGCCAGTGGCCGGCGGAGGCGTATAATAACGGGTTTTCACGCGGAGAAACGCGGATGGAGCGGTTGGCCGACGAAAAAATCCTGGTTCTCGACTTCGGCTCGCAATATGCCCAGTTGATCGCCCGCCGCGTGCGGCAGCAGCAGGTGTTTTGCGAGATCGTGCGCCACGACATCACGCCCGCGCGGATTGCCGAGATCGCTCCGAAGGGTTTGATCCTTTCCGGCGGTCCGGCCAGCGTGTACGAGCCCGACTCGCCGCAGTGCGACCGCGGCATCTTCGAGTTGGGCATTCCGGTGTTGGGTATTTGTTACGGGATGCAGTTGGCCTGCCATCTGCTGGGCGGCGAAGTGCGCAGCGCGCCGGCCCGCGAGTACGGCCGGGCGCACTTGCGCACCGTCGGCCGGAGCGAACTGTTCTCGGGCTTGCCCGAGCAGATGCAGGTGTGGATGAGCCACGGCGACCAAGTGCGGGAGTTGTCCGACGATTTCGAACCGCTGGCCGCCACCGACACCTGCCCAATCGCCGCGGTGCGGCATCGGCGGCTGCCGTTTTTCGGGCTGCAATTCCATCCCGAGGTGACGCATACGCCGCTGGGCGGCAACATCTTGAACAACTTCCTGATGCGCGTCTGCGGTTGCCGCGGCACGTGGCGGATGGGCGACTTCGCCCGGGAGACGATCGAACAGCTTCGCCAAAGGATCGGCTCGCGGCGGGTGATTTGCGGGCTGTCCGGCGGGGTTGATTCGTCGGTGGTGGCCGCATTGCTTTCGCAGGCGATTGGGTCGCAGTTGTCGTGTATTTTGGTCGATAACGGCTTGTTGCGGCAGGGCGAGGTTGAGGCGGTGGTGCGGGAGTTCACCGGCCATTTCCGCAGCGATCTGCACGTCGTGCCCGCCGCCGACCGCTTCCTCGACGCGTTGCGCGGGGTGGTCGATCCGCAGAGCAAGCGGCGGGTGATCGGGCACACCTTCATCGAGTGTTTCGCCGACGAGGCCTCGAAAATCGCCGGGGCCGAGTTCCTCGCCCAAGGCACGCTCTACCCCGATGTGATCGAAAGCGGGGGCTCGCGCGACGGCCCGGCCGCGACAATCAAACTGCACCACAACGTCGGCGGCCTGCCGGAAGACTTGGCCTTCGAGCTGATCGAGCCGCTACGCGATCTGTTCAAAGACGAAGTGCGGCAGTTGGGCCTGCAATTGGGACTGCCCGAGGAGATCGTTTGGCGGCATCCGTTTCCGGGGCCGGGCTTGGCCGTGCGCTGCGTGGGCGAAGTCTCGCGCCAGCGGTTGGAGACATTGCGCCAGGCCGACGCGATCGTCATCGAGGAAATCAAGCGGGCCGATCTCTACCGGCAGACTTCGCAAGTGTTCGCCGTGTTGCTGCCGGTTCGCAGCGTGGGAGTGATGGGCGACGCGCGGACCTATGCCGACGTGGTGGCCGTCCGCGCCGTGGCGACCGAAGACTTCATGACGGCCGATTGGTCGCACCTGCCGTACGAAGTGCTGGCGAAGATCTCCACGCGCGTGATCAACGAAGTGCCCGGGGTCAACCGCGTGGTGTACGATATCAGCAGCAAACCGCCGGCCACGATCGAATGGGAGTAGCTCCGGAGCGAGGAATAACGCCGCGGGCCGATTGGTGTTCTCCCGGAATGGTCATCGGGCGGCTCGCGTGACGGGCTGCGACCGTTTGCCGGCAATCGCAATGGGCGGCATAGTGCTTTCGCATTACGGATAACGGAAAGCACGGCCGGTGTTTGGGGATGAAGGCGATGAAAGATCGAGACGAACGGGCCGGCGAAGTTGAAGCCGAAGGCGGGAGCGAGGCGTTTGATTTCGAGCGGGCCTTGGGGCGGATCGAGGCGATTGTCCGCACACTCGAGGAAGGTCGCGGCGGGCTGGACGAGTCGCTGTCGCTGTACGAAGAAGGAGTGAAGCTGTTGCGCCGCTGCCACTCGCTGTTGCGCACCGCCGAACAGCGGATTGAGCTGCTCGCCGGGTGGGATGAGGCCGGTGAAGCGATCACCGAGCCGTTCGATGCGCGCGAAACATTCGCCTCTTCGTCCTCATCGGCGTCGCCGGCCTCCGCGGCGTTTCCTCTTTCTCCTCCTCCTTCTGCTTTGGCGAAGGACGAATCGACTTCGGCGAGCTCCGAGCGCGCAGAACCGAGCCATCGTGCCGGTTCCCGATCGCGCGAAGACGTTCCGGCTGGCCAGACCGATGCTGCGCCGGCGCAGTCCGCAAGGCAGCGGGGCGGCCGCCGCTCCGAACGCCCCTAGGCGTCGCGCGCCGATCGCCGACGCCCTGCAAGCGGGGTCTTCAGCGGCCGAATGCCTCTGATCGACGGCCGGAAGTTTTCCATTTCAGTCGCCAGGCACTCTTCTAACAGCCCGTTGAAATAGTATTTGCAAGCACACTTGGTAGCGGTTGCAGACTATTTTGCCCACATGGGTTTGTGCAAGCAATTTGTTTTTCAAAGGGGCTGCTAAATTAGAAAGTGAATGTTGCAATAAAACGCGCGCAAGTAATTCTTTATGGACGATTTGCGCGTTTTTTGTTGCAAGAACTCAGTGTTTGTGATTAGAATGCCCGGCGCTGGATCAGCGGTTTCCACGGGGACGATTTCGGGTTGTGGAACTCGCTCTTCCGCCAATCTCTTTGCCAACTTTCTTGCATGCACGTAGAACGAGGGGACGTGGTATGTGCACTCTGGGCAAGGTGCGATCGGGGTACGCGCGGGCATTGATTGTTTTCGCGGCGTTAGCGTCGCTGGTGGCGGCCGGCCCGGCGGGGGCGGCCGTGGTCATCTGGACCGGGGTGAATTCCGCCTCGTGGGACGACGGGAACAACTGGGACGCGCTGGCCGTCCCCGGCGCGTTCGACGACGCCTCGTTCCCCGACCCGGTGCCCGGCACCGGCTCGACGATCTCGCTCACCGCGGCGCAATCAGTCGGGTCGATCTACTTCAATAATTCGTATCGGCTCACCGGCGCCGATCTGACGCTCAACCTGGGCGTGATCAACACCGGCGACAACACCACCGTTCGCATCGACAACGTGTTGGCTGGCACGGCGTCCCTGTTCAAGCAGGGCAACGGCACGTTGATCCTCACGGCTGACAACTCGGCGTACAGCCGCTCGTGGAACGTGGACGGCGGCACGCTGCTTTTGGGGCACAACGCGGCGCTGGGCGGGGCGATTTCGTCGCTGACGTTGGCGGGCGGCGCGCGGCTCGGCTCGTTTGGAACCGGGCCAATCACCTCGGATGTGATCTGGACGGGCAACTACAATCTCACCTTCGCCCACGGCGATTTGACGCTATCGGCCACCCCCTCGTCGATTGGCAGCGCGCTGAACGTTTCGTCGCTGGGCTTTGCGCGCGCCGGTTTGTCGGCTGCGCTTAATTTGGCCGGGCACAATCTGAATCTGTCCGGCCCGGGGCGAATCACCATCGGCACGGCGAGCAACACGCTGAGCACCGGCGGGGCGATCACCATCAACAGCTCGGGCTCGGCCGGCTCAGTCAAGAAGATCGCCGGCAACGTGGACGCCGGCGGCTCGACTTTGACGATCGACGGCAGCGGCGGGGTGGCGATCGACGGCAACATCCTCGGCGGCGGCGCGCTGGTGAAGCAAGGCGGCGGCGAGTTGATCCTCCGCGGGGCAGCCAACACCCACGCCTCGTCCACCGTTTCCGGCGGCAAACTGGTGATTGCGCATGCCGACGCGTTGGGCAGCGGCGGTGTGCAGCTTTCCGGCGGCACGTTGCAGGTGGGCTACTCGGCTCAAGGCCTGATGGGTCAGTTCTACAACGCCGTGGTCGGCAATGGGGCGATGGGCGATCAATTGGCCTACGGCCGCGCGGTGGCCAATGCCGGTTGGGCGTTGGCCTATTCCGCCCCGACCACCGCCGGCGGCGGCACGAGCATCGACTTCCGCACCAATTACAACAACCAAGAGGGCAACATCTTCGGCTCGCTGGGCTTCAACCGGCAGTACGATCATTCGGCCGTGTTCGATGGATACCTGGTTGTGCCGACCACGGGCCAATACGAGTTCCGCATCGGCAGCGACGACGGCACGGTGCTCTACATCAACGACCAACTGGTGGTCAACAACGACTACTGGCAAGGCTTCACCTGGCGCGACAACGTCGCCACGCCGATCAGCCTGACGGCCGGGTTGAACAAGATCACGGTCGGCTTCTACCAGGGCGGGGGCGGCGCCGGCATGGCGCTGGAGTGGCGGCCGCAAGGCAGCAGCACCTGGCAACCGATGCTCAACTCGAGCTTGCGTTTCGACACGGCGGCCGACTTCACGCCGGCGAGCTACTCGGTGAGCAACGCGGTGAATGTGTCGGGGAACTCGGGCGTGGACCTGGCGAGCATGGCCGCCGGCGGCGCAGCCGCCTTCGGCGCGATGTGGATGGCCGACGGGGCGTCGCTCACGGCAAGCGGCGCGGGCCGAACGGCCACGTTCAACGGGCTGACGGTGAGCAACGGTTCGGCCATCGGGTTCGGCGGCGATGCAACCATTAATCTCGGCGCGGTGACCGGCACGCCGGGCAGCATCAGCCGCAGCGGTTCGGGCACGGTGAATTACACCGGCTCGATTACGGTCGGTTCGGGAGGCTTGAGTTTTACCGGCGGTGCGATCGCCGGCGGACCGATGACGCTGCAAGGCGGCATCACCAAGACGACGGTTGCCAACGCCCGGCTGGAAACGACTTCGCTGAATCTCGACGGCGGCAATCGGGCCGTTTCGGTGGCCAACGGCAACCTGACGATCACCTCGCCATTGAGCAACGGGTCGGTCGATAAGCAAGGGGCGGGCACGTTGACACTCGCCCCGACCGCGGCCTCGTCGCCGACGAACGTCGTCGTGACCCAAGGAACATTGGAATTGAACGGCAACGCGCCGGTCGGCTCGGCGCAAATCACGCTGAAAAATGGCGCGATCCTTGTGCCTGGGCAAATCAGCTTCACTGCGGGATTGAATGAGTCGTGGACCTCGGGCGACGGCGCCGGAGGTTCGCTGATTGCGAGCAATCGGCCCGACGGCACGTTCATCGGCGCGCAGCTTGGGCCGCGCCGCGGGCAAACCAACACTGTGACCGGCAACCCATTGACCGGCTGGGCCGACAACACCACGTTCATCTACAAGGGCCGATTTTACGATGCCGACGGCTATTTCGCCTTCGCCGAGAACATCGACGATCGCGCGGCCGTTTGGATCGACGGGGTTCTCCGCCTGTTCAACGAGGGTTGGAACACGCCGACGAGCACCGGCAGCACGTCGAACAACGGCTACGGTGGCGTTACCTACTTCGGCATGGGGCCCGACGGCGACGGCTGGCACGACATCGAAATCCGCATGAGCAACGGCGGCGGCGGGGCCGGCTCGGTCGGAGGCGACGGATGGGTTGGCGGGAGCAAGGGTTTCGGTTTGCGCAACGCCACCGACAGCCTCGACCAAACCAACGGCGACTACTACGTCGCCCCGTGGGACGACGGCAGCGGCTCGTTGTTCCGCGTTGTGACGGGCCGAACCGCGGCTACCGGCCTAACAGCGAACAACGTTGTCGTCGAGGCCGACGCCACGATCAACCTGGCCGACGCCTTGAACGCCGGCGGTTCGATCACCATGGGCGACCTGAGCCGGCCCGGCCCGGGCACGCTGACCGTCATCGGCGCCAACCGCACGATCAACTTCGGCAACACCGCGCTGGCCAATGCCGATATGGGCTTCGCCGGCTCGGGCAACGTGAACGTGGGCAACCTTTCGCCAGCAACCACGCAGATCGGCGCGTTGACGAAGTCGGGCGCCGGCAAGGTGCAGTACAGCGGCACACTGCAAGTCGCCTCGATCACCACCAGCGGCGGAACGATCGAAGGCGGCGATCTGGCGCTGGTCGGCGGATCGCGGGCGATCGCGCACACCGGCACAGCGGCGGCCACCATCAAGGCCAGCGCCTTCGACCTGGGCGGCGGCACGGTGCCGGTCAGTGTGACCCGCGTTACCAACGCCGTTTATGATCTGACCATCGACGCCCCGCTTTCCAACGGCGGCTTGAGCAAGACGGGCGACGGCTACTTGGCCTTGAAAGGTTCGACCAATGCCTTCGCCGGCGGAGTGAGTTCTCAGGGCGGCAAGCTGGCGCTGCTCGGCGCCACGGCGGCCGGTTCGGGCGCGATCACCCTCGACAACACCACGCTGCAAGTGGGCGACTACGCCGGCCAAGGCTTGGCCGTCAACCTCTACACGCCCGACTGCGGCACCGGGGTGATCAATAATTGGACGAACTTCAACAACTGGGTTGGCGCACGTACGCCGGTGGCCACGGCGGTGACAACCGCGGGCGGCAACACGGAAATGTGGTTCCCGGCCTCGCCGCCCAGCGGCGGTTACGGAGGGGCGGCGTTCGCGGTGTTGGGGTTCCCGCAAACCGACAACTTCACCCTCGATTTCCAGGGTTATATCTATGTGCCGGAAACGCGGGTTTACACCTTCCGCACCGGCAGCGACGACGGCAGCAGCCTGTTCGTCGACGGCCAATTGGTGGTTAATAGCGATTACTATCAAGGAGAAACATTCCGCAGCGGCAGCGCAATGTTGACCGAAGGGTGGCACACCATCCGCGTCGGCTTCTACGAAGGCGGCGGTGATGCGTCGCTGCGGGTCGATTGGAGCCTCGATGGGCAGGTGCGGTTGGCCAACACCTATCTCTACCGCGGCGTGGCGCCGGTGGCGTTCACCGGCGGCAATGATGTGTCGGTGCTCACCAGCTCGACGATCGACGTGACGGCCGCCTCGGCGGCTCAATTCGGGCAGCTAGCGATCGCCTCGGGCGCTACGCTGACGGTCAACGGCGTGAGGGTTCCGGCCGTCTTCTCCTCGACCATCTTGGACCCCGACGGCGGCACGATCAACGTCGACGGCACGGGCCGAATCGCCTTGGGCCGGCTTTCGGCAAGCCAGACCGATCCCACCAGTCTCTATGTTAGTGCCGGGCGGACGAGCATCGTCGGCGGATCGCTGAACGACTTGAGTTTGCTGGCGATCAACGTGGCCGACAACCGGCCGTTGGAGGTCGTTGCCACCCCCGGCACGGGCAACGCGCTGGGCGGGGCCACGGTCAACTTGGGAATGGGATCGCGGCTGCTGCTCTCGAGCACCGGCGCGGGCACGGATCCGATCATCGGCACGTTGAACTTCAGCTACAACCCGGTGATCGGCCACAGCGGGCCGTACACGACGATCTTGGGCGACGCCAGCCATGGCCTGAACCTGGGCGGCAGCACCACCCTGACCTTCGACACCACCGGCGGCACATTGATCGTCGCCGGCGCCGTGCCCTCCGACGCCAGCGAAGTCGTCAAACGCGGCAAGGGAACCGTGCTCATCGCCGGGGCGTACAACGGCGGTCCGGTGAAGATCTTCGGCGGGGCGTTCGGCTCGGGCGCGAACAATCGGTTCAACACGACGTCGGTTACTGTCAATGCCGGCGGCACGTTCACTGCGAGCAGCTTTACGGAAAGCGTCGGCACGCTGCGGTTGAATCCGGAGGGCTGGGCCGAGGTGGGCAATGGCGGCTCGCTGACGGCCGCCACGTTGCAGCTCAACGGCGGCGGCATCCGGATCAATTCGGGCGGCACGTTCGTCGTCCCGGCCGCGGGCCTTGTGCCGGTCGGAACCAGCTCGCCGGTGCTGGTGCTCGGCGAGGGCGTGCTTGATGTCTCGGCCAACAGCGTATTCGACGTGGCCGACGGCCCGCACAATATCGACATGGCCGTGCTGGCCACCTTGAGCGGCTCGATCACCAAACGCGGCCGCGGCACGCTGCTGCTCGGAGGCGACAACGTGGGGGCCGGCGCGTCGGTGGCCTTCGATGCCAGCGCCGGACACCCCGGTGCGATCGGAATTGTTGAGCCCGACGCTCTGGGCCCGACCACGCTGGTCCTGTCGAGCACCGGCGCAACGCCGTATAACGCCCGATTGATGCTGTTGGCCCGCGGCACTTTGGGGGCCGACCGAGTGTCGGTGGGCGATGGCGTGGGCACGATCGACGTTTCCACGGCCACGGCGATCGCCAACGCCCGATGGGAAATCAACGGCGCGTTGGGCGGCACGGGCCAGTTGGTGAAAACCGGTTGGGGCGTGCTGCACATGGGCAACGTCACCTCGCCTCCGACGACGCCCTCGTCCACGGTGGTTCAACAGGGCACGTTGGCCCTAGGCAGCCGCACGACGGCCTTGGGCGCGCAGCCGACGATCGAAGTCGCCCGCGGCGGCCAACTGATCACCGCGGCGGCCAATCTTGATCTGACCAACGTCACCTTCAACGCCTGGACCCACCCGTCGGCGCCCAACTGGTCGTCCGGCGCGCACCTCGGTTGGAATTACCCGGGCTATGAGTGGTACGGCAGCGTGTTGCGGATCCAAAGCAACATGGGCAACGACGCCACCGCCCGATTCCCCACCCAAGCCATCCGCGGCCTGGTGCATATCGATCAGACGGACTTGGGCCGCGGCGGACAATTGAACAACGAAGCCGGCGGGGCCTATGTGCCGCTGATGGGGCACCTTTCGGTGTTGCGCCACGGCGGGAACAACCCCGGGCTGAACTTCCGCATCGACACCAACGCCGTGATGTTCTATCAACTGACCGGCAACGTCGAATGGCACGGCAAGTTCACCGGCGACGGCGGCCTCTGGCGCATTGGCGGCAGCGAACTGAGATTGTTCGCCGACAACGACTACACCGGCAAAACGATCATCGACGGTGGCACCACATATCTGATCGATGTCAATGGCAAGCTTTCCGGTTCGACCGACATCCGCATCCTCAGCGGCACGTTGCAGCACGATAACTGGGTGGCGATCGTCGATAAACGGTTCAATGATTCGGCCACGATTGCCATGTACGGCGGCACGTTCGTCTATCAGGGCTACAACGGCGGGCCGACCAACGCGGCCGGCACCGCCCCGACGATCGACATCCGCGGCGGGGCCACGATCAACACCAACAGTCCGCGGACCGACAATTCCGCCACGCTCACCATCCTCAATCTCACCCGCCAAACCGGCGGCACCGTGAACTTCCTCGGGCGGAACCTCGGCCTGGGTGGAGCGACCGATTCGACCACTTGGATCAGCGGCAGCAATCCGATCAGCGCCGTGGCGATCACCCCATGGGCATATGTGAACAACGCCGATTGGGCGATCTATGGGGCCAACGGCGTCCGCGCCGTGCCCGCAAGCTGGTACGGCACGCTGGCCGCTCCGGGCGCCACCGGCGACGTATCGATCAGCGCCTCGGCAGCCACTACGGCCGCCACCTCGATCAATTCGCTGCGGATGACCGGCGCGGGCACGCTGACCATCGGCAATGCCTCGGGGCAACACATGACGTTGGCCAGCGGCGGCTTGCTGGTCAATGCCGCAGGCACGTGGACGATCGACCAGCCCGGCGTGGGCAGCGCCTTGCGGGCGCACGATGGCGTGGGCTACAAGGAACTGATCGTCAACACCAATCAGCAGTTGACGATTAGCGCCCCGATCGAAGCGGCCGGTTTGGCCAAGTCGGGCGGCGGGCGATTGATCCTCAGCGCCGCCAGCGGCACGAATTTCAATGGCGGGCAAATCACGGTCAACAACAACATTCTCGAAATCCGTGAGCCGACGGCGATCAACAACGCCGGCGAAATCGTCTCCAACGGCGGGCAAATCGAGTTCAAGAGCGACAGTCCGGGGTCGGTCCTATTTGCTTCGGACGTCCGAGTCACCAATAGCGCCATCAGCGATCGCAATATCCATGTCGATCGAATCACCGGCAGCGGGCCGACGAATGTTCGGCACTCCGTCGGGGCGTTGACGATCGAGGATTATGTCCGCGCGGCTCAAATTCGCAATGCCAACGGCATGTCGCTGAGCTTCGGCAACACCACGTTGGGCGACGGCGTGTATCTGAACCTCGACGGCGCGGCGGCCAACCCGTGGCAATTCGGCGTCGGCGGCACGGTGAACCTCAACGGGCGAGTTTGGTTGAACCTTTGGAGCGGCGACAGCGAATGGGGCTCGTTGGGCGGCACGGGCACGGAATGGGCCAAGTCGGGGCCGGCGCGAATGATCCTCACCGCCCCCGCTCAGTCGGGCTATCAGGCCGAGATTGAGCATACCGGCGGCGAGCTGCGATTGGCGGCCGACGGGGCGCTGGGCACGGGCACGGGCGGCAACGCCACGACCGTGAACGTCCGGCCGTTGGCGTATCTCAATGTCGCCACGCTGCAAACAGTCCTGCCGACGATCAACCTCAGCCGCTATGCCGCCATCGGCGGCTCGCTCGGTTGGGATCCGGCCGTTTACGACGGCGGGGCGAACAAAATCAACCTGCCCGACGAAGACGCCGTGTACGTCGGTTCGAGCACCCTCACGCCGTCGCTCGCCGCCCGCGGCGCCAACCGCGACTGGCTCGGGATCGACTCGACCTCCGGCATGGTTTATCTCGATCCGGTGGGCAGCGTCTATCGCGGAGCCGCGGTGGGCAGCTTCACTCCCGGCGGGAATATCGAATCCGACTTCTGGGCCACCAGCGGCGATCTGGCGATCTTGATGCTCGAAGCGCGGACGTTCCGGCCGAACAGCCCGAGCACGACGCAGCGGTTCGACACCACCAGCGGAGTGGTCAATGTGTTCGGCCCGCACGGAATGACCCTGGCCAGCAACGGCGGCAACGGGGTGAAGGGCGACTTCCTCTTCCTGAACCGCTGGGGCGATGCGCGGACGCAAAACAACGACTTGATGATCCTCAGCCAAGGCGCGGCCGCGCTGTCGTCGGGAAAAACGCTCAACGTGTATGACGGCCGATTGCGGATCTACGACAACAGCGAAGCGATTGCGGCGGATGCCATCGTCAACGTCGGGCCCGGCGCCACGTTGCTGCTGCATAACGTCGCGGTCACCTCCGGCACGGTCAACGTGCTAGCCGACGAACGCGGCTTCGGCGTCGTATGGGTCAACGACATTGGGCGGTTCACCAGCTCGTTGAGCAATTTGAGCTTTGCCCCCGGTTCGATGATCGTGTACGACACCGACGCGAACCCGCAAAGCTCGGGATTGCCCAGCTACGTGGATTATCTGGTGCGCGACGACAACAACCAGATCAACACCACGGCGTTGGTGCTCGACGGCGGACGGCGGTTGACCACCGGCTGGAACGACAACGGCGGCATTTCCGGCACCGGCGGGCTGCAAGGCCCCGTCGCCGGCGCCCCGGCCATCCTCAGCGCCGGCAGCGGCCGGCGGTTGGCGATTTGGACGAGCGGCACGATCGACGGCCTCTTCCAGATCAACGACGCCGCCCCGGTCATCGTGCTCGAAGGCGACGACATGACCCGTCAGTTGACCGACCAAATCGGCATCGTCGAAATCGATCGGGCGACTATCGCCTCGACGGCGGTCATCAACGTGGTCAACGGCACGCTGCGGTTCGGACAGGGGGGCAGCAATCCCGGCACGGCCCCGGTGGTCCACGGCCTGATTGATCACAGCGTTCGGCCCAATTCCTATGTGGGCGGCGGGCCGTATATCGAGGTCCATTCGGGGCGCGACGGCAACTCCGCCAATTACGTGGGCGGCAACGGCACGGTGCGGCTCGGGCGCGGAGAAGACATCTCCGTGTTCGTCAACGAGGTGGACAACCCCGGCGCGGGCAACCCGAACAAGGTGAACGAGTTCCGCGTGGCGGTCAACGTGCTCGGCCTGAGCGAAACCGATACTCTGTCGCTTTCGGGCAACCGCGGGGCCTTCACCGGGTTGCTCCGCTCGGCCCGCGGCGACGATCGCAACGGCAACTTCGCTCTGGCCCGATTCACCAACGTCCGTCCCAACGCCGGCGCCGTGGTGGCGTTGAGTTCTTGGAACGACAACCGCATCATGGCCGACTTCGTGCTCACGCACGATCCGAACGGTCCGAACCCGATCGTCATTTCCGACCGCGATGAATGGGGCTTCGTGATGATCGGCAACGTGACCACGCTCGACAATACCGAGCGGTGGCTGCAAATCGGCATCAACGGCGGGAATATGTACGGGCCCACCGACTACCACATGGATTTGGTGGGCACGCTTTCGGGCAAGGCGAACATCTTGATGAACAGCCGCGAGATGGTCCGGATCATGCCCGTCAGCCTCGACAACGGGGCGACCACCTACAGCAGCTTCAACCTCAATGGGCGAACGCTGCGGCTGGCCGGCACGGGCGAGTTGGAAGTGCAAGCCAACCCGGGCGTGGGCGTCATCGAGATTGCTGCGGCCTATCGGCAGAGCGCCGGGCGCCGGGCGATCGGCATGTGGTATGGCCGCGACGGGCGCACCTGGGGCACGGAAGGCAGCCAGCGGCTCGACATGACGTTCACCGCCGGCCAGTACCGCACGCTGACGATGTTCGTGCAGGATGCGGCATCTGGGCCGGGATTGGTGAACGACTTCACCGGCTCGATCAACGCGGCGGCCGGCGCCTCGGGCGTTGTCGAAGCCCGGCGGTGGGGCAATGCCGACGCCGTGCAGGGCCAAGTGAACACCAATCTCAGCTTAGGTGAAAACGGCATTCTCGCCCTACGCAGTTTCGATAACGAACGGCTGGCGGTGCAAACCGTCGCTCTGACCGGCAGCGGTTGGTTGCTCAACGACACCGCCGGCGGCGCGGCGAACATCACCATCAACCGCGTGGCGGCCCAAACCGGGGCCGAGTCGGCGGTGCTGTCGATCAGCGGCGGTCAGCAGACGAACATCGTCGGCTCGGGCGCCGCTCCGGCGGTTCAGGCCGGCGGCATCGTCGCCCATAGCGAACTGGCGTTCAATCCCGGCACGGGCCAAACGGCCGGGGTCGAGGCCCCGATCACCTTGGGCAACACCAAATTGGTCGTCAAGAGCGGTACGGTCGATATGGGCGCGCGGATGATCGACACGCTGCCCGATCGCGCGGCCGCGGCTCAGCCGATCTCGTCGCTGGAAGAACGGTTCTACCGGCCCAGCTATGTGGGGTTGGGGCCGACCGGTTTCAACTCCTACGGCGGCGATCCGTTCATCATGTTCGAGAACGCGACGAACTTCCTCAACGCGCCGTCGGCCAACGTGGGCACGCTCACCGGGGCGCTCTCGTATGCCAACGATGCGGCGATGAGAACGCGGGCCGAGTCTTACGGCAGTTACCCGGCCGAGGCCGGCCAATCGGCCGACGACCAGATCGGCGCGGCCTGGAAAGGCACGATCACCGTGGGCGGAGCGGGCAACGCGATCCAGCCCGGGCTGGTCTCCTTCGGCGCTCGAAGCGACGACGGCACGACCGTCTATATCGATCTCAACGGCGACAACATCTTCCAGGCCGACGAGCGGATCGTCGATAACCGCGGGCCGCACGGCACGGAGCACACGGTAGCCAGCGTGGCGTTGGCCGCCGGCACGTACAACATCGCCGTGGGGTTCTTCGAAGGCAACGGCGGTGCGGCGGCCGAGGTCCGTTGGGCGCCCGGGGCGGTGGCCGACTACTGGCAGATGCAGGTGCTCGACCCCAGCGGCACGTTTGCCGCCTTCAACCCGTACAGCATTGTCCAGGTGGACAACGACGCAACGCTGGCGGCCGGCGCGATCCGCGTGGACGAGCTTGTTATCGGCGAGGGGGCCAAGGTTGAGATCAAGGCCACGTCCGGGGCGGCCAGCACGAGCGTGGTCAACCTGTTGCAAATCGCCAACGGCAGCGGCGGCTTCTCTTGGGACTTCGGCGGCTTGGGCGGCGGCGCGGTGGCGCCGGCGGGCGAACTGGGAGGCAACGGCGCAGCGGCCCCGGTGCCCGAGCCTGCCACTTGGGGGCTTGCCCTGCTGGCGGTAATCGCCGGGTGGTTCGTCGCTCGGCGACGGAGGTAGTGATCAGTCGATCGCCGGCGGTTTTCAGTCCGCCGGCCGAAAAGTGAAGCGCGCCACGGCCGGCTTGTCCGGCCGTGGTCGTTTCGGCAGAACCCGCTTGGTATGGCGACTGTTTTGCGCTGCCTGTGCGGCAGCGGCGAACAAAGCGCGATCCGGAGGCAGGATAACGGGATAAGACGCCATCCGGAGGCAGGCACGTTGCAGATGAGAAAGCGAAACGGGGAGGCCCGATCGTCGGTCGGGGGGCTCCCCGTTGTTCTTCCAGCGCGCCGGTGAGCGGCGTCGCAGGCCGCCGGTCGGGCCGAGGGCAACGCGGGGGCGCGTCGGCTTTTTGGGCCGTCGGCCGCAACGCTTGCTCTACGCCACTTTCACCGGCTTGCCTTTTCGGGCCGACTCGGTTTGTTTGTGGCAAAGGACAACTGCGTCGCGCGCCAACGAGCCGTCGAGGACCGGCGAGGTTCGGCCGTCGCCCACCGCGCGGATCACCTCGCCCAGTTCGGCGCGGAAGGCGTCCATCGGGTCGCCGCCGCCGAGCTTGGGCCGCGTCGCGCGGCCTTTTTCGTCGAGCACGGTCAGCGGCATGGCCAGCACTGGCCCGGTGGCCAAGTTGGCGAAATCATAGAGCAGCGTGGCGCGTTCGAAATAGATTTCGAACGCATGGGTGAACGGGCGGCCCTGCTGGCGGATGACGCCGCTTGAGGCGGTAACGACCAGATCGGGATCGTCGAAGACGAACTGCGTGGTGAACTGCTCGACCACCGCCCCGCGCATCCGCCCGGCCGTGTTCACCGCCTTGGGCATGCCGAACAAGAGGCGGATGAAATGGGCGTCGTGAACGTGGAGGTCGAGCATCGGCCCGCCGGTATGCTCGGGATCGTAGAAGCGGGGGAGCCACTGCGGGTCGGAGATCACCCGCTTGAAATGGCCGCCCAGCAGTTTGCCGAACTTGCCCGATCGGGTCGCTTCCAGCGCGAAGCGATATTCGGGGAAGAAGGGCAGCACATGGCCGATCAGCAGCAGGCGGCCGGCCTTCTCGGCGGCGGCGCACATCTTCACGCCGTCGGCGGCCGACAGCGCAATCGGCTTCTCGCAGAACACATGCTTGCCGGCTTTCAGCGCGGCGATCGTCGCCTGGGCGTGCAATCCGGGCGGCAGGCAGACATCGACCAGATCGACGTTCGGGTCGTTGACCAGTTGGTCGATCTCGCGGTAGCGGCCCATCCCGCTAAGGTCCATTATTTCGCCGGCCGGGCCGAAATTGCCTTTGATCGACCGCCAGTCGCCGCTGAGGCGCACCGGGTCTTGCTCGCAGAAGGCGACGACCTTCGCCCCCCGGAGCCGCCGGTAGGTGAGGTAATGCACCATGCCCATAAACCCAATGCCTGCGATGCCGATGCGAATCGTCATAAGCTCCTCCCCAGGGTTGGTCGAAAAGCGGTCGAAGGCCCCCGAACGGCCGCCGGCCGGGGCGGTCAACCGGCGGTGCGTTCGATGCCGGCCAGGGCCTTGGCGGCCGCGGCCTTGGTCTTTTCCAGTCCAGTTCGTGCCACCTCCGCCGCGTCGCGTTGCCAATAGTCGCGATTGAACAGTTCCAGCGAGAATCCGCCGCGGAAGCCGGCCCGATACAGGTCGGCGATCAGTGTTTCCAACGGCGCAATGCCGTCGCCGGGAAAGACGCGGTCGGCGTCGCCGATCTTGTCGCGCGGCGGTTGTGCCGGGTAGTCGTTGATGTGGAAGGTGTGCATGGCCGCCCCGTTGAGCAAACGGATGGCGGCGAAGTCCGAGCCGCCTTTGTAAAGGTGATAGGCGTCGAGCAGCACGCAGGCGTCCGGATGGGCCGCCTCGGCGGCCACGAAGATCGCTTCGCTCAATCGGCTCAGCGTCTTCGATCCGCCCCAGATCTCCAATTGCGCCACGACGCCCATCTGGCGGCCGATCTCGAGCACGGTCCGATATCGTTCGCCGATCTTTCGTAAATCGATTCCGGCCGTGGCGTGCGCGCCAGCCGGGGGAGCGGCGATGCGGTGGCCCCCGATGCGGAGAATCAACTCCATGTCGCGCTTCAGTTGCTCGAGGCCGCGGGCCCGGACGGCATCGTCATCGACGCACCACGAGGGGAACCCGATGGCGCTTTCCACCGTCAATCCGGCGTCGGCGATCTGTTTGCGAACGTCGTCGAGGTTGCCGCCCCCTTGGGCGAACTCCTCCAAATCGCGGAGCCACGGCTCGATCGAGTCGTAGCCCGCCTGCGCCGTAATCCGCACCTGCTGCGGCAGGGGCAGCTTCTGGCCGCGGATTGTGGCCGTATTGAGGCTGAAGCGGAACGGCGGCTTGTCGCCGGCCGCGGGGAGGGCCTTGGCTGCCGAGGCCCCGGCAGGAACCATCGCGGCGGCGGCCCAGCCGGCGGCGCCGGCCCACAGAGCTGTACGTCGAGTGATCGGTTCCATCGGTGCGCAAACCCTCCGCGGAAGAATGGTCGGTGAACATTCGGGCCGCATTCGTCGGTTGCGAGCGGCTGTTTTCTGTTTTCGTGCAAGGGCTGCTGCCCTTGATGCGTCGGCCGAATGCCCGCAAAACTTCGGTAGTAGTTTGTCATGCCGCGGCAGAAGATGCAACAGCCCCGGCCGGCTGGGCGGAATGGTGTTCGGGGCCCGACAACGGCCGGGCCGCGAAGTTACTCGCAGCCGATCGCGGCAAACCAAGCGGTGGCGACAGCGACGGTGGGCAGGCGGGCGGTAGGCCGATATATTGAGCAGCGATCGAGCCGATCCGGGGGCCGGCCTGGTGAAAACGCTGCCGGCCGAGGGCAAGCAAGACCAAGCGAGGGGACGGATTGATGGTGACCAAGGGAATCGTGCTGGCCGGAGGTTCGGGCACGCGGCTCTATCCGCTGACTCGCGCCGTCAGCAAGCAGTTGCTGCCGGTGTACGACAAGCCGATGGTGTTCTACCCGCTGTCCGTATTGATGTTGGCCGGCATCCGCGACGTGTTGCTGATCTCGACGCCGCACGATTTGGGGTTGTTCGAGCGGCTCTTGGGCGATGGCGGCCGCTACGGCATTTCGATTCGCTACGCCGCTCAGAACGCGCCTCGCGGACTGGCCGAGGCGTTGCTGATCGGACGCGAGTTCATCGGCGACGAATCGGTGGCCCTGATCTTGGGCGACAACATCTTCTATGGGCAGGGGTTTCAGGCCATGCTGCTTCGGGCGGCAGGGCGGACCGCCGGGGCCACCGTGTTCGCTTACGCCGTCAAGGATCCCCAGCGTTACGGCATCATCGAGCTTGCCCCCGATGGGCGGCCGCTGTCGATCGAAGAAAAGCCCTCGCGGCCGCGATCGAATCTGGCTGTTACGGGGCTGTACTTTTTCGACCGGCGCGCGGCAGAGATTGCGGCGAGGTTAACGCCCTCGGCCCGAGGCGAGCTGGAAATCACCGACGTGAATCGGGCCTATTTGGAGGCGGGCGCGCTGCACGTCGAACGGCTGGGCCGCGGATTCGCGTGGCTCGACACGGGCAACGAAACCTCGTTGCTCCAGGCGGCCAGTTTCGTGCAGACGATCGAAGAACGGCAAGGGTTGAAGATCGCGTGCTTGGAGGAAGTGGCCTGCCGCAAGGGATTCATTTCGCCCGAACAGGTTGCGGCTGCGGCAGCCCAATACCCCAACAGCTACGGGGAGTACCTCAAGGCGGTTGCAGCGGAGTTGTCGCGCGAGCCGCCCACCGGCGGAGGGTGAGCGCCGACCGAGCGAACCGCCCTCGACGGGGATTCAACGGGCCCGCATGCCTTTTTCGAGATGCAGGCCCGTTTTCTTTGTGATTGGCACGGCGTTAGCACTATAGGTTGGCCGTTGTGGGACGAGAGAATTCGGCTTTCGAATTGTTGGGGCCGGTTTTAGAGAAGAGCAAAGCCTGGATTTAGGCAGAACCCAGGCGAACAGAGGTTTGAGGCGAATCCTGTCGGGTACTTTCTTTCCGAGACGTCCCCTCCGGAACTAGAAGTAGGCAACCCGACCGGTCGGAAGCATCAGCTTCCGTTTCACAAGGCGGGTCGGAGAACGAAGCCCGAGCGATCTCCGGCCCGCCCTTGTTCTTTCTTGCTGTAGCAGAATTGAACATGTGTTGCAAAATGCAACAATCCGTGTTCACTCCAGGCAACGTCGCTCACCCGTCCATTTAGCTCCGCACCGTCGTCTCTGCGGGTTCGTGGGGTTTTCGGCTGTCGCTCCACTATTCGCGTCGTTTGGAATTGCCTGCGGCTGCGCTGCTCGAATGGCGTAGTTTCGCGTTTATTCGCAGTCGAAATCGCGGTTCTCGCGGCTGCTTGATCCCCTGTGTTGCACGGGGCGTTGCTCAGTCGCTGGCCGGTTCGGGACGGGGCAGGTGCAGGCAGAAGGTGCTTCCTTTTCCCAGCGTGCTTTCCACCGTTGCCCGTCCGCGGTGGTATTGGGCGATATGTTTGACGATGGCCAGCCCCAGTCCGGTGCCGCCGAGGCTGCGGCTTCGCGCCTTATCGACGCGGTAGAACCGTTCGAAGATGCGGGAGAGGTGTTCGCGCGGAATGCCGCAGCCGTTGTCGCACACGCGGATTTGCAGCTCGTCGGGCATCAGCTCGGCCTCGACGCGGACGGTTTGTTGCTCGCCGCTGTGTTTTACCGCGTTGTCGATCAAGTTCACCAATGCTTGTTCGAGCAGGGTGGGGTTGATCAGGGCGTGCAGCGAGGGGTCGCATTGGGCTTCGAGCCGAACTTGCTTTTCCTCGGCCTTCAGTTGGCACACGCTGATGGCCGCTTGAATGACCGCTTGGATTTGGCCGGTTTCCAGGGTTGGTTCCGCGTGTTCATGCTCTTCTTCCACGCGCGACAGCAGCAGCAGGTCTTCGATAATGGCTTCCAGACGATCGGTTTGGGCCGCCACGATGTGCAGGAAGCGTTTGGCGTCGTTGGGGTCCTCGACTGCGCCGTCAAGCAGGGTTTCGACGAATCCCTTGATCGAGGTGATCGGGGTGCGCAGTTCGTGCGAGACGTTGGCCACGAAGTCGCGCCGCATATTCTCCAGTTTGCGGAGTCGCGTGACGTCGTGCAGTACGAGCAAGACGCCGATCTCGCGGTCGGCCGCGTCGCGGAGCACGCTGGCGTGGGCTTCGATCTGGCGTTCGCCCTGATGATGGAGCATGATCTCCTGGGCGATGGCCTTCTGCCCGACGAGCACGCCGGAAACCAATTGCTGCAAATCGGGGTTGCGCACCACTTCTTGCAGTTGGCGTCCGGCGGCGCGGGCGGCGTCGGTGCCCAGCAGCCGGGCGCAGGCGTGATTCATGCTGATGACGCGCTGGTGTGAATCGACGGCGATTACGCCCTCGACCATGCTGGAGAGCACGGCCTGCCCCTCGTTGCGCTGCTGGACCAATTCGCCGATCCGCTGGTCGAGGGCCGCGGCCATCTGGTTGAGCGAGTCGGCCACGGCGGCGATTTCGGCCGTGTTGCCGCCGCGCACGCGATGGGCCAAGTCGCCGCGAGAGAACCGCTCGGCCCCGCGGCGCAGCTCTTCCAGCGGATGAATCAGCCGATGCGAGAGCCAGAGGCTGACGGCCGCCGCCGCCACGCCCACGAGGGCGGCAAACAGCCCGATCCGCTGCAACATTCCTCGGGTTTCGGTGTCGATCGTGTCGGTGGGCAGGGCCACGCGGACGAAGCCCAGCAACCGCTCGCCCTCGCGGATGGCCACGGCGGCGTAGAAAAGCTCGGCCTTGACGGTGTCGCTATAGCGGCGCGACGCCCCGACATTGACGGGGTTGTTTGCCGCGGCGGTGATCTCCGGCCGGCCCAAATGGTTCTCCATGGCGGTCGGGCTTTCTTCCGAATCGCCGAGCACGCCGCCGTCGGGCCCCACAATCGTCAGGCGCATGTGCGACTCACGCCCCAAGAGCTTGCAAAGAGCGTCGAGTTGGGCGGCGTCGCCAGCGGACAAAAGGTCTTTCAGTTTGACGGCCGCAAGCTTTGCGCGGTCGATCAACTCCGCCTCGGTGCGCGTGTAGAAGAACCCCTTCATCGTTCGTGCGGCATAGAACGAAACGACGGCCACGCTGGCGATGGTTACGAGCAGGAAGCTGGGAAAGACTAGCCAGATCAGGCGAGGAGAACGCATTGAAGACGGCGCCTTCCTATTGTTGGGTGATAGATCATTCGCAGAAGATGAGCAATCCTTGGAAAGGGATCGCGAAGTCACGATTATTCCGACCAGCGGCTCGGCCGTCGGTCGGCCTTGTTGCATGAGTTGTCTCAAGAAGGCCCTCGGCGGGCCGCGGCCGGTGGCGTCAGTTCGCGCCGAGCCGATAGCCCACTCCGCGGACGGTTTCGATCTGCCGTCCGGCGGTTCCCAGTTTCTTTCGCAGCCCGACGATCTGCACGTCGATCGCTCGGTCGCCGACTACGTCGTGTCCGTGAATCGCTTCGGCGATTTGGCGGCGCGTGAAGACCCAGCCGGGCCGGCTCATCAACGTTTCTAACACGCGAAACTCGGTGGCGGTCAGCGCGACGGGCGTTCCGGAAACGGCCGCTTGATGGCGCCCGAGATGGAGTTCGATTTCGCCGACGGAGTGCTTTTCCTCTGCCGCATCGCGGTGGGCCGTTTCATTCAGCCGGCGAAACACCGCGTGCAGCCGCGCAACGAGCACCCGCGGGCTGAAGGGCTTGGTGATGTAGTCGTCGGCGCCCATCTCCAGCCCGAGCACGATGTCGGCGTCTTCGCCCTTGGCGGTCAGCATTACGATCGGCACGGCGGCCGTGGCCGGATTGCTTTTCAGCCGGCGGCAGAAGTCGAGACCGCTGCGGTCGGGCAGCATCAGGTCCAACAAGATCAGGTGGGGCAGGGCCCGCGCCAATTGGCATTCGGCTTCGGCCGCCGAGCGAGCGGCAGAGGTTTGAAACCCCTCTCGCTGTAACGTGAAGCAGAGCAACTCGCAGATGCTCTCTTCATCTTCGACGACCAGAATGCTCGACCCTGCCATAAGCCACTCTCATCATTGGTCATCCATTGGCGGCATCAGCGATACGATGCCTGCCGGCAATCGCGGCGCGCCGGTTCGGCCACGGGCGTTTGCTGTGGGCCGTTTGGCAGCGGGACCAAGCTGCCGCCCCAATGCCGACCGCGGTCGAGGCCGTTCGTCGGCGGCCGCCCGAAACAACCGCTGCGATTGCGATATTCTAACGCATCGTCGAGGTTGGCCCAAGTTGCCCTTGCGCACTTCTTGCAAGGGTGTTGGGGCGCGGTCGGCCGAGCGTGCACGGCTGCGTCGCCGACGTTTGCTCGGGTTATGCAAGGTGCAGCGAGAGAATCGCCTTGGTGAAAGCCGACGCTGCGCGGCGGTCGATTCTAATCAGGGCCGATCGATTCTCAAGGAAACCGCGGAGAATGAGAAGTGGGCCGACTCGGGCACGAGGCGTGCCGCCGTCGGGCCGGTGTCGGTCGGATTCGGTCCGATGTGCGAATTGCCGTTGCTTGAGTCGGTGGGCGGCTCGGGCGGTGGCGGTTCGGGCGAATGTGAGAGCGAGTTGCGTGCCCTGGGCGGCTGGGCGGGACTGTGGTCAAGAAGTTCGCATTGGCAGCGTTGGGATTGATTGGTGCGGCTGGTGGGCCGTACCTCGTTTCGCGCGCGCCGGCTACGTTCGACACGGTGCGGCAGTGGGTCGCCGCGCCGGCTGGCGAGCACGCGCTGCCCGTCGAAATTGCCGCAGCCCCGCCGCTGCTGCCCGAAGAGCCCCGGCTTCCCGGCGGGGGCTCTTGGGCGGTCGAGGGCCCGCCCGCCCGGCTCGACGAAATCCTTCGATTCGACATCACGCCCGAGGCCGTTGTCGCCCGTTGGCCGCGGGTTTCTACCGGGCTGGCCGACTTGCAGTTGATGGGCTATCGGGTGCCGCTGGTGACCGGGGCTGGTCAGGCCGATCTGGCCGGTTCGCTGACCTACTACTTCGATCAGCAACGCCAGTTGCGGCGGATCATGTTCAAAGGCACCACGGGCGACCTGGCCGCGCTGCGCGGGGTGTTGAGCCGGTTCGGCATGGTGCATCGACCGACCAATGATCCGGCGCTGATGGTCTTCGAGGCCCTCTCACCAGCAGGCAAAACGAACGGCCTAGCGCGCATTCGCACCGCCCCGGTGATCCAATCGACCGATCCGCTGCGTCGCTACGAGGTTCACTTGGTCGTGGACCGTCCAATGGGCTGAATGCCCTTCTAATACCTCAAGAGCGGCGGTCGGCCGTTGCGCAATCATTGTTCACCTGGTCGTGGACCGTCCGATGGGCTGAAGGCCCTTATAAGACTCGCAGAACGGCCGTCGGCTGGCGCCGTGCGACGATTGCGGGCTGTTCCCGGGCAATGCAATCGGCCGTTTCGGTGAATTCCGAGTCTTGCCGCATGCTGGCGCGCCGAAGGTGAAGGCGCACGGGCATTCTTGGGGTGAATGCGCGCCGGCTATTCTTCGTGACGCGGTTCGGGCGGCTCGTACTCGAAGTCGCGCCACACCATCGGTCGCCGCAGTTGCGGTTCGATGCGGAGTACGACCTCGCCGTTCTGGAAGATGCGCACCGTGCCGTTGCTTTGGCTGACGGTGATGGCTACGGCGTTGGTCGCGCGGCTGATGGCTGCGGCGGCCCAGTGCCTCGCCCCCAAACCCTTCGAGAGAGTGACGTTGGCAGCCGAGCAATCGAGGTAGCGGCAGGCGGCCTCGACCACGGCGTCGGCCGAGACGATGATCGCCCCGTCCATCTGCGCGATTTCTTTGATGCCCTCGCGAACGCGAGGATCGTTGAGGTTTCGCTCTTTGCGGCTGTAGCCGCGCACCGGGTCGAATCCGGTCGGATGGCTGCTGGCGAGCACCTTGCGCGAGTCGCCGACGACGAAGAGGGTACCTACCGGCTTGCCCTCGCGACCTTCGCGGCCGATCTCGATGGCCAGATCGACGACCAGTTTGAGCGTGTCGAGGGGGACGCGGGTTTCCAACTGCCGCAAGTCGCGGCCGGTCAGCCGGTTGAGGTGTTCGTCGAGGTCCATCACGCTGATCGAATCGAGGGCCTCGACGTCGAAACCGCTGTAGAGCGCCACGACCTTCGCCCCGGGCGAAAGCAAGTCGTCGGCAACGGCTTCCAGCACGGCCTGCGAGAGGCGTTCGTAGATGGGGGCGTCGGGCATGTCGATCCGCACCGAGAGCAGCCCTGCCTCGCCGACACCGTTGAGCTGGTCGGCTGTGTCGGCGGCCACGATCAGCTTCGTTTCGCCCACCAAACCCTTGAGCTTGACGAAATCGGCCGTTCCCTCCAGCAGCACCACCAGCGCCTCAGCGTCAATCTCCTCTTTCAGCCTCGCGGCGATGCTGAGAAGGGCCTTGAGCTGATCGGTAAACCGCACGGAGTGCATCGGCGATCCTAGAGACGGCTGAAGTGCTGATTCTGGGCCGATGACGCGCAAACGCGGGCGGCCTTCGGGCCCAGATGCGGTTATCTTACGGCTTTCGACGTGCGACGGCAACGCCGGCGCAGCAGGATTCGTCGTCGAACCGGCGGCAAGAATCATGGTTGCGGTCTCAACAGGTTTATCGTCGCGGCCCACCACGGCGGCGGGTCGGCCTTCGACGTAGGTTGGTTGGGGCAGTAGTGCAGTCGGCAGACGCTGCCTGACGGTACGGGCATCAATCGTTCGTCGAAATCGCAAGGCAACGGCGAGATCGGTCTTTGTCGGCGTCAATCGGCCTTCTATCTTCCGGACTCGTGGTTGGGTGATTTCGAGCGTCAAGCGGGGGGCGGCGCCGCTGGGCGGATGCGATCAAAACATGTTGCGCCATCGTTCGGCCAGCGAGGGCGCTTTGACGGCAGGCGGGGCTTCGCCTCGAACGTACTGGCGCCACGGCTCGACCTGGTCGCCGAGGTCTTGCCCGGTGACTTGTCGAAGGGAACCGATCGTGGCGTAGCGCACGGCAGGGTCGCCGTCGTCGAGCAACCCTCCCAACTCGCGGACAACCCTGGGCGATTTCGACTTGCCCAAGGCGCGGACGGCGGCCAAGCGCACGTCTTTGTCTTGGTCTTTTTTCGCGGCCGAGGCCAACATTTCGATGGCTTCGGGCGTGCCGCGGTAGGCCCAGGCTTTGCACGCCGCCAATCGCACGTCGGTGTCGGGGTCGTCCAGCGCCGATCGGAGCACCTGATCGGAGGCCGGCGCCGGGTAATGCGCCAGCGTGTTGATGATCTCGGCACGGATCATGCCGTCCGGCTCTTCGCGAATGGCTTTGGTCAAGTCGTGAACCACCTGTTGTTTTTCTTCGGCATTGCGAGCGCCCGCATCTTTGGCCAGTTTCCTCAGTGCCGCCATTTTCTCGGCCGGAGTGGGCATGCCGGGCAGTCGATCCGGCACTTCCCGAAACGGTCCCCAGTTGGGCAAGGCGTTGCAGCCGATCATCGCCATCAGCAGCGCCAAGCCCAACCATCGGCGATCGTCGCGGATCAAACGGCTCATACGCGGTCTCGCAAGGGGCAGTGCGGAGTTGTGTGTCGCAGCAGGGGGCCATCTTGTCTCGCCGGCAATGCCGCGCATCGCCCGCGCGCGAACCCGGGCGGTCCCGCTGGTGGCTCATCCATCAGCAGCAACGCATCCGATGGCCCTTAGGCTCGAACCGATCCGGGGCGAACGCTCCCAACACCGTTGCAGAGCGATGCCCATCGCCGATCGAGCAAAACAGGGGCGACTTATACCAAGCGGGGCGTCTTGGGCCAAGATGAATCTTGTTTGCCTGGAAGGGGAGCCAAAATGGGCAACTTGGCAGAAATCGGGCTCGAACCGACTTGCACGCCGCCAATCTTCGGCCGGCTCGAACGAAGAAAAGGGGGTGCCGGCGCGCTTTGGGACGTTGCGGACGCGGTTTGCAACGTGATAGATTGACAACGCGGACCGTCGGAAAACGCCGCGGTCGGATGCACACCTCGAAGGGAGAATGCCGCCATGCCGGACGGATTCGCACCGAAGCAAGAGAACTGGTTGTCGCGGATGGCGCGGCAGGTGCCGGGCTTCCGCGGATATTTCGAACGCGAGGATCGCCGGGCGGCCGACGAGGCGCAGCGCCGCGCGTTGGCCGAGCGGCTGCACCGATCGGGGGCCGCTTTGGGCGGACTGTCGCAGCGCTGGCTGGCCGCCGGCGCGATCGACGCGCTGCCGATGATCGACGGCCTTCGCCGCCGGCTAGACACGCTGATCAACCGCTTGGGCAACGCGCCGCGGGGCTACAGCGCCTTTTTCGACCGGCAGCAGATCGACGCCGCGCGGCTCGAGGCCGTGTATCAATACGACAGCGAATTGCTGTGGGACGTGGAACTGCTGGCGAAGAAGATCGAGGAGGCCGCTTCCTCGGCCGTGGCCAACGAAGCCGCCGCAATGTTCAACGAGCTGACGGCCGCGGTGGCCGCGGTCGAAGAACGGGTGGCCGGCCGCGAGAACGTGTTGCGCGACCTGTGAGCGAACGGCGGAAACGAGGCCCGCGACGCTGCAAAGTGTCGGGGGGACGAACGTTCTTCAGTGGAACAGTGCGCCCGCGAGGGAACGACTGGGGCGCGATCGGCAATGCCGTTCCCCCCGCTTCGGCCATCCGCGAAGGTGAAATGGGCTTAGACATTCGGCATTAGAAAGGGCGACGATGGGCATTCGTTTAGAGGTCATCCAATTCTTCGACGAGCGGAATCAGTCCTTGGTCGAGCGCTTTCCCCCGGAGGGCTCGACCGACATCAAGTTTGGCGCCCAACTGATTGTGCAAGACAACCAAGAGGCGATCTTCTTCCGCGACGGCAAGGCCATGGACCGTTTCGGGCCGGGCCGGCACACGCTCACTACGGCCAATGTGCCGATCATCACGCGGCTGTTGACGATTCCCTGGGAAAAGTCGCCCTTCCAGTGCCAGGTGTATTACATCGGCAAGCAGACATTTCTCGACCAGAAATGGGGAACGCGGCAACCGATCACCTTCCGCGACCGCGACTTCGGCATGGTGCGGTTGCGGGCCTTCGGGAAGTATTCGTTCCGCGTGTCCGACAGCGCTCTGTTGGTGAACACCTTGGTTGGGAGCCAAGGGAAATACACGACCGAGACGGCCACAGCCTACTTGAAAGACCTGATTTGCGCCCGATTGACCGATCTGTTGGGCACGTTGGGAATCGGGCTGCTGGATTTGCCGTCGAAATACGACGAGGTGGCCTCGGCCGTTCGCGCGAAGGTGGCCGATGAGTTTCAACAGTACGGCTTGAGCTTGGTCGATCTGTTCATCAACGCGATCACCCCGCCCGAGGAAGTCCAGAAGGCCATCGACGCCCGCAGCGCCATGGGCGCCTTGGGCGACCTGAACGCTTACCTCCGCTACCAAACCGCGCAGAGCATGAGCCGGATGGCCGAGCAGCCCGGCGCCGGCGGGCAGGGGGCCGGGGCGATGGCAATGGGCATGGGCGCAGGCATGGGCATGATGATGCCCGGCATGATGCAACAGGCGATGATGCAGCAAGCGGCTGGGGCCCAGCCCTATCCGGCCCCCGCAGCGCCGATGGCGCCGATGCAACCGGTGCAACCGATGCCGCCCGCAGGCGCGCCGTTCGCTCCGCCCGCCGCGGCTTCGCCGGGAGCGGGCCCGGGCGCAGTGCCGCCGGGGATGGCCGGCATGGGCTTCGGCGGCGCGACGGCTGCGCCGCAAGGCGGCGCGATCGATGCGCCGGGCCTGGTGCGGGCGGCGGCTGCGTCGGGCGGATACTCGATCGATGAGTCGTCGCAGCCGTGGCGTGTGGCCGTGCCCGTCGGCCCGATGCGCAAGCAGATGGTTTATGTCGAGTTTTCCGGCGGAACGGGCGGCGCGCCAGGCGGGGTGGGCTGCTGGTCGATCTGCGGCCCCTACCGCGAGGAGAACGCGGCGCAACTGCTCCGCTTCAATATGTCGCTGGTGCTGGGAGCGTTTGCCATTCGCAAGGTGGGCGAACAGGAAATGACCGTCTTGCAGGTCAATCTGCCGGCCGCAACCTTGAGCATGCCCGAGATCAACCGGGCGTTGTCGGCCATTGCCTGGCAGGCCGACCAAGTGGAGCAATCACTTTTCGGGTCCGATCAGTTCTGAGTCGCCGCGCCCGAGTCGCCGCGATCGTGCAGAAAACGCGATGCCTTGCGTGGTTGCCGTTTGGGAAACCGCGCGGGCTTTGCGCCATCAAACACGGTATTTCCGTGGGGAATCCGTTTCGGGTCGATCAGCCCACGGTGTTGGCGTATGATAAGGTAGAGGGGTGTGTTGCTCGGGGAGGGCGGCGCGGGAACCAGCGATGTTGCAGAGATTGTTCGTAAAACGGTCGCCGCTGCCGCTTTCGACCGCGTTGCGTCGGGTTGCTTCGGCACGCGAGACGGAGGGCCGCCCGACGCGAGTTCTCTTCTTGGTTTGCAGCTTCACGGCTTCCAGACGCCTGAATTGGTCGACGGAGAGCGGCGCATCGAACGCCGGTTCATTGGCCGGTTCAACGGCAGCGGAGCGGACTGGGCCGACATCGTGTCAGCGGGAGAGGCATTGCCGCGCTTCGTCGGCCGTTTTTTCGGCGTTGGGGCGGGGAATCGCGCGGGCGACCCTTGCGGCGGCAGCCGCTGCATGGTGCATTGCGTGCGTCGTCGGGTTTCTTCTGTTCGGCGGGGCGGGAGGCGAGTCAGCGGCCGCGGCGGGCGAACCCGTTGCGAGCATTCCGTTGCCGGGCAAGCAGGCGGCGTCGGGCGATGCCCCAGCGGCTGCTTCCTTCGGCGAGCAGGTTGAGTTCACCGACGAGCAAACGCAGCGGAAGGTCGCCGGCCGGATGGTGCTGGTCGCTCAAGACGGCGGCTGGCTTTTCCAGGGACGCGACGGCGTGCTCTGGGCGGTCCCGCCGGGGCAACAGCTTACTCGCGCTGCGCTGCCGACCGCGTTGCCCGCCCTTGCGCCCGACGAGTACGCCCGGCAGATCACGGCCGAGCTGCCGCGGGGCTTCGAGGTTTATCAGACGGCCCACTACGTCATTCTTTACGACACGTCTCGGGCCTATGCGCAATGGTGCGGCGCGTTGTTCGAGCGGCTGTATATGGCCTTCCACAATTATTGGACGCGCAAAGGGTTGAAGCTGCACGATCCGCCTTTCCCGCTGTGCGCGATCGTTTTTGCCGATGAAAAGAACTATCTGAAATACTCGCGCCCGGCGCTGGGCGACGCGGCTGACTCGATGATCGGCTACTATCACCTGATGACCAACCGGATGGTGATGTTCGATCTGACAGGCCGGGCCGGGCAGCGGGGGGTGTCGCGGGCGGCCACCGTGGCGGCGATCAACGACAGCCTTTCGCAGGGCGAATCGCTGCGCACCGTGGCCACGATCATCCACGAAGCGACGCATCAAATCGCCTTCAACTGTGGCATGCACACGCGGCTGAGCGATACGCCGCTGTGGCTTTGCGAGGGCGTGGCGATCTATTTCGAAACGCCCGACCTCTCGAGCAGCAAAGGTTGGCGCGGGATCGGCGCGGTCAACCAGCCGCGGGTGGCGCAGTGGCGCGACTACGTTCGTCGCCGGCCGGCCGACTCGTTGGCGCGGTTGATCGACGACGACCGCCGATTTCGCGACGCTCGGCAAAGCCTCGACGCCTATGCCGAGGCCTGGCTGCTGACCTACTTTCTGATCAACCAGCGATCGAAGGCCTACTTAGACTACGTAGCGCTGGTTTCCGCCAAGCCGCCGTTGATTGAGGACGGGCCCGAGCAGCGTCGAGCCGAGTTCGAGCGGCATTTCGGCCCGATCGACAAGCTCGATCGCGACCTGCTGCGCTACGCCCGCGGGCTGTGAAGGGTTGCCGCCGAGGCGGCTGCTGAGCGCAGGTGCTCCCGACCGAGGGCCGATCGCTGGCAAGACGCTCTTTCTCTGTGCGTGCGGCTGCCGCGCCTTGGGCAAAACGACCATCGGGGTCCATTCCCATACGTCGATGCTCTATGCGCCCTGGGCGGGGCGGCCACCGCCGGCAACTCGGCGACGAGCACAACTGCTTGCTTTTCCCAAACCGGCATGATAGTTTCGCACGTACAAGCGAGGGTTTGGCGAGCAACACTTTGGGAGAACGCATGATGAGCAAGCCAACGGGAATGACGCGGAGGGATTTCGTTCGCACCAGCACGGCGGTCGGGGCCGCGGCAGCGGCCGGCGGGCTGTCGCTGGCGCGGTCGGCCCATGCGGCCGGGGCCGACGATTGGCTTCGTGTGGGATTGGTCGGGTGCGGCGGCCGGGGCACCGGTGCGGCCGCCAACGCGCTTGACGCCGACAAGCGGGCCAAGCTGGTGGCTGTGGCCGACGCCTTTGGCGATCGGCTCGAATCGAGCCTGTCCGGGCTGCAAAAGCGGTTCGCCGACCGGGTCGCGGTCGATGCCGATCACCGGTTCGTCGGACTCGACTGTTGCGAGCGTTTGGTGCAAAGCGGGGTCGATGTCGTGCTGCTGGCCGAGCCGCCGCACTTTCGGCCGCGGAACCTGAAAACGTGCATCGAGGCCGGCAAGCACGTGTTCTGCGAAAAGCCCGTGGCGGTTGACGCCCCCGGCGTCCGGAGCATTTTGGCCACCGCGGAAGAAGCGGCGAAGAAGGGGTTGAATCTCGTTTCCGGCCTGTGTTGGCGTTATCAGTACGGCGTGCGCGAAACGATCAAGAGGATTCACGACGGCGCCATCGGCGACGTGCTGGCCGTTCAGGCGTATTTCAACACCGGACTGCTTTGGGAACGTCCGCGTCAGCCCGACTGGAGCGAAATGACCTTCCAGTTGCGCAACTGGTACTACTTCACCTGGCTCTCGGGCGACTTCAACGTCGAGCAGCACGTTCACACCCTAGACAAAGGGTTGTGGGTGATGCACGATCAGCCCCCGGCGGTGGCTTGGGGCACGGGCGGCCGTCAGGTGCGCACCGATCCGAAGTTCGGCAACATCTACGACCATCATGCGGTGGTGTACGAGTGGACCGGCACGCCGCCGGTTACGATGTATTCGTACTGTCGTCAGATGGCCAACTGTTGGAACGAGAACTCGGCAATCGTCATCGGCAGCAAGGGGCGGGCGAACATCCTCAAGCACACGATCGAGGGCGAAACCAAGTGGCGGCACGAGGGCCCGGGCGGCAATATGTACGATATCGAGCATCAAGAACTGTTCGCCGCAATCCGCGCCGGCAAGCCGATCAACAACGGGCGCTACATGGCCCTGAGCACGATGATGGGCATCTTGGGCCGCATGACGACCTACACCGGCAAGCGGATTACCTGGGACGAGGCCCTGGCGTCGAAAGAGGATTTGTCGCCGAAGCAATACGCCTTCGACGCCGAACCGCCGATTTTGCCCGGCCCCGACGGCAAGTATCCGATCGCTATTCCCGGCGTGACGAAGTTGGTGTGATTGCCGGCTTGACGACTCGTTTGCTTCGATCAAGAACGATCTGAATCCGGCGGTAGGCGCGGCAGCCTGCCGCCGGCACTCTTTTTTGCCTGCGCGGCCGTTGGGCAGAGAGCTTCGGGAGCGGCGGCATCGGGGCAGCAGGGGCGGCGCCGGTAGCAGGGGCGGCGCCGGAATCGCGATGGCGCTGTGGGAATCGTCGGCCAAGCACGCAAATCTCCGCGCGTCGGAGGAGAAGGCGGCGGCCCGCGCGGCTAATCGCGGGGATTACTTCTTGTCCGGCCGAATCGCTCGCGGCTTTCTGCGGTTTCGCTCAGATGACGCGGAGCCGGTCGGCTTCGCGTTGGCTGCGGCGGGCCATGGCCTTGCGGCAGGCGGCGACGATTCCGGCGGCGTCGAGCCCCAGGTCGGAAAGCAATTCGTCGCGCTCGCCGTGTTCGATGTAGCGATCGGGGATTCCCAGCCGGACGATCCGCCGCGTGTCGAGCCCGGCGTCGTTGGCCGCTTCGAGCACGGCGCTGCCGAAACCGCCCTGGAGCTGGCCCTCTTCGATCGTTAGCGTCCAGGGAGACTCCTCGATCACCGAAAGCAGCGTCTGAGCGTCGAGCGGCTTGGCGAACCGGGCGTTGACCACCGTGAGCCGTCGTCCGTCGGCTGCGAACCGCTTGGCCGCCTTCAACGCCGCGCCCGCCAGCGTGCCGCAGGCGACAATCGCGCCGTCGGGTCCGCGGCGCAACACTTCGGCCGCTCCCAGTTCGATCGGCGCGGCGTCGGGCCGCAGCAGCTCGGCCGCGGCCTTCGGATAGCGGATGGCCGTTGGGTGCGGACAATCGAAGGCCCACTCGACCATGGCGGCGGCATCGGCTTTGTCGCCCGGTGCCAATACGACCAGATTGGGGAACGGGCGCAAGAAAGTCAGGTCGAAAACGCCGTGATGGGTCGGTCCGTCGGGCCCGACCAAACCCGCTCGATCGAGCAGAAAGAGAATCGGCAGATCCGCCAGCGAGGCCTCTTGGAATATCTGGTCGTACGCGCGTTGGACGAACGTGCTGTAGATATCGACGACCGGGCGCAATCCGGCCTTGGCCAGCCCGGCCGCGAACGCCACGGCGTGCGACTCGCAAATGCCCACGTCGAAGAACCGAGTGGGGAACTGGTCGCGGATCGGCTCGAGCATGTTGCCTTGGCACATCGCGGCCGTAATCACCACCACGCGCGGATCGCGGCGCATCCGATCGAGCAGGGCGTCGCGAACGACTTCGGTGTAGGAAACGGCGCGGGTGCTGCGTGCGGCGATCGCCCCGTTGTTGTCGGCCGACAGCGGCGGCGGGGCATGGAAACCGGTTGGATCGGCAGCCGCCGGCTCGTAGCCATGCCCCTTCTCGGTAACCACATGCAAGAGCACCGGGCCTTGGAACTGGCGGACCATGCTCAGGTACTTTTGCAACTGCTTGATGTTGTGCCCGTCAACCGGTCCGATGTAGCGGAAACCGAGTTCCTCGAAGAACATGCCGCCCAACAGGCCCGCTTTCATCGCGGCCTTGACCTGGCTGATCAGCCGTTCAACGGGGTCGCCGAAGACGGGCAGGCGGCCGAGCAGCCGTTGCACTTCGGCCTTCAGGCCGGTGTAGAACGGGGCCATCCGCAATCGATCGAGCGACTCGGCCAACCCGCCGACGCGAGGGCAGATCGACATCTTGTTGTCGTTGAGCACGACGATGAGGTTTTTCTTCAGGCCGCCGGCGTTGTTCATCGCCTCGACGACGATGCCCGACATGAACGATCCGTCGCCGATAACAGCTACGACGTTGCGCGGCTGGGCGGGACGAGCCAACTCGTCGCCGCAGCGCAGGCCCAACGCCGTCGATACGCTGCACCCGGCGTGTCCGGTGAGGAAGAGGTCGTATTCGCTTTCGGCCGGATTGGGGTAGCCCATCAGCCCGCCCTTGCTGCGGATGGTGGGGAACTCGTCGTAACGGCCGGTGAGCAATTTGTGCGGATACACCTGATGACCGGTGTCCCAGATGAGCCGATCGACGCGGAAATCGAACGACGTGTGCAAGGCGATGGCCAACTCGACCACTCCAAGATTCGACGCGAAATGGGCCGACCGCGTGCTGACCAGCGAGCAAAGGGCCTCGCGAATTTCGTCGGCCAATTGCGGAAGCTGCGCATCGGAGAGCTTCGCCAGATCGTCGGGGGAATGGATGGTCGGGAGTATCTTTTCCATGCAGAGAAACCTTCTTATCGATTCCGCTCGATAACGTAGCGCGCCAGCGATTCCAGGCCGTGCGTCGGCCCAGGCAGCAAGGCCAGGGCTTCAATGGCCCGGTCGATCAGTTGGCGCGCCAGGCGTTCGGCGGCTTCCGTGCCCAACAAACTCGGATAGGTGAGCTTGCCCGCGGCCGAATCCTTTCCCAGCCGCTTGCCGGCGGCTTCGGAACGACCGCGAACATCGAGCAGATCGTCAACAATTTGGAAGGCCAGCCCTAAGCGGGCCCCATAATGATCGAGGGCGGCCAGGTGGGCCAGCCAGGGACGGTCGGCCTCGGCCGAAGCGGGCGGAAGGCCGGCCGCATGAGCGTCGGTTTCGGCAGAAAACGAGGGCTCGCCGTCGCCGGCCTCTTTCTCCACGGAGATCGGCGTTGGGCTTCCGAGCCGCGATGCCGCTCGCCACAGCGCGGGCGACACCGGGCCGCGCACTGCCGACAGGGCGCCCAGGCGGAGCGATACGCGGATCAGCGCGCCGGTCTTCCGTTGATGAATCGATTGCAGCGTGGGTAGATCGGGCGTGCGGGCCGGATCAAGATCGTCGGCCTGACCGCCGACCAATCGGCAGGGGCCAGCCGCCTGCGCCAGCACAGCGCAGCCCGCCCAGCCCGCCTCGGGCGGCATCAATCGGGTGGCAAGCAGTTCAAATGCGGCGGCCAACAGCCCGTCACCGGCCAAAATGGCGGTCGCTTCGCCGAAGGCCACATGGCAGGTCGGCCGACCGCGACGGAGGTCGTCGTCGTCCATTGCCGGCAGATCGTCGTGGATCAGCGAATAGGCGTGGACCATTTCCACGGCCGCTGCCGCCGGCAGGGCCGCCTCGGGCGAGCCCGCGCACGCTTCGGCGGCCATCAGGGCCAGCAGGGGACGCACGCGCTTGCCCGGGGCCAACAGGCTGTAGCGCATCGCCTCGGCCAGACGGGCCGGGCAGCCATCGCCCCAGCGCGACATTTCGTCGAGCGCCGACTCGATTTGCGGCCCCAATCGCGCGGCATGTTCGGCGAATGCGATTTCGGCAAGCTCAGGCATGACGAAACGATGGAGCGGCGAGAACGGCGGATAGAACTTCAGCACTCGCCCCCAAGGGCGAACAACGCAACGCGGCCGACCAGCGGCAGCCCGGTTCGACCGACGCGCCGGCGTCCGGCCGAACGGTTCTGGTTTCAGGGTCGAACGGCGCCGATCGCCCCCGAGACGCACCGTTCGCCTTCGGGCGAGCGGCCGCTGCTTGGCGAACACTGTTTGCCCAGCGGCAACGGTTCGCCCTTGGCAGGCCTTGGCAGCGCGGACCGACCGATGAACCTTCAACCCTTCATTCTAAGCCGATCGGCAGGCTTCGTCTACGGCGCGGACCGCCCGACTGCCGCCTGAACCGGCAAGCGGCAACTCCCTGCTCTTGTTTGTACGGATGCCGTGGTTGCGGTGTTCTCGATGCGGCCGGCGGTGTCTTGGTCGAGGTCCGAGCGGGGAGTCGACCGGGCGGGGGCGATATCGCTTGTTGCGGCGCTTCACGCAAACGAGGCGATGTGCGGCGAATTTGCGTCTTAGTGTGCCAGTTGCGCGGCGATCCGGTCGGCCGCGGCACGGTGCGGCCACAAGTCCTTCGGCGCAGTCGCGCCCTGCTTTCGCCTAAGCACTGACGGTTCTATAATCGATCTTGTCATCGACATGACGATCGGCGGTCCGCAACCGCGGCAGGGCCTTGCGGGAGTTGCCGTGTACTGAACGGCCGGACCGGGCCGGCATTCGTGCTGCTGCGGCGATCGACCGGGGACGCACGGCGCGCCGAGGTTGCCGCGAGGGATCATCTATGGTGTGGATCAACCTATGACGCCATCGGATCGCGACGACGTGCAGGCGGTGGCCCGACTTCACCAAGCCTATCAGCAGATGAAGGCCGAGTTGGCTCGGGTGATCGTGGGGCAGGCGGGAGTGATTGACGAGTTGTTGATCGCTTTGTTTGCCCGCGGACATTGCCTGCTCGAAGGCGTGCCCGGGCTGGCGAAAACGCTGTTGGTGCGGACGCTGGCCGGGGCGCTGACGTTGGACTTCCGTCGCATCCAGTTTACGCCCGACCTGATGCCGGCCGACATCACCGGCACGGAGGTGATCCAAGAGGATCGGCAGAGCGGGTTGCGCGAGTTTCGGTTTTTGCGGGGGCCGCTGTTCGGCAATGTGATCTTGGCCGACGAGATCAATCGTGCCCCGCCGAAAACGCAAGCGGCCTTGCTCGAAGCGATGCAAGAGTATCAGGTTACCGCGGGCGGGCGTCGGCACGAATTGGCGCAGCCGTTTTTTGTGCTGGCCACTCAGAACCCGATCGAGCAAGAGGGCACCTACCCGCTGCCCGAGGCGCAGCTCGACCGGTTCATGCTCTACACCTGCGTCGACTATCCGAATGAAGACGAGGAACTCGAGGTGGTCCGCCGCACCACGGTCGAAGACGAGCCGGCGGTGTCGCCGCTGCTCGACGGCGCCTCGATCGTTCAAATGCAGCGGTTGGTGCGCCGCTTGCCGGCGGCCGAGCACGTGTTGCGATTTGCCCTGCGGGTGGTGCGGCTGAGTAGGCCGAGCCATCCGCAAGCCCCGGCGCTCGTGCGGGAGTTCGTCACTTGGGGAGCTGGGCCGCGGGCCGCTCAAAGCTTGGTGCTTGGGGCCAAAGCCCGCGCGGCGTTGCAAGGACGACTGCATCCGACCGTGGATGATCTGCAAGCCGTGGCGCTGCCGGTGCTGAGGCATCGCATCATCGTCAATTTCAATGCCGAGGCCGAAGGCGTTCGTCCGGAGCGGATTGTCGGCGAGTTGCTCGAACTGGCTTCGGCCGGTGCGGGCCGGTCGGCCGACGACCCGGTGCTTCGCCGCCCATGAGCCTTGGAGCAAGGTGAGCATCGGGCCGACGGGTGGGCGAGCTGGTTGTTGCCGGCGTTGCCGCCGAAGGCGCGAACCCGCTGGACCGCGCCTTTTCTGACGATCGGCAGCGACCAACGCGGCGGAGTGCGAGGTTGTTGGAAGCCGAAAGCAAATTTGCGGCAGCTTGGGCGGCGTTGGCCGCTGCCGGCGAAGGGCCATTGCAGGGCCGTGGATGAGCCGACCGGAGAGATTGCCGATGGGCGGATTGCACGACTACTTGGATCCGCGACTGCCGCGCGAACTCGAAGGGCTGAAGCTGCGCGCTCGACGGATGGTCGAGGGACCGCTTTCCGGATTGCATCGCGGGCCGTATCGGGGATTCTCCATCGAGTTTGCCGAGCATCGCGAGTACACCCCCGGCGACGACTTCCGCTACCTCGATTGGAAGGTGTTCGGCCGAACCGACAAGTTCTATTTGAAACAGTTCGAGCAAGAGACGAATCTTACCTGCTACTTGGCGCTCGATGTCAGCCAAAGCATGAGTTACCAGGGGCCCCAGGCCGGCGAAAGCAAGCTGTCGTATGCGCGGCGGGCGGCCGCGGCGTTGGCTTATGTGGTGCTGCGCCAGGGCGACTTTGTCGGGGCGATCGCCTTCGACGAGCAACTGCGCGGCGCGGTGCGGCCGGGCGGCGCGGCCGACCATCTGCGCGTGGTGTGCGAGTTGCTTGAGAGTCAGCAGCCGATCCACCGCACCGATTCGCGGCGCTGTTTCGAGGCGCTGGCGCATCGCTTGCCGCGGCGGGGAATTGTGGTGGTGTTGAGCGACTTCTTCGATGATGTCGATCGCGTGGTGGCCGGGCTGAGGCTGTTGCGTCGCGGCCGTCATGAAGTGATTGCCATGCACGTGCTCGATTCAGCCGAGTTCTTCTTTCCGTTTCAAGGGCGCGTTGAGTTTCGCGGTTTGGAAGGGTGGGGGCCTCGGGTGGTCGAGGCCGATGCGCTCCGCGAAGCCTATCGCCGCGAGTTCGATGCGCATTGCGATCGGCTCCGTCGCGGGTGTCGCGCCCATGGAATCGATTACGTGTTGTTGAGAACCGATCAGCCGTTGGGCCGAGTATTGTCGCGGTTCCTGGCCGGACGGAGCGGCCGGGTGACGGCGAGGTGATCGGCCGGCGGCTCTTCGTCGGCTGGGGCGAATCGTCGCGGATCGGCTCGGTTGGCAGGGGTGTCGGCGGCGGGATGCAAGAGGGTGTTCATCGTGGTTCAGATAAGCGGGTTCCTTGTGCCTCAGACAAGCGATGTTGCGAGGCCGACCGACGGGATGCCAAGTCTCGCTGGAACGGCATAGGCCGGGAGCATCGTTACCGATCTGAGATTCGATAGTCATGGTGTTTCTGATGTGGGCGATCGGATTCGGCAACGCCTCGATGCTGTGGTGGTTGTTGGCTGCCGCGGCGCCGATTGCCCTGCACCTTTGGCGTCGTCCGGCGCGGCATCGCGAGCCGTGGGCCGCCATGTCGCTGCTCTCGGCCGCCATCGAACGGCAGACGCGGCAGGCGCGCCTCTGGCGGCTTGCCGTATTGGCGGCGCGCGTTGCCGCAGTGTCGCTGATTGCCATCGCGGCGGCCGAGCCATTGCACCGCCCGGCAGTGGCTCGGGCGCCGGGCTCGGGTCGGACGCACTACGTGTTGGTGATCGACTGTTCGTATTCGATGGACTTTCGATCAGAGGAAGGACGCCGCCTGGATCGGGCGGTGGCCCTGGCGCGGCGTTTGGCTTCGCAGGCGTCGCCGGCCGACTTGTTTTCGCTGGTCGCGGCCTCGGCGGCCTCGGAAACGATGGTGACCGAACCGACATCGGCCCTCGGCGAGTTGGCCGCAAGGCTCGACGCCGTCGGCGTTCGCCATTCGGCGTTCGATTTGCCGGCCGCGCTGACGGCGGTTGAACGGGCGCTCGAGGCCGGACGGGCCGCGCGGGCCGACGTGGACGCGCAGCAGGTTGTGTTCTTCACCGATTTGCAACGAGGGAGTTGGGCCGCCGAATCGCTGGGCGAGGGCCTGGCCCCGTTTCAGCAGCGGATGTCCGAACTGGGCCGGCGCGCAGCCGTGCGAATCGTGGATGTGGCCGGAACTCCGCCTACCGCCGAAAACACCGCCGTCACCGCCGTGCAGTTTGCCGAGGCGACGCCGCTGGTCGGGCGACGGGTGAGGGTTCGCGGCGTGCTCAAGCAGTTCGGCCGCCGCGCGCGGCCCGGGGTCGGCGTGGAGTTGTGGGTTGATGGCCGAGTGGCCGACCGTCGCCGGGTCGATCTCGAACCCGGGGGGGAAACGGCGGTGGACTTCGCGGTTCGGTTCGACGCCCCCGGCGATCATCTGATAGAAGTTCGCTCCGCCCCCGACAACTTGCCGCTCGACGACCAGCGGGCCATCGTCGCCCCGGTGCGCACCGTGATGCGGGTGCTTTGTGTTGAGGGGCGGCCCGACCTGCCGCCGCGCCGCCAAGGCGGGGCCTACCTGGCCTCGGCCCTGGCGCCCGGGGCCGACGATGCGGGCGGAATCGCCGTCGACATCGCGGACGAAAGCGCGCTGACCACCCGCGACTTGGATCAATACGATTGCGTGGTCTTGTCGGCCGTGGGACGTTTTTCGCAGGCCGAGGCGGCCGGACTGGCCCGCTATGTGCGCCGTGGGGGCGGGATGGCGATCTTTGTGGGCGAAGGGGTTTCGGCCGAGCGGTACAACCGCCGGCTCGGAAGCGCGGGCGAGAACATTCTGCCGATGGATCTCGGCCCAACGGTGCAACAGCCGCCCGGCCCGCTCGACGCCTTCGATTTTCGGCACCCGATCGTCAAAGCGTTTTCGGGCCGCGGACGGACGGCCCTGCTGACCACCCCGATCGAAACGAGCATGGCGCTGCTGCCCGTGGCGAATCGCGCCGCCGAGGTCGTTTTGGCGCATGCCGGGGGCGAGCCGCTGGTGGCGGCAGGCGGTGCGGGCCGAGGCCGCGTGGTTCTCGTGGGCGCTGCGGCCGACGTTGCCTGGGGCGGGCTGCCGCTTTGGCCGAGTTTTGTGCCCTTGGTGCATGAGATCGTGCTCTACTGCTCGGCGGGCCGCGCGCAGCGGCGGAACGTTTTGGTCGGCCAGTCGCTCGCCGGCGAGATGCCGACCGAGGAGGAGTCGCTGCCTCGCGTCGTCGGGCCCGACGCCAAGCCGCTGGAGGTTCGTCCGGCAGCGGGCGATGCCAGAGGATGGAGCACCGAACCGGCGCGGTGGGCGGGCGAGTACTCGGTGCGGTTCTCTTCCGGCGTTGCGCCGTTGCGTTACGCCGCGGCGCTCGATCCTCGTGAAAGCGACCTGACGCGGATTTCCGCCGACGAGGCGGTGCGGTTGCTCGGCTGCGGCGAGGCGGCTGCCGGCATCGAAGCGGCGGTCGTTTCCGCGGTCGGACCTGATCGGGCTGCCGCCGCTGCTGCGGGGCCGGCCGCAGCGATGGTGTTGGTGGGGGTATTGCTGCTGCTGAGCGTCGAGGCTTGGCTCACTTGGCGAACGGGGCGGCCGCGGGCATGATTGCTGCCGACGTTTTCGAACCGGTCCCGATGCCGCCCATCTCCTTGGGTTCCGACGGCGGACTGCAATGGAGCCTGCAATGGGGCTGGCCCGGCCCGCTTTGGTTGCCGCTGCTGATCGCCGCAGCGGTTGCGGCGGTGGTTGCGTACTTGTCGCTCCGCGAAGGTGCGGCCGCAGCGGCGCTTCGAACGGCCTGCGCGCTGCGGTTGGCCGCCGTGGTTCTCGTGGCGTTGATGACGCTTCAGCCGGAGCTGGCGATGCGCCGGATTGCGGCAAGCAACTTGGCCGTTGTCATCGATGATTCGCTGAGCATGGCCGCGGCCGACCGCTACGGCCCCGAGTCGCCGGCCGGCTTGCGGGCGTTGCTGGCCCGGTGGAAGGCCGGCGATCAGCCCGAACGCTGGCAGCTTGTTTGCCGCTTGCTGCAAGCGGACGAGGCTGCATGGCTGCGGGGCTTGGCGCAGGGCCGGCGGTTGCGCGTGTATCTGTTGACTGAACTGGAAGAGGTGAGCGGCGCGCCGCTGGAAACGGCCCATCAGATCGCCGCGCGCCGACCGCATGGCGAGGCGACCCGTCTCGGCTCGGCCGTGATGGAGTTGCTCGAACGGTTTCGCGGTGCGTCTCTTTCGGCGGTGGTTTTGGTGACCGATGGTCTAAACACGCAGGGGCCGTCGTTGGTCGAGGCGGCCGAGGCGGCGCGCAGCCAGGGCGTGGCGATCTATGCCGTTGCCATTGGCGGTGGGCAGCAGCGTCGCGACTTGCGGCTGTTCGATCTGTTGGCCGACGAAACCGTGTTTGCCGACGACATGGTGGTTTGCACCGTGCGGTTGGCGGCGGTGGGCTATGCGGGTCGGCAGACGCATGTGGTGGTGCGCGATCTCGATTCGTCGCAACAACTGGCCCGCGTGCCCGTGGTCGTCGGCGCCGACGGAGCGGCCGCGCTGGTGCGCATCGGTTTTCGGCCGCCGCGCGAGGGCCGGGTCCGAGTGCAATTCGAGGTCGAGCCGCAGGAAGACGAAAGCGACGTGGAGAACAACCGCATCGAGCACGTGCTCGACGTGCGCAAGCAGAAGGTGCGGGTTCTGCTTGTCGATGAGCTTCCCAGTTGGGAATACCGTTTTCTCCGCGACGCGCTGGGGCGCGAGGAAGCGATCGAGTTGCGAACCGTGCTCCAGTCGGCCGACGTAGGGCACGCCGCCCAAGATTCGACCCAGTTGCCCGTGTTCCCGGTGCAGCGAGAAGAACTGTTCGCCTACGACGTGCTGATCTTCGGCGATGTGAATCCGGCGGGCCTCGGCGCGGCGGCGTTGCAGTCGGCGGCCGAGTTCGTCACGACGCCCGGCCGGGGCGGGGCCCTGGTGTTTTGGGCCGGCCCGCGACGCATGCCCGAGGGCTGGCGGGGCACGCCGTTGGCCCCGCTGTTGCCCTTCGACTTGGCGGCGGTGCGGCGGCGGGACTTGTCCGCGGGCGAATTCCGAGCGACGCCGACCTCGCTGGGGCTGCTCAGCCCCGGCATGCAGTTGGGCGATGGACCCGATGAGAACACCGCCCTTTGGAATCGGCTTGCCCCGCTGAATTGGATGATCGGAATCGAGTCGGTGCGCCGCGGCGCAAGGGTGCTGGCCGAGCATCCGCAGGCCGCCTCAGCCGACGGCGAGAAACTGCCGCTGATCGTGGTGCAACAGGTCGGCGCCGGTTGGGTGCTGTTCCATGCCACGGATGAAACGCACCGTTGGCGGCTCGGTTGGGGCGATCGCTATTTCGCGCGGTATTGGGTGCAAACGCTGCGGTTCCTGGCGCGGGGACGATTGCCCGGCAGCGGACTCGCGGTGACGCTATCGACCGATCAGCGCGAGTACCAGCGCGGCGAGGAGGTGCGGCTGCGGGCCAAGTTCGGCGATCCGAAGGCCGTTCCGCCCGACGGCGAACCGGTGGTGCTGACGATCAGCGCGGCCGAAGGGCCCGATCGCCGCGTGGAACTGCGGCGGTCGCCGCTGAACCCGTTGTTGTTCGAGGGCGTTTTTCAACCTTCGGCTTCGGGCGATCATCGCGTTGTTGCGTTGGCGGCGACGACTGCCGGCAACGAGGCCGCTGTTTCGTTTCGCGTGCGGCCGCCGACTGGAGAACGGATTCCCGCGGCGGCAGACTTGGCGGCGCTGCGCGCGGCCGCCGATGTCGGACGCGGCCGAGTCTTTCCCCTAGAGCAAGCCGATCGCCTAGCCGACGCCCTGCCGAACCCGCAGGCCGCCACGCTGGAAACTTTGCCTCCGATGCGGTTGTGGAATAATGAGTTGGTGGTGGCGCTGTTGATGGCCTTGCTGGTCGCACAGTGGCTCGTGCGGCGTTACGGTGGCATGATATAGAAAGCGGAGATTGCGGTGCCGCGCGCCGGCGTTGTGATTTGCTGAGGCCGAGCATGGATCGAACGCATCCGTTGGAAGAGCGACTGAATCGCTTCAGCGCGCGTTGGCGGCGGCTGTTGTGGGTTCGCGGTTCGGCTGCCGCGGCCGGATGCGGCGCGGCGCTGTTCCTAGCGGCCTCATTGTGCGACTACCTGTGGCGAAGCGACGATGCGATTGCGCGGATTCTCCTTGCCGCTGCCGCCGCGCTGGGAACCGCTTGGGCGTTGCACCGATTTCTCGTCGTTCCGCTGCGACGCGACTGGTCGGCCGCAGCAGCGGCCGCGGTGATTGAACAGAAGGCGCCGGCGCTGCGGCATCGATTGCTCAGCGCCGTCGAGTTCCTTTCGACGCGCGGCGACGATCCGCGCTATGGCTCAGAGGCGTTGCGCCGCGCGGCGGTGGAAGACGCCGCGTTGGCCGCGGCACAGGCCGAGTTGTCGGAGCTGTTCGATCGCCGGCCGGTGGTTCGCGCCGTCGGGCTGTTTGCGGCGGCGGCGGCCGCGGTGTTGCTCTTGGTGTTGCTCTGGCCGCGCACGGCCGCCGTTGCCGCCTTGCGCCTGCTGCAACCGTGGGCGGGGCCGGCTTGGCCGCGCCAAACCGAGTTGCGTTTGAGAGCAGCGCCGAATCGAGTGGCCCGCGGCGGAACCTTTGAAGTGGAAATCACCGCGGCTGCGGGCACGCGGTTGCCCGGTTCGCTTCGGGTATGGGTGCGCGATTTGGGCGACGAGGCCGGCGGTGCGGTCTACGACGAGCCGCTGCCGGCGGTCGGCGGTGTCGCCGTTTGGCGCCGTCTGAACGTGCAGCATTCTTTTGCATTTCGGGTGGAAGGCGGCGACGACCGATCAATGCCCTGGCGCGAGGTTGAGGTCGTCGCTCCCGTACAGATCGTCTCCGTGTCGATTCGTCTTGATCCGCCGGAATACAGCGGGTTGGCTTCGAGCGAGGCGACGGCCCTGGTGCGGTCGCTGGCGGGTACCGCGGCGCGGGTTTCGGCAACAGTCGATCGGCCGGTTTCCGCAGCATTGTTGCATTGGCCGGGGACCGAACCGGTCGCGGCCGCGATCGACTCGGGCGGCACGCGGTTGACGTTCCCCGCGGGGGCCGCTGCGCTGCGCGTGCTGGAGTCGGGGCCGTACTGGTTCGACCTGATCGATGCCGACGGCGTCGAATGCCTCAAGCAGCAAAGAGGCGAAGTGATTGCCGTGCGTGACGAGCCGCCCCAGGTTCGCATCGAGCAGCCCCAAAGGCCCGCGACGGTTGTTGCGGGGGCTGCGCTGCCGGTGCGCGTGGCGGCGCAAGACGATTTGGGGCTGCGGCGCATCGGATGGCGCGTCGAGCGACCGGCCGGCGCCGCCGGAGGGGGCGAGGACGGCTCGGCCCTCGAATCAAGCGATGCCGTGCCGAGCGCCGATGGCCGTCGGCGGCCGTCGGCCGGCCCGCCGGAACCCGCTGTCGAGCCGTGGTGGATTTGGACCGCCGACGGCGCCGCCGCTTCGAACGGACCGAACCGGCCTCCCCTGATGGGAGCCCCGGTCGCCGATCCGGCCGGGAATGATCGGCGGCGCACGGTTGAATTCCGTCTGGCGACCGCCGACTTCGCACTTTCGCCCGGCGACGAGTTGCTGCTTTCCGCCGTAGCCGAAGACGGGCTGGGGCAGCGTCAAACCAGCGAGCCGGTGCGCGTGGCCATCATCAGCGAGGAACAATGGACGCAACGGATCGGAATTCGGTTGGCTGCGTTGGCCAACGAGTTGCAGCGCGGGCTGCGGATGCAGCAGGCGTGCCGCTCCGAGGTGTTGGCGTTGCAGCGACGCTTGGCGGCCGACCCGGCGGCTGGCGGAATGATCGAGCGGTTGGAGGCGGCTGATGCCGCGCAGCGGCAGGTGCGCCGCGTGGTCGGCGATCCGGGCGATGGAGCGGCGGCGATTGTTCGCTCGCTGTTGGACGACGCCGGCGGGCTCGACCGGCACCGGCCGGTGTTGGCTGAAGAACTGCGCGCCGTCGGCGGGGCGATCGACCGAATTGATCGCTTGATCGGCGGACAGATTGCACCGTCGTTGATCGGGGCCGCCAAAGCCGTCGAGACAACGGAAACGACCATGCCCGACGTTCAGACGGCAGGCGGTTTGTTGAATCGGGCGGCCGACGGACAGGCGGAGGTCATTGCGTTGCTTCAGGCCCAGGTTGATGTGCTGGCCCGCGACGAACAAACCCGCCGCGCCGAGGCGGAATTGTCCGAAATGGCCCAGCGGCAGCGTCGCCTTTGGGAGCGAACCGGGAAGCTCGGCGCCGAAACCGTGGGCCGTTCGGCGGCGGAATTGCCGCCAGGCCGGCAACGCGAGCTGGCCGAGTTGGGCGACGAGCAACGGGAGTTGGCTCGGCGGTTCGAGCAACTGATCGAATCGCTGGAGCGTCAGGGCAACGGCAGCGACGCCGCCCAACGGGCGAAGGAGGCGGCGCGTCAGGCGCGGGCGCGAGGGACGATGGATCTTCTCCGGCAGGCAGCGGCTGCGATTGGCGAGAACCGCCTTGGCCAAGCGGCGGATCGCCAGGAGAACGCCGCGGCCGACATGGACCGGCTGGCGGCGTTGCTGGCCGATCGGCCTCGGGCACGGCCCGACGAAGCTGCCGCGGGGCGCGGCGCGGAGCAAGCGGCCGCGTTGAAGCAATGGCTTGTGCTGCTGCGCGAACGTCAGGAAAAATGCTTGGAAGCCGCGGAATCGCTCTTCGGTTCGGCCGATGGCGGCGTTTCGACGGCGGATGCCGCCGAGCGCCGCGCGGCGTTGGCCGCCGAGCAGCAGCGATTGGCCGACGAACTTCTCCGCGCCGATGCGACCAAAGGGATGTCGGCGGCGGCCCAGGCCGTTGCCGCGTTGTTGGCCGAGCGGATGACGGCGATTGCGGCAGCGTTGAACGGCGATCGGCCCGGCGCGTGGATCGTCGCGCGGCAACGGGAGGTGCTGGCGTTGATGTCGCGATTGATCGACGTGGCCGAGCAGGCGGCCGTTGGCGGCGTGTTCAATGTCGATGCCTCGGACGGCGGCACGGCCGAAACCGGCGGGCAACGGCAACGCACCGCAGCGCTTTCGTCGGCCGACGTGTTGCTGATGCTCGAACTCCAGCGGGATTTGGCCGCTCGGACCAACCGGCTCGATCAGTCGATCGGCGGTCGAACGCCGTCGAGCGAGCAGAGGGCGGAAATGGCCTCGCTGGCCTCCGAGCAGGCGCGGCTGAACGAGATGGCCGTTCAAATGCTGCGCCGAGCGGCGGAGCCGTTACAATAGAAGCGGAGGATGGCTGCGATGGCTTGCGTGACCCCTCGATCAGATTGCGTGTTGGAAACGCCCGAGATTGCTCTTGCGCGGGCTACAGCGGCGCCTTGGCGACAGCGACGGCGGCTTTGCGGACGGATCGCGGCTGCGGGCCGGCCCGTTTCGCTCCTCGTCAACCGCGCAACCAGAAGTGCCGCCGCGCATGGCGACCGCCGCGAACGACGCTCGTCGTGGCGATCGATCGTGTTCAGGGCCGCGGCCGTTGCGATGATCGCGGTTTTCGCGCCGCAGGCTCTTTGGGCGGGCGAATCGGTCGGCGTTGGGCAGTCGCCGTTGGATCGGGAACTGTTCGGCCCAGACGCCCACCCCGCGGTCCCTTCTAATACCGGCGGAGCCGAGGGTGCGAGCCGTCTTTGGGCGGAACGTTTGCGGCGGGAATTGGGCGCTGCGGCCCAGTCGGAAGACGATCCATTGTGGCTGCGGGCGGTGGTTCGCATGGAGGATGCCGCCGCCGCGCTGCGAGAAGGTCGAGTGGCCGAGGCGGCCGAGCAGCAGCGCGCCGCGGCGGCGCTTTGGGACGAATTACTCGCTTCGGCGCGGCGTTCGGGTTCGAGCGGCGGCGCGGCCGGCGCGGCGGCAACGCCGAACGAAACCGTGCAACCCGCCGGCGGGGCGACGGCCGGCAGCGGGCGCGCCGGAACCCGCCCGGTGGAACGGCCGGCAGCGGGCGCCGCCGATCCGCCGGCGCCGGGCGAATCGGGCGAGCCGTTGGTGGGAGTGTTGGCGCGGCTGTGGGGGGAGCTGCCCGCGCGCCTCCGCCGCCAAGTGCAGCAACCGCTGGTCGAAGATTTCGTTCCCAACTACGAGACGATCACGGAACAGTACTTCCGCCGATTGGCCGAGCAGGAGTGATCGCTGTGAAGGCAAGCATCATTCGTCGCGCTTCGTTGCGATGGATTGGGGCGGCGGGGCTGTTTTGGACGGCCAGCTCGATCGCGGCGATCGGCGCGGCCGCCGAGGTTCCCGGCCCGGCAGCGGCCGGCGGCGCCGGCTCGGGCCAGCGTTGGATCCATCCGTCGGCGGCGCGGGCGATCGAATCGGGGTTGGCTTGGCTCGCCTCGCGCCAAAACGACGACGGCAGCTTCGGCGCGGGCCCATACCAAGGCAACACCGGCGTGGTCGGGCTGTGCGGATTGGCGTTCCTGGCTTCGGGCAGCACGCCGGGGCGCGGGCCGCACGGCCGAGAGATCGATCGCTGCGTGGACTATCTGCTGGCGCGCACTCAACAGGGAGGGTATATCAGCGCGCCCGAATACGCCGGACATGGGCCGATGTACGGGCATGGGTTTGCCGTGCTTTTTCTCGCCGAGGCCTACGGCATGTCGGCCCGGGACGACCTGCGCGACAAACTTTCCGCTGCCGTGCGGCTGATCATCGACAGCCAAAACAAGGAGGGCGGCTGGCGCTACTTCCCGCAACGGGCCGATGCCGACATCTCGGTGACCGTATGCCAGGTGATGGCGCTGCGGGCGGCGCGAAACGCCGGATTGTTCGTGCCCAACGAAACGATCGACCGATCGATCGCTTACGTGAAGCAGTGCCAGAACGCCGACGGCGGGTTTCGCTACATGCTCGATGGCGACGGCGAAAGCGCCTTCGCCCGCTCGGCCGCCGCTTTGACGGCGCTTCAGAGCGCGGGCATCTATGAAGGGCCGGAGCTGCGCAACGGCGTCGAGTACGTAATGAGCTTTCGGCCCAGCGGCGGCCGCGCCCCGCGCGATCCGAGCTACTACGAATACGCGCATTACTACGCCGCGCAGGCGATGTGGCAGATGGGCGACGAAACGTTCGACCGCTGGTTCGTCGCGGCCCGCGACGACGTGCTTGCCCGACAGCGTCCCGACGGGTCGTGGCCTTCGGGCTTCGGCGCCGAGTACGCCACGGCGATGTGTCTGCTGGTGCTGCAACTACCCAACCAAGCGTTGCCAATCTTCCAACGATGATCGCCGGAGCACAGATCGATCGCCGAAGAGGTTCTAGCCCCTTAAACCCGATTGTAGGCAACATGGGATTTGACTGGGCCCAAGCGCAGATAGGTCGCCGAAGAGCGTCCAGCGGCGGGCTGATTGCCGTCCTGCGTGCGTTGGTCGTTGCGGTCGTTTGCGCGGCATGGTCGCAGGCGATCGCCCAAGGCGACGCCGGCGCGACGGCGCCCCGCGAGGTCCCCGGCCATTGGGCTCGTCCCGAGTCAGTTGCCGCCGATGGGACCATTCGATGGCGTTTGCTTCCGCGCGACGATTCAGCCCCGGGCGATTCCGCGGCCGGAGCGGCTGCGGCCGGCTCGTCGGCGGGAACAACGGGCGGCATTCGGTCGAGGCAGGGCCAGCCGGCTCGAGACGAGTCGCCGCAGCCGGGTGCGCTTGCGGCGGCGTTGCCTGCCGCGTTGGACGAATTGGTTCTCTGGGGCGCTTTCGTCGAACCGCGGCGCGCCCCGCTGGTGATATTCCGAGACGGCGGGATTCTGGCAGCCGATATCGTGGAACTCGGTGCGGCAGGGCTGACGATCGACCACGATCTGTTCGGCGAGCGAACCTTGCCGATCGGCCAAGTGCGGGCGATCGTGCTGCAATGGCCGGCGGGGCGCGAGGCGCGCGACCGAGTTGCGGCCCAGTGGCGCGGATTGGGCCGTGCCGACGGCCAGGCCGAGGTGATTTTCGACAACGGCGATCGATTGCCGGGACAGCCTTCAATGGGGCGCGACGGGCGGATCGAACTGAGCCAGGGCGGTCGGCACGCCGCGGTTCCCGCCGATCGCGTGGCGCATATTCTTTTCGCGGCTTTGACGGCGGCGGAAGAAGAAAGGCGGGATGCGGCCAGTTCCGGTCGCAGTTGGGTGGGATGGACCGACGGAACCTGCCTGCTCGTTGAGCAGTTGGTGGTTGCGGGTGAGCAATTGTCGTTTCGATCGTTCGGCAGCCCGTGGAAAGGATCGTCGCGGTCGCTGGCGGCGATTCAGCCGCTGGGCGCGCGCGTGGCTTATCTTTCGGACCGGCAGCCGAACGCTTATCGGCACGTGCCCTTTCTCGATGCCACTCGGCCCTACTGTTTCGATGCGACGGCAACGGGCGGCTGGCCGCGCTGCCGCGGGCAGTTCTATCGCAAGGCGATCGGCATGACCAGTGCGGCACGCCTCGGTTTTGCCGTCGAGCCGCGGGCCACGGCGTTTGCCGCGGCTGTGGGAATCGATGATACGACCGACGGCGGCGGCAGCGTCCGCGTGCGGGTGTTCGTTGATGGACTCCCTCAGTGGTCGAGCGAGATCATCCGCGGCGGACAACCGCCGGTTGATCTTTTCGTCAAGCTCGACGGCGCTTCTCAACTCGACTTGGTGGTCGATTTTGCCGAGCGGGCCGACGTTCTCGACCGCGTGCTTTGGTTGAATCCGCGGCTGATTCTTCGCGCGGAGTGAACGGCGCAGGCTTGCCGCGCCCGTAATGCCGCCGGCCTATTTCTGGAAGCGGCAACCACTTGCGAGTCCCTCCCGCATCGTTCCGCGCGGCCCGGGGGCGATTCTTTTTTGCCCATGTAACCGCGCGGGCCGGCTCGGCATCAGTACTGTTATGCGGCGATTGCCAGCCGCCGGCACGATGGCTGCCGGTTGCCGCAGAGCAAGCGGCTGAGTGTGTGATGAAACGGAGCAGGTAGGACGCCTTTATCGAATGCTCAGGAGGTCGAAATGCGCGTGCAGAAGATGCGGACATGGATCGGATTGCTCGGTTCGGCGGCTGCGGTGATTGCGATTGCGGCGACGGCATGCTGGCTGACGCCCGGCTGCCTCCGCGCCGAAGCTGCGGACCAACAGGCGCGAACGAAAAACACGTCAGGCTTTGCGACGAAAGGAGTGGCGAAAATGGTTTCTTTGGAACAGACCGAAGCGGGAAAGGTACACCATGCTACGACGGCGACGTTCGCCGACATGGTTCTTCGGGCGAAGACCCCTGTGTTGGTGGATTTTTATGCCGATTGGTGCGGGCCGTGCCAACGGTTGTCGCCGATTTTGGAACAGGTGGCCGCCGAGGTGACCGACGCGCGGGTGGTTAAGGTGAATGTCGATCAGAACCCCGAGTTGGCCGCGCACTACAACATCAGTTCGATTCCGGCAATGATGGTGTTCAAGAACGGCCGTGTTGTCGATCAGACCGTCGGCTTGGTGGGCAAGGCGCAGATCAAGGCGATGCTCGAGCGGTAGGCCGCCGTTGATCGTCACCCGAACTCGGGACGCAGCGGCGCGGACGTTGGGCGATGGGTGAAGGCCGCCGGTTCACTGTCGGTTCGGCAGCGAACCGGCGGCTTGTCGCGTTTTCGGCATGCTTTCCGGCCGACAAGCCGGGATCGAGTGCGGCATTGGCCGTCGCGCGTGATTGCGCGATCAATCGGCGTCGCCCAGGCCGTATTCGGCGATCTTCTTATGCAGCGTGTTGCGGTTGATTCCCAGCCGTTCGGCGGCGCGAACTTGCACGTGTTCGCACTCGGCCAGCACCTGGGCGATCAGTTCCCGCTCGACACGATTGACGATGGTTGCGTGCAGTTGTTCCGACTTGGGCCCCGCGGCCGTGATGCCCGCGGCCACCAGGTCGGCGGCCAGCGAGTCGAAGTCGGCGGGTTTGCGGCGGCCGATGCCTCGCGGGCGTTTGCCCAAGAGGACGTCGGGCAACAGGTCGGGCGTCAATTCGTCGCCGGGGGCGAGCACTACGGCGCGTTCGATGTAGTTTTGCAGTTCGCGCACGTTGCCGGGCCAGTCGTACTCCTGAAGAGCCTTCATGGCGGCCGGAGCGACGTGCGGCACGGCATGGTTGTTGGCTTGCCCATAGAGTTTCAGGAAGTAATAGACCAGCTCGGGAATGTCTTCGCGCCGTTCGCGGAGCGGGGGCAAACAGATCATGAAGACGTTCAGCCGATAGTAAAGATCCTCGCGGAACCGCCCGGCCTCGACTTCTTCGAGCAGGTCGCGATTGCTGGCGGCGACCACTCGGGTGTCGACGCGGATCGTTTGCGTGTCGCCGACGCGCTCGAACTCGTGTTCCTGCAATACGCGGAGCAGTTTGCTTTGAAGTTTCGGCGAAGTCGAATTGATTTCGTCGAGAAAGATCGTGCCGGTGTGGGCGGCTTCGAAACGGCCGGTTCGGTTGTCGATGGCGCCGGTGAACGCGCCGCGCACGTGGCCGAACAGTTCGCTTTCCAGCAGGTTCTCGGCCAATGCGCCGCAATTGACGCGGATGAACGGCCCCGAGTTGCGCGGGCTAAGTCGGTGAATCGCCTTGGCGATCAGCTCCTTGCCCGTGCCCGTTTCGCCCAGCAGCACCACAGATGTGTTGCAGTGCGCCACCTTCCGCGTCAGGCGGTACACCTGGCGCATGGCGGGGCCCGAACCGATCAGGCCGGCGATCGGCGGGCCGTCGTCGTCGCCGGCGTGCGCCGCGGCGTTCAAACGCGTTTGTGCCATGGCCATGTTGGGCACCGTGGTCGGCTAGCGGTTCTTTCAACCAGTGCGGCGGTTGACAAGTCGAGCGACTGCCGTTGCCGCTGAATCACGATCAGCTCGTTTCGGCCCGATTGTCCTGCTCCGGTGAATCGGATTTCTTCGGTTCGGCCGACGGCGACTTCCGGATGCGCGACTCGATCACGTCGAGCAGCGCGCCGAGAACCTTCTGGGTTTCCGGCGGGGCAGCGGCGCTTTGGTTGTAGCGGGCGTATTGACGCTCGATCTCAGCGGCCGTAAGCAAGATGCCGTGTTTCTTCACGCTCTGGCCGAAACGTTCGACCGCCGCCGTGCGCACGTCCAGCGGGTTGGTTTCCTCCGAGGCCAAACCAACCAACGTTTGCTGCGCCGCCGGCGTGCCCAGCAGCGCCGCCAATTCCAACGCATGCGAAACCAGGCTGGGCGTCCGCAAGGCCGACAGAACGGCCGGCTCGGCCTTGCGCAGCTCGAACCAGGCGGCTTCGCTCTTGGCCCAAACGGCAAGCATGTCTAACGCCTCGGTTGCTTGTCGAATCCGTTCGGCGTCGTCCACGGCGTTTTCACCCCAAAGGGCTTCGAGCTTCTCGCTCTGCCAAGCAATGGCGTCGTCGCCGTGCGGGCGGGGCAGGGCCAGCGTGCCGCGATAGGTTCGCGCCAGCCGTTCGGCCGCCGGGAGCAGCCCGTCGCGGGCCATCAGCCCGATGGGCAGCTCGGCCGATCGCGGATCGCGCCGCAACTGCTGCACCACCAAATCGACTTGCGGACGGGTCAGTTGCATATCGAGGACGACGTAGAGGTAGTCGGGCGAACTGACGGCCGAGAGCGTGGCTTCGCTTCCCAGCGCGGCCAGATCGGCCTGGATCTTTCGCTCGGTCAGCGCGCCGGCGATTGTTCGCAAGTCGCCCGCGATCGGCCCGGCCAGCAGCACCCGCGGCGTTCCCCGCGTCTGCGCGAACCAAGCCAGAGCGGGGGCCAATTGGCTGGCGCCGGCGAAAGGCCGCTTGGGGGCCCAGCCCGTAATCGCCTTGGCGGCGGCCAAACGCAGGCGTCGGTCGGGACTGGTCAGCGCCAACGCCACCGGGCCGGGCCGCGGTCCGGCCATCAGCAATTCGTCGGCTGATCCGATCCGCGAAAGAATCTCGATCGCCGCCGCGCCAGCCGCGGGATGATCGGTGGCCAGCGCGTGCTGCAACACGTCTTCCAGCACTGCCGCGCCGAACGCTGCCGCGCGCTCTGCCGCCGAGCCCGAATCGTGCGGAAGCGGTTGGCCGCGGCCGACGCGATAGGCCTCTTCTTCCAGCATGGTGGCCACATGCAACAACCGGATGCGGGCGTCGTTGGTGTCGAGTTGATGGGCAGATCGCGCTAAACGAGCGGCAAGCGACCGGCGCATTTGCGGCTCGGGAACGGGCCGGCCGACGACCGCTTTCTTCTGCTTGTCCCAGCTCCAATCGGTCGCTCGGCCTTCGATCACGCCCACCGTCGGTCGGCTGCCTTCGTGATGCTCGCGGGCCCGTTGAGCGAGCAAGGCCGCGGCTTCGCCGGCCGTGGGAATCGAACCCCGCATGCGTTGCAGGGCCGTTGCGGCGGCGGCGCGCAACTCGGGCGGCGAGTCGGTGGCCAGCGCCGGCGCCAGCAACGAGTAGAGGCCGTCTTTCGCCTTCATTTCGCCCAGAAGCCGGGCGGCTTCGACGGCCGCCGCGGCATCGTCGCTTTCGACCACGGCCGCCAGCGGGGCCGCCGCCTCGGATCCCATGGCGACCAGCACGGCCCGACCGCGCGAATGCTCGGCGGTGCGGCTGGCGTCGAGCAACATGCTCAACAGCGGGCCGATGGCCGCATGGCGAGCGGCCAGCAGGGAGCGGGCCGCGGCCGCACGTTTCGCCTCGGACGGATCGGCCAGCGATTCAATGTTGCGGGCGATGCGTTGCGGCGATTGAAGCTCGGACTGCCAGGCGTCGAGCACGCGTTTGGCGAGTTCGGCGCCCTCGGGCTGCACGTCGGCCTGCGTGGCCAATCCCACGAACACCGGCGAGCCGAATCGCTCGGCCAAGTCGGCCAGTGCGGCCGCGTCGAGTTGCGCGTCGAGCACACGCTTGAGCATCTGCCGAGCCAGTTCCGGCTGGCCCAGGCCGGCCAGCGTTCGCGCGGCACGGAGCAACTCATCGGGCTTGGTCGGTTTGGTGGCCAGCACAGCCTGCACGGCGGCGGGCAGGGGAGGGGCCTCGGCCTGGGACGCGGCTGCACCGCCGGGGCCTTCTCTGCCCGGATCAGCGGCCGAGCCCACGGCAGCGCAAATGCAACAGCAAAGCCATGTCGTGGCCAGGGCCGCAAAGGCCGACGCGCTGCGCCGACCCATCCGCCGACGCGCAAAACGGAGCATGGCGATGGGTTGACGTTTGCCGCAGTGGTGGTTGTGGTGCATCGGAGCGTCCGTCGATGGTCGTGTCTGTTGCCGGAATTCAAACGGGGCGGCGGCTAGCGGGCGACTTTTTGTCGTGAGTCTCGGGCTCCCGCGGAAAGTCCGTCGAACGGTGCGAGCTTATGCGAACTAAGCAGTTCAATCCAGCCTTTGCTGCCAACGGGCGATTTGAGCCCGGACTTGTTCGGGCCCGGTCGAGCCTTCGCTTTGCATGACTGCCACGGCGTTGGCCGCCCCGAGAACCTGATAGATCCCTTCGTCGAGTCCGGGGTCAACGTCGCGAAACTGTTCGATCGGCAGCGCTGCCAGGGGCAGATTCTGCTGCATGGCGATCTTCACCAGCTTGCCGACGGCATGGTGCGCCGCCCGTTGCGGCATGCCGCGCCGGATGAAATGCTCCATCAGCGTTGTGGCGTCGAGATAGCCGCGATCGAGCTGGGCGGCGATCGACTCGCGTTTCAGTTCGGCGCCGGCCACCAGGGGCGCGGCCAGTGTCAGGCAGGATTCAACGGTGTCAAAGGCGTCGAACAAAGGCAATTTGTCTTCCTGGAGATCGCGGTTGTAGGCCAGCGGCAAGCCTTTGACAAGCACCAGAAGCGTTTGCAACGCGCCGACAACGCGCGCCGTTTTTCCCCGGATCAATTCCAGCACGTCGGGATTCACCTTCTGGGGCATGATCGACGAGCCGGTGCAGAAGGCCTGCGGCAGATCGAGCATGTTGAACTCGACGCCCGACCAAAGAATCCACTCTTCGGCCCAGCCGCTGAGATGTTCGGCGATCAGACACAGGCAGAAGACGAATTCGATGGCGAAGTCGCGGTCGCTCGATACGTCGAGGCTGTTGGCCGCCACGTCGTCGAAGCCGAGGCGGGCGGCAACAAAGCGGCGGTCGATCGGCAGACTGGTTCCGGCCAACGCCGCTGCGCCCAGCGACAGCACATTGACCCGCTTGCGGCAGTCGGCCAAGCGCGAGCGGTCGCGCTCGAACTTCTCGCAATAGGCCAACCAGCAGTGGGCCGCCAATACCGGTTGCGCGCGGCGAAGATGAGTATAGGCGGGTATCACCACATCGGCATCGCCCGGGCAGCGGTTCACAAAGGCCTTCTGCAACGCGATCAAGGCCGAATCGATCCGGTCGATGGCGTCGCGGACCCATAGCCGCAAATCGGTCGAGACCTGATCGTTGCGGCTGCGGGCGGTGTGCAACTTCTTACCCACATCGCCTAGGCGTTCGATCAGCGCCCGTTCGATGTGCATGTGGATGTCTTCCCACTCGGTGCGGAACTCAAAACGGCCTTCGTCGATCTCGACACCGATCGCCCGCAGGGTCGCGACGATCTGGCGGCACTCCTCGTCCGAGATCAGTCCCACGGCAGCGAGCATTTCGGCATGGGCGATTGAGCCGGAGATGTCGTGCCGATAGAGACGCCGATCGAAGCTGATGCTCTCGGTGAACTGTTCGACGCGGCGATCGGTGGCTTGGTCGAAAACACCACCCCACGGTTTCTGTTCCACGGCCCAATTCCGATTTATTGCAAGATACTGTTCAGTAAGTGGTTGCGGCTCTTTGTCCAGATGGAATCGGTCGGCCGTCACGACCGGCGCAATGGGAGAGATTGTTCAGCGGCGGCCTTTCTTGCCGCAAACCGCAGTGCTTGCCCAGAAAAGCAGCTTTGGGCTGCACAAAAAGTAGTCTAAGTTCGCTGCCTACGGTTGTCAACGAACTCCTCCGACGGCGAAACTCATTGCGGGCCGCTGCTTTGTTGCCGTCCTGAGAGCAGTGCCGTTTGGGTTCTCGGCAGGCGTCGGGGTTGGGGGGCCCAACGAACTTGTAGCGATGCCGACCAGACCGGCACGCGGCCTAACCGGCCGAATCCGACCTGTCGGAGCGGTCCGGCGATCGTTTCGGGCGATCGTGCCGTATGAGCGGCAAAAGCGCGAAATAGGCAACAGATAAGCTAAGCCCGCCCCGCCCGACGCCGCTTTACTCCGCCCCCTGCTCAGGACGAATCAAGAGGGCGCTGGGGTGGCTCGAATCACTGCCGCGTTCGGATCGGCCGTTGCGATGGCGCGCCGGCCACCCGCCCGCGCCGTTCGTCCGGCCCATTTCGCCCTTCGGTGAAGGGACGCTTCCCCCAGGCCGTTGCAAACGACCGTTTCCCATGAGTTGACGACTACCACGAACTTGACGAAGGCCTTCCCTCCGCCGAGAGGCCCGTCGAACCCGAAGAAACACCCGCGGCGGAACGCAACCGCTGGGCCCCGGTCCCAAGATGCGGTTCCACGAACAGCGGCTCGGCTGCACCATCACGAAGCGTCGCTTGAGTTCAGCGGCGTTGACGCAGCCTGGGCTGATCGGTGGCACTGCATGAGAGGCTTGGTGTTGCGTTGTCGGCGGACCCGTGTGCCCTACCCAAACGGCAGGTACTATGATTGCGCATCGCTGGCCGATGGCCGTGGCGCTGTGCGCCTTGGCGGCGTTGTCGAGTCGCTCGGCAATGGCGCAGGCGGTGCGGGCCCATCCGTCGGTGGTTCGGGTGATGGCCACGGAGAAGCGGGGCGTTTCGTTCGGGTCGGGGGCGTTGGTGGCGGTCAACCGCCGCTACGGATTGGTGCTGACCAACTGGCATGTGATCCGCGATTCGGACGGTTTCGTGCTGGTCACGTTTCCCGATGGTTTCCGTTCGCCGGCGAGCGTTGTCGGGGTCGATCGGGATTGGGATCTGGCCGCGCTGGCCATTTGGCGGCCGCAGGCGCCGCCCGTCGCCATCGCCGAGACGGCCCCGCAACTCGGCGAGTGGCTGGCCATTGCCGGGTACGGCCGCGGCAGCTATCGCATGGCCTACGGGCAATGCACGCAATACCTTTCGCCGGGCGGCCGACTGCCGTTCGAGATGGTCGAAGTGGCCACGCCCGCCCGCGAGGGTGATTCGGGCGGGCCGATCTTCAACCACCGCGGCGAACTGGCCGGTGTGTTGTTCGGTACCGGCATGGGGCGAACGATGGGCAGCTACTGCGGGCGGGTGCGGACGTTTGTCGCCCCATTCTTCGCACAGATGGAGCAAATGGACCGCGCGGAAGATCCCCTTTGGGCGGCGCGGCCCGGCGCTCCGGCCAACGGCATCGACCCTGCCGCCCGCAACGCGAACCAGAGCGGCTGGGACGGGCCTTCGCGGTGGGAACCGGTGGGAGCCGGCGCAGGCGACAGCCTGGCCCGCTTGGCAGACGCGGCGGGCGAAGTTCCATTGGCAACCGCTTGGCCCGGCGCACAGCCGCTTTCCCCCGCGGCCGACAGCCGAAGAAATGATTCTTTGGCAGCGGCGCCCGGCGTTGGGGCCGACACGCCGAGTTCCGCGTACACGGGCGCCGAAGCCGGTGCGGCGTTCGCCTCGGACGTTGGCTCGCCAAGTGGGCCGGCCGAAAGCGGAAATCCGCACGATCGAAACTTGCGGGCCGCTGGCAGAGACGAACCAACTTCGGTTGCCCATAGAGCCGAGCCGACAACGGCGGACGCGCTGGAACCATCTCGTTCGGGTTCGCTGGCGCCGATCGCCTCGTTGCCGTCGGTCGATTCGGCATCGAGTCCGACTTCCGAGCGGTTGGCCTCGTTGCAGTCTTGGTTGGCGATGGTCGGCGCGGCGTTGTTGGCCTACCATCTGCTTCGGCTGCTGGGCCGCGCCGTCGGCTAACCGTCGGCCGTTCGGTTGGCCGTTTTTTGGGCTCTTTGGTTGACGCCTGATTGGCTGATAGGCGACAGCAGCGATCGGCTCTGCTTTCATCGCCCAACGGCGGCTGTTGCGCTGTCTGCGTTGCTCGTTCTCCGAGGGGTGGCCGCTTGATGACGCCCAAGACGTCGGGTTCATTCTGGCGCACCCAGGCTCGAAGCACCCTGAGCAAAGAGGCCGGCGCCTCGGGGCGCGGCAGTGTAAGAAGCCCGCGCGCTTGACTTTTGCCGTCTGGGCAGTCATGGTAGCAATGACGCTGAGGCCGAAAAAGGACTCTGGCAAAGGCGGTGGGCGGCTGATCCGCCGGGGCGACGCTGCCAGTCGGCTCGCCGTGCCGGCCGGTGTTTGCCTTGCGGACGCGGGCCGATCGATTCGCCATTTGCCCATGGATTGAACGCTACGGAGGAACGACCGATGACCGAGAGCATAGAGAAACAAAAACGGATCGAATCGCGCCGCCGTTGGTTGAAGACCGCGCTTGGCGCGGCGGCCGGAGGCGCGGCCGCCGTTCCGTTTTGGGATGTGTGGGCCGCCCAAGTTCGAGGCGCCGAGGCGGCGGCAGGCGCAGGGACGGCGTCGATGGCCGGCAAAGACGTGCCGCCCGAGTCGTGGCGCGCCGACGGCGGGCTGATCAAGCACTCGGTGATGGCCTGGTGCTACGACGGCATTCCGATGCCCGAACTGATTGCCGCCTGCTCGCGGATGGGCCTTTCGGCCATGGAGGGATTAGACGCCAAGCATTATCCGGCCGTCCGCGAGGCCGGCATGGCGATTTCCCTGGTGAGCAGCCACGGGTTTCAACGCGGGCCGCTCGATCCCGACAACCGCGATTTCTGCGTGCAGAAGCTGCGCGAAGCGATCGCTCAGGCCGTTGAGTTCGGGGCGGTCAACGTCATCACCTTCACCGGAATGCGCAAGGCGGGCATTTCTGACAAACAGGCCGAGCAGAACTGCGTCGATTGTTGGAAGGCCGTGATCGATGAGGCTGAGAAAAAGGGCGTGAATCTCTGCCTGGAGCACTTGAACACCCGCGACGACACGCATCCGATGAAGGGGCATCCGGGCTATTTCGGCGACGACGTGGAACGGTGCATCGACCTGATTAAGCGGGTCGATTCTCCGCGGATGAAATTGCTGTTCGACATCTACCATGTGCAAGTGATGCACGGCGACGTGATCCGCCGCATCCGCAAATATCATCCCTACATCGGGCACATTCACACGGCCGGCGTGCCGGGCCGCGGCGAAATCGACGAAACACAAGAGGTGTATTACCCGGCGGTGATGCGGGCCCTGGTTGAAGTGGGCTACGCCGGCTATGTGGCCCACGAATTCATTCCCACCTGGCCCGACAAGCTTGCCGCACTGCGGCATGGGGCGCGGGTTTGCGATATCCGTCGTTGACGGTTTGCCTGTCTTTCGCCGCCCGCCAAGCGGCGATGGGCAAGCGTTTCCTACCGACGTTTAGGCGCACGACGACGCGGCTTCTCCCGCGAGAAGCTGTGCCGCGTTGCGCCCGCAATCAGGAGGCAGCAATGATGCAGAACGTTCGGCCGGATGGTTGGTCCGCGCGGTTGGCCGCGGCGGCGTGGATGGCGTGTTGCGTTTGTCTGTCGGTTCTCGGCCCGGGCCGTGCTTCGGCCGCCGACGCGCCCGTGGTGTTTTCCGACCAGTTTGGCGGCAAGCTCGGCGAAGGCTGGATCTGGCTGCGAGAGAACCCCGCCGCTTGGCGAATCGCCGAAAACGCCCTGGAAATCCGCGTGGAGCCGGGCGTGGCCCAAACCGTTAAGAACGCGCTGCTCCGGCCGGCGCCCGACCGATCGAAAGGGCGCTATGCGATCGACGTTACGGTTACGAATCTTACCGCTCCGAAACAGCAGTACGAGCAGGCCGGCATCACTTGGTACACCGACGGCAAGCCGGCGTTCAAACTGGTGAAGGAATTGATCGACGGGAAGCTCTTTGTCATTCCGGGCCGAAAACCGTTGGAGTGCAACACGGTGGAATTGCGGCTGATCGTGTCGGCCGATCGGTTTGTGGCCCAGTACCGGCCCGAGGCGAAGGGCGAGTATCTCACAGCGGCCGAGGGCAAGCTCGCCCCAGGGCCGAACGAACAGGTGAGCATTCAGTGTTACCAAGGGCCGCCTGACGCGGAGCATTGGATCCGCTTCGAGAATTTCCGAATCACGCGGCTCGACGGCGAACATCCCGCCGAGGCGAAATAGACGCGGCGGCTCAAGGATCTGCCGATTCGGCGGCGCGAACTGCCGTGTCGGCGACGGCCGCGGCCGTGGAATACCGCTGCCGTTGCGTTGGGAGCGTCTCGGGCGACAAAAGCGAAAACGTGATGGGCTCTCTTTTCTTAAGGCATCGTTGGGAGGTTCCGATGAGAACAGCGTTGACGGCGGGTTTTGTGTGGACGGCCTGTTTGGCGGCGATGGCCGCAGCCGATGAGCGTTGGGTGGTTTACGAGCCGGGCGCGGCGCCGCTGGGCAAGCACGTCGTTCTGGTATCCGGCGACGAGGAGTACCGATCGGAGGAGGCCCTGCCCCAGCTCGGCAAGATTCTCGCCTTGCGGCACGGGTTCAAATGTACTGTGCTGTTCGCCATCAATCCGGCCGACGGCACGATCGACCCGACCGTGCTCGACAACATACCAGGGCTGGAGAACTTGGCCCAAGCCGATGTGATGATCATCGCTACGCGGTTTCGCGACTTGCCTGACGCGCAGATGAAGCACATCGTCGATTACGTGGAGGCGGGCAAGCCGGTGATTGGGCTGCGAACGGCCACCCATGCCTTCAACTTCAAGAAGAACACGACGTACGCCGATTGGAGCTTCAACAGCAAGACGTGGGAGGGTGGGTTCGGACGCCAAGTGTTGGGCGAAACCTGGATCAATCACCACGGCAAACACGGCAAAGAAAGCACGCGAGGGGTGATCGCTCCGGAGGCCAAGACGAGCCCCTTGGTGCGCGGCTGCGAAGACATTTGGGGACCGACCGACGTTTACACGGTGCGATTGCCGCTGCCGGGCGACAGCAAACCGCTGGTGCTTGGGCAGGTGCTCGTGGGGATGTCGGCCGACGACAAGCCGCTGGAGGGGCCGAAGAACGACCCGATGATGCCGATTGCCTGGACCAAGAGCTACACGGCCCAGAAAAGCGGAAAGACGGGCCGGGCGTTCTGCACGACGATGGGCGCGGCCACCGATTTGGAAAGCGAAGGGGTGCGACGCCTGCTGGTGAACGCCACCTACTGGGCCGCCGGTTTGGAAGAGAAGATTCCTCAGCGGGCCGACGTGGCGGTGGTCGGCGAGTTCAAGCCGCTTCCGTTCGGTTTCGGCAAGCATAAGGCGGGCTTGAAGCCGGCCGACTACGCCATGCCGCGTCCGTAGCAGACGGCCGCGGACCGCAGCAGACAGCGGCGGAAAAGAACGAACGAGCAAAGGCCGGCGGGCGCGAGTCCGTCGGCCTTTGCGTTTGTCGTCGTCCGATGCTGCCGTGGTTATGCCGGCCGGCGGTTCGGACGGCGGATTGCCCGCGAGTTGTTCGGCCGATGTCGCTTCGGCGGCGCACGTCGTCGCAAGGCTGTCGGCAACGTTGTTCCGGCGACAGGCGTCCCAAGCTAGTCGGTGTCGAGCATGTCGAGAACGCGTTGCACGCAGTCGTCGTAGGGGAACGAAGAGTAGTGCCCGATCTGCTTCCGCTCGACGCGGAGGCGCAGGGCCTCGTTGTCGTCGTCGGCGGCGATCTTGCGGTCGAACTCGCGGAGCACGCTGCGGGTTTTCGAGCGGCCCTGCTCGAAGGCCGTGATGATCTCGGGCGGGTGCGATTGCACGGCGGCGTCAAGCGCCGCAATCGCCGCGGGCAATCGCGGATCGTTCACGTCGCTGCCTTTTTCGATGAATTCGCGGAGTCCGCCGGCCCACTCGGCCGCCTGCAAGGCCTCGGCGGAGTGCTTCTGCCCGGGTTTGGACGGGCGCGGCAACTGCTTGATCAGATCGGTGAGATTGTCGGCAGCCGACTTCCAACTGCGCTTTTCCACCTGGACCCAAACGATGCCCATTTGCGGCAGGATCAGCCCCGGGCGCTCCAATTTGATCTCTTCGCATTGTTTCAGGGCGTCGTCGCGTTGTTTGCCGCGGAGCAGCAATACGGCATGGATCAGCTTCGGCTCGATCTCTTGTCCGGCCGCCTGCGACGCTTCGAGGAAAGCCTGGGCGACCAAGTCGCGATCGAACCGCTCTTGCCGGACCAACGCCGCCAAGCGGCGGATGGCCTTCTTCGCGTCGTCGGTGAGCCGCGGGGGCCGATTGTCGGGCAGGAAGAGTTCGGGCGCCTGCGCGCCGCCCAATTCCTGCGCGCCTCGCGGCACCGCCTCGTTGAGATAGCTGAACAGCTCGGTGGGCTCCAACACGTTGTCGAGATTCTTGTCGGCCTCGCCCTGATAGGCCCGAGCCAAATGACGCGCGAACAATCCCTGGGGCGGCCCTCCGTCTTTGCCCGGAATGATCAATCCCCGTTGTCCGGCTTGGGCGCTGGCCACGGCGGTAATGGTTCGCAACGGAGCGCGGCCGGGCGGGGCGCGCAGGGCCGCGAGCATTTCGGCGGACGAAGGTTGGGCCTTCAGGTCGTTGCCGCCGCCCGGGTGGCCGCAATCGAGGAAGAGAAGCTTGGTTTTCGCCTGGCACTCTTCGAGCCGATCGACCAGCCATTGCAGCGGCAGTCCGGTGGCCGCCATGCGGGTGAAATCGAAGCTCCGCGGCGCCAGATAGACTTTGCCTTCGTCGTCTTTGTAGGCATGGCCGGTGAAATACACCAGCACCGAGGCCTCCGGGCCGATGTGCCGCAGGCGGTCGGGCAACGCCTGTTCGAGACGCACTAGGCTTTCATCGAACAAGGTGACGCACTGCTGCGGCGGCACGCGGTAGCGGTCGACGAGCACTTTGGCCAGCGCCTGGGCGTCGGAAACCGGATGCGAAAGCCGCGTAAGATAGGTGCTTTCGTAGTTCTGGTTGGCGATGAGGATCGCCCAGCGGTTGGCGTCGGGCGGTCGCACGGCCGAAAGCCGGATCGCCCGCGGAATGGCCGCCCCGGGCGTGTCGTGCGTAATATCGACCTGGTCGCCAATGCGGAGGTCGGCCAGCGCCACGGATTCTCCGCCGAGGGTGATTTCGCAGTTCGGGCCGACCTGATAACTGACGGTTCGCCCGCCATCGCTGCGTTCCACCTCGACCAATCGGTCGGGATAGCTGATCCGGCGCACCACGCCGCCTTCGCCCATGATCCGATAGGCGTTGACGCGAAGCACCGCTACGTCGTGTTCCAGCGTCACCTGATCGCCGGGCAGAAGGTCGGTGGGCTTGAGCAACTGATCGTTGATCAGCCGCTGTTTGTTGATCAGCACTTCGCAATCGGGTTTGAACGGCAGCTTGACGACGTTTGCGCCGTCGGCCAGGGCCACTTCCAAGAGCTTCTGCCGCACGTCGACGCCGGCGATCTTCCCCTCGACCACCACGACGCGCTGGGCGGTGATGGCCGTGGCCTGCCGGCCCGACTCGTAGCCCAAATGATCGACGCTCACCCGGTCGTCCACGTGCAGATCGACCAGCGCGATCATTCGGCCGCCGCTTTCGGGCTTGCCGCCGTTGAGCGGAATTTGCAGTTCCGGCGGCACGTCGATCACTAGGTCTTTGCCTTGGTCTTCGCCCTCGCTGACGGCCAAAACGAACCGCCCTTCGTCGGGTTTGATCTCTTTGACGACGCCCCGGTGCATCACCGGGCGGGTGGCGCGGAGCTCGAGGATCTTGCGGCCGTCCTCCACCAGAGGGCGAATCAGGACGCGGTCGTCCGCCTTCAATTCGCGGAATTCATGCACCTTGTCGTTGATCAACACCCGATCATTGCGCCGCAGCTCGATTTCCTTGATGCTGTCGCCTTTTTCGCCTTGGATGCGCACGGCCAGCCGCAGCTCGTTGGGATAGACGTTGGCCACGACGCCCTTAAGCGGTTCTTCGCTTTGCGTCGGCAGCGGAGGTTCAGCCGCCGGCCAAAGCAGGAACACGCAGAGCAGCACCGAGAAAGCCAACGCGCCAATCGCCGCCAAGCGGGTCCGCTTCTTCTTGCGCGCCTCGGCGGCAGCTGCGGCCATCGCCGCCGGGTCTTCCGACGGGCCGACCACCGGCGGGGCCGCCAGCGGATCGTAACGCAGATCGCGCAGCGCGTGCGCCGCCGACGGGTAGCGCCGCGCCGGATCCTTGTAGGTCATCTTCTGCACGGCGGCGGCCAGGTCGGGCGGCACTCCTTCGAGCACACGATGGATTTCCGGCAACTGGCGGTCGGCGGCGGCGTGCCACATCATCCAGGCGATTTGCTTGTCGCGGCCGAAGGAACTGAGCCCGGGGAACAGCATTTCAAACTGGTTCGCCCCCACCATCAACTCGAAGGCGGAGAAGCCCAGTGAATAGATGTCGCTGGCCGGCCCGACCGGACCGAACTGGTTGGAGACGAACTCGGGCGCCATGTACTTCGTGGTGCCTTTGAGCAGGCTGCCCGTGTCGTTGGTCACCCGCCGGGCGAGCCCGAAATCGCCCAGTTTGATCTGCCCCTGCATGTTGATGAGGATGTTGCTGGGCTTGATGTCGCCGTGGATCACCCCATTGCGGTGGAGGAAATCGAGCGCGCTGAGCGAACTGCTCAGCACTTGGCGAAGCAACTCCAGATCGATCGGTTCTCCATGCGTGTGTTGTTCAAGATTGCCCCTCATCAACTCCACGATCAGCCATCCGCGGGAACGGACGATGTCGTAGATGGTCATGATGTTCGGGTGCTGCAAGCCGGCCAGCAACTGCGCTTCTTGCCAGTAGCGGGCCAACTGGCGTTCGTCGTGCAGGAATTGCGGGTGAATCTGTTTGATGGCCACCTCGCGGCCCAGTTCCCGATCGCGGGCGCGATAGACCGACGCGAAATCGCCCACGGCGATGCGTTCCAGAACTTCGTAGCGAGAACCGGCGGACATGGCGTTCCTTTTTCTCGATGGGCGGGCCGCGCCCGCCGGCCGTCCGCGGCGGCGCGGCGGCCCGGGCGTTCCGACGCTCCGTCAACCTTCGGTCAGAAGGATGAGCAACTGCCTCTCCAAGAGCCGGTCGTTCGTCAGGCTTCCGGTCAGCCCGCGATCGCCGGCGCCGCGTTCGGCGCGGATCATGTCGAGCACTCTGCGATACAGCTCGCGTTCTTTGCGGAGGTTGCCGCGAAAATGCTCGCGCTGCGCATCGCGGAGCAACTCCTGATAGGGTTCGAGCGGTTTGGTGCGATCGAGCGACCCGCCGCCGAAAAACTTCTCTTCGATCAGGGCGCGGGCTTTGCCTCGCTCTTCGGCGCGGCTGGTCGTGGGCGTGCCCCAGTCGATCAGCACCATTGCCACCGACATGGCCACGCTCAGCGTCAGCAGCCCAAAAAGAACCAGAGGATTCATCGCCGCGCTCTGATCGTCGTCGGCCTTCTTCTTCGTCTCGTCTTCGTCGAGGTGCAACTCGGGCAGTCGGCCGTCGGGCGCTAGTTTCAGGGCCGATTGAGCGGTTTCGGAGGTGATCAGCCGGGCGGTGCGCGACGGCGCCAAGCCCGGCCCCGCACTGCCCGGCGGCACAGCAGGCACCACGGGCCCGCCCCCGGGCATCGCTGCGCCCGCGGTAGCCAACGCGCCGGTGGCGGCGGCAGCGGACGAACCGGCCGGGGCCGCGCCTCGGCTTCGCTGGGTTGCTGCCGGGGCCGGGGCCGAGGGCGGAGCCGACGCAGGCCGCGCGGGGGGAGCCGGTGTTGCCGACGGACTGGCGGCCGGTGTGGCTCGGCCGACGGGTTCGGAATGCGACGGAGTGGGGATGGAGGCGACCGGCGCAACCGCCGCGCCGACTGGTGGCGAAGGGGCCGGCGGGACGCGGCCCGGCGACGAGGGCGGCATCGGCGGCGAGGGCAGCCCGGCCGAGGGGGCCACACCAGCAGGTGCGGCCGGAAACGGCGCTGCCGGCGCGGGGTTCGTTGCGGGGGCCGGCGCTGGTTGGCCCGGCGGGGGAGGAGTCCAACCCGGCGGGGCCGGCGGCGGCAGCACGGCGGCGGACTTGGTTGGCGTGGGGGCCGGCGGCGCCGGCGCGGCGCCCATCGAGGCGGCTACAACCTGTTCAACGACCTCGGGCACGCTGGGGGCGTTGTGCGGAATCCACACCCGCCCACGGCAGGCCGGACAATGGGCGTACGAACCAGCCACCTTGTCCGGCGCTAGCAGCGGCGTCTTGCATCGTGGGCAATCAAGTTTCAGTGCCATGGGTCGGATCGTTGGCTGCGTCGATCGTTTTTTGCTGTAAGACGAGTGGCGAAGGCTGCCGGCGGAACAGTCCCTCTGTTTACATTGTCCATCCGAATTTCAGGTAGTTCAACATGAATGGGCCGATGATGACCAGCACCGTAGAGATCATCACCAAGATGCCCGGCAGAAGCATGTTCACTCCCGCCTCGCCGGCGATCGTTTCCGCACGCTGTGTTCGCTTCAGCCGGAGCACGTCGGCTTGGGTGCGGAAGATGTTGGCCAGCGGCGTGCCGAGCTGTTCGCCTTGGAGGATCGACCCGATGATGCTGGTGATTTCGTCGTCGGCCAACCGGTCGCGCATGGCGGCGAAGGCTTCGGCGCGGGTTTTGCCCATGTTCATGTCGTTGAGCACGCGGCCGAACTCGTCGGCCACCGGATGCCCGCGAAACTCCTCGACGGCCTGACGCAAGGCGTTGAGAAACGTGGCGCCGGCCTCCATCAGCAGCGTGAGCAAATCGAGCAAGAAGGGCATGCGCCGCTTGATCAGCCGCAACCGGGTGCGGGCGCGCATGGCCAGGCGGTAGCGAAGGAACCAAGCCGTCAACGCCACCGCCGCCGCGGCAAAGAGGAACCCGACCGGCCCGACCATTTCCAGCAGAACGTAAAGGTAGATCGGGCTGCAAAACAGAGCGATCAGTTCGGCCTTGCCCAAGTACTCTTCAGCGATCCAAAATCGCGATAGGCCCGCCGCTTGAATCTCGCGGTTGATTTCCGGCAGGCTGTCGCGAAAGACGCGGCGATTGATGAAGGCGAGCAATTGGATGGCGGGCTGAAAGAGGCGGTACATCGCATCGACGCGGCGAAGTTCGTTGATCCGGCTGATGTCGTAGCGCCACTGATCGCCTTGCTGAAGCTCCTCTACCTGGAATATCTGGAAGAACCACCAGCCGACCAGCCCCAGAGCCGACCCCATCACCAAGCTGGCGAACAGCTCGAGCCCGATGCCGGCGGCGAACAGCGATGACGTTGCGAGGAAGCAGTCGGTGAACATCGCGGGATATCTCAATTGCGTCGGACGCCGCGCAGCGGCCCTGTCGGGCCGATGCGGTCAAATATCGGGGTTCAAAATCCACCTTGCCCAAAAGTAAGCGATCACATTGAGCACCAACGCAATCGCCAGCAGGATCTGCCCGACCACGGTGGTGAACAGCAGGGCCGTATTGATCGGATCGACGAACCAATAGGCGGTCAGAATCAGCGCCGGGGCCAAGGCCATATAGACGGCGGACTTGCGGGCCTGGGCGGTTTCGGAGCGAACCTTGCGTTCCAACCGTTGCAGTTCGAGCACGCTTCGGGCGATGCGCTCTACGGTTTCGTTGAGCCGGCCGCCGCTTTCGTGGCTGGCCAGCAATGCGGCGGCGAACAGGGCGAAGTTTTCGCTGCGCAGCCGCTCCTTCGCTTCAACGAGCACTCGCTCCAGAGTTTTACCCAGTTTGTACTCCGAGGCCATCTGCTGGAACTCGGTGCTAATCGGCTGCGGGAGCTGCGAGGCCAGCAATTCGAGCGACTGGGCCAGCGACAAGCCGGCCTTGACCGCGCTGGACATGGTGACCATCGCGTCGGCCAATTGGTCTTCAATCTTCAGCCGGCGGCGCTCGGCCATGCGGCGAACCAAATACCACGGCGTGCAGACGAGGAACGCCGAGATCAGCAGGGCGAAAACGATGTTGTTCAGCGCGAAGGCGAACAGCGCCAACGTGCCGCCGATCGCCGCCAACCAGATGCCGATATAGACGCGAAGATGGCTGGTCGGCGCCCGAAGCCGGCGGAGCTTGTCCGTCAAATCGGCTTCGACGAGGCTCATGCCGTGAGCGAGGTACTCGCGGCCGAAAAACCCGGCCGCGCCCGCGGCCGCGCCGATCAACAAACATGCCAAGTAGCCTTCAAAGTCCATGGGAACCGTTGCGCTGGGCATCGAGCCTTTCTGAGTCTATTGCGGGAAAAACGCTGTTCGGTCATCGCGGCAAGGCGCGGGCGCTTTCCGGCTTGCGTTGGTCGGCTAGGGCATCCGTCCCGTCTTCGCGCCCGTAAAGGAACTCCACGTCGAGCAGGTCCTTCTCGATCAAATGATCGATGAACGAGGGCAGGTAGCCGGTCGGCCGCAACGAAAGGCCGTTGCGGAAGTTGAAAATGTCGAGCATGATGATCTGCTTTTCGTCGGGGTCGTAGCGGACGACCTCGGTCACTTGGGTCACGGCTCGGCGTCCGCCGGGCAAGCGGCTGATGTGCACAACCAAGTCGATGGCCGAGGCGATTTGGCGGTGGATCGAGGAAACGGGCAAATCGGCCGCCATGAGAATCAGCACTTCCAACCGTTCGATCACCTCGCGGGCGTTGTTGGCGTGGACGGTGGTCATCGAGCCGTCGTGGCCGGTGTTCATCGCTTGGATCATGTCCAGCGCCTCGCCGCCGCGGCATTCGCCGACGATCACACGGTCGGGCCGCATGCGGAGCGAGTTCTTCACCAGGTCGCGGATCGTGTATTCGCCCGCCCCTTCGATATTGGCCGGTTTGGTTTCCATCGTCACCACGTGCTCTTGGTGCAGCCGCAGCTCGGTGGTGTCTTCGATGGTGATGATGCGTTCCTTGAAGGGGATGAAGCTGCTCAAGACGTTGAGCATGGTGGTTTTGCCCGTGCCGGTGCCGCCGCTGACGAGGATGTTCCGCCGGGCGATCACGCAGGCGCGGAGGAAGGTGGCCGCCGCCTTGCTGATGCTGCCCATTTCCACCAAGTCGTCCATCGTGAGCCGCTGTGCGGGAAATTTGCGAATGGTGAGCGTGGGCCCTTTGACGGCCAGCGGGGGGATGACGGCGTTGACGCGCGAGCCGTCGGGCAGTCGGGCATCGACCAGCGGTTGGCTCTTGTCGATCCGCCGGCCCACCTGCGCCACGATCCGCTCGATGATCGCTTCGGTCACTTTATCGGAGATGAAGCGGCGGCCCGACTTCTCGATCAACCCCGCCTGCTCCACGTAAATCTGATCGCTGGCGACCACCATGATTTCGGTGATCGTCGGCGCGCGGAGCAAATCTTGCAGCGGGCCGAAGCCGAAAATGGTGTCTTTCAAGTCCTTCTTCAGCGTGCGGAGGATCAAATACTTGCGCAGCTCGCGGTGCAGATGCGGCCGGACCAGATGGAACACGTCGTTGAATCGTTCTTCTACGCGATGCACCTGCTGGCTGATGTCGCGGCATTCGGTCAGCCGCAATCGTTCGCGGAGGAAGGACAGCAGGCTGTGCAATTCGGCCTCGCGCTCGGGAACCAGCGTGGCGGGTACGTCGAACTCGTTGCTGGTGAGCACGGCCAGGTCGAAGTACTCCTCGGCGTTCGTCTCCATGATCAATTGGTTGATCAGAAAGTCGCGCAGCACCAGGCCCGAAATCTCTTCCAGCACCGGCTCGTTTTCCAACTCGAACAGGCGGAGCTCGCGGGTGACGTCTTCGATGTTGTTTTCCAGGAGCAGAATGCTTTGCGGGTCGTTGGCCCGATTGGTCTCGAACTCGTAAAGGTCGAGCCGTTCGAGCAGCTTGCGGTGGATGCGGAGTTCGAGATCGGCCAGGATCGCGCGGAGATGGCTTTCCAACTCGGCGCGGGTGACCACGGCCGCCTTTTCCGCCTCGAACGTCAGGGTGAAGGGCCAGATGCGCACCTTCGTGCCCGGCTCGAAAACAGCCGACTGTCCGCCGAGCACCTCTTCGTCGCCCACCGCGCAGCTATTCAGCCCGACGTTCTCCAGCATCAACTTGCCGCCGCTGGGCCGGACCACCGCATGAACCCGCGAAACCAGCGGGCTTTGCAGGCAGACGACGTTGGCCGGGTCGCGCCCGATGGTGATTTCGCCATCGGGCACTTCGATCATCGTGCGGCGGCTTTCGTTGATCTTGTTGAACCAAATCTTCATCGTCGGTCGATTCTTCTGGGGGCGTGTCGTTTGCGGCACAAAAAATCGGCGGTCGCTCAGTGCAGCCGACCGGCTGCGCGGGCGGGCCGGGCAGCGCCGGGCGCGGGCGGCGCCGCCCCTGGCGAGCCAACGCGAGCCCTACGGTGTTGTTTGCAGACGGCTTTGTTTCTCGATTTCAATGCCCACCGGGCGATACTCGATCGCCTGCAAACGGCGGAAAAGCTCGTCGGCCCGTTGCACTTCGTTCGGCACATTCTTGCTCACGCGAATGGTCAACACGTTCTCTTGGGTTTGCGGAATGCGATTCGCCCTCCACACTTCGGCGCTGGCCAAGCGATTGCCGACGGCCAAGACGGTGAACGGGCCGAGCACGTCGTCGGAGCCGGCCGGTTTGGGCTGGGCCGCGGCGATCGGGTCGAGGTCGCCGTCGTTTTCCGACGCCGGCGGCGCCGGCGCGACTGTTCGAGCCGGCTGCGGACCGATGAACTTCGGCACGATGAACGAAACACGGTCGCCCGGCGACAACAGCGCTGGTACGAACGTTCGCGTGTCGACGGCCACGAACCGGGCCTTTTCGCCTTCGCCCAGCACAAGCACTTCCTCGGGCGCGGGGCGATAGTCGTCGCGCAACAGGATTCGTTGGCCGGCCAGGGTGCGCGTCACCGGCTTGTTGACCACCACCGTGTTGCGCAGCTCCCAGCGGTCGGCCACGTCGGCCAGCGAGCCGACCCAGGCGGTGGGAATCTCGATGGGGCAAAGATGCTCCTCGCGGATCTTCTCGCCCCGCTGAATCACAACATTCTCCGGAATCCCGATGAAGGCCACCTTTTCGACGTCCTTCAACTTGCTGGTAAGATACACGTAGTTGAACAGCGCCCCGGCAATGCCCAACGCCAACGCCACGCCTAAACCGTAGATACCCTTCATGGCCGTTCCGCAAAGAGAAAAGATGGTGTTGTGTACCGACTGTCGGCGGTCGTTCCGCGCGGAGGTCAATGCCGCGACAGAACGAGCAGCCCCTGCAACTGCCGCTGCGCATCGAGGCCGACGCGAACATCGACAACCGCCGAGTCGCGCGAAGAACTCTTCTCAAAGCGCGCGAACCAACCGCCGTCGGCGGTTCGCCACGTTCCGACGCACGTCCAGCCGTTCTGCGAAAACCACTGTTGGAAGAACCGTTGGCATGCGGCTGGGTCGATCCGTCCTTCAAACCCCACCATTGCGCCGCCGCCGACGGTGCCCAAGGCCAGCGTGCGCCGCGCCTCGGGCGGCAAGGGCAGCTCGGGCGCCGGGCCGGCCGGGTCGGTGGTCGTCTGTTCCGAAAACACGCAGTAAACGGCCCAGGCCGATTCGTCGGCCGGAACCGCCAATCCCCAAGTTACCACGCGGGCATCGGTCTGGGCAAGGTTGACGCCCTCGGCTGCCGGGCGATTGTCGGGCCATTTCAGCCCCACCGCGGCAGGCACGCCGAGATCGACCGGCACCACGCGCCAATTGGCGCCTTGCGGACCGGCGTCGAGCGGAATGGTTGCAGCGCGGGCCAGCAGCGCCTTCTCGGCGGCTTGCGGAGGCGATGGCGGCAACGAAGCGGCGGAGGTGATTTCCACCGCGCGCCGCACCAAGACGGCGGCCACCTGCTCGCGCGGCCCGGCGACCAACTCGCGGCGCAGCCGCCAAGGGCCCGCCCCGACGGAAACCATCTGCCGGTCGTCGGCGTCGTCCGGCGACGGCGAGCCTTGGGCGGGCGGCTCGACCGGGGCCGAATCGCCTTCGGGAGCCCACCACTGGAGCACTTGCCGTCCGAAGCCCAGCCCCACCGCTGCAATCAGCCCACACAGCAGCAGTCGCGTGGTCCACGAAGCCAAGCGTTGGGCGGGACCGGGCACGCCTTGGTCGGTTGTCCGAGGGCTCTGCGAATCGACCTTCGCGCTGCTCATGGGCCGGGACGCCCCGGGTTGAGGCTGTTGTCCCAGAACTGATCCATTTGGTCGGCCTTCGACTGCATCATGTCGATGATCGACTGTGCGTTGGGCAACGGCGGAACATAGTTTTGGGCCCCGCGAATCACGGCGCGGTAGAAACGGTAGAAGCCGCGGGTCATCCGGTCGGCCACTCCGGCGCGCCACGGCGAATCGCTGCCCTCGATCCGCTCGACAAGATTGGTCACCGAATTGTCGGCAGTCGTCTGGTCCAGCGTGCAAAAACGCCGCAAACCGGGGACGAAACTGGAAAGCTGATACCCGGCCAGCCAGCCCCAATTGACCGAATCGACGTCGGGCCCAAGCAATGCCGAAAGCTGCGCGTAGCGCCCGGCGGCCGGCACGCTGTACTGCTGGAAGTAGTTGTCGCGGGCCGCCGTCAAGTAGCTGTCGTGCAGCGGCATGATTTGGGTGAAGGTGTAAATCGTCGGGATGCGCAGGTGAACGTTCCCGCTCAGTCCGAATCGCTGATACTGCCACATGTTGTCGAGAAAATACACCTCGGCCGAGAGATGGTACGAACCCATCTTGCCCATCATCGGGTATCCGCGAGTCAGTCCCGCGCTGCCCCGTCGAAGCCCTCGGCTGGGGTCGAGCAGATCGGAGTTCACCTGCACGCCCGAGGCCAACGGCCCGCGCGCCACCGGATGGTACACCCGCTGATCGTCGAGCCGCGCAATGTTGCCCGCCGCTTCGACGCCCATCGCGCCGGGCCAGTAGGCGGGCCGCGGGTCGGTATGGCCGGTGCGCGGCCAGCGGGCGCTAAAGGCCGCATAGCGGGCCGCCGTGTGTCCGCGCAGTTTCCAAGCGGCCATCGTGCCGTAGTTGACCATCAGCGCCATGATCATCAACAGAATCGGCAGCGCCAGCACCAGCTCCAGCGGAGCCAAGCCGCGCCGACGTTCGTGCTTCCAGCGAAACATCGCGTTCATAAGTGCGGGCTTTCAGTGCGGGCTGATGTTGGTGATCATGCGGTCGTCTAGGGCGGCCGTATTGGGCAAACGCAGGTTGGCCGCGCCGAACTCGGCGATCGGCGGGCTGGTGCCCAAGATCATCGAGAGGTTCGGGCCGACGGCCGGAACCAACTGGCACGTCCAATGCTGATTGAGCAAATCCCAATGGGTGGGAACCGGTTCATAGCGAACCACCCAGCGGCCCGGACCGCCGGGATTGGCCGTCGGGTCGGCCGGCTCGTCGGGCACCAGCATCGCCGAATGGCCGGGCACGCCGCCCAGCGAAATGCCGGGATTGCCGCCCCCGCCTTGACTTTCGTGCTGCCACTGCAACTTCGGCGCGGGCACGAACATGCGCACTTGGGCGTAGGTTACCGCGTCCGACGCCAGCGGCGCGCGGAACACGCCGGGCATCATGTCGGGCAGCTTGCGCCAATAGACCACGCCGACGAACATGAAGCGGTCTTGGAAATAGGGCGAGCGCGCCTCGCGATGGATCTGATAGACGAGATTCGTCTCGGGATACTCTTCGTCGAGCAACTTGCGAAGCTGCCCGCAGGTGAACGACCGCCAGAGTTGGCCGAACTGCGTCAACGTGGCCACGCGGTCGAACCCGGCCATGTTGATGCCGTTCCACGTGTTCAGGTAGGTCATCGCCAAGTTGTTGCGCTGCCTTCGGGCGAGGGTGCGATAGTCGGGATCGGGGGCCATCTGCGGATCGACCACCGGCAAGGTGGGCTGATAGGTCTCATCGAGCCCGACGGGCACCACGTCGGTGCGCCACAGCACGCCGATCATTGGTCCGCGTCCGTGATCGGGCCGCCCGTTCCGCGCGGCGATCTCGATGGCCGCCATCTGCGCGATCTCGGGAAAGATGGCGGCGACGGCCCGCTGATACTTCGGGATCAGTTCTTCGGCCAAGATCATCTCGAAGATCGGCAGCGTGGCGTCGCTCAGCGCAGCGATCCAGGCGGCGTAGGCGTCGACCATTTGTTGTTCGGCGTCCACCTTCGGCGGGATGGCCGAGGCCAGCACCCGGAACTTGTCCATCGGAGCGGAGGCGAACTCGGGCGCCTCGCGCTTCCAGGCGGCGACGATTTCCGGAATGCGCGCCGAGGCGTTGGCGTCGCGCCCCTCGCGCATGATCGCCGTCATGGCGAACACTTCGCACAGCAGATGGTTGGTGTAGGCCAGCGTGTTCATGCCCCGCGTCAACGCGACCCCGCCCGAGTACGCCACGGCGTCGGCCGCGTTCTGCATCCGCATTTTTCCGTCGGCTTGGCGGCCGACGTTCATCACCATGCCCAGAAGCATCGTCAGCAGCATCACGGCGAACACCGCCACCAAACTGATGGCCCCGCGGCTGTCGGCAGGCAGTCGCGACAGCCGCGCGCACACCCGCCGCCAAAGCGGACGGAAACGACGCGCGATGCCCCAGGGGCGGTTACGGCTGATAGACATAACGCACCAGCGGTTTGAGCCCTTCGTTGCCGATCACGCACGATGCCGTGAGCGGATAAACATAGACTTGGCCGTTGTGCCCGATGCGGCTGCTCAACCGGTCTTCGCCGCGGGCGTTCGGCACGAAGTACGAGAGCAGCCGGCCCGGGCCGGGCAGCAGGGCCAAATTGTGCCGAATGGTGATCTGCAATTGATCTTGCCAACCGATTTCGTTGTAGCCGTGTTGCAGCACCTGCTGGACGGCCGGATCGGTTTCGTTCGGATCGACATAGCCCCACCACAACGGCGGCTCGGCGTTCTTGTGGTAGAAGCGCAACTCGATTTGCGTGTTGGCCGCCGCATAAGCCAATTTGTTTTCCAGCCGCGGCCCGGTTCGCGTGTTCGACCGCGACGAAGGGGCCAGGGCCTCATAGGCCGTGCGCAACGCCGCCGAGTCGATCATGTGTCCGGCCACCGGGCCGCCCGCGGCCAAATCTCGCGACGGGCAGATCGGCATGCAGGCTAAGATGGCGGCCGAGCGAATCTTTTCGTACTTCTGTCCGCCCGGTTCGATCACCAACGTCATTCCGCCGGCGCTGGGGCCGTAGCCCGGATCGTTCGGGTCGATGACGGGCAAATCCTGCTGCGCGTCGGGATCGACGTAGTAGCCCGTCACGCCGTTCTCATTTTCGATGTCGGACACGTAGGCGGGGATCCACACCGTGGCGGTCCGGGCGGCGGCGTAGGCGGCATAGTGAACAACCACCACGCCGATCATCAACTGGCTCACCTGCACGATGAACATCAGGAACATGACCAGCAGCGGCAGCGTGAGCACGAAGCTCAGGCTTTGCACGGCCCCGCGTTGATCGCGATGCAGCCTCAGCGCGCGGAGCGGCTCGAACCGCGCATGCATGAAGCGGGCCAACAGGCAGCAAAGAACCACCGCCGCCAGCAGCAAGAGCGTCCAGGGAAACAACGCCGAGAGAATAGCTCGGGCCATGGTGCCGCGCTCCTGGTTTGCCCAAGCGCCCAATGCGGCCGGCAGACAAGGAACCCGCCTGTCGAGAACCTTCAACCGGCCCGCGCCAACCGATGCCCCGCCGGCAAGGCGACGCACCGATCGTTTTATCCCCGCCCAAGTAATTATTCCACGCCAGCCGCCGTCAGAAAAGCGGCACGAAACGTTCCAGTTCGAATCGGACCATGATGCCCGCCAGCAGGGCGCACGGCGCGAGGAAGAGCGGGGCCTGAAGCTGCCCGCGCTCTTCGTCGGTCAGCGGGCCCCAGCCGCCAATCCTTGCGACGAACTTGATCTGCCGGAGGATTCGAACCGTGAGCCTCCAGGGCCCGACGCGCCACACCAGAACCATCAATCCGGCGCAGGCCCCGAAGACGAACGTCCACAACATCACCATCAGCCCCTGCTCGTAGCCGAGCAAGGCGCCGATCATCGCCATCAACTTCACGTCTCCCCCGCCCACCTTGCGGAAGAGCACGTAGCACAACACCATCACGAACCCGCACAGCGCCCACCCGGCCAACGCCGCGTGCAATGGCACGCAACCCCAGTGGGCCAATGGTTCCGCCGATTCGGGCGCAACCAACGCGTATGCGCTGCCCAGCCCATGCACCAACAAACCGGCCAACATGCCGGGATAGGTTGTTGCGTTGTAGATCTTGTGGCGGGTGAGGTCGGTGCCGGCGGCAACGGCCAGGAACGCCAACAACAAGATCGTGACGAGCATACGCGCCAGCGAAGACTAAGGCTGCGGTGCCGCCGGCGCTTCCCAAACCCGCCCCTCGCACAACGGCCGGCACGCCGCTGAAGCGTGCCGATGATTGCGCGGGGCGCGCCTGTTCAGCGCCGACCTGTTTAGTAGCGAGCCTGATCGGCGCCGGTTTGCAGGTCTTCAACGCCCTTGTTGAAGTACTCTTTCACCTTCGGCCACCCCACTTTGATCAAGAAGATCAGGATAGGCAGCGCGATGGCGCCGATGATCAGAATCGTTTCCAGGCTGAGCGCGCCTTGCTCGTCTTCGTGGATACGGCGGAACAAGCTCCACATCGACGGCTTCTTCATAGTCTCTGCTCCTCGGGACGTGATACTATAGGAAAGGCCAAGCTACGAGCACGCTGATCATTTCGTACGCCAGGTTCATAATCTGAGGCCCCACCCGCAAGATGAACGCCGCCAACGGCAAGATCACCCCGAGCACCAGCACGTAATCGAGCGTACTGACACCTCGACGCTTTTTCATCAGGGCAGACCCTCAGCGAGGCCACTCCACCTCGTTCCTTATCGGCATTCTTACATAATGCAAGCAAAGGTTCAAGCATTTTCGATCCGCAGAAAAATATTGCGGAACGAGATTCGCACCTGCCGCGAGTCGGCGACCGACCGGTCGGTTGGTCGCGCCACGGCGATCGCCTTGGCCGGCGCCTAACCCGTTTGGGGGCAATTCAACCGCGCGATTCGGCCACAGTCGAGCGTTTGGGCCAAGTCAGGCACCGCTGCCGCTGGGCCAGGGTTCAGTACCGCAAGCCGGTGCGAACGAGCACCGTATCAGAGGGAAAGACGCTGGGGCGCCCGCTGAGGTACTGGATTTCGCGGCCGAACACGTAGCCCAACTCGAGTCGCAGTTCCGCGCCGCCCCGGACTTTGCGTTCGGCGCCGGCAAAGATGCGGTAATCGCGAAAGTCCACCAGGTCGTCTGCGCCATCGCTGCGGCGAAACGCCCACGCCCCGCCGCCGAACTCGGCCGAAAGATAAACCCAGTCTTGAACCAACAGCCCGTCGGCGCCCATCGTCCCGATTTGCCAGGCCAGTTTCGGTTGGGGAAAGAGCAGTTCAAAACGGGTGCGCTCGGTCGGCATCCAGATCAGCCCGCCGACCGGAAGCCAGTCGACCGTGAGTCGATCGAAATAGCCCACCCCGAGCACGCAATGCAGGCGGGGATGGCCCTTCCACGTGGCGGCCGCGTAGCCCGGGGTGCGAACGGCCCGGTCGCTCGATTGCTCGAAGTCGCTATAGACGCCCGGGGCAACCGTGACGTCCAGTTCCAGCCGCTCCGACAGTTTCGGCAGCCAGCGGAGGGCCAAAAAGGCGTCGTGCAACTGGGCCGGCATCTCCGCGTCGCGGGGACCGTCGAGCACGTGCAATCCATAGGCGGGCACGAGCAGCAAGGGCCATTCGACGGTCGGGCAGGGCAGGGCGAAAACGAGCTTCGTTTCGACATCGTGTTGCCCCATCCCGCGGGGATTCCACCGGGGAAGATAGCCGTAGTCCACAATCGCCTTCTGGAAGAAACCGTTGCGATGTTCGGGGGGCAGTTCGACGGGGCATGCGGGGCAGGGGGCGACGGCCGCCGACGGCCAGGGCTCGAACGATGGGCCGAACGCCGACGGCGCAGCGCTGATGCCGGCGGCTCGGTCGTCCGGGCCAACCGTTGGCGCCGCACCGGTCCACACGGGGCTTTGAGGGCCGTCTGCCGTGGCCTCGGCCAGTGAAGCAGCCGCAAGGTCGGCCATCGGCGCGCCCAGCGGGGACGTTCGACGAGCGGCCAAGGGAGCCCATGGGTCGCCGTCGGGGGCGACCAGGTCGGTGGGCGGCAGTCGGCTGATTTGGGCTTCGGCCGCAGACGGGCTGACCAACGCCGCCGCGGCCAGTGCGCACGTTGCCGCGTAAAGCCGTAAGCGGCTCAAGATGCAAGGTGCGACGCGAGCGGTTTGTGGAGCGCGTGTTGGTTGCACACTTCGGGCCGGGTCAGTAGGTGAGCATGCCGCGGAGATAGACGCACGGACTCAGGTGAAGCCTCGGGTCGTTGCGGAAATAAACCTCGCGATCGAAGGCGGCGCCCACCTCGAACGCCCCGTGCAATCCGGCCGGGCGGAAGAACTCGAAGCCCAGGCCCGTGCGGATGTCGTTGTAGTCGAACAGTTGCACGCCGCGGTCTGGGGTTTTCGTGGTCCAGACGTCGCCGCCGTACTCGCCGCGTCCGTAAATCCACCACTCGGTTGTGCCCACCGTCGAAAGGCGTCGCGCAATCTTCGGATCGGGGAAGGTGAGTTGCAGCACCACGTCGTTGTTGGGAATCCAAACGATTCCGCCGGCCGGCAGCAATTTCAGGTGAACGCGGTCGAGATACCACACGCCCGCCTTCACCTTGATGCTGGGCGAGAAATTCAGAACGGCCATCCCCTTGGCCTGATAACGGAGGCTGTCGGTAACCACCTTCTTGAAGTCGGAGTGAACGCCGACGCGGAAGCTCAGCTCGCCGCCGAACCATTGGGTAAGCTGCGGGTTCCAGCCCGACTCGAGATAGGCGTCGAATACATGGGGCGGCACCTCGGTCGCTTCGGGACTGGTCGGCCCGCTGAACAGGGTCGTGCCGAAGCCCGGGGTGATCATCAACGGAGTTTGCGAGTTGTAGAGAAACGGAATGTTGAATGTGGCGCTGGCGTCGATGTCGTTGATCCCCATTTCCTTTGCGCCCTTGCCGGGCATCCAAACGTAGTCGAGCTTGAGCATCCGCAGGAACCGTTGGGCGGAACCCATAAAGCTCAGGCCCGGAGCCGTGGCGGCCGGGCTGTAGTACGGGTCGTAGGGCAGCAGGCTGGGCGGGGCGGTTGAGGGCGGCGCCCACGGATCCCATTGGGGCGGCGGACCATAAACGGTTCCATCGAGCAGGGCGTTGGGGGGAGTGTTCGGGCCCGAATAGCCGTAGGGCGCGGGATTGCCGAAACCGCTTGGTGCCGCCGGGTTCGAATAGCCGTAGGGCGCCGATGGACTGCCGGCCATTGCGCCCGCGCTGCCGTAGGGATTAGCGATTGCGCCTGTGCCGCCGTAGGGATTGGTCGGGGCGGCAGCACCCCCAGTCGGCGAACCATAGCCGGTTGCCGGCGCGCCATAGCCGCCCGAGGGCATTGAGTATGGCGACCCGCCGTAGCCGGTTGCCGGTTGCGCCGCTCCGCCTTGGGAGGGAAGCAAGCCCGGCGCGCTGGGCCACGAGCCCGCGCCCCCGCTGCCGCTTTGCGTAATGCCGCCTTGCGCAGCGACTCCGCCATAGGTGGTCGGGGTGGGCGTGGTGCCGTAACTGCCTTGCGGATAGCTGCCCGGGGCCGATCCATATGTTTGGCCATATTGGCCTTGCGCCGGGGCGGCCACGAATTGGTTGCCCCAGGTGCTCGATGAGTTCCTGTTGCTCGCGGCAGGCACCCAGCCGGTCGAGCCGGTGTAGCCGGTGGTCGGCGAGGCCGTTGCGGCCATGTTCGTGCCTGGCGCGGCGGCCGTCGCTTCCACCGGCGAGGCGAACTGCATTCGTTGCGCCTGGGCCGACGTCGCCGGCGAGATGATCATCAACGCCAGTGGGCCCCAGATCCAGGCGGTGGCAGAGGCACGGGCGAACCTTCGCCGGGGCGCATCGTCGGCCGGCTGGCGTTCTGCACGCCGTTTCGCCGTCGGGTTCCGAAGCCGCCGAACTGCCGTTTTCACCGCCACGCCCTCGAATCGAATCGCCAAACAGAAATGATCTTCGGCCGCTGTCGGCCATCCACACGCGCCCAACAACGTCTGCCATTGGGAGCGAAGCCGGCCAACCGCGTCTCTGCCCGATCTCGGGGAGCAATGGAATACTCGGCCTGCATCGCCGATGTCAAGGCCAAATCGGGGGGATGCGACATGCAACATGCCAGCGCGCGGATACTCCGGCAGGCGGACATGCAGACACGGGCAAATACGTGCGATGCGTGCCAGATTCGGCCGCGCCAATGGGCCAATGGACCAATGGGTGACTGGGTGACTGGGCAATTGGACGACCGGGCATTTGGACGACTCAGTAATTGGGTCACTGAGCAAATAGGTGGTGGGGTAGTTCGAGTTTCGTCGCTCATGCGGCCTGAGCGCCTGCTGCGCCTTCTCGGGCTTCGGCCCTTTGTCGGCCCGAGGTCGGCCTTCGGCAGGGCGGCCTTCGGCAGGGTAGCCCGGTCGGCCTCGGCTAAACCCATCCACACACCGGCGGCGGGCCCCGCCAACCAAGCCACCTAAAAGCACCGTGAACGAAAGGGTTCACCCGCCCGATGCTGTTCGCTCGTTGATTGACGCGCCCCCTAAGCATGGTGATAATAAGTTCGGTCATTTTGGGGGATCGACCGCAAGTCCAACGGCCCGCCAACTCCGCTCCCCCCTTGGGCTTGTTTGCTGGAGGAACGAGTTCGCGCCTGTGCGACTGAATTCGGTCTCCAACCCCGGTAGAAGCGGGCCGCGCCGGCCAACTGACGGTCTGATCCGCCGGCCCGATGAGCGATTGGCAAGGGCGGCCTATCACGCAGCAAATGGCGTGACAAGGGAACAACCCGTGGCTACAATTCGACTTAATTCAATAAACCGCCTGCGCGTTAGGCCGCACATTTGCGGCCTACAGGTGATAGGCAGAAACTTCCTATAAACACATTAGGGTACACCAAGCTGTGAACCGTACTGCACAAGAGGGAAACGCTACCGGACTCCTGGAGAATCCTCTCCGATACCCGGGGCTGCCTCGAAAGAAATCCCCGAAGGTGTTGTTGCGCGTGTGGCGCTATCCCGCGTTTGAGCCTCACTGCTCCTGGACAGTGATAGAAGACAAAAAGCAGTACTTTCTTCGTAGAGTCGTATGGGACCAACGCACAGGGGGTATATCGCCAGACGCTAAAAAAATGTACGGAGCGGAGGCACAGCTCGATGAAAGCGTGTTAGATGCATTACAGGAAGGGCTTTGGGCGATAACACTTCCAGCATTCATACTAGTCAATACGGTTGGCATTGACGGCGTCAGTAACGGTATAGAAGTCGGCAACTACATGGCTTCGGCGCGATTCAGTTGGTGGTGTGATCCACCCACGGAGTGGGCTCCGTTGCAAGCCTGGCATAACGAAGCTATTCAAGTTTTCGAGAGGCTGTTGCCGTCGAGTACGCCCTATCTCCGGAAAAATGCACCCTAACACGTCGCTCAACCTGACTCGCTACGCCGGCGCTTCGCGCCTCGCAACTCGCAGGTTAGCTTGGCTTTCGGCGGTGGAGGGCGACGATCAGAGACGCCCGCAGAGAACGGGCGAGTTGGTCGACGAGAAAAAGGCGTCGGTCCCTTTGCCGCCGTTCGTTTTCGGCCGGCTTGTCGGAGGAGCACGGTTGCCGACAGCTTGTTCAACCCCAAAAATGAGGGCCAGTCGAACATGGTTACCCGATCGAAAGTCATGGCGGTTTTCATCGTCACGGCCAGCCTCTTCGGGTTCGCTGCTGCTGAGGACTCTCCGACTACGCCCCAAGAGCGAACTGATTCCCTCGGGAAGGATCAGTACAAGGAGATCAACGCCGACCTTCAGAAGTTGGGTGCAGACATCGATCTGGTCTTCGTTGGCGACTCGATCACGAGACGTTGGAGAGGAGAGGGCAACAAAGAAGTCTGGAACAAATACTGGGGTTCGTACCGGGCTGTCAACATGGGGGTCGGCGGAGATCGGACCCAAAATGTTCTCTGGCGGCTGAAGCACGGTCAGTTGGACGGTTATCAGGCGCGCGTTTTCGTGGTAATGATTGGAACCAACAACTGCTGGGGGTCGAATCCGGTGCCCGAGGACGTGGCGGCCGGTGTCAAATCGATCATCGACCTGATCCAGACGAAGCAGCCCAAAGCAAAGATTTTGCTGTTGAGCATCCTTCCCGTTGGGCAGAAACCTAATCCCGGCCGTAAAACGAGAGACGCCGTCAACAAACGGATTTCTCAATTTCACGGTGGGCCCGTGGAATATATGGATATCTCGGCCAAGTTCCTTGAGCCGGATGGCACCATTAGCAAAGACGTGATGCCGGACTTCCTGCATCTGGCTCCGAAAGGCTATGAAATCTGGGCGGAGGCCATAAAAGACAAGGTAAAAACACTCCTGGCCGAGACCGAAAGTCGTTGATTGGAGCGGAGGAAGGGCGCACGGGTTGGATTGCCCGGCGCACGCGGTGGAGCCGCGGGTTGGTGGACGGTAGAAGCAGCGCTGCTTTGGGGGAAGGCTTCACTGCGGAAAGGACGAACGCGCGTCGGCAGCGGGCGGCGATAAATCCTGAGTATTCGACCAGGCTCACTACCATCGCCTCCGTCCCGTCCGGCCTTTCGTCTATCGGACAACCCAACTCGCCGCAGCGTGGGCTGAACGGGCGCCCGTACTCTTTGCGGCCCGTTGTGCTGTTCTCGGCCGATCACTGGGCGCATCGGTCGATCACTCGGCCGACAGGTTCGCCAGCGCCGCGGTCGCGGCGGCGATGGTTGCCTCGATCTCCGCATCGCCGTGGGCCGCGGAGAGGAACATCGCCTCGTACTGGCTGCACGGCAAGTAAACGCCGCGGCGGATCATCTCCCAGAAGAATCGGGCGTAGCGGCGCGTATCGCATCGGGCGGCCGAATCCCAATCGACCACCGGCCCTTCGGCAAAGAACAACGTGAGCATCGAGCCGCATCGGGCTAATTGAACCGGCACGCCGGCCGCCTTGGCCGCGCCGCGCAGCCCCTCTTCGAGCCGCGCGCCGAGCTGTTCGAGCCGGGGATACGGGTTGCCGTCGCGGAGCAATTCCAGCGTGGCGATGCCCGCGGCCGTGGCCAGCGGGTTGCCGCTGAGCGTGCCCGCCTGAAACACCTTGCCGGCCGGAAGAACATGGTCCATGATCTCGGCCCGGCCCCCGTAGGCGCCCACGGGCAGACCGCCGCCGATGATCTTGCCGAAGGTGGTCAGGTCGGGTCGAATGCCCAACAGGCTTTGCGCCCCGCCATAGGCCACGCGGAAGCCGGTCATCACCTCGTCGAAGATCAGCAGCGCGCCGTATTCTGCGGTCAACCGGCGGAGGGCGGCCATGAACTCGGGCTTCGGCAACACGCAGCCCATGTTGCCCACCACCGGCTCGACGATCACCGCGGCCAACCGGCGGCCGTGCTCGGCGAAGGCGGCTTCGAGCCCCGGCACGTCGTTGTATCGCAGCACCAGCGTGTCGCGGGCGGTGCCGGGCGTAACGCCCGGCGAGTTCGGCGCGCCGAGCGTGGCGGCCGAGCTTCCGGCGGCCACCAGCAGGCTATCGACGTGGCCATGGTAGTTGCCCGCGAACTTCGCCACCAGGTCTCTGCCGGTGAAGCCGCGGGCCAGCCGCAGGGCGCTCATCGTCGCCTCGGTGCCCGAGCTGACCAGACGCACCTTCTCGACCGAAGGCACGGCCGCGATAATCAACTCGGCCAGGCGGGTTTCGGCCTCGGTCGGCGCGCCGAAGCTCGTGCCGTTTCGGGCGGCCTCGGTAATGCGTGCGATCACCTGCGGGTGCGCATGGCCGAGGATCAACGGCCCCCACGAGCCGATGTAGTCGATGTAGCGGTTGCCGTCGATGTCGAAGAGATACGCCCCTTCGCCGCGGGCGATAAACAACGGCTCGCCGCCGACGGCCCCGAACGCCCGGGCCGGGCTGTTCACCCCGCCGGGAATCACCTGCTTCGCCCGAGCGAACGCCGCCCGCGATTTTTCGAACGCCATAGCTGCACCCTCCGATTCGGCAAAGACCGATATCTTACCACACGCCTTGCCGGTCGCGAGAGCGGCCGCAGAATCCGGTTCGCGCTGCTCAGGCGGCCCGAAATTCCGATTCACTGTGAACCAGGGCAGGTAGCACGCACCACCTTTGGGATTTTTCAACAGGCTGTTCAAGCCCGCGATTGAACCGATTGAAAGAAAAGAACTTGACGAAGAGCGGAAGGTCGCCGATGATTCCGTTGAGGAACCGCTGCTTTTCAACCGAACAGAGGACAGCTTCCGAACGCACCACGCCTGCGGCAAGCAAAGGCGGCAGTGGAGAAACGAAGATGCGTCTTTTCGTTGGGCGATTGCGGCTCGGGGCGATTTCGCTTTTTGCGTTGCTGGCGGCAAACTCTGGTGCGGCCCAAACGGGGCGGGGCTTCGTCTCGGCCGAGGCGTATGCCGGCGGAGGCCGCATTTTGTATGTCGGTAAGATCGGCGGCCTCGAGCGGATCGAGTACGACAAGCCGCTGACCGACCTGCAAAAAATCGGCAAGCCCTATCGGCTCGTCTTCGACGTGAGCGAAACGATCCGCGGGCGCGAAGTCAAACGCGTCGAATTGGTGCTTTCACTTCAAATCACGGTTTACTTGGAGCACATGCGCGACCGCGCGGTCGAAGTGTTGCTCGTCGGCGGGCCGATACGGCTCGACCATTATCCCGCGGCCGAGATGGGCATCGAAGAGCAGGGCGCCCCGGCCGAAGGCCAGTGGTATCAATTTCGGCTTCTCGAACCGGTCGAGGTGCCGGCGTCGTCGCCCGAGGCGGCGATTGCCGAGCAGATCAACACGTATTACGATTCGTGCCGCATGTTCACCCATCAGTTCGAGATCGTCGCCGGCAAACGGGCGATCCTCGACCGCGTGCGGGCGTTCGTGAAGAAGCACCCGGAACCGACGCCGGTGGTTACGATGGGCATTCCCAACGCCTTCGGTGCGTTGGTCGGCTCGCCCAATGCCTATTGCATGCTCACCCTGCCGGTCTGTGCCGAGTCGCAGACGGCGCTGGAGGCTGTCCGCGACGACCCGGGGCCGATCTTGCGTCGGGCGAAGTATCACGACGGCGGTCCCGCCCGCGATTGGCTCGCGGCCGAAGCAGCCAAGGCCCTGACGCATTTTCCCTCGAAATAGCGACGCCGACGCTTCGCACTCTGACGTACGCTCCACCTGCGCCCTTTCCTCGTTTTGCGATCGAGGCGGCAACGGGGGCTCGGCCCCATCTTCGAGAGGGTGGCGCAGGCCGTCTGCACTGTGTATGGCAAGCGTTTTCATGTCGCGTGGTCCATTTTGGCGCGGTAGATGCTAACCGAAGCGAAATCGGGTTCTGCGCAACTTTCGCTTGAAAGTTCGAACGCCATGGGCTACACCTAGTGCTAGGGCGGATGGGCACAACCCATCTGTGCCGTCTCTCCTCCGAAAGGGGTGCGTCATGGACACGTCCTTTCGCGGGCTCTGGGCGCATGTCAGCCTCGGTGTCTTGGCCGTCGCGGCGGTCCTCTCCGACGCCCGAGGCGAGCCTCTTCCGACCGCAACCGTTCGCGGTTCCCTTACGGCGACGTTTCGGAACGAGTACGGCGGAAGCGAGTACTACTCGGCCGAGCTGTTCAGGCCGGGCAGCACTTCACTCGACGTGCAACGGGAAAAGACGTTGTATCCGTATGAGAGCGGGCAGTTCGTCGGCGTGCTCAACCTGAAAGCCGGTAAGCGCCCCTTGATTGACATGGCGTGCAGCGCGACCGGCTCGTTGTTGCGCCGGGCGGAAGCGGACGCAAGGATCAACTATTCGTTCCGCGTTGTGCGACGCGATCCGGAAGCGCCTCTGATGCCGGTTTGGGTAACGCTTCAAGCCCGAGCCGAAGCTTCGGTGACAGCCCAGACCGGTTATTCGCATCCGGTGGCAAGCGCAATCGCCCAATTTCAGGCGTCGCCAAGCCAGAGTTGGGAGTATATGGTTTCCGTGTACGCGTATCACGGTCGCACCAGCGATTCCGCGTCGTTCGAAGAAAGCAGAATCGTGCCCGTCGGCCAGACCGGAACTTTGTACATCTATGCCAAAGGCAACGTGCTCGAATTCAATCCCACGCAGCGCGGCGAGTGGAACATCGTCGTCGATCCGATCATGAGCATCGACCCGACTAGGACGGTCCTGGTCAACGGCGTAGAAGTTCCCGCGTCGCAGGCGTACGACATCGAAATGAGCGCGGGGTTCTTGCCGGCCTACGGCACCGCTTTCCGCTGGATCAACGCGGCCGGCGGCGATTTTTTCGAGGCGACTAATTGGGAGACGTTCAACGGGCATGCTTCGCCCGGGGCCGACGCCGATCTGGAATTCGCGTCGCTGCCCGGCGGACGTTCCTTCTCGGTTGTTTTGGATCAGTCCCGCACCGTCAGCGGCATCAGCGTTTGCGACGCCGAAGCGACCTTGGAGCTCCGAGGGCGCCATCTGGAAAACACCGGGGCGATCTTCATTGGTCAAATTGGGCCGGAACCCGGATTGCTCCGCATTCGCAACGGAACGCTCACGGCCGCCGGCGGAGTGAAGATGGGCCTGTCGCCCGACGTGTCCGGCGCGCTTGAGATTCCCTCGGGCGCGACCCTGAACACATTGCGCGTATGGCTGGACAGCAATGCCGACGACATGCCGGGCGGCGGTTCGGTGCTGCTGGCCGGCGGCACGCTTCGCGCCGAGGAGGTGGTCGTCGCCGGCCCGCGATCGGCTCTCCAGTTCGACTCGGGCGTTTTGGTGCTCGGCAACGGTTCTTCGCGGTTCTCCACCGGCGGCCCGATCGTCGTAGGCAATGGAACCGATGCGGCGACGCTGCAAATCACCTCCGGCGGCGCGACGTTCTCCGATGGTCTGATGCTGTCCGAACACAGCCGATTGGAGCTGGTCGGTGGAAGTCTTTACACCGCGTCGCTGTCGGCAGCCCCGGGCGCTGCGGTGGTTTGGAACGGTGGCGAATGGACTTGGACAACACCGGTCGTGTTGGGCGCCGGAGCGCCGCTGGGAGCGAATCTTGAGTTGGACGGCGACATGGTTTTGCGGGCGTACGGCGGCCTGCACGTCGGTGGCGCCGGCAGACTCGCGAGTGCCGGCGGCAAGCTGATTGTGGACCGGCTCACCCACGATTCGGGTGCTAGGCTCGAATTCACCGGCGGCGAACTCGACCTCGCGCAAGGCGACATTTCCATCGGCAGCCAGTTCACTGGGCAGGACGGCTCAACGACCGTTCTGCTCGCGACATCGGCCGACTCGCTGGTCACTTCCGTTTGGTCGATGCCGGGCGCGATTCGGATCGACGCGGACCACACCTTGAGACTTTCCGGCGGGACCATTCAGACGGCGGGGCTCATCGTCGATGGAACGTTCGATTACGGCGGCCCTGCGCCGGACGATCCCGGACAAGGGGTGCTGAAGCTGTACCTCAATCGTGGAAACGATCCCGTCGAGAGCGCAGGAAACGGCTTCAACGGTGAAAGCCCGTCGCCGGCCGCCGATGAGCCCCATCCGGTGCGCATCGGGGCCGGCAGCGGCGATGCCGTCATCAATGGCCGGACGGTGGTGAAGGTCGGAGCGGCGGGGCAGATCGGCATCGATGGCGCAGCGCTTCGCATCGACGAAGGGTACGCTCTGCACGCGCTCGAAAGATCGGACGACAACGTGAGTGTTTACGCGGAGAGAATCTCCTTAGCCGGCACTCTGCGCCTCGAACAGGGCTCGGTGGCCGCGGGCTTCTTGACCGTCGAACCGACCGGGACGCTTTGCGGTCAAGGATTCGTCTTTGCCGCTGTTGAGAACTCCGGAGTTGTTTCGCCCGGCGCCTCGCCGGGCATCCTCGACATTTTGGGAGACTTCACTCAGACCTCGGCCGGCAAGCTTGTCTTGGAAATCGCTGGCCCAACGGAGTTCGACTCGTTGCGCATCCACGGACGGGCGATCCTGGCCGGCGAGCTGGAAATCGTGCTCCGCGACGGCTACGTGCCGGGCCCATCGGATACGTTTCTTCTGTACGAAGCGCTGGAGAGCGTGGGCGAATTCGATCGTGTCACGGTGAGCGGCGGCAGTTTGCTGCTGGAGTTTTCTCCTACGGGATTAGTTGTTCAGGGGGTTCCGGAGCCGTCGGCCCTTCTCATGTTCGTGCCGATCGTGCTGCTGCTGTTCGGCTGCGGCAGACAGTGCAAGCGAAGCTCCCCCAGGCCTGGCCGGACCTCGAAACGGCGCGATTGCGGTCGCGGCCGGTCGGCCGAGTGACGCGACCAGCGTTGCCTCAGATCAAAGCGAGTGAAGCAGCCTTCTCGTCGCAACGTTTGTCGCTTCGGCCTCTGTTGACCACAGCGTTTTTTGCGGCTTGCCGTGGTATCTGCGGCTGGGGTTTTTCATTGGTTCTGCAAGACGTTCGGCAACCGCGCTTGGCCGCGAACGTGGGCAAACCGGTCAGATTCGGCCCGCTTTCCGCTTGTGTCCTCGGCTCGTCACGGCCCGCGAGATTTTTCACACGTTTGTTTTACCCATCTTTTACGTGCGTTTCTCTTGGCTTTGGCTGCCGACGGGCGAAGAATCTTCGTGCCGGGAAACCGCCAACCATCGATGCCGAGGTGTGGATAGGCGATCGGCGGGGCGTGATCGCAAGGCTGTGATGGCACGAAAGAGGTCGGGGAAGTGCTCGCGAAAACGCGAACGTGTTTTGGCAAGCGATTGCGAAGACGGATTAACGCCAGAGGCCCGGGAAGCGGAACGAACGGCAAGAATGGGATTACGTCAAGAGCAAGCGAAACGAGAAGGTGCGGACGATGTCGGAATTGTTGTTGAAGCGAGATCGGAAGGGCAAACGGCTCGGCCGCGAGGCGGCCGGGGAGGCGGCGGTCGAAGGCACAGGGGTTGAAGCAGACGCTTCGGCCTTTGGAGCGGAGGGCTTGCCGGTTGAAGCGATGAGCATCAGCGATCAAACGAGAGGAAGGGGGGGTGGGGCGGAGGAACAGGCCGGCGGCTTGGCGGACCGCACGTCGCCGGGCGGCGGGCGATCCGACGTGCAATTTCTCGATCCCAAGCGACCGTGGGCCAACGGCTTGGATTGGTACGTGATTGCCTGGCTGGGGATGATTCATCTCGGGGCGTTGGCGGCGCCGTGGTTCTTCTCGTGGCAGGGCCTGGCGGCCTTCCTCGCGCTGACTTGGCTGACGGGACCGTTGGGTGTTTGTTTGGGCTACCACCGGCTGCTGACGCACAGCAGCTTTCAGACGTTTCGATGGGTGCGGCGGGTTCTGGCCACCTTGGGAGTGTTGGCCGGCGAAGGGCCGCCGATCACCTGGGTGTCGGTCCATCGGCAGCATCACCAGCACAGCGATCGACCGGGCGATCCGCATTCGCCCCGCGATGGCGCGTGGTGGAGCCACATGGTTTGGCTCTTTCCCCGGCCGCGGCAGCCGCAGTTTCGGGCGATGATCGAGCGTTACGGCAAAGACCTTTTGGCCGACCCGTACATGCGGCTGCTCGATCGCACATTCTTGCTTTGGCACCTGGGGTTGGCCGGAGCGCTGGGCGGATTGGGCTGGCTGGTTTGGGGCCCGGCCGCAGCATGGTCGATGATTGTTTGGGGAGCGGCGCTGCGGATGGTTTATGTGTTGCACGTCACTTGGCTGGTCAACTCTGCGTCGCACATGTGGGGCTATCGCAACTTCGAGACGAAGGACGACAGCCGCAATCTGTGGTGGGTGGGGCTGTTGGCCTTCGGCGAAGGCTGGCACAACAACCACCATGCTCATCCGGGCCGGGCGCGGCATGGCGGGTATCGCTGGTGGGAGATCGATTTGACGTACCGAACGATTTGCCTGATGGAGAAGCTGGGACTGGCCTGGGGCGTGGTGCGCCCCCGCGGGAAGGCGTCGGCCGAGGGCCGCACCGGAGCGCAGCCCGAGGGCGCTCGGCAGCCGGAGATGCAGGAACCGCTTGCAGTTGCGCCGGGCGATAGGGTATCGTAGAACGGTACGGGATCGAGTCTCTGCGCGCCGCGGGGGCAAAGCGGCGCGCATTTGGGCCGGGTCGGCGTCGAGGCCGGGCGGCGGGGGCTCGAAGCGGCGCGGCCTTTCTTGCGTTCTTCTCCTACAACGAGCTTCGCACGTGGCGGACCTTGCCTATTTGGTAATTCGCGAGGGGACGAAGTGGAGCGATGTCTTCCGGCTCGTGCCGGGGCAAGTGGTGACCGTAGGTCGCGCTCCGACCAACCAGATCGTCCTCAAAGACGAGCGATGCAGCCGAACCCACCTCGAGGTGTTCACCTCGGGCGGTCGTTGGGTGTTGCGCGACTTGGACAGCCGCAACGGCACGCTCGTCGGCGAGCAGCGGATTCGCGGCGACTACGCGCTGAGCGTAGGCGATGTGATTCGCGTGGGCCATTCGCAATTGGTGTTCGTGCATAAGCTCTCCGAAGCCTTCGGCGATTCGAGCGGCAGCACGCGGCTTTCGGGGGCTGAGGCGGCCGCGGGCGACGACGACTCGCATGTTCTGGCTCCTTGTGAGCCGACAACCATCACCCACCGCCGCGGGCAGACGAAGTTCCTGGAAGCGGAGGCGGGCGTCGAAGAGGCGGGCGGGGTGACGAAGATGGGGCGGGCGGCAGCCCGGCTTTGCCGTCTCGCCTTTGAATTGGCCAAGGCGCCCGATGGGGCGGCCATGGCCAACCTGGCTTTGACGACCCTGTTGCAATGCACTCAAACGGACGCGGCCGCGCTGTGGCTCTTACCCGCCAAAGACCGCGAACAGGCCGCAGCGCAGCCGCCGACCGCCGATCGGCTGGAGATCATCGCCTCGCGCAGCTCGACCGACCAACGGTATCATCGCGTGCCGCCGAGCTTGGCGGCCACAGTGCTTCGCGAGGGCGAAGCGGTGTTGGCGCGAAACGTGCTGGGCGACAGCAGCCTGGGCAGCCGCGACAGCAAGGGCGAGATTCACACGACCAGCGTGATCTGCGCACCGATACGGCAGGGGCGCCGCCCGGTGGGGTTGATTCACGCGTATTCGACATTCACCGACCGGGGGCCCGACCCCGACGATCTGGAATTCACCCTTGCCGTGGCCGACACGGTGGCCGTGGCGCTCGACAATCTGCAACGGCGGCAAGAGTTGGCCGAGAACCTCACTCGCGTGCGCACCGAAAACGTGCAACTGCGCGAGCGGCTCGGCGTACAAACCGAAATCATCGGCCGCAGCGCGGCCATCCGCAGCGTGACGGAAGAGATCGCCCGGGCCGCCGCCACCAATGCCACCGTGTTGATCCGCGGTGAAAGCGGGGTTGGCAAAGAACTGGTGGCCCGCGCGATTCACCTGAACAGCCAGCGGCGCGAAAACGTGTTCGTCTGCTTGAATTGCGCGGCCCTGGCCGAAACGCTGCTGGCCAGCGAGCTGTTTGGGCACGAGCGAGGGGCGTTTACCGGGGCTACCGAGCGGAAGATCGGCAAGTTCGAGGCCGCGCATCGCGGCACGCTGATGCTCGACGAGATCGGCGAGATGGCCTTGAGCATTCAGGCGAAGTTCCTCCGCGTTCTCGAGGGGCATCCGTTCGAGCGGGTCGGCGGCAGCAAGCCGGTTACCGCCGATGTCCGCGTGATTGCCGCCACCAATCGCGACTTGGAGAAGGCCGTGGCCGCCGGCGAGTTCCGCCGCGACCTTTACTTCCGGTTGCACGTGGTGGAAATCGTCGTTCCGCCGCTGCGCAAGCGCACGGAAGATATTCCGCTGCTGGCCGAGCATTTCCTCCGGAAGTTCACCGCCGAAACGGGGCGGCGCATCAAAGGGTTCACCGCATCGGCGATGGAGCACCTTTTGCGTTACCGTTGGCCGGGGAACATTCGCGAGCTGAAGAATGTGATTGAGCGAGCGGTGGTGCTTTGCCCCAATGAGGAGATTGGTCCGGAAGACCTCTTGCTCACCAAGCTGGCCACGGCCGGCGATACAGAGGTGGCGGCCCCGGCGGCCGAAGAGGAGTTCCTGCCGGCCTCGTTGGAAGAGATCGAACGCCGCTACATTCTGGCCACGTTGCAGCACACCGATTGGAACAAGAGCCGCACGGCGGCGATTCTGGGCATCGAACGATCGACGCTCGATCGGAAAATCCGCCGCTACGCCTTGGAGGACGAGGCCCCGCGCCGTCGCTGATTCCTTCTGATGGAAACACGGAGTCATCCTTCGGACGGAAACGCGGATTCGCAGCCGGGGCCGCGGGGCGCAATCCGGGCTCTCAATCGGCACGGAGCGGCGGCCGCTTCTGCCAAGGCCTGTGCTCCGGCGCTGCGCGAGCGCCAAGTTGGCCGAGTGTGCGGAAGGGACGGGGCGAATCGACCGCATCACCATTGGGGAATAGCGGCCGGGGGGATCGGCGTTCTCGGTGTGCGCGGCGCAGCAATGCGCAAACGCTGCTTGGGCCGGCGGCGCAGCGACAAGAGGTGATCGACCCCAGGGCGCAAAAGGGCGTTGTGCGCATGGATTCGGCTGGAGCAATCTACGCGTCGGTGGACGACACGATCGCCGCCATCGCTTCGGCGGCGGGCGGGGCGGCGCGCGGGCTGGTGCGGCTCAGTGGCCCCAGGGCGTCCCTGGTGGCGGCCTCGCTGCTCGAAGCCGGAAGGCCCGATTCCGGCTTGGTCGGCAGCGAACCCTTGGTCCGTCCGACGGTGTTGCGATTGCCGGGGTTCTGTTCGGTGTTGCCGGTCGAGTGGCACTACTGGCCTTCGGGGCGGAGCTATACGGGCCAAGAGGTTGTCGAACTGCATACGATCGGTTCGCCGCCGCTGCTCGATGCACTGATGCGCGCGTTGTGCTCGGCGGGCGCCCGGCTGGCGCAGGCGGGCGAGTTCACCTTGCGGGCGTTTCTGTCGGGCAGGATCGATCTGACGCAGGCTGAAGCGGTGCTCGGTGCGATCGAGGCGGGTAATCGCCGCCAATGGGAGGCCGCGGTTCGGCAGCTTGCCGGCGGGCTGAGCCGCCCATTGGGGCAGTTGCGAGCCGGCTTGCTCGATCTGCTGGCCGACATCGAGGCCGGTTTGGATTTCGCCGATGAGGACATTCGTTTCATCACGCGCGATGAGATCGAGCGGCGGCTTTCGGCAGCGATCGAGGCGGCCGAGGGCATCGGGCGGCAACTGGAAACCCGCGGTCTCGGAGCGGATCGGCCTCGGGCGGTTTTGGTTGGGCCGCCCAACGCAGGCAAAAGCAGTCTGTTTAATGCGTTGGTGCGGCGTTCGGCGGCGCTGGTGGCCGACGAGGCGGGCACCACGCGCGACTACCTGTCCGCGCCGCTCGACTGCGGGGGCATCGTCTGGGAACTCATCGACACGCCCGGCCTTGCGCCCTTCGGGCCGAGCGGCGAACGCCCGTCGGCCGAATCGGCCGCGGCCGACCTCGACGACCTTGTTGCGGCCACGGCCGTGCGTTGCATCGAGCAGGCCGATCTGTTGGTGATTTGCCTGCCGTTGGACGGGTCGGCCGATGAATCGATCGCGGCTGCATGGACGGCTTTATGGACAGAGACTGGTTCTGCAAGCCGCCGAGGCGATGTTTGTCGCGGGCCTGCTCGCGGGTTGATCGTTGGCACCAAGGCCGACCTGTGCCGCGAGCCGGCCGGCCTGCCCTTGTGCGGTCGCCCGGGCGAGCCGATCGAGGGGCCGATATCTGGGCCGACGGGCGAATCAGCGATCGGTTCGGCGGTCGCGCCGCTGTTGGCGGTCAGCAGTTGCACGGGGCGCGGGTTGTCCGAATTGTGTGAACGGCTGCACCAGATCGGCGCCGAGATGCAGGCGGGGCAGGGCGATGCCGTTGCCTCTACCGCGCTGCGTTGCGCCGAGTCGATCGATCGCGTTCAATCCGGGCTGGCCGAGGCCAGGGCGGCCTGCCGGCGGGGCGAAGGCGATGAATTGCTGGCCGAGTGGGTGCGGGGCGTTCTCGACGCCTTGGGGCGGATCGTCGGCGCTGTTTACACCGAGGAGCTGCTGGGCAATATCTTCGGCCGCTTCTGCGTGGGCAAGTAAGTGGTGTGGAGCCGACGGCCCGGACGGTGTATCGGCTTGCCGGGCGGCGTTGGCTCCCCGGCCAGTGTTCCGGCCCTGCGCGGGCTCGGCGTTGCGGCTCGGCACTGCGCCGCGTTCGGGTTTTCTCGGGCGGGGGCAGGTGCGACGGGCCCGAACTGCGGCAATTGAGATAAACAGGAAAAGCGGCGCCGGGCAGGTCCGTGGCCCTTCGGGCTAATTGACCGGGAAAGGGCTAGGCGGAGGCCGATCGAACTGCTATATCTAACCGGGTATCGTTCCGCAGTTCGGCGGGGCGTCGGCAGTCGGCTGTTCGGTTTGGCGGCTGCTCTGGCCGCAGGGCGGAGAGAAGGAAGACCACGGGCCATGATCTCGAAGTCGGGTCGTCGGATCTCGGGTGGCGATCAGCAGTCGGCGGCGGGCCGACGAAAGAAGCTGATTAATCGCTTGTTGGAAAACCAGCTTATTCGCAAGGTGAGCTTCGAAAAGTATCGCCAAAAGGTCCGCGACGTTTACGATGGACCGAAGGGGGCGATGCTGGCGACGTGCAGCGCCCTTTCGTTGCACACCACCTTCGGAGAGCGTTTGTTTCGCAACCGCAAGTTCGATCTTGCCGGAGTGAAACGAGTGCTCGACGTGGGCAGCGGGGCCGGTCAGATCGCCAAGCATTTGCTGAAATATGCCGATGCCGAAGCCGAATTGACATGCACCGACTTGTCGGCCGAAATGCTGCGGCGGGCCCGCACCCGCCTGAAAAGCGACCGGCCGCGGTTTGTGGTGGCCGATCTGACTTCGTTGCCTTTCGCCGACGGCTACTTCGACTGCGTCACCTGCGGTTACGTTCTTGAGCACTTGCCCGACGCCCGTCTCGGGCTGCGGGAAATCGGGCGTGTGCTGGCGCCCGGCGGCCGGCTGCTGCTGTTGACCACGGAAGACAACTTTTCCGGCGCATGCACCAGCATGATCTGGTGCTGCCGCACCTACAACCGGCGGGAATTGCGGCATATTTCCGAGCAGCTCGGCCTTTCGTGGCACCGCGAGTTGTGGTTTTCGCAAATCCACAAGGTACTCAGGGCCGGCGGCATCTGCGTCGAAATGGTCAAACAGGGCTAAGGCGCCCTCGTCGGCAGGCGATTAGGGCCAGGCGGCCCAATTCTGCGCCAGCCGCGTTCTGCCGAAGTCCGCCGGCGCGATGGATCGCTTCTGGACCGCAGAGAGCGAACATTCGCGTTGTTGCTCTCGTCGCCTATCGGGCTGGTCGGAGCATTGAGCATTGGTTGTTCGCCGGCAGGGCCGAGCCCAACGGAGTCGATCGGCTCGACTGCGCGCGGATTGATTGCGCATGGATTGCATGCGCCGGGCCGATGCTGCCGGGGCGGTTGAGCCGGGTTTTCGGCGGGCCGCGCGGGAGTTCTTTGCGGCAATCTCTTGGCTTTGGGCTATTTCGGCCTTGACAGATTTTTAGCCGACGGTATTTATTCATCTTCAGACTCGATGGTTTCCCAAAGACCGAACCGATCGCGGAAGGCTGCGGCGACGCAAGCGGTCGCCTGCGGTTGGTTGCCCAAGCGGCCGCTGCCGCGGGCCAACCCGTCGCTAGATGGGCGGAGCGATTCGGGAATAGTCGATGGGGCGGTAGGCGGTTTGACAGTGCCGCCAGGGCCTTGGGTGCCGATAGAGTCTCAGGAAGCGCGTTGAGCTTGGCCTCGGCTGAGGCTCCTGCCCGACAGGCCGACGTTCTTGTTGTCGGCCGGGGGCACGGTCGGTCCGGCCGTCTGCAAGCGAGGGAATGCATCGGGGAAGACGGTTGAGATCAACGGCGACCGCCTTGGGCGTCGTCGGCGAATCAGCGGGATGGATCGATTCTTGGGTGTTCAAAGGAGGGGGACGAAGCGGCGGGCCGCGTTCTGAAGCGACCGCGCTGCTGCGAGCGAGCCGTGCGAATCGGCTCGGGTTCTGGTGATCGGATTGCCGTCCCTTTCGAGAAGGATGGCGTCGCGCTCGTCCGCGAACCGCCAAAAGAACTTCCCGTTCGGCCTTCTGCCGCTGAACAGCTCAAGAACAGAAGCATCGCCCGTGCCTCGACGATGGTGCTGTGGGCCGGTTGTGAATGTGTGAATCGCCGCGACGGATTCGTCCGGCGTTCGTTTTGTCATCAATGGTCTATTGGTCGGTCATGAAAGGATGAGACGATGACCAGTTTCGACGCGGACCCGTCCGGGTTTGTTCACCAAGATGAAGAAGAGCCTCCGAGTCCGATGGGCGTGGCGACGGGTTCGACGCCGGCGTCGGCAACCTTCGGCTTGCCGCGAATAAGCCGGCAACCAATGCTTTTCTCCGATCGCGAGCTGTTTCCGCGATTCTCGCCTGATGGGGCGGTTTGCCCGCCTCGCTGTTCCGTTCGCACGCGGCATTTTCGCCGCGAGTTCTTTCCCGACGTTCCCGACCGCCTCTGGAACGACTGGCAGTGGCAGGTTCGGCATCGCTTTCGCACCCTTGCGCAGATTTCGCGGGTGTTGGAGTTGTGCGACGACGAACGGGCCGCGCTGCTGCAAGGCGCGTCGATGCTGCCGGTGGGGATCACGCCCTACTACATGAGTCTGCTCGACCGCGACGATCCGCAGCAGCCGCTCCGCAAGACGGTTGTTCCGCGACTGGCCGAATTCGTCCATTCGCCCGGCGAGGCCGAGGATCCGCTGGACGAAGAGTCGGACAGCCCGGTGCCGGGGCTGGTGCATCGCTATCCCGACCGCGTGCTGTTGCTCGTGCTCGACTTCTGTTCGAGCTACTGCCGCTATTGCACCCGTTCGCGGGTGGTGGGGCACGGCGAAATCACCCCCGGCCGCGCGCGGTTGGAGCGGGCGATCGACTACATCGCCCGAACCCCGACCGTCCGCGACGTGCTGCGTTCCGGCGGCGATCCGTTGGTGCTGGCCGATGAGAAGCTCGATTGGCTGCTGGGCCGAATCAGGCAGATCCGCCATGTGGAAATCGTGCGGATCGGCACGAAGGTTCCGGCCGTGCTGCCGCAGCGCGTTACGCCGTCGCTGGTGAAGATGTTGCGCAAGCACCATCCGCTGTGGATGAGCTTGCACTTCATCCATCCCGACGAATGCACGCCCGAAAGCTACCGCGCCTGCGCCCGGCTGGCCGACGCGGGCATCCCCTTGGGCTCGCAAACCGTGCTGCTTAAAGGGGTGAACGATTCGGTGCCGGTGATGCGCGACCTGATGCATTCGTTGCTGCGGATGCGGGTGCGGCCGTACTACCTGTACCAGTGCGATCCGATCGTCGGGTCGGCCCACTTCCGCACCTCGGTGGACACGGGGTTGGAGATCATCGCCGGTTTGCGCGGGCACACCAGCGGCTATGCCGTTCCGCACTACGTGATCGACGCCCCCGGCGGCGGCGGGAAGATTCCCTTGCAGCCGCAAACCGTGGTCGAACGGTGCGACGACTGCGTCGTGCTGCGCAACTACGAAGGTAATCTCTACTGCTACCCCGACGAAAATCGGCAAAGCGGTCGTCGGTAAGGCGAGCTTTGCTTTGCCGCCCTCTTCGATGCGCAAAAGGGCCCACGGGCAAAACGCGGAGGCCGGTTTGCGCATCGAGGAGCGATGGGCCGAGGGGGACGTTCTCCCGCTGTACGGGAATGTTTTTCAAGGATTCGCTGTTTTACGCGGTTTGATGATGAAGATCGGCCTGACCTACGACCTGCGCGACGACTACCTGGCGGCTGGCTACGGCGAAGAAGAGACGGCCGAGTTCGATCGACCCGACACGATCGACGCGATCGAGCAGGCCCTCCGCGCGTTGGGGCATCAGGTTGATCGCATCGGGCGCGGTCGGGCGTTGGCCGCTCGGTTGGCCGCCGGCGACCGCTGGGATTTGGTGTTCAACATCGCCGAGGGGTTGAACGGACGGGCGCGCGAGTCGCAGGTTCCGGCCCTGCTCGACCTGTTCGAAATCCCCTACACGTTTTCCGATCCGCTGGTGCTGGCCGTCGCCCTGCACAAAGAGATGACCAAGGCGTTGGTTCGGCAGTGGGGAATCCCGACGCCGGACTTCGCCGTGATCGCCTCGGCCGACGACGCCGACCGAATCGCGCTGCCGCCGCCGTTGTTCGTCAAACCTTCGGCCGAGGGCACGAGTAAGGGCGTTTCGGCCGCCTCACGGGTCGAAAGCCTGAGCCGGCTTCGCCCGACTGCCGAGCGCCTGCTGGCGGAGTTCCGCCAACCCCTGCTGGTGGAATGCTACCTGCCGGGGCGCGAATTCACTGTGGGGCTTGTGGGCACCGGGCCCAACGCTTCGGTCGTGGGCACTCTGGAGGTCCACCTGTTGCCCGGGGCGGAGTCGGGCGTCTATTCCTACAAAAACAAAGAGGATTGCGAAACCCTCTGCCGCTACGAATTGGGCGACCCGCAGAGCGACCCGACCGTGCGGGCGGCCGAGCGGATCGCGCTGGACGCATGGCGGGCGTTGGGCTGCCGCGACGCCGGCCGAGTGGATCTCCGCTGCGACGAGCGGGGCGAGCCGCAGTTTATCGAGGTCAATCCGTTGCCGGGGCTGCACCCGTCGCATTCCGACCTGCCGATCATCTGCCAACTGCGCGGCGTGGAATACGTCGGATTGATCGGGGCGATTGTCGCCTCGGCCGAGCAGCGGGCGGTTCGGTCCGATGCACATCATCGGCGCGATTGAACAGAGCTGCGGGCGAGTCCCGTCTGGGTGCGTTCGCCCGTGTCGGGCGGCATCGAAGGGAACCGGTGATGCGGATTGCGATTGTCCACAGCGCGGTCGGTTCGGAATCGTCGATCGACGATCAAGATGTGTTGGTCCAAGCGGCCGCCGTGGCCGAGGCGCTCGACCGTTTGGGCCATCATCCGTGGACCGTGCCCGCCACGCTCGATCTGGCTTCTCTCCGCGCGCGGCTGGAAGCGGATCGGCCCGATTTGATCTTCAACTTGGTCGAGGGGTTCGAGGGCTGGGATTCGTTGAGCCATCTGGCGCCCGCGCTGTTCGATGCGATGGGCATCGCCTATACGGGCAATTCGACCGAGGCCACCTTTTTGACGGCCAATAAGGTGCTGGCGAAAGAGCGGCTGCGGGCGGCCGGTCTGCCGACGCCCGATTGGATCGGGCCGATCGCGCCGGCTAAGTCGGTGGTCCGTTGCGCGGAGGATCATGGGTTGGGGGCCGGCGCCAGGGGTGGGGCCGGCATGCCCGGCGGCGCAGACAGCGCGCCGGACTGCGCGTGTCCTCAAGCTCTGGCGGGTCGAGCCGATTGCTGCGGCTCAATGCCGGGGGCCGCGCCGGAAGAACCGGGCCGGTGGATCCTCAAGGGCGCTTGGGAGCAGGCGTCGCGCTGCCTCGATGACGATGCCGTAGTATTCGGCCGGCGGAAGGAAGTGCTTGCCCAGCTTGCGGCTCGGGCGGCCCGATACGGTCGGCCGTGGTTTGCAGAGCGGTTCATTGCCGGGCGCGAGTTCAACGTGGCCCTGCTGGCCGACGGGGTCAGCGTGCGGGTGCTGCCGCCGGCGGAGATCGACTTTTCGGCCTTTCCGCCGGAGAAGCCGCGGATCGTCGGCTATCGGGCGAAATGGCTGGCCGACTCGTTCGAGTATCACCACACGCCGCGAAGGTTTGATTTCGATGCCGCCGACGGACCGTTGCTGGCCGAATTGGCGCGGCTGGCGGCCGACTGCTGGGCGGCGTTCGATCTGAGCGGCTACGTTCGCGTGGATTTCCGGGTGGATGGGCAGGGTCGGCCGTGGATTTTGGAGATCAACACGAATCCGTGCCTTTCGCCCGATGCCGGATTCGCCGCGGCGCTGGAACGGGCCGGGCTGAGCTTCGACGCGGCGATCGCCGCCGTTCTGACCGCCGCCATGTTGCAACGGTGAGTTGAAGATTCGGTGGATTGCCCGCCATTTCGTCGCTCGACGGGACTTGCCGTGCGACGCTTGCCCGCATATCTTGCAAAGGCCGATGTTGATCGACGCTGGGCAGAGCGGCCTTCGCCGGGCGCGAGTTGTTCTTCGGTCGGGCTCGGTCTGTTGCCGCAAACGGCAGGGCGCGGCATCGCCCACAGCCGACCGAGATCGGACGGCGTTGGTGTTGCGGCCCGAACATTCTGCTTCTCGGGTGCGCCGCGATTGAGCGAGGGCCCCGTCGCAGCGTAAAGCAAGGAATCGTCGAAGATGAACGCATCCGTGGTGCGTCGCGCGGCTTGGGGTGCAGTGTGCGTGGCGGGGTTGGCGACTGGCGGCGGGTGCGGTGGGCCGTCGCGTCCGGCGGCGGCGGTCGAAGCGCCGAAGGTCGACGTCTCCACTCCGGTCAAGCAAGTGCTGGTCGATAGCGAGTACTACCCCGGCGTGTTCGAGGCGGTCGATTCGGTCGATATTCGTGCGCAGGTGACGGGATACTTGATCGACATTCCCTACCTGCGTGCCGAGTCGTTTCTTAAGCAGGGCAAGGTGGCCAAAGACGAAGAGTTGTTCCTGATCGACCCGCGCCCGTTCCAGAAGACGGTCGATCGGCTCGAAGCAGACGCCAAGGCTCTTGAAGCTCAAGTCGTCCGCTGGCGGGCTGAAGAGGCGCGAAACAGGCAGTTGCTTGCGGCCAACACGATCAGCCGCGAGGAGTTCGACCGCATCGTGGCGGCGCGGCTTTCCACGGAGGCCCAGCACGAGGCCGCATTGGCCCAAATCGGCGAAGCCCGGCTGAAGCTGGAGTTCTGCCGGATTACGGCCCCGTTCGCCGGTCGGATCAGCCGAAACAACATCAGCGCGGGCAACCTGGTTTCTGCCGACGCAATGGTTCTGACCAATCTGGTGTCGATCGATCCGATCTATGTCGTGTTTCATATCGAAGAACGCATTTTGCAGCGATTTCTCCGATTGAAGTTGGAAGGCAAACTCAAGGAAGACGAGAATAAACGAGCGCTGATCGAAGTCGGCCTCGATGACGATCCGCCCGAGACTTATCCGCACCAGGGTTGGCTCGACTTCGGCGACAACCGCGTGGACCCGAACACGGGAACCTACCTGTTGCGCGGCGTGTTGGGCAACCCCGACGATCGGTTCAAGCCGGGCTATTCGGCGCGGGTGCGGCTGCTCTTGGGTTCTCCCCGTGAAAAGCTGCTGGTGCCGGAGCGGGCCATCTGCCGCGACCTCGACCAGAGGTACGTTTATGTCGTCGGGCCCGACAACAAAATCGTGTACCGCAAGGTGCGAACGGGCCGACTGTATGGCCAGTTGCGGGTGATTGACGAGGGAGTTGGGCCGGACGATCGGGTCGTGGTGGCCGGCGTGCAGTTCATTCGGCCGGGAATGGTTGTCGAACCGAGGCCGGTTGCCTCTCCATCGTCCGTTGAGGCCGAGGGCCAGGCGCCTCAGTCCCCCTAATGATGTGGCGGGCGAGTCGCCGTTCGATTCCGAGCTTCAATAGACGGAAGGCCGCCGGGGGCATGTTCGGTTCAATAGAGCGATATCCCGAGCGCATTGCTCGATAGCAGCCAGGCGGGCGACATGTCACGCTTCTTCATTGATCGACCGATCTTCGCGGCCGTTTTGTCGATCGTTCTGGTGATCGCCGGAACCGTTTCCATCTTCTTTCTGCCCGTGGCGCAGTATCCCGACATCACTCCGCCGACGGTCCAGGTGTTTTGCACGTATCCGGGCGCCAATGCTCAGGTGGTGGCCGACACCGTGGCGGCTCCGATCGAGCAGCAGGTCAACGGCGTGGAGAACATGCTCTACATGTCGTCGCAATGCACCAACGACGGCGCATACAACCTGACGGTGACCTTTCGCTTGGGAGTGGACCTGGACATGGCGCAGGTTTTGGTGCAGAACCGCGTGCAGCAGGCCGTGCCTACGTTGCCCGACATTGTGAAACAAACCGGGGTGACAACCAAGAAGAAGTCGCCCAACATCATGCTGGTGGTGAATCTGTATTCGCCGGGCGGCCGCTACGACCAGCTTTACTTGAGCAACTATGCGACCACGCAGATCAAAGACGAATTGGCGCGGCTGGAAGGCGTGGGCGACGTAGCCTACCTGGGCCAGCGCGACTACTCGATGCGCGTTTGGCTGAAGGTTGACAGCCTCACGCAGCGCGGCATGACGGCCGACGACGTGGTGCAGGCGCTGAAGGAACAGAACGTACAAGTGGCGGCCGGGCAGTTGGGCCAGCCGCCCACTCCGCCGGGCAGGCAGTTCCAATATGTGCTCAGCACGCTGGGGCGGCTCCGCGAGCCCGACGAATTCCGCCGCATCGTGGTGAAAACGCTGAACGACGGGCGGCGCGTTTTATTGCAAGATGTCGCCGAGGTCGAGTTGGGGGCGTACACCATGGATCAGTCGTGCAGCCTCGACGGCCAACCGGCGATCGGGATGGCCCTGTTTCAGATGCCCGGCACCAACGCCCTCGACACCGCCAAACGCGTCCGTGAAAAGATGGAGGAACTGCGCCAGCGGTTCCCGCAAGACCTGGAGTACGCGATCGTTTACGATACGACGCCGTTTATCAAGGAGTCGATCATCGAGGTGCTCAAGGCGCTGCGCGACGCGGTGCTTCTCGTCGGAATCGTGGTGTTGCTTTTTCTGCAAAGCTGGCGGTCGGCATTGATCGCCCTGGTGGCCGTGCCAGTTTCGTTGATCGGTACGTTCGTCGTCATGGCGCTGATGGGATTCAGCCTGAACAATCTAACGCTTCTGGGGTTGGTCTTGGCCATCGGCATCGTGGTGGACGACGCGATCGTGGTGGTCGAGAACGTGGAACGCTGGCTCGAGCAAGGGCTCTCGCCGCGCGAAGCGGCCTACCGCTCGATGGAAGAGGTGACCGTGGCGGTGATCGCCATTGCCTTCGGCCTCAGCGCGGTGTTCATCCCCACGGCGTTCATCACGGGCATCACCGGCCAGTTCTATCGGCAGTTCGCCCTGACGATCGCCACGGCCACGCTGATCTCGGCGTTCAACTCGCTGACGCTCAGCCCGGCGCTGGCGGCGATTCTGCTCCGGCCGCGGCATGCGAAACGCGATCCGCTGACGTGGTTGATCGACTTGGTGTTCGGCTGGCTGTTCCGCGCGTTCAACCGGACCTTCGACGCGGCGACGCACGTTTACGGCCGGCTGGTGCGGTTGTGCGTCCGCGGATCGGCCATCGGGCTGTTGGTCTATGGCGGGATGTTGGTGCTGACGTACCACGGCTTCTCGACGACTCCCACCGGCTTCATCCCGCAGCAAGACAAGGGCTATCTGCTGGTCGATGTTCAACTGCCCGATTCGGCCTCGGTGGAGCGGACGTTGGAGGTGACTCGGCGAATCGAACGATTGTGTTTGGGCGACAAAGCGGCCGGCGGACGCTACCGGGGGACGCCTGCCTCGTCGGGCGAGGGCCTGTATGAGGGCATCGATGGCGTGTCGCACACCGTGAACGCCTCGGGCCAGTCGTTCTTGCTGGGAGCGAACGGTTCGAACCTGGCGTCGCTGTTCGTGATCCTCGACGACTTCCATCATCGCCACGGCCGCGAACTATCGGGCGACGCCATTGCGGCCAAGCTCCGGGCGGCTCTGCGAAGCGAGATCCGCGAAGCCCAAGTGGCCGTGTTCGGCCCGCCGCCGGTGGACGGACTGGGCAATGCCGGCGGATTCAAATTCATCGTGCAAGACCGCAGCGACTCCGGGCTGGCAGCCCTTCAGGAACAGACCGATCAACTGGTTGCCGCCGGCAACCGCACGCCCGGCTTGCTCGGGTTGTTCAGCATGTTTCGCGCCGCCGCGCCGCAGTACTACATCGACATCGATCGCGAAAAGTGCAAACGCATGGGAGTGCCGCTGAGCGGCGTGTTCCAGGCCTTGCAAACCAATCTCGGCGGTTTGTATGTGAACGACTTCAACCAGTTCGGGCGAACGTGGCGGGTGAATGTTCAGGCCCAGTCGCGCTACCGGCTCGAACCGGAAGACATCCATCGAATCTACGTGCGCAATTCACAGGGGCAGATGGCGCCGTTGGGGGCGGTGGCCCGCGTTGTCGATTCGGCGGGCCCGTCGTTGATTCTGCGTTACAACATGTATCCGGCCGCGGCCATCAATGGGGCATGGCCGCCGGGTTACAGCTCGGGGCAAGCCATCGCCGCGATGGATCAGCTTGCCAAAGACCGCCTCTCGGTGGCCATGAAGACCGAGTGGACGGAGCTGACGTTGTTGCAGATTTTGGCGGGCAACTCGGCGCTGTTCATCTTCCCGTTGTGCGTGTTGTTCGTGTTTCTCACCCATTCGGCCGAATACGAAAGTTGGGCGCTGCCGTTGGCGATCATTCTGATCGTGCCGATGAGCTTGATGTGCGCGCTCTACGGCGCGCAATGGCGCGGGATGGACAACAATTTGTTCACGCAAATCGGCTTTGTGGTGCTGGCCGGTTTGGCCTGCAAGAATGCGGTGTTGATCGTCGAGTTCGCCAAACAGCAGCGCGAGAGCGGCCAGTCGATCTTCGACGCGGCCATCGAGGCTGCCCGGCTCCGTTTGCGGCCGATCGTGATGACCTCGTTCGCCTTCATCCTCGGGGTCGTGCCGTTGGTGATCGCGTCGGGCGCTGGGGCCGAGATGCGGCGGACGTTGGGAACATGCGTCTTTTTCGGCATGTTGGGGGTGACCTTTTTCGGGATTTTCCTCACGCCGATCTTCTACAACGTCTTGCAGCGATTGTCGGAATGGTGGTCGCCGCCGACGCATGGCCAGCCGCACACCGGGCATCAGGCGGTTGTGGAGCCCCGCGCGGGCGAGTAGAATAGAAGGCTTTCCGCCGGACAGGGCCACGCGGCTCGATCTCGGCTGGGGGTCGGGTGTCTCCCGTCACGGCATGCGCTCGGGGAGTCCGAGGCGGCCGTCGGCGCGTTCTCGGCGGCGTCGCTTCGCCGCGCGGATGATCGGGATTAGGGCTTCCGGGGGCATGGTCCGCGCGGTTGGCGGCTGGGCGTTGGCCGGCGCGATGTCGGGCCCGCGCGCCGCCGGAACCGAAGCAGTTGTCGGAGATTTTTCCACGCATGACTACCGCGAATGCTCCTCGGACGATGTTTGAGAAGATCTGGGATGCGCACGTCGTTCGTGCGGAACCCGAAAAGCAAACCATCCTGTACATCGATTTGCAATTGGTTCACGAAGTGACCAGCCCGCAAGCCTTTGAAGGTCTGCGATTGGCCGGGCGGCGGGTCCGGCGGCCGGAACGGACCATCGCCACGGTGGATCACAACGTGCCCACCACGGATCGATCGCTGCCGATCGTCGATGAGATTTCGGCCTTGCAAATCGAAACCCTGCGCCGCAACTGCCGCGAGTTCAACATTCGGCTCTACGATCTCAACGACGCCGAACAGGGCGTGGTGCATGTGATTGGGCCGGAACTCGGCCTGACTCAGCCGGGCATGACGATCGTCTGCGGCGACAGCCACACGGCCACGCACGGCGCGTTCGGCGCGCTGGCCTTCGGCATCGGCACCAGCGAGGTCGAACACGTGCTCGCCACGCAAACGCTGCTTCAGCACAAGGCGAAAACGCTGGAGATTCGCGTCGAAGGTCGGCTCGCGCCGGGCGTGACGGCGAAAGACTTGATCCTTTATGTGATCGGGCGCATTTCGACCAGCGGCGGGGCGGGCTACTGCATCGAATACACCGGCGAGGCAATCCGCGCGCTGACCATGGAGGAGCGCATGACCGTGTGCAACATGTCGATCGAGGCCGGCGCGCGGGCCGGGCTGATCGCGCCGGATGAAACCACGTTCAACTATCTCCGCGGCCGGCCGTTCGCGCCGAAGGATTTCGAGGCGGCCGTGGCCCGTTGGCGGCAACTGCCCACCGACGCAGGGGCGAAGTATGATCGGACCGAGGTTTTCCACGCGCGCGACATTGAGCCGCAGGTCACCTGGGGAACGAATCCGTCGCAGGTGGTTGCCGTGGGGGGAAAAGTGCCCGATCCGAGCGAGTTCGCCGACCCGACCGCGCAGAAAGCGGCCGCCGCCGCATTGCAATATATGGGTTTGACCCCCGGCACGCCGATCGCCGATATTCCGGTAGATTGCGTGTTCATCGGTTCATGCACCAACGGGCGGATCGAAGACCTCCGCGCTGCCGCCGCTGTGGTGAAAGGCCGTCGCGTGGCCGATCGGGTTCGGGCGCTGGTGGTGCCGGGCAGCGGCTTGGTGAAGCGCCAGGCCGAGCAAGAGGGGCTCGATCGCATCTTCCGCGAGGCGGGCTTCGAATGGCGCGAGGCCGGATGCAGCATGTGCTTGGCGATGAACCCCGACAAGCTCGCCCCCGGCGAGCGCTGTGCGGCCACGAGCAATCGCAATTTCGAAGGCCGCCAGGGCAAGGGCGGGCGGACGCACTTGGTTTCGCCGCAGATGGCGGCGGCGGCGGCCGTGGCCGGGCATTTCGTAGACGTGCGACAATGGAACTCTTGACCGCGCGAATGGTCGGTCGAGGGCGGCCGGCCCGTGCAGTCTTCGATCAAGACATGAACCTCGACGAAAGACGACGATGAAACCCTTCACCGTGCATACCGGTTTGGTGGCCCCGATGGATCGATCGGACGTCGATACCGACCAGATCATCCCCAAGCAGTTCCTCAAGCGGATCGAGCGGACCGGCTTCGGGCAGTTCGCCTTTTACGACTGGCGCTATTTGGACGATGGCTCGCCGAACCCCGAGTTCGAATTGAATCGGCCCGAGTATCAGGGGGCGACGATCCTTCTCGCCCGGCGCAATTTCGGTTGCGGCAGCAGCCGCGAGCATGCCCCGTGGGCGCTGGACGATTACGGCTTTCGCGCGATCATCGCGCCGAGCTTTGCCGACATCTTCTACAACAACTGCTTCAAGAACGGCATGCTGCCGATCCGGCTCGATGAGGCGACCGTGGATGATCTGTTCCAACGTGCGGCGCGCCACCCGGGCTATCGGCTGACGATCGACTTGGTTCAACGGAAGATCACCGACGAGCACGGCCTGAGCGTCGGATTCGAGGTGGACGAGTTCCGCCGCCATTGCCTGCTCAACGGGCTCGACGACATCGGGCTGACGTTGCAGTACGAGGCCGACATCGCCCGCTACGAGGCCGAACACGGCATCGTGTAACGCCCGGGTCGGGGGGCCGCGGCGCGGCGGCGCACAGCGACGAGAATCGACGGCCGGCTTTTGCGCATGTGCGAAGTTTCTTCCGGACTGCCGGTGCATTGGATGGATTGATGGGTGGCGACGGCAACTTTTTCATCCGTTTGGCCGATCGCGTTTGGGATGGCCCCGGCCTCAGCCGCGACGAGGCTCTGGCCGTGCTCCGCGCGCCCGACGAGGCCGTGCTGGAATTGCTTGCGGCCGCTTATCGGCTGCGGCTTCGGGCGTTCGGTCGTGCGGTGCATCTGAACTATCTGATCAACGCCAAAAGCGGCCGATGCGGCGAAGATTGCGGCTATTGCTCGCAGTCGCGAGTTTCGACCGCGCCGGTGGCTGCCTACCCGCTTGTTTCGCTCGACGAGTTGATCGCCGGAGCCAGCCGAGCGGCCGAGCACGGGGCGCGCACGTATTGTATGGCCACTTCGGGGCGTCAACCTTCCTCGGCCGAATGGGAGCAAATCTGCGCGGCGGTCCGCGAAATCAAGCGGCGGTTCGGGCTGAGGCTGTGCGTTTCGCCGGGATTGCTTTCAGCCGAGCAAGCCCGACAGTTGCGCGAGGCCGGGGCTGATCGGGTGAATCACAACCTGAACACGAGCCGGGCGTTCTATGCGCGCATTTGCACCACCCACGACTACGACGCCCGAAGGGCCACGCTCGAGGCCGCCCGTGCCGCCGGGCTGGAACTGTGCTCGGGCGGAATCGTGGGCATGGGCGAATCGGACGAGGATGTCGTCGATTTGGCCTTGGAGTTGGGCGCGCTGAAGGTGGAAGCCCTGCCGGTGAACTTTTTCCAGCCGATCGCCGGCACCCCGTTGGGCGATCGGCGGGCGGCCGAGGGAGTTGCAACCGTGCCGCTGGCAGGCCAAACGTCCGATTCGGACACAGAAGCGAAAGCGTTGCTCGGTGAATGCGGCGATCGCGGCGATTCGGATGCAGGAACAAGCGACCGCGCAGGTGAGATACAGCGCAGCGCCTCGTCGCCGGCGGCAAAGGGAGAGCGATCCGCTGCGGCGGCCTCGGCAGTTTACGGCAAAAGTTCTTCCCCTAAGGGCGCATCTTCCCCTAGGGGCGCAGCGGCGCTTACGCCCATCTATTGCTTGAAAGTGCTCGCGCTGTTCCGTTTGGCGAACCCGCGGGCGGAGTTGCGGATTGCGGCCGGCCGGCAGGTGCATTTGCGAAGCTTGCAGCCGTTGGGGTTGTTCGCGGCCAACTCGATCTTCGTCGGCGATTATTTGACCACCCGCGGCGGCTCGCTCGAAAACGACCGGCGGATGCTGGACGACTTGGGCTTCTCGGCCGTGATCGACGGCTGAACGCCGCTGCGGCCGAGCGGCTGATTAGTGTTCGTACGGAGCGATCGTCGATGAAGCTACCTCCGGAAGGCGCGCGGTGGCTGGTGGACCTCCGTTGGTGGGCGGCCGCGGCGGTGTTCGCCGCCACGTTCGTCTCGTCGCAGTTGGGGGCCTTGCCGCATCCCGGGCCATGCTACGCCGTCGGCTCGGCGATGCTGCTCTATAATCTGTTCTTCTATTTCGTTCAGCGCGAGGTTGCCGCAGGCAACGTCGAGCGGCGCATCTTGGCG
>JARKPK010000027.1 GCA_029975295.1 Thermoguttaceae bacterium | reverse complement strand
GTTTCGGCGGCCATCGCCATCACCAGCGGCGCGTCGATCCTTTCCGATGCCGACCTGCTGACCATCTCGACAGCGCCGACCGGCTCGGGCGCGGTGACCATCGGCGGCGACGGGAACATCACCGTTTCCGGCAGCACGCCCAGCGGCATCAACAACATGACGAAGGTCGGCTCGGGAACGCTCACCTTCACGGCCGACCCGAACCAAACCGGCACGTTCACTGTCAATGGCGGGTCGGTTGTGCTCAATCACGGCGGTTCGACCGACTGCCACTTCGTGGTCAACAGCGCCGGCACGGTGCAATTGCTCCAGGCCGACAAGTTGGGTGACGGCTACGATGTAACGCTCAACACGGGCAGCACGTTAGACCTCCGTTCGGGCGGCGACACCATCCGCCAACTGCTGGGCTCGGGCACGGTGCTCCGCAGCCAAAGCGGCACGTCCACGCTGCGGGTGAACTACGGTACGGCCGACTCGCAGTTCGACGGCGTAATCGCCGACGGGGCGGGCACTGTCGCGTTCAGCAAGGGCGGCGCCAACACCATAACGTGGACGAATACGAACACGTTCACCGGCACCTTGCTGGTCGATACCGGCGCGTTGGTCATCCGTAACGGCGTCGGCACGCTCGGCTCGGTGGCCACCAGTACGATCACCATCGGCGACAACAGCGGCGGCGGTGAAGGGATCGTTTTCGGCCATGCCGACGACGTATGGACGGGCGGCCCGCTGAACCGCATCGCGGACACTGCCACGATAACCCTCAATGGCTCTACCACCGGCGGGTTCACCTACATCGGCCCGGCGACCGGATCGAGCGGCAACGTGGAAATCTTCACCACGTTGGCGGCTAGCAACGGGCGGAATCTGGTTACGATCCAACCGGGAACGGGCAACGATGTCGAATTGCAGTTGGGCGCGATCACCCGGGCCAACAGCGGCACTCTGTTGATCCGCGGCGACAACCTCGGCGCCACCGGCGCAGGCAGCACGCGGTTGAAGGTGACCAATACGAGCATCTTCGTCGGCGGCGGCGGGGCCGACGGCACCACCACCAAGAGCATCATTCCTTGGGTAGTGGGCGACGCCTCAAGCACCGGACCGGGCAGCGGCTTCCTGACCGACGGCGCCAACGGCCTGCGGCTGCTGACCGCCGGCGAATACGATGCGACGATCGCCGGCGCACTGGCGCAACGCAACGTGAGCGTGGCCGGCGGCGAAACCGTTAGCGCCGATGTCGGAATCAACAGCCTGCTCCTTACTGGCGGCACCACTACGATTGCGGCCGGAAGAACTGTAAAGCTCGAAAGCGGCGCGTTGCTCTTCACCGGCTCGGCCACGTTGGCCGGCCCGGGCACGCTCGACCTGGACGGCGTGATGGGCAACTTCTCCGTTTCGTCCGATAGCGGCATTGTCGGGTCGATCACCGCGGCCCTCTCGGGCAACGGCGGCTTGGCTCTGGCTTCCTCGGGCGCGGCGAGCAACGTGATCGAACTGGGCGGCGACAACAGCCGTTTGGCCGGCACGGTGAACATCCAAAGCGGCGTCGTTCGACTGACCAGCGACACCGCTCTGAACGCAAGAACGCCCGTCACCATCGTCGGGCCGCTGGCGGGCAGCCCCCGCTTGGAACTCAACGGCAACAGCGTGGTGATCCGCGACATCCAGGCGGGCACGACCGGTACGGCCTTGCAATTCGTCAACGGCGGCGCAACCGACGCCACGCTCACCACTTACCTGACGGCCGATCGATCGATCAACTCGGTGTTGGCCGACGGCGGCACTGGCAAGCTCAACCTGACGGTGGGCAACGACACGTCGACAACCCGCCGCACATTGAACATCAACGGCAATGCCACCGCCACAGGTGTGACGACGATTAATGAGGCCGTGATCAACCTGGGCGGCGGCAGCGGCACGCTGCGAACGATGACGCAGTTCGACATCTACGGCGGCATCCTGAGGTTGACTAACACGGACGCAGCCAATAGAAACACCAACCGGGTCGGCGATTCCGCAGTGATCAACCTGCGCGGAAACGCGACGTTCGATTTCAACAATAATGCCGACAGCGGGCAGAGCTACTCGGAAACGGTGGGAGCGGTCAACGTCTATGCCGGAACGAATTTCGTGACAGTCGACAAGGCCAACACCAGCAACAGTCGGACATCCGTATTGACGATCGACTCGCTCAACCGGATGCAGCCGGGTGCGATCATCGTCTTCAACAGCCAGAGCAACGGCACGGCGGTCTACGACTTGGGCCAATCGAGCCAAAGCCGGTTGGTTATCAACAATGTTCCTACGCCCGACGACGGGATCATCGGCGGTTGGGCCGTGGTTCAAACCGGCGCCAGCGCACGGCGGTTCGCCAAGTACGTTGATAGCGGCACGATCTCGGTTCGCGCTCTGCAAGACGCCGATCACGTCGGCCTGACCTCGGGCATCAACCCGACGCAGAACGTGCGGATCACGGCTACGCCTTCGGCCCTTTCGTCGGATACAGTGATCAACTCGCTGACGATCGATCAAGCCTCGGCCACCACGTTGGCCCTCGGCGGCAACACGCTGCGGATCGAATCGGGCGGGTTGATCGTCAACAACGCCTTCGATGCCGCGATTTCCGGCGGAACGCTTACCGCCGGCACCGGCGCGGACCAGCCCGGCGAGTTGATGATCCACGTGGTCAGCCCGACGGCGAACCCAACCACGCTGAGCGCCACGATCGCCGATAACGGCGCGGGCGCGGTTTCGCTGACCAAAAGCGGCGGCGGGTTGTTGGTCCTCAGCGGAACGAACACCTACAGTGGGCCGACACATGTGATGGGCGGCCAGGTCACCATCTCCAGCGACGCCAATTTGGGCACGGCCCCGGGCAGCTTTTCCGCCGGCCACCTGCAACTTTCAAACGGCGGGATTTTGCATGTGACGGAAACGATGACACTGGACGCCAACCGCGGACTGCTGACGCTGGCCTCGTTGCCGGGCGACTACAACATTATTAGCATCGTGGCCGGCACCACCGGCAACGGGAAGACGCTGACGTATAACGGTGCGATCGATTCGGTCGGGCCCGGCTCGCTGCACTTCCGCAGCAATGCCACCACCACCAACACCGATCCCGGCAAAATCAGTGCGAATCTCAGTTCGCTGAACATCGGCGGCAGCTTGCGTGTCGATGCCGGCACGATCAACCTGGCCTCGGGCGATTACACCGTCGGCCGAAGCTTGCTGCTCGGCGCCAGCGGCACGGTGAGTTTCACCCAGGCCGGCGGTTCCTTGAAAGTCGGCGCCGGGATCGACGACGTGTTCGGGCTGGCGGACCAAATCGGCAACGCTATCGGCGGCACCAGCACGATGGACCTTAGCGCGTTGGATTCGTTCACTGCCAACGTGAGCTTCTTCCGTGTCGGCCGTGGCAACATCACCAGCCCCGGCAGCGCCAGTTACGGCATTCTCAAGCTGGCTGCCGACAACGAGATTTGGGCGCGCACCTCGTTCATCATCGCCGATACCACCGGTGTGGGCCAAGGCGCAAACGAAAGCCGCGTCGAGTTCGGCCTGAACAACGTCGTTACCACGCCGCTGTTCGTCGTCGGCGGCAATAAGTCGTGGGGGCGCGCGATCATCGCCTCGGGCGGTACGCTTACCGTTCAAGGCTACGGCGATTACACCACCGAGGTCCGTGTGGGCTGGTACGATGCCACGGGAACGGGGGGGACCAGCAGCCACTTCGACATGACCGGCGGCACGCTTAAGGGTAAGTGGAACCTGCTGTTGATGGGTCGCCACGACGGCGGCGGTTCGAACGCGGGCGGCACCACCGGCGTTCTGACGCTGACGGGCACGGGCAACGACATTTCGGTGAACTCGGTGATCCTCGGCCAAGTCGCACGTCTCGGCTCAGGCACCAACGCCAAGGGCGAAGGCATCATCAACATGGGCGGCGGGCTCTTCGAGGTCCGCGGCACGATGACCATGGGCAACTGGTCCGACAACTCCGGCACCGACGGCACCGCCAAAGGCACGGTCAACGTTACCGGCGGTTTGATGACCATTGCCGGCGGCATCACCAAAACGCTCGGCACCGGCCAGAACCGCAGCGCGGCCATCGTCAACGTGGACGGCGGCACGCTGAACATGCTGGGCTCGTCGATCACTGCCAGCCAGTTGACCTATCGCTCGGGTACGTTGAGCAACGTTGCGACCATCACCCTCGACGCCTACAACGTAACCAGCGGCACGGCCCTGGCCAACCTGGCCAATGCCCTGATCGTCCGCGATGTCACGCTGCCGGGCAACGTGGCGCTGACTAACCCCAACGCCGGCCAAGGCGGCATTCTCTACGAGGCGGCCGGCGGCGGCACGGGCGGTTTGATTAGCGGCGGCGTCGATGTCGGCTCGGTCGCGCGGACGATCACCGTCGAAGACTCGGCCGGCGCGGCGAAAGACCTGACGATCGCTGGTGCGATCACTGGCAGCGGGAACATTACGAAGGCCGGTGCTGGTACGCTGGCCCTCGCGGGCGCAAACACCTACGGCGGCGCGACCGCAATCAACGACGGCACGCTGCTGGTCAACGGTTCGATCGCTTCCACGGCGGCCCTAACCGCCAATGCCGGATCGACCCTCGGCGGCCTCGGCTCGATCGACAGCCCCGTAACGATCGCCGCCGGCGCAATCCTCAACCCCGGCGACGGCACGACCGCCGGCGCGCTGACGATCAACAACACGCTCGATCTCAACGCTGCGGCCGCGTCGATCTTCGGCATCGCCTCGGCGGTGAGTTACGACAGCGTGGTCGGCGTCAGCTCGCTCACCTATGGCGGCACGCTGACGGTGCAGGCCATCGGCTCGCCCACCTGGGCCGCCGGCCAAGTGTACGACCTGTTCGGCTTCACCAGTCAGTCGGGCACGTTCAGCTCGATCACCCTGCCGACCCTGCCGGGCGGCTTGGGATGGAAGGATTACGGCAGCGGCAACTACTTCGACTACGCCACCGGTCAGATCGAGATCATCTCGGTCGGGCCCACGATCCGTGTGTGGAACGGCGGCAGCCCGGCGAACGACTTCGGGACCAGCGGCAGCAACTGGGTGGGCGGCAACGCTCCGGTGGCCGGTGATCAGGTGGTCTTCGCCGGCAACGTCCGGCTCACGCCCGACAACGACAACATCGGGCTCGTGGTCGGCGGACTGAAGTTCGCCGGCGCCAGCGATCCGGAGGGCAACGCTGGCGCGTTCACCCTCGGCGGCAACGCCCTGACCGTG
>JARKPK010000026.1 GCA_029975295.1 Thermoguttaceae bacterium | reverse complement strand
AAAGCGGCGGAGAAGTCGGGGCGATTGGACCATCGGTTCGCTCGTCGCAGGGCGACGGACGCAACAGCGCTGCGGCCGCCATGCCGGCCATAAGGTAGAAAGGAACCGCTCCTTGCGGACTTTCCAGGAAATTGTCAAAGGTCGCCCAAATGATGACAACCACCCAGTAACAGAACCCAAAGGGCTGACCGGAAACCCGATAGGCCCTCCAAAGAACGGACGCCAGGGCTGCTTGCACGGCTGCGAACACCCCAACGCCAACCCAGCCGGTGTAACTCAGCGCATAGACAAACACATTGTGCGGGGTGCGCAGCGGAACGTCGAAGTCGCCTTCCGGGTGATGGTTCCAAATGGGATACCCGTAGCCGGGGCCGAAGAGAATCCACCACTGATCGTTGTGGACAACCCGCCAAAGCGATCGCCACCATTGGGTGCGCCACGAAACAGTCGTGGCATAGCGTTCTGGGTCGGGGATGTACTGTTGAGCCAGCTCGGGCGAAACGGCGGAAAGGGCGCGGCCGACGATTCCACGGGCCGAAATCTCACCGCCGCGACCGGTCGGCGCCGGAATGCGAACATCGGACACCCACGCAAGGGCCAGGGCGGCCATCGCCGCCGCGCCCACGCCGAGCACAAGCCGGAGCCTTCCGGCCAAAATACCCCAAAGCGGCAACGCGGCCGCCAATGCCATCCAAATCGCCCGAACTTGAATGCCCAAAATCACGAACGCGTTCAGTGCCAGGGGAGCTGCCGCGCGGGCCGCCGAGGGCTCGAAGGCCGCCACAGCCAGAAGAGCGGGGCCGGCCCCTGAAGGCTGCCCGGCCCAGGCGACGGCGTTCTCGTCGTTTCCCGCCAGATCGCCGCCCTCGGCCAATCCCATCGGCGAGAGAACCGCAATATAGACAACGCCATAGATTCCCACAGTCCATGCGGCCCAACGTGCGATCCGCGGGAGCATGTCGGGCCGGCTGATTCCCAGGTACACACCGGGGAAGAGAAACAGCGGGTACACGTGGAACGCCAAGTTCTGGAAGGCGATCTTCGTGTTGTGTTGTTCGATAATCCCCCGCAGCGCTTGCAAGACGCCGAAGCACAAAGACACGGCGATCATTGACGCCAATGCGGTCAGCGCAGTTCGCTTGGTGAGGTGACGAATCCAAACGCCCTGCAATGCCGCCGAGCGAAAGACCGCCACGGCAAGCAAAACGGCTTCGCCGACGTATAACGGGGCCATTCCCAAATGCGCAAACGACCGGGTCATACTCCAGTAACCGCAAACAAGGGTCACTGAAGCCCACTCGAGCCACGACCAGCGCTGTGCGACTGTTGATTCCGTCACTGGAATGAACAACTCGTTTTACAACGAATCAACCTTTGGGCGATCATTAGGCGATCTGAAAACAAACGGGCAGCCGCGCCGATGCCGACCGAACAACGGCGGCGACGGCCGACGAAACAAGCCCGCTACGGCGCCACGGGGTTGCATCTCGACTCTCTCGCCGCCATTTCAAGGGGCGACCTGCTGCGCGGCGGCTCGGCCGCGCGATCGATTGCTCGCAAGCAGGCCGCCATCTGCCACCATGTGGAAACGCAACGGCCTGCCACGAGCCCGCAGGCGGCGCCGAACAGTCCGTCATAAATGGTCAACACCGCGCAGGCGGCAACAGTGACCGCCGCGCCGGCAAAGTTGGCCAGGAAGTTCGCCTGCCCTTTCCGCAACGCCCACAATCCGTTGATCGAGGGCATGCCAGCCGCCTCGATCACCATCGCCAAAGCAAGGACCGGCACGACATGGGGCCGATCAACGTATTGCGCGCCGAAAAGCACGGCCAAGGCCGGCGGGCTGAATGCCGCAAGCAATGCGCCCAGAGCCGTCATCCCCAGCACAAGCCATGCCGTTCCGGCGATCAACGCGGCGCGCATGCGCGCCGGTCCTTCGCGTCGCAGCGTACGCGTCAGGATCGGCGACAAAATGTTGTTGATGCTTAGCAGAAAGGGGTTGGCCAAGAGCACGATCGTCAGAAACGCCGCCAATTGTCCCGCCTCTGCCTTGCTCAGGACCAGTGCGGCGATCCAGGGCGGCGCTGCGCCGCGCAACGTCTGCATCAATTGGGTTCCGAAAACCCACCGCCCGAAGCGCCAATGGCGGATCGTCGTTGGCCCAAGCGAGGCGGGCGGCTCGCCGTGCGCCCCGCCGGCCGCCCACCATGCAACCGCCACCACTGCGTAGCCGGCGGCAAACACCAGATAGGCGTTGATCGGCGTAAGCAAACCTGTTTGAGCCAGCAGGAGCAGACCGCCCACTTGGAGAGCGGCGCAGGCCCAGTCGATGCGCACGGCCCGCCACGGGGCAAAGTGCGCCAACGCGTGCCGGCGAGCGAACTCGACCAGAAACAGCATCGGCACGGCGGCCGTGGCGGCAAGGGCAACAGCGCCAAAACCGACCGGATGGCCGAGCAGCCACATGGCGGCCGAGGCCACGGCGAAAACACCGGCCAGCCCCAGTCCGCAGCACCATGTCAGCAGCAGGGTGGAATGCGTGTAGCGGCGGCTTCGCGCGGAGTCTGCCGACCACCGCTGCACAAACACGTTGTACGGCAGAGCGACCAACGCTTCATGCACGCAAAGGGCGAGCATGACCATTGAGAAGGCTAGGTAGTAGTCGCCCAAAGCCTCTTTGCCGGCCCAGCGGCCCACCAAGATCGTCGCGGCGAATCGCGTGCCGCTGACCGCCGCCTGGTCAACCAGCGCCAGCGCGACGGTGCGCGCGGCCGCGGTCGAGAACCATGGCTTGCCGGGCCGAGACGCTCCTGCATCGGCCGCGGACGACTCATTCGGGGCTATCGACGATTCTTCTATCGCCACGAACGTCATACTCCTCGAACCGTTCGTCGCACGGCGGTTGTCTGGGCGGCCGAGTCGCTCGGCGCCGGAACGGTCCGCGTTCCCGTCGAGAACTTCCGGAAAAGCCGCGATTGCCAGCGAGGAATCCACGAATAGTAACCGCTCAGTTTCCCGCGAATCGTCGAGGCCGAATCCCACCCATACACGAGAAACCGGCCCAGATGATGCGGCGAAGCCCCGGCCAAAACGTATCCGCATTCCGTCGAAAGCGCGCAACTGACACCGGCGGCCCGCGCCGCGCCGATCAACTCTTCGGTCGAGTGTCCCGAGTACCGACGGCCGAAGGGAAACGCAAACGGAATCTGCCGGCAGCCGAAACGGCAAGCCAGCCATTGACAGGAAACGATCAATTCTTCGTACAAGGCCTCGGCTCGCCCGCGGAAATCGGCGTGCGTGTGCGTATGCGTGCCCAGATCAACCAATCCGTCGGCGATCAGTTCGGAACACTCCGCTTCTGTAAGATGCCGATAGTCTTCTACGGGCAATCGGTTCCGGTGCGCGACGCACCAGGGATCGAACGGCAGCGGCTCCATCGAATCGATGAAGCCCGTGCATACAAAGACGGTCGCGGGAATGTTCAACTGGCGCAAAATCGGATACGCGCGATGCAGCAGGTTCGCATAACCATCGTCGAACGTGACGGCCAATGTGTGCGGCGTCAGCCGACCCTCTTGCTGCATCGCAAGCATTTCCGCCAGCCGGACGAACCGGTAACCGCTCTTTTGCAGGCCGGCAAGCTGCCGGCGAAAGACTTCGGGCGCGCAATGAAACGCGCCGGGTCTGACGCCCGGCGGCGTCGGCAGCACGCCATGGTAACAGAGAATGGCCGGGGCGCCGCGCGAGCGGTCGCCCAGCCACCGCGCAAGCATCGCGGCCGTCCGGCCGCCTGCGGCGCGCACCCAATCCAACGCGCTCATCCCCCACCTCCCCCGCACGTCGTCGATTCGCACGATGCCGCGTCAGGCTCGGCCTGCACTCCGCCGTTGCCGGCATCGCCCGGCCTGTCGCTCGAACAATTGCCTTTCTCACCGCCCGGCGAAACGCCATCAACAGATCTGGCGGAATCGAGTCGATCGACGAAATCAAGGTGACTGAAACACGGATCGGCTGTTGCACCCCTCCCATGGCTGCCGCACTCCGCATCGTTCCGCGGCTCCCATTCGAAACCGTCTCCCAAAACTTGACGCAGCAGGCTCACGTACACTCCGTCTCGCGCAGCAGGCATATACTCGGCCGCGCGGGCCAAAGCGCCGCGGCTTAACGACTCCAGCCGCACGGGATCGCTTGCCAATGCGGCGATGGCATTGGAAAGTTGGGCGACTGTTTCATCGGGCCAAATCGCGGGAACCTTGATGCCGCATTGGTCGGTTACGATGTCTCGACCGCCTTGATGGTCGAGGCAAATGACCGGCGCCCCGGCGGCCAACGCTTCCAGAACGACAGTGCCCGTCGTGTCGCGCAGGCTAGTGAATACGAAGACATCGGTGTTTCGGCAGTGGTCGAGCGCCTCGCTGCGCGGCAGCCATCCGTGCCACGAGATCTTGTCGATCAGTCCCAAACGAGCGGCCATGCGCATCCATCGCGCCCGACTCCGGCCATCGCCCACCACGTCCAACCGCCACCGCGTCTCCGGCGGCAGCATCGCCAAAGCCTGCAACAACAGGGCCAAGCCCTTGAATTCGTGGAATAGGCCCGACCAAAGCAGGCGAAGCGTATCGCCGCGGTCCTCCGCCCGACGAATGCGCCCGGCGAGTTCCGGCAATTGCACTTCGCAAAGCAGCAACGAATCAACCCCGTGAACGCGACGGAAATCGCGCTGCACGGTCGAATTGGCCGTCATCACTACGGCGGCTCGGCCGGCGGCATTTCGCACCCGCCGACTGAGCCGAAGCTGCAACTGATTCAATGATCCACGAAACGCTTCGGATAGGGCCGAGCGAAGCGAGAGCGTCGGCAGAAACCGCCACGGCACGTTTTGCGTGCCGCCGATGGGCCCCCAAAGAAAGGGAACGTCGAGCTTCCACAAGTAGCCTGGCTCCCGATAGCCGCAGTAGTTCAACTGATGCGCAGCGTCGAAGCGGTGTTTACTGTGCAACTCTCGCGCCGCGCGAAACGCCCGGCGATGCCACCAGTTGTAGGTGAGATAATAGAACCCCGGAACGCGCGCCAGCGCACGCATCCAGCGGGGCTTCTCCACGAAAACGAAATTCAGGCCCTGCGGCCGACCGTGCTTGCGGAAGTAGTCTTCGATTAGGTCTTCATACGCCGATTTCTCGCAAATCACCCATGTGTCGGCAAAGCGGGCCGCCTGCAACGCCCAGTTCCAGCCAACGGCTTCGTCCGAACCGTGGCTCGGGCTGCACGCGTAAGCCAGCAGCAGCAGCTTCGCCCGGCGGCGTTGCGGCAATGCGCCGGCCGGCAACAGAGTCGGCATGGGCGAGGAGGAATCGATCTTCATCATAGGTATCACGAGGCCTTAACGCCGTTGCTTCGTCGCCGAGCCGCATTATCCCTCGCACCGGGCGTCCGACGACGACCCGCGTGCGCATCGGCCATCCCAACGCCGGGCGTTGCAGGCCTCGACCGTGCGGAGCTAGCAACCGTTGCGCCGAACCAGCATGGCCGGCACCGTTTGCACAATGAGCTTCAAGTCGTGCCATAAGCTGCGCGATCGGCTGTAGCGCAAATCCATCCGCACCCACTCAATGAACGACACTTTCGACCGACCGTGGACTTGCCAAATGCATGTTAGCCCCGGAGTGACATCTTGGCGGCGGCGGAGCCAGCCCCGACAGGCTTCGGCTTCGGCCACGGGCAGCGGCCGCGGCCCGACGAGCGTCATTTCGCCGCAAAGGACGTTCCAGAGCTGCGGCAACTCGTCGATGCTCGTTTGCCGCAGGAACTTGCCCAAGCGGGTGATTCGCGGATCGTTGCGAATCTTGAAGGCCGGCCCGTCCTGTTCGTTTCGCGCCATCAAGTCGGCTTTGCGATTCTCGGCGTCGACAACCATGGTGCGAAACTTCAGGCACACGAACGGGCGGCCGCCCAATCCGCTGCGGAGCTGCCGGAAGAACACCGGGCCCGGCGAGGTCAGTTTGACGGCCAAGGCGACAACGGCCAGCAACGGCGCCAGCAGCAGCAAGGCCAGCGAACTGACAATCACGTCGAGGCCGCGTTTCCACAACGGCAGCCCGACCGCCAGCAAGTTGTCGAGCGTGCCCACTGGTGAACCGCCGGCCTGGCGATCTTCGGCGGCGTGTTCCCCGTTGGCGCGCGGGGTTCGCGGAGGCGGATAGACGTAGACGCGGCAGACGGGAAGTTCCACATCGAGCGGCAGCGAAAGGCAAATGTCGTCGGCAAGGGTCCACGCTCCTTGCGCGGGCGTGCTCGGCAGCAGGATGCCGATGGCCGCATGGTCAAGCCAGCCGGCTTCATCGGTCACTCGGATGCGCTTGCGGACAGCCTCGGCGACGCACTGCATCGTTTCGGCAACGTTCGCGCCTCGCGGAGGGGCAAGCACCAGCAAGGCGAACGGATCGGCGCCGCGGTCGGTTCGCGCCTGTTCGCGGCGCAGGCTGCGCTGCAATTCCTGTGTTCCGAGCAATCCCCGCGAGTCGATACGCCCCCCGGGGATCGCCCAATCGATCAGACGTCCCAGTAATCCCATGCTTGACAACTCCAACGATGTGCGTCTTCAACGGGACTGTCCGCAAGCCAACTCGGCGACTTTCCAGAAACAGCCGCCTGTTGCCATGCCTGACGCCGCCAATTCAGCCCATTATCTCTCGTCGCTGCGATTGCCCGCCCGCCAGCCGCCGCATACCCGTGCGCGGCCGGCTTCTGCCGCCGTCCCGGTCCGTTTCCTCGGGTCCGTCATCTATTTGTCGCGATCCCAATTCGGCTTCGTTGAGCTTGGCTTTGATCTCGCCGAGCCCAATGAGACAGCCGTCACCTGATTTCTGATTGATTGAGCACGACGCCCAATAAACGCCCATTCGATCTGCGAATCAACTCGGCCGCCCTCTGGACATGCGATTGCGAGGTCCGTTGGGCTTCGGCCACGAGCACCAGGCCGTCGAGCACGCTGCCGAATCGCAACGTCATCGTACTTCGCGCCGCCGGCGGAAGATCGAAGATGGTCAGGGCGAAGCCGCCGGAGATCTCCTTCACCGCCGAATGCAATTCGTAAACGTCATGAGCCCGCGACGCCTGCACCGACCGCTTGCCTGACGGCAGCAGCCAAAGATGGGGCGAAACGGGGAGGATCGCCGTGGGGTGGTCGCCGCTGGTCTGAACGAATTCGGCCCAGCCGGGATGCAAAGAAACGCCGAACCGGGCGTGCTGCGACGGATTGTGGCACGAACATGCGTCAACCAACAGTGTTGAGCAGCCCAGCGTTGCCGCGGCCACGGCCATGTGAGCGGCGACCGTGCTTGCACCTTCCTTGCCCGCACAGGCCGCCACACCGATCAACGCCCCGGCTGCCGGCGCGCGAGACGATTCCTGTTGCGAAGCCTCGCCGTTCGACTTGCCGAGCAGACCTAATCCGCGCAGAAGCTGTTCGTAACGCCGCTGCCATTTGTCGGTCAGACGCCACCGGGCCTGGCCGGCGAGTTGTTCGGTCTTTTGCAGCAGATCGGTCGCCATCGTTTATCGAAGACCTCTCGGGTGCTTCAAACTCGCAAGAGTACGGGCACCGGGCAGCACTCGCTTGGAGCCGTTCGTCTTCTTGCCCGGTGTTTTCTTATCGCTTTCTCGCGTTGGGGCGCGGTTCGTTGTTGATTCGTCGGACGGCCAGCGCGGGTTCGCTTACGAGTACCACGGCCGGGTTGAACACGAAGCTCGCCGGAACATGCGCGACATCTGCCGTTCAGCCTCGGGGTTGTTCTCTTGAAGCAGTTCAGTTGGTGGAATGCTGAAGCGGTTCTCGCTCGAAACGGGGCATGGCCGCCAGCGTCGGAGCGCCGGCCGGCAGTTCGATGTCGTCAAGAGAGTAAACGCGGCGGTCGTTTCGTTCGGCCAATACTACGGCCGCGAAAGCGCACAAGCCTCCCACCGCCAACCCGAGCGCGAAGACAGGAGCGGGCGCCGGCCATACCGCCTACGCTTCGAAGCTGGCCTGTTTCACAACGCAGATGTTCGACATCAGCCTACCCAGCAACGCCTCGTCGATTCTGGCCTCTTCCAACCCGGCGGAATAACGTTTGTACGCTGTTTCCAACAGGTCCGATTCTCGCTGTAGTTGAGCCAATCGGGTGTCCGCTTCGTTCATCAAACGGATCTCGTCGCGTGTTTTCGCAATCGCATGTTTCAGTCCGTCCGACTCGGCCTGTAGGGCGGCCAGCTTCGGTTCTTCGACCAACAGGGCGGTTTGGACTTCCTGGTGCGACTTGCTGGGCGCCACGGTCACCTGGGTCCGAGTCGGCTCTTCCATCGCGTACACTTGCCGCGCTTCGGCCAGCTTGCGCCGCAATTCGACCAGCCGCGGATGATTGTCCGTGTACTTCGAAGCGTATTCCTTCTCCTGCATTTCCAAGGCGTACAATTGGCTGCGCATCGTATCGGCAGCGAAATTGCCCACGCCCGAGGTCTCGGCCGTGGTCTCGGTCGGCGACAGTTGAGCCAGCTTCGATCGCAATGCGGCGATTCGGGCGGCCGAGGCGGCCTGGGCCGTGCCCACGCGTTCCATTTCGACCTCGAACTCCGACAGCCTGCTCGCCAGCAAACGCCGCTGGTCTTCGGCGGCCGTCAGGCCCGCTGCGGTTTTCAAATCGCGGAGCGCTGCTGCAACCCGGTCGAGTTGCTCGCGGGTCTGATGGGCCTGTGTTTCGAAGAACTCGCGGCTGCCGTCCGCGCGATGCAAACGAAGATGCTCAGCGCGAAAGCGTTCCACCACTGCCGAGACGATCTTCTGCGCCTGCTCGGGCGAGTGGGACTCGCACGAAATCTCCACTACGTTCGACCGCCGCGCGCATTGCACGCGCAACGATTTTTCGAGCCTCTGCAAGGCCTGCTCGCGATCGCCTGCCGGCGGGCCTTGAAGTTGGAACTTGACCCATGCCGCCGCGCCGCCGATCAATCGCCGCGCCTGAACCGCCGCTTGAGTGGTCCAACCATGGACCCCATCGGCGGTGACAGGCCCGTCTTCCGAGTCGGCCCGCTGCCCGAGAATGGCATGCGGCCCCAGTTCATCCACCACCCCTTCGAGGAGTGCGCGACTGCGCAACACTTCGACGATTGAATTGATCTCGTCTTCACGCGACTGAGGAATGGCGACAATCCCTTGTTGGCCCGGGGCCACTGTGGGATCGAGCATCGCATTCTCGCGACCCAGTCGGGCCAGGAGTTTGCTCTCCGATTGGTAGCTGCGCGGCGCCAACACTTGGTAGGCGACGGTGACAGCCAAGATCGCCAAAAAAACGAAAGCGGCCAGACGCCGCCGTCGCCAAAGTACCCGAAACCAATCGGTCGAATGAGCAGGCGAATGGGCGGGCGCGATCATACAAAAGTCCCTTGGTTCTTTATACGGCCACTATTATATGCTGCCGACAGAGCCGATTGCTAAGGTTTTATGGATTGTATGCCCGATCCGAGCTCTAATGAAAACATTACTTACTGACGTAAGTATAGTGAAAACCCGGAAGAATCATCGCTGAAATCATCTTTCAACCCCCCTCTACAGGACGGGTGGACGTGCAATGCGATTGGGCCATTAGGAATCGATTCTGTGTGCGGACACCTGGGGCCAAACGCGTCGCCGACCCCCTCTTATGGTGTGTGTGCTGCTGGTGACGCAGATGGAACCACTCAAAGCGTGGTGTTAGATTAGACCGTCGTGGCGAGGCGATGCCCACCGGACTTGCGGTCACCAGAGCGGGCAGGAGTCCGATCTTGGCGTGCATATTGCCTTTGCGTTGGGCCAAGCACTGGGTGGGGAGCTGACCCGGAGTCACTCGCCATCACGAGTTTGTGAGGCGCAACATCGCGGGGGTGGATTGCCGCGGCTTGCACGGTTCAGCCCGGGCTATTCAACAGGCGGTACGCGGGGTTTTTCTCTTTCGCGGCAGAGTTGCCCATGAACGAACGAACGACAACTTCGCTTGCGGCAGAATCAGACGCGGCACCACGCGCGGTCGTCGCTGTGATCTGTTCGCTCGTAGAGATGCTGCCGCGAGCGGCTGTCGTGGTGGCGGCCGGCAGCAACCGCCCGTTGGCGTTCAACCGTGCCGCCAGGTGGTTGTGCCCCGACGGGCAATTGCGTTCCGACCTCCAATCGTTGTTACGGTCACTAGAGGAACGAACACCGCTTCGGTCGGCAGATCTGCGATTGAGCGAGCAAACCGTTTGCGGCTTGGCGTCGCCGGGTGGGTTGAGTGATTCGACCCTTGCATGGTCAGAACGTGAAAGCCGATGGACAATTGCCGGTGATAATGCAGAGCCGTGCGGGCCGCTGCCCGATGCCGATCTGGCGGCCCGGATCTTTCCGCGGGAATTCCCCTCGCGCTTGAGCTGCCGGCGTTTTGGCGACGGCAACGGCGCTTATTGGTTGTTGGCAGCGGCTGCCGATGATGTTGGTTTGCCCGAAGGCTTGTCGTCGGCAACAGACAATCGGAATGCGTCGGCCGGTCCAGTGCGGGCCGACGCCTTGCTTCAGTCGGCCGTGCCGTTTTCATGCAACTTGGCGGGGCAAGAAGCGGAGAAGGGCGATGTGGGGGATCGCCTTTGTGTTTGCCGGGCGACGCCGCAAGAGCCGGGGGGCGCCTGGGTTGGCGACGCGTTGACCGGGCTGCCCGACCGCCGCTCGCTGTGGACTTTGCTTGATCGACTTTTGTCCGAAGGGGCTATGTTCTCGTTGTTGTTCATCGACCTTGACGGGTTCAAGTCGATTAACGACCAATGGGGGCATCTTCTGGGCGATCGGGTGCTTCGTGCGGCCGCAGAGCGGCTGCGCAACGCGGTTCGCCCATCCGACTTGGTTGTCCGCTACGGCGGCGACGAATTTGCCGTGGTGCTCGCCGATGTGAACGCCGCACGGATCGCTTTGGCCGCGGCCGAGCGGATTCTCGGCGTTCTGGCAGCGCCGTTGCTCCTGCCCGAAGGCGAGTTTCGCATTGGCGCTAGCGCGGGCATCGCCTTGGCCGACGGCGAAAAGAGATCGGCCGAGGACTTGCTCGCCGCCGCAGACCGAGCCCTCTATGCCGCCAAACGCGAGGGCGGCCGTTGCGTGCGGGTTAGCGATTCTTAAGACGGCCGTCGTTCGGCAGAAGCAAATGCTCGACTCGCGAAAAGGCGGGAGTGTTTTCACCCCCGGCTCGGCCGATCTCGTCGCGTGCCTGTCGTCTGCCGCTGCTCAGCACGATCAAAGCCGTGCAGGCCATCGCCCGATTTCAGCGGTCTTTCTGTTCCACCGCCCAAAGGTAGCGTTGCGAAGCGACGTACAGAGTGTTGTTGGCAGCCGCCGGCGTAGAACGGAGCGCGGAACCGAGATTGATCTGGCTAAGCACTTCGAGCTGCGGGCCGGCTTTGAGGATCCACAGGCTCTTTCTCGTGCCCAAGAAGATTTTTCCATCGGCCACCAGCGGCGAGGTCCACGTCGGGGCTTTGGCTTCGTGAATCCAGTGCAATCGGCCCGTCTCCGCGTCGAGGCAGTGCAGCCGCCCCGGATAATCGCAGCAATACACGAGCCCATCGTCAACCGCCACAGTCGATAAGCTGCGCTCCAATCCGGTGTACACCCACCGCCGCGCGGTCTCGGTCACATCGCCTTTCTGTGTTGCGTCGATGCAGTGCAGTGCGCCCCGGCCTCGGCCGTGCATCGGATCTTGGCCGATGGCCACATAGATGCGGTTCTCATGAAACACGGGCGTGGCGATGATTTCGCACGGACTGGCGAAGCTGCCGTCGTCGGGCATCTCTTTGTTGAACCGCTTGTCGCCAAGCCAATAGTACATCGGTTTGCCGTCGCGAAAGCGGTAGTCGTGCGGGTTGCAATCGAACTTCCAAATGGTGCGCAACAGGCCGTCCGAATCGCGGTCGGGGCGAAACGCGGAAAAGGCGTAGCAAAAACCGTCGCCACCGCCGAAAAAGATCAACGGTTCGCCTTTGACCTCCGCCGCCGCCGGCGACGACCATTGGCCGTGAAACACACGATGTCCGATCTTCGCGTCGTCCACAGCGGCAAGTTTGCCGGTCCTCTTGTCGATGGCAATCAGCGATGGCGCCTCGGGATAAACCGCAGCGTCTTCGTTCGCGTTGGCCACGCCCTCTGTTCCGTTGATGCCGTTGCCGGTGGCCACATAGACGTAATCGCCCCAAACCAACGGCGAGCCGCAAGTGGCATCGTGAGGAAACGTCGGCAGGTTGAGCAAATCGAACCGCCAAACCACGTCGGCATCGTGCTCGTCGAGCGTCAGCGGAGCATGTCCTTTGGGCACGCTGCACACGGCCTCGTCGGCGGCGCCATCGTTGCCGTCGGCCATGCCGTCGATGTCCAAACACACCACCTCCGCACGGTTGGTTACTACGTAAACGCGGTCGCCTTCCACGCAGGGGGTAGAACAAATGCCCAGATTCATCCGTTCGAAATCTGAACTGGCCCGGCCTTGAACATCTTCGCGGCGCGGCGAAATGTATTTCCATTGCAACTCGCCGGTGCGCTCGTCGAAGCACAACAACGCCCCGCCGCCGGTCGGTTCCGTGCGATCATCGTCGATCGCATCGTTGGTTCCGATAAGCACTCGATGAGAAGCCACAACCGGACTGGAGTACGTCTCGGTTCCGAGCTTGGCCGCCCAACGCACGTTGCGGGTCGTGCTCATGTCGATGCCCGAGCCGTCCGGGCGTTTTTTGCCCGGTTCGAAGCTCGATGGGAGCCGTTCTTCGACGGAAACCATGTTCCGAGCCGGCGAACCGCCCCATTGCGGCCAATCGGCCCCGGCGGCGCCGAGAACCGAGCAAAATACGAGCAGCGATGCAACGGTGTACGAAACGACCCGTGGTGAAATGCTCATCGTGATTTGATCGAGAGTGCGCGCGGAGGCTGTTTTCGCGTGCTCGAAACCGGCGTCGGCCCGACACGATCACTGGGCCGCCGGCGATTGACTGTCTTCTGCGGTCTTTTGTTCCACTGCCCAAAGATAGCGTTGCGACGCCACGAAAAGCGTGTTGTTGGCGGCAGCCGGGACCGACCAAACGGCTGAACCAAGCCGAATTTCGGCCAATAACTGCTTGTGTTTTCCTGCGGCGAGCACTGACAGGCCCTTACGGGTGCCAAGATAAATCTTGCCATCCGCTACGAAGGGTGATGACCAAATATCTTGCTTCGTATCGTGAACCCAATAAACCTGCCCGTCATCTGCGTCGACACAGTGCAGCTTGCCCGAAAGATCGGCTGCGTAAACCAGCCCGCCGGCGACGGCGACCGTCGACAGGCTCCGCTCAATGTCCGTGTATCGCCAGACGCAGGCCATGTCTGGCTCGCAGGCGCGAGTGATGTCGAAACACGTCAGCGCACCGCGCCCGCGTCCGTGAAGAGGATCTTGCCCAATGGTCACGTAAACCCGGTTGGCGTGTACGACCGGCGTGCCGATGATCTCGCTTGGACCGACATATTGCCCGTCGTTGCGGTTTGCGGGACCCTTCCGGCGATCGCCTGCCCAGTAATCGATGGGGCGTCCGTCTCGAACTCGGTACTCCTGGGGATTGGCATCGAGCGACCAAGCTCTCAGAAGCAATCCGTCGGCAGGCGGTGCTCCGGCGATTGCCTTAAAGGCATGGCAGAATCCATCGCCACCACCGTATAAAATGAGCGTTTGCCCGCCCACCCGCGCCAGCGCCGGTGAAGACCATTGACCGTGAAAGACACCTGCACTAATCCGTCCGTCATCTTTAGCAATCAATCGCCCGGTTTGCTTGTCGAGAGCGATTATCGATGGCGCCGTGGGCAGCACGACCTTGCCGTCATAGACGCCGTTGGCCGTTCCGACGTAAACACAGTCGCCGTAGACCGTAATGGCCGAGTTCGCCGCATCGTGTGGAAAAACGGGCAGTTCTCGCAACATGTCGAATCGCCACAGAATGTCGGCATCATCGGGATGCAACGCGACCGGGGACCGCCCGGCTGGAATCGAAAACGTTGCTTCGTCGCGATACGGGCCGTCGTTGCCGTCGGCCATGCCGTCCACGTCGAGGCAAAGCACCTCGCATCGATTGGTGACCACATAGACTTGATCACCATCGACCGTCGGCGTGGCGCAAATCCCGAGGTTCATCAAATCGAAATCTTCGCTGACCTTTGAGCGATCGATCTCAAGCCGCGGCACAACCAATTTCCATAGGCGGCGACCACTTGCTTCGTCGAGGCACAACAGTAACCCGCCCTCGGTCGCAGAGTAGCGTTCATCATCCAAGGAATCGTCGTTCGTTCCAATGAACACTCGACCATTGGCAACCACTGGGCTCGAATAGTTCTCGGTTCCCAGCTTGGCCACCCAACGCACGTTGCGGGTTGTGCTGATGTCGATGCCCGAGCCGTCCGGGCGTTTTTTGCCCGGTTCGAAACTCGATGGGAGCCGTTCTTCGACGGAAACCATGTTCCGGGCCGGCGAACCGCCCCATTGCGGCCAATCGGCCCCGGCGGCGACGAAAACCGCGCAGAGCGCGAGCAACAGCGCGCCTGCGCACGATACAACCCGAGGAGGAGTGCTCATCGTGATTCGCCCGAGAATACACGCGGAGATTTTCGGCAGGAATTTTATTATCCTGTACGAACGAGAGTAGTTCGTCAAGGCGAGAGCGGCCGAATCGCCTGTTGTTCGATCATTTCGGGCGGTTCGGCGACCGCGTTATCGACTACGTCTGGCTGTCCGCCGAGGGCTTGCCATAGACCAAAGGGCGGAGGTGATCGGTAGGGCAGTTTTCGAGAAAATGCAAAATGCTATGTCTTCTGATGCGAGTATTTCCACAGGTTGCTAACGTTTTACCGCCGCAGGTGCGGCAACGGTGAGTTCGCTGCCCGTGGCCGGCGTCCAACTCACCTGCGATAGCAATTCGTTCCATCGGGGCGACGATGCGGCGGGCTGCTCATCCTCGCGCAGCAGTTCGACGCCGAATGCGAGCACCAGCGGCGGCGGACTGCGCCAATCGAAGGCCTTCTCGTCGCCTTCATAAAACACGGCCGACCATTGAGCCGTTTCGTCGCCCTCTTGCGAGCGCCACACCACCGGCTGGTCGCCGGCGCGGGTGGGGGCCGGATGAATCACCATCCGCTGCTCGCCCGAGCTGAGTTCAAAACGGTTGTCGCCATTGCGCGATGCGGCTACGCCGCTGCCCCGCAACTGGCAAACGAGTCGGAAATCCGTCGCGCGGAAGATTCCATCGCGAGGCCGATCGAGGTTGAGATGCCAACTGCCGTGGTTCAGCCGCGGTGAGATGACGACCAACGCCCGATTGCGTTGCTGCGCGGTGGCGCAGCCCATCGAGGCGAAGTCGCGACCATTATGGAAGAACCGCACGCGGAAGACCACAGCCGGGTCATCCGCTGTGCGCCAATAGGCCAAGATGGGCCGCGCTTGCGTCCAGAAGGTGGATGAATTGACTGTGCCGAAGCAGGCATCGTCGCCGAGCCAGGCCGTGCCGATGATTGACGACGCTTCGTCGCCGCGTTTGATAAACGTCCATCGTCGCTCAACTTTGTTCAGCACCATTCGCTTGGCGGGCTGCGCTCCGGCCGCATCGGCGTTTGCCGCGTCGCGGTTGGGTTGCTCGGTGTTTCGGCCGGTGTCGTTGAACGGCGGGGCTTTGGGGATGTCGTGCGGCGAGGCCGTCAGCCGTTGAAAATATGGGCGGAATTCGTCGGGGCAAGGCAGGCCGAAATAGTTCGGCTCGGCAACGGCACGGCGCCCGGCGGCCTTCGGATGCGGGGCGATCGAAACGCCGGTCGCATCGCTGAGGTACTGCGCCGTCCACCGATCGATGTAGTCGGAATACGCACGGCTGTGCGGGCCGCACCACTGCGATGTGGCCGGGTGGAAGCTTTCGGCAACGGTTTGCCAAGCGCGGCGGCGCAACCACTCGGCGGCGGCGCGGGCCTGCTCGTCGCGGACAAGATAGAGCGTGCGTTCCGCCTCGCGGAGAGCGACCATTGTGTAGGTGGGGCTGTTGAACTCGTTGAAACTGCCATGGAGCTTCGTGTGTTCCACCAACCGTTGAAGCCGCGATCGGCCGTACTCCAGCAGCGCGGCGTCGTGGAGCAACTCGCCCGCGGCCGCGCACACCCCGCCGCCCATCAGTGCGATATTCGTGTAGTCGGGGCCGACATTGCGCCTTTTGATCGCCTCGGCGGCCAAGCGGAGGCTCTCTCGCATTTGCTCCCGCGCACTCGGCGACAGCCGATCGTTGTACGAATGCAGCATTTGCGCAAGCAGTGCGCCGCAGAAGTCGGCCCAGTTGTAGTCGGGCGCGGCCATCTGGTCGATCGGCTCTTCGAGCAGCCAGGGCCAAATGCCCCGCGAGCGGCTTTGCGGGCGTTGGTCCTGAAGGCTGATGACTTTGCCGATGATCGCCTCGGCCCGGGCGACATCCCGTTGGCCGCCACGGGCCAGCAACGCCAAGGCGTATTCGAGGGATCCGCGGGTTGTGTGGACCCGAGTTCCGTCGGGGATCTTCGTGTGGTAGCCCGGTCCGAACCAAACTGAAGCGAGCATACGGTGCTCGTCGCTATAGTTGGCGTCGTGATGGGCCACATAGTCGTCGAGCCCCTTGGGCGCTGGCGCGGCCGCGAGCAGCACGATAAAAGGAACACCGGCAAGCCACTGCATGATGGATTGCACCTCCGTCGTGAAAACCGCAACGGTTGGAAATGATCAAACCGGGGGCGATGCCGCGTCATCGGCGGCAAATCGTGTTGGCGGACGGCCGCTCAACGTCTCGTCGCCGTCCGCAAACGGCGCTGGGCTGAAAAAAGCCACTTGCCGGTCGCAAGCGACGGCCGTTCACTCTAAAATGTGTTGCCCGCAGGCGAGGTCGCCTCAGGCCGTGCGGCGGGCCGACGCAGACGGTGCAATCGGGGTAGGCGAGTGGTAGGAGGTTTAAACCGACCGACTCGCTGTTTGTTGTGCGGCGGATTGAGATTACAGGAGTTCCCAATGATTTGCAAGCGTAGAGGAACCGTGCGTGTGATGCTTGGCGCCGCGGTCGTGCTTTTGGCGGTGGCCCTTAGCATGCTTCTCGCCCCGCGAACAACAGTAGCGGCCGAGCAGACAGCGGCAAAGAACAGACTCAGAGTTTCGGACGACGGCCGATGGCTGATTCGCGGCGACGGCCGACCGTTCTTCTACCTGGGCGATACCGCTTGGGAGTTGTTTCATCGGCTCAATCGCGAAGAGGTCGATCTCTACATGCGCGATCGCGTGCGGAAGGGGTTTACGGTGATTCAGGCTGTCGGTTTAGCGGAGCTAGACGGCTTGGAAACGCCCAATGCCAACGGCGACTTGCCGTTGATAGATCAAGACCCCACCAAGCCCAACGAGGCCTATTTCAAGCACGTGGATTACGTGGTCGGCCGCGCGGAGGCGGCGAACATCTTCATCGGCATGCTGCCCACCTGGGGCGATAAATGGAATAAGAAATGGGGCAAAGGCCCCGAGATCTTTACGCCCGAGAACGCGCGGATCTACGGCCGTTGGCTGGGGCAGCGATACAAGGATCGGCCGATCATCTGGATTCTCGGCGGCGACCGTCCGATCGAGAACGACCGTCACCGCGAGATCATCCGCGCCATGGCCACCGGGTTGGCCGAAGGCGACGGCGGCGCGCACCTGATGACGTTCCACCCGCTCGGCGGCGCCAGTTCGGCTCAATGGTTCCACGATGAACCGTGGCTGAGTTTCAACATGTTCCAGTCGGGCCACGGGCGAGCGAACAACCCGAACTACAAGATGACGCTGAGCGCCTACGAGCGAAAGCCGACGAAGCCCGTGCTCGACGGCGAGCCGCGCTACGAAGACCATCCGATCGACTGGAAGTCGGACAAAGGCTGGTTCGACGACTGGGACGTGCGGCAGGCGGCCTACTGGTCGATGCTTTCCGGAGCGTGCGGGCATACCTACGGCGATCACAACATCTGGCAGATGTGGCAGCCGGGCCGAAAGCCGATTTCCGCGGCACGCACCCCCTGGCGCGATGCGCTGCGGCATCCCGGTTCGGCACAGATGGGCCTGATGCGTCGTCTGTTCGAATCGCGCCCCTGGCAAACGCTTGCGCCCGATCAGTCGTTGATCGTTGGCGACAACCCCGAGGGCCCCGATCATTACCGCGCCGCTCGGGCGAGCGATGGCGCGTTCGCATTCATCTACACGCCGACGGGGCGGACGCTGAAAATCCGCGTCGATAAGCTTCAGGCTGAGCATGTCGTCCCGTGGTGGTTCGATCCGCGCAACGGCCAGTTTACGGCCATGCCCACGGTAACCGTCAAGAAGGCCGAGGGCGGGGGCCGGCAAGAGTCGGTGATCGAGTTCGATCCGCCGGGCGAACCGGGCCGCGGCAACGATTGGGTGCTGGTGCTCGATTCGGCCGCGAAGTCATTCGGTCCGCCGGGCGGGGCGGTCTATCAGCCCGCAGTGCGCTGAGCCACGGAATAAATAGTAGAAAAAATGATGCGGGCGGCGCGGCTGGTCGCTTCGCCTGGGCGATCTCTTTGCGGCTAGTGCCGAGTCTATGTCGATCCTGCCGACGCCGCGGATTTTGGTCGGCAACAGAGAGTTGCGTATTCGAAAGGATCATTGCCGATAGGCTATTCTCGCGGCATTGGCCGACGGGTTGGGCGACTACCGCCGTCGTGGCGCGCTGCTGAGTTGACAACGTCGGGGCAAGTTCTGAAACCGCGGAATACGAGAAGCGGCCCAAGTTCGGGTTGCCCACAATAGGTCGCTTGGCTGCGCTGGCGGCTGCTTGCATCATTGTGTGGACCTGTTTGGGGACTGAAGGGTTCGCTTGCGCGGCCGAGGGCGATACGCCGATCGATGCCACGCCCTCGTCCGAGAAGCGAACCGATCGGTAGGTCTCCACGGCGACGCACGTGACCGAACGCCTTTCGGGGAGTGCGCGGCCGCAAGGGGGCAGTCGTCGGCCGATCGCGGGCAAGGCTGTTTCTGTTTTCCTTACCGGCGGAGAATTGTTTCCTGCCGGTCGGAGGGGTAAACTGTTCTTTGGGTTGGAACGGCCCGGATCGGGCACTCGAAATCGGCATCTTTGCATCGCAACTGCGCGACCGGCCTTTCCCTCAAGGACGTACGGGAGAGCGCCATGCTCGTCGAAGCGGAATCTTCATTGGACGTGTTGCGCGAGTGGCTGCGCGCGGCCGGACGCTGGGCGCCGCCGCTTGCGGAACTGATGCAACAGGCTTCGGCGATCGCTTCGGGAGTTGAAACGACGGTACGCGACGAGCGGCTTCTATTGGCCGAGCGGTTGGAGCGTTGGCGCTACTTCTTCTTGCATCGCTGCGGCGCGAAATGGACGCCGATGGTCTGCCGTTTGGCTGAAAGCCTGGATCGTTTCGTCGCGCGACTGTGCGACCGTCCGAACGCTGCCGTGCGCGCGGCGCGGACGGCCGTCGAAAACTCGTTTTGCCCGCCGCTGGAGGAACGCAAGGCGTGCGAATGCCTCAATCCGCTGGTGCCGTTGCAAACGGTGGTGGTCCGCGCTCAGCGTTTGACCGACGAGCATTTCGGCAAACGCCGCATTCGCCGACCGACCGAGTTGGGCGATGCGCTGGGATCGGCCGTTAACGATCATCACGTGTCGCAAGGCCCAATAGTAGAGGCAGCGGAAAACGCGGAGCGGCCCGGCCCGCAGCGCGACACTGCCGGTTCGTTCGAACGAGGCAAGATCGCCTCGACGCCGGCGGTGCGAACGATGCATCTTTATGCGCCGATCTATCTGACCAGCCGGTGCGTCAACTATTGCCTCTACTGCGGTTTTCGTTTTCCACACGCGATTCAGCGGCGCCACTTGAGCGTAGCTGAGGCTGTTGAGCAGGCCGAGTTGCTGCGCGGCCGCGGGCTGTCGCGCATGTTGCTCGTGGCCGGCGAGTTCCCAGCCCTGGCGTCGATCGACTATCTCGAGTCCATTGTGGCGGCTGTGGTGCGGCTCGGGCTGACGGTCGATGCGGAAATCGCGCCGCAATCGGTGCGCGGCTACCATCGGCTGGTGCAGGCAGGGCTGCATGGGATAACGCTCTATCAAGAGTTGTACGATCGACGGCACTATCGGCAGTTCCATCCGCGCGGGCCGAAGGCGTGCTACGACTGGCGGCTCGAGGCCGTTGAGCGGGCGGCCGAAGCCGGCGTGCAGAGGATCAACCTCGGCATTTTGCTGGGCTTGGGCGAACCGCGCGAGGAACTCGCGGCCATGGTTCGGCATGCCGTCTATTTGCGCGACCGATTCCCCCACTGCCGCATCGCGTTCAGCCTGCCGCGGATTCATCGAGGCCCGCCGGGCTTCGAGCCGCCCTCGCCGGTGTCCGACGAATTGCTTGTGCGGATGTATTGCGCGCTGCGCGCGGCCTTTCCCGCGGCCGAACTGGTGCTTTCGACCCGCGAGCGCGAGCCCTTGCGCAACCACCTGTCGGAGATTTGCATCACCCACCTCAGCGCGGGCAGTTCGACTGTGCCCGGCGGCTATGCGGAACGCGGCGATTTGCACGGCGACGAGGGCCAATTTCCCGTGTGCGACCCCCGCTCGGTTGCCGAAATAATCGAGTGGTGCCATCGGGTCGGCTTTGAAGTGCGCTAGAGGCAGTTCTCGCCTTTCCAGCAGGTCTTGGCGATCCGCGCGATTCGGTCGGCAGCAGACCGTTGAAGAAAGTTCAAGCAAGCGGGCTGGCATCGTGTTCTGCGGAGAAAGCGGGCTGCGGTGGCGCGGTCGCACTCTTTGGCGGGCCGTTGACGGCAACCGTCTGCCGAACGGTGCGGTTGGCCAACGGCCGTGTTGCGGAGTTTCACCGATGGCTCGTTTCGTTGCCCTTGCGATTTTTTCCGCAATCGGATGGTTTGGTTGGGCGGCATGCCATGCGGCCGAGAAGACCCCGCGCCCGTCGATCCGCTGGCAGTATCTTTCCAGCCGAAACGGCGACTTGCCCGCCCCGGGGCCCGGCAAAGAGCAAACGGCCTGCCTGGTGCTCGACATGAATCGCGATGGACGGGACGACTTCGTCATCGCCGAGCGCACGGCCTCGCCCTCGGTAACCGTTTGGCTTTCGGTCGGCAAAAGCGGCTGGACGAAGCTGGTGATCGACGCGGAGCGGTTGAATGTCGAGGCCGGCGGCGACACGGCCGACATCGACGGCGACGGCGACCTCGACATCATCTTTACGGGCGACTACAAGTCGGACGGTGTTTGGTGGGGGGAAAACCCCTCGCCCCACTTCGACCCGAGGACGCCTTGGCAGCGGCGGACGATCAAGTCGGGCGACGGGGCCGCATCGCAACACGATTGCTGCGTGGGCGATTTCGACGGCGATGGGCGGCTCGATCTGGTGTGGTGGAGCAAGGCGGTCAAAAGCCTCTTTTGCGCGCCATTTCCCGACCGGCCGCGAGAGGCTGCCTCGTGGCCCTATCGGGTGATTTTCCGTTGGGATGCGGGCAAGCCGCACGAGGGACTATGCACGGCCGACATCGACGGCGATGGGCTGACCGACATCGTCGGCGCGGGCATGTGGTGGAAGTACCGCAGCCACGGCCGTTTCGAGCCGGAGGTGATCGCTCCTCGGCCGTTCGTCCGCGTCGCGGCCGGTCAGATCATTCCCGGCGGGCGTTGCGAGGTGGTCCTCTCGCCCGGCGATGAAGACGGACCGATCGATTGGTACCAGTGGGACGGGCGATCTTGGGTCAGCCATCGGCTGCTTGATCGGGTGATTCACGGGCACAGTCTTCAATTGGCCGACATCGACGGCGACGGCGCGATCGACATCTTCTCCGGCGAGATGGGCAATCCCGGCGCCGGCCCGAATTGCAAGACACGCATTTTTTGGGGCGACGGCCGAGGCGGCTTCGCCGAGCAAGTGATCGACGTGGGCAAAGCGCATCATGAATCGCGCTTGGCCGACTTCGACGGCGACGGTTTGTTGGACATTCTCGGCAAACCCTACAGCTTCGAAACGCCGATCGTGCATCTTTGGTTGCAGCGCCGCCAACAGCGATAATGCGATAATGCTGGTTGTCGATCGGCCGGCCTTGTAAGATGGCAGAGCGGGAAGATTTGAGAACGCGGCCGGACCGTGTTGCGATGTTGATGCCGCGAAAACCGACGGTTGTTTACGAGTGGTTGAATTGATCGGTCGGCCGATCGGCCCGGCTCGAGGTTGGTTGCAACTGCCCAAGGAACGGAGGATGCCATGATTTTCGTAGCGTACCGAATTGAACATGCGGAGCTTGCCAGGGCGGAACGTGGGCATGGGCGTTTCACGCCGAAGTGGGCTGTTCATTTGCAGGTTGCTTTTGCTGCGCGCGGCGCGGGTTTTCTTACGGCGATTGTGATCGGATTTCTCGGCGGGGTCGGCTGCGCATGGGGGGGCGAGTCGGCCGGCCCGGCTGCTGGTCCGCTGGTGTCGTCGGCCGCAGTGGCCGTTGGGGAAAAGCCTGATGCGGCGGCACCGGTCATTGCCGAGGTGGAGAAGCGGTGTCTCGACGAGACGATCTACATGATCGGCCGCGAGCGTGCCGAGCGGTTGGCCCAACTTGTGCGCGAACGAAAACCGAAGTTGGTTGTTGAATGCGGCACGGCCATCGGATATTCCGCGCTATGGATCGCCCGCGAGCTCGAAAAGGCGCGAACGGCCGAGCATCAACCGAAACTGATCACGATCGAGATCGATCCGCAGCGGGCCAAAGAAGCGCAGGAGTATTTACGCCGCGCCAAGTTAGACCACCTGATCGAGGTGAAGATCGGCGATGCCAAGAAGGTCGTGCGCGAACTGCAAGGGCCGATCGATTTTGTGTTCATCGACTGCAACGGCCCGAACTATTTCGGTTGCATCGACGGGCTGAAAGACAAGCTCTCGCCCGGGGCGGTGATCGTGGCCGACAATGCGGGCATCAGCGCCGCGAGCATGAAGGACTACCTCGACTTTGTTCGCAAGAACTACGAGAGCCGCACGGAATGGTTCGACACAGACCTGCCGTGGGGCAAACGCGATGCGATGGAGATTTCCATCGTTCCCAAACAGGCCAAGCCCGGCGATCAGCCGAAGCCCGCTGACAAGCAATAGGCAGCCTTGCGAGGCGGCCACGAAGCTTTGCGTTTGGTTGGCGTCGAGCGCCCGCGGCGGCTTGCGCGTGTATCAGTGCCGGCGGTACCTTGTGCTTGAACGGTCGCGGCACATTCCCGCCTAACGCCGCCCGCCCGATCGGCCGCGGCCCCGCGAACTATCGCCGCGGCGGCTTCGGGCCTCGATGTTCGCCTGAATGATGCACCCGACGGCCTGCTCCCAAGTGGGAATCTGCTTGTGAGCGGGGCGGAGTTCGTCGTCGTCACCTTCGTCGTCGAAGCTTTCGTCGTCGTTCCGGTCGGATCGGCCGCGTGCAGGACGAGGATGATCGTCGGCGGGCGCTCGGCGAGGCGCGCCGCGCGAATCGTGTGCGGGACGCGAGCGTCGGCCCGCCCGTTCGCTCGGATGTTCATCGGTTGCGGCCGAGCCGGTTTCTTCGTCGCCGTCGATCCAGGAAGGCTCGGCATCGTCCAATTCGAGCGAGTCGGCTTCGTGCCCGGCGCGAGCCTTATCGTCGGCCTCGGGCCGTCGCGACTCGGCATCGGGACGCGAGGTTTTCGCCTTGCGTCGCCGACGTTTGCGCTTCTTACGATCGCCGCCGGCCGGCCGTGCCTCGTCTTCAACGGGACGGTTCGAGTCATCGTCAGCCGTTTCGTCATACTCTGCGGTTGGCTCGCGCGACGATTGCACAAAGCCCTCGCTTTCGCCGGGCGCCGGCCGGCTGTCGGCCACCGTTTCGTCGAGGATTCCGTCGCCAAACGCGCCGCCTGATGGGGCGGACCGTTGTGAGCGGCTTCGCTCGAAGACTTCGATTCGCTCTTGGACGCGTTGAGGCGTGGCCACATAGTCGTCGCCGGCGGCTGTCTCCGAGGTGGGCGCCGCCGCCGAGGTGTTCTCGGTTTCTTTCGCCGGAGCAATGCCCAACTCCTCAGCCAGCAAGTCCCAATCGGTCATCGGCCGCGGTTCGGTTGGGGCCTTGTGCCACGCCGCGTCGTCGTCCGATTCGTCGCCGGCCGCGAACTCTTTCGCGCGATTCCCTGCAACGGCTTCCTGCCGTTTCGAAAAAGTCTCCGCATCACTCTTATTGAAAAACGATGGAGTCCCGCTGCATTCCGCGGCAGGGGCAGACGACTCGTCGGCCGCGGCCCATGGTTGCCCGCAAGCCGACTGATCTGCGGTGGACTCGTCGCGATCGTCGGCCGGTTCGGCGCCCGAAGGCTCTGCCGCGGCAGGCGTATCGCGTTTGGGTTCGGGCGGAGTCAACCCCAACTCCGAAACGAGAGAGAACCAATGATCATCTTGTGGATGCGACTGTCCGGACATGAGCTGCGGCCTCAATTCTCGTGGCACGATCGGATGGGAAGCGAGATCAGAAACGGTGGCGAAGAACCGGCATTGCCGACCGAGCGTCGCCCGCGCAATCGCTGGGCGGATATCGCCGTTGGTGGGCTCTCGCGGTTGGAACACCGCTTCCCCGGTGTTCCAACCCTCTTCAGTATAGACCCGACCACCCGATTCCGACAGGGCCGGGGGCTCCAGATCAAGGCGGCTTGGGCGGGCGGTTGCGATTTGACGGTGATGCGGCCGAAGGGAGGTTCTGGGGTGGGAAGCCTGTGGGCGACGGGCCGAAAGTTTGCTGCGTTGGATCGCGGTCGGTAGAATCCGCAGAAGTGCGGGCCGATTTCCGTACTCAGACGCGGAGAGGCCGAGGAGGACGGTTCGAACGCCGCCTGCTGGTTTCAGTCGGCGTCGGATCGAGTCTTAAGGCAGAAGGAAAAGCCCGGGATTGCGGCCTGATTGACAAACAACGGTTGTGGGCATGTCCGAAGGGGGATTTGCTGATGAGAAGGATCATTGGGATCGTTGCGGCGTTCGTGTTGATGGCTGCCGAGGCCGCGGCGGCGCCGTCACGGCCGAACATTGTGCTGATGATGGCCGACGACATGGGCTGGTCGGACCTGGGGTGCTACGGCGGCGAGATCGAAACGCCCCATTTGGATTGCCTTGCTCGCCAGGGCGTGCGTTTCACGCAGTTCTACAACGCGGCCCGCTGCTGCCCGACTCGGGCTGCTTTGCTGACCGGGCTCTATCCCCATCAGGCCGGCGTCGGACACATGACCGGCGACGATGGGCTGGAGGGCTACCGCGGCTACCTCAACGATCGTTGCATTACCGTGGCCGAATCGCTCAAAGAGGCGGGCTACGCCACACTGATGGTCGGCAAGTGGCATGTGGGATCGCAGCCGGGCCGATGGCCGCTCAACCGGGGATTTCAGCACTACTGGGGCACACCGTCGGGCGGGGGCGTCTATTTCCGCGAGGCGTTGGAGAGACGCAAGGAGGTGTTCTTCGTTGCCGACGAACAGCGAGTCGAATTCCCCGAGGGCCGTTATGTCACCGACCTGTTCACCGATCAGGCGATTGCGATGATCTCGTCGACGGTCAAGGCCGGTCAGGGACCGTTCTTCTTGTACTTCGCCCACATTGCTCCGCATTGGCCGCTTCAGGCGAAGCCCGTTGACATTGAAAAGTACGAGTCGCGCTACAACGTTGGCTGGGACGAAGTGCGCCGCTGCCGCTTCGAACGACAGATGGCGATGGGGCTGTTGCCGCCGGGCACGCGGCTCAGCCCTCGCGATAAGCAGGCCGAGCCGTGGGACTCGCTTTCGGCCGATCGCCGCCGCGAGTTGGCTCATCGCATGGCGGTCTATGCGGCCCAGATCGACTGCATCGATCAGAACGTCGGCCGTTTGGTCTCGGCGTTGAAGGAAGTCGGCCAGTTCGAAAACACGGCGTTCGTCTTTCTTTCGGACAACGGATGCTCAGCCGAGGGCGGGCCGGGGGGCTTCAATCGCGACCAGACCGGGGCGCCGATCGGCACCGGGCGCTCTTATGCCAGCGCCGGTTTGGAATGGGCCAATGCGTCGAATACGCCTTTTCGGCGGTATAAGATGAGCACTCACGAGGGTGGAATCGCCACGCCCCTGATCGTGCATTGGCCCGCCGGCCTTGCCGCTGAGACACAGACGGGGCAGCGTGCGGCAACGCCCGCGGCCGCCGGTCGGTTGATCCACACTCCGGGGCACGTTGTTGACGTGCTGCCGACGCTGCTCGAGCTGGCCGGGGCGACTTATCCCGAACGCCGGGGACAGGAAGCAGTAACGCCCTGCCAAGGGCGAAGCCTGGCGCCGATGCTTGCGGGACGGCCCGCAGCCGACGGGGCGGACTTGCCTCGCTCTTTCTACTGGGAGCACGAAGGCAACAAGGCCGTCCGGCGCGGCGACTGGAAGGCCGTGGCCTCGGCAAGCGGCACGTGGGAGCTCTATCGGCTCGATCGAGATCGCACGGAACTGGTGAACTTGGCCGACGAAAACCCGAAGCAACTCAGCGAATTGGTGGCTCAATGGCAGCAATGGGCCGAACAGTGCGGCGTTGTAGAATGGAGAAAACTACAACAGCTTCGAAGACGGAAGCAAGGCGGCGATACAGATCGCTAATCAACGGTTTTATTGCATGGCGGCACGAGGGGCGGGGATGCCACGCCGCTCGCCGCGCATGCCACGGATAGGTCTGCTTGAGTGTGCCGGGGAGATCTGGTGTGACGCGATGGCACACGCTGCGTTGTTTGGTGGAAGCAACTCTTTCGATCGGGCAGAACCGAGTGCCGTTTACGGTTCTGACTGCTGGGCGGAATAGGCAAGATGGATGCCGACTGACGTGGCGTCGATCCCGTGTCAAGCTTTGCCGTTTGGGCGACGATGGTTACGACGGAGCGGCCTGGGGGATCGGCAGACCGGGAACCCGTCAGCGGGCGGCTCAACCCCTCTTGCCCGTCGCTTCCGGCCAGCTTATGCCGGTTACGTTGCCTTGCCAAAGCAGTTCTCATCCCGCACTCGATCGCGCGTTTGTGCGCGCCACCAGCAATGACTGCCGTTGATACGCCGGACCCGATTCATGTGTTGCATGATCTTGAAGATCGGCATGCAACGTTGCTTGCGGGGCTTGAGGAGTTGGAGGAGCGAGTCGAGCAGGTGCTTCGGCAGTGGGGCGCGTCGCGGGGAGCCGTCGAGAAGTTTCGTGATCTTACCGCTGATCCAGCCGACCCGACCGGTTGATCGCTCGCCAGATGCGGATTCCCAAGGCAAAGCTCAACAACGCGCCGGTGAGTCCGGGCAGCGAAATGCCCTCGAAAATCGTGGGCGGCACGCCGCGGTGCAGCAAAAGCGCCGATCCGAGGAACAGCGCACTGGCGATCATCCCCAGTACAAGGCGATTGACCGAGGGCTCGAGCCCGCGATGGTCGAGATGCACATCGAATCGGCCCGACTGCACCTGTTGGAGGATGTCGCTGATCCCGCGCGGCAGCATGCCGATCAGCCGGCCCAACTCGTTCTGAAAGCGGCGCAGCTTGCGCCATTGCCTTCCGGGCGAGAACCGCCGCCAAATTAGGCGGCGCTGATAGGGGACCATGATCTCGATCAGGCTGAAATCGGGACAAACCGCCCGCGACGTGCCTTCCAGAGTGATCAACACCTTCAAGAGCAAGGCCAGAGGGGCGGGCAGCACGACGTTGTGCCGACGAACGATTTCGGTGATTTCGCGCAACGCGCCGCTCAGGTCGAATTGATCGAGCGGCATGGCGCCGAAATGCGCGACGAAATCGGCGACATCGCTTTCCAGGGCGGCGCGGTCGAGCCCGGCAGGCGCTTGGCCGGCCCGCACGACCGCGGCGGTCAACAGCGACGAGTCGCCATCGGCCACGGCGATCAGCATGTCGCAAAGATCTTCTTGCAGTTGCTCATCGAGGCGGCCGATCATGCCGAAATCGAGCAACCCAATGACGTTGCCCGGCAAGACCATCACATTGCTCGGGTGCGGATCGGCGTGATAGACCCCGTTGACGAAGATCATCTCCAGGCAGAGGTCGGCAGCCCGCCGCGCGACTAGCCCGGGCTCGAAGCCCGGCGGAGGTTGCCGCGGGAGATCGGCGAACTTCACACCGTCGAGCCGTTCCATCGTCAGGATCCGAGCGCTGCAATACCGGGGATAGGTGCGCGGGATGTGGACGGTGGGATTGTCGGCAAAAGCGCGTTCGAACAGTTGGATGTTGCGCATCTCGCGGCGGAAATCGAGTTCGCGCCGCATCGTCCGCTGAAACTCGCGCACAATCGCCCGCGGGCGATAGTTGCGGAACTCGGCGGTTTGCTCGGCCAGAATCGCCAGACCGGCCAAGATTTCCAGATCGACAATGATTTTGCGTTCGATCTCGGGATGCTGGACCTTGACGACCACTCGCTCGCCGGTGGGCAATCGCGCCGAATGGACCTGGGCGATCGATGCCGAAGCCTCCGGCTCTTCGCAGAACTCGGCGAAGAGCGATTCCAGCGGGGCATGAAGTTCAAATTCGATCGTTTCGCGGACTCTCGAACTGGGATGAGCCGGCGCGTGCGATTGCAGGCATTGCAATTCGTCGGCCAGCGCCGTGCCGACCAGATCGGGCCGCGTGCTGAGAACCTGGCCCAATTTAATGAACGTGGGACCCAATTCGCTCAACGCCATCCGCACCCGGGTGTTCCAGGGTTGACGCGCCAGGGCTTCGCCCCCCGACGATTTCAGAAAGTCCTTGATGAAGTCGGGCCCTACGCGCCCAATCCAACCGGCAAGCTCGTACTTGCTCAAAACCGTGACGATTTCGCGCCAGCGGTGGAAATGCCGGTAGATCTGCGGAATGGCGCTGAGCTTCATGCGGCATGCCGAAAGATCGGGGTTTGAACTGCGACGTTTGCCCTAGTTTCGTTTCGCGGCGACCGGAGGATCGTCGCGAAATCAACGCAACTCCACCACCACCCTTGCACAGACGGCGGCCCTTGGGACGCCCCGATTGCGTCTGTGCGCTGAGCCTCGACAGATCTACTCTACTTTGCCGTGGGCCAGAGTGCCAGCGAGACCGGGGCCGAGCCCCTTTCGACCGCACAAGGCGGGGATGGTTCGGGCCGGCGCGTCGCCGAAACCGGAACGGCGTTTTCGACCGAAAAACCGCCGGCGACTATTCATCCCAATCGCCGGTTTTTCGTCGCTCAGTCGCCCAACAGGTCGGCAAAGAGCGTTTCGACGAACGCGTCGGCATCGAACAGAGTGAGATCTTCGAGTCCCTCGCCGACGCCGACATACTTTACCGGCAGACCCACAGTTTTGCGAATTGCCACAACAACGCCGCCTTTGGCCGTGCCGTCGAGTTTGGCCAAGATCAGGCCGGTGCATTGCACCGCTGCGGTGA
>JARKPK010000025.1 GCA_029975295.1 Thermoguttaceae bacterium | reverse complement strand
CTCCGGGGTCACCCATCGTCACCGCCAGCCGTATCGCTTTACTCATCGCTATCCCTTTCTCTCTCCACTTCCGCTCAGCCGCTCGACCATCCGCACCAGATCCTCCCGAACTCCAAACGCTCCCGATCGGGAATGACAGGGCACGCCGTCCCAACGGCCGCCAACCAGTCGCGCGCACCCCCACCCGCTCCTGAGCGATGGCTGCGTGAGCAGAATCTCCGTACGCGTTTCGCGGCACAGGCCGAGCAAGGTATCGCCGCCGACGACCAGCAATTGGCCGGGAATCGGGAGTCTGTCGACCAGTCTATGGACATACCCGGCAAGCAAACGCGCCGCTTCGTCCGGCGTAATCTGCCGGCGCGGGGAAAGATCAAACCAGACGTGTTCCGCGCCGTTATGGGCCGCTAGCAGCGCTTCATCGATCTGGCGATCGTCGCCCTGCTCAGCGACCACGCTGCTTGTAGAACCAGAACGCAACGCCGCCCACTGCTCCCGGAATACCGGCTGGAAACTCGAACTAATGAGAACGGTCGGGCCAAGTCCTTTTGCCGGCGGCAGCGCCTCTCCGGCGCAGGGCGCAACCCCGGCCAGACGGGAAAACGCATGGGCGAGACCGGCACTGCCACACCACAAGCGCTTTCGGCCATCATCGACGCGGCTGCACGCCGCAATGCGATCGAGGTCGGCATCCGTCGTGACTTCGGGTATCCATACATCTCCGACCGCCTCCGGCGAAGCGGCGATGTCAAGGCCAAAACGCCCGAAGGCCTCGCGCAACGGCTCCGCGACGGGCTGGCGCGTACCATCGGCGGCAACAACCTGCTGCCGGTTCTCCCTCGTGATGCGTCCCTGCGCCGGAAACGCCGGGGCGAATACGACCTGATCGAAACCTCCCTCGCGACAGATCCACGCAATTTCGGCAAACGTGTTGCCGCGTAGCAGGCTATCGACTTTCTTGAAAGCCAGCCCGGCGGATGTCAGCCAGCCGAGCACCGGCTGGAGATAACCGGCAAGGCTCTCCGACGGCACGTCGCGCGTCGGACTCGCCACAACCGCGACGGGCGACCTCTCGTATCCGTCCGCCGGCCGATCGATGAATACCGGGATTTCGCCGGAAAAAGCGGCGGCCGAATCGAGAGCCCCGGTCAGATCGTCGGCAAGAATGCGCAGGGTGTGCATCGTCGTCAGCCCGCTTTGACGACTGACAGTTTCACGCCCGCCGAACGGATGCGCTCAAGCTCCTCGGAAGGCGCGCCGTCGTCGGTGATGACTTCCGCGATATCGGCGACGTTGCAGACCGTCATGAACACGCGCGGACGGAACTTCGACGAATCGACAAGAAGCCGGCAGGAGTTGGCCGACTTCATCAACGCGCGCTTGACCGCGGCAACCTCCGGCGAGGTTTCCGAAATCACGTTGTCCGTCACGGCATGCGCGCCGAAAAACAATACGTCCGCGCAGATCGTCTTGGCGGCATTCTGAAGCTGCTCGCCGACCAACGTGTTGCTGCCCGGGCGCAGGTGGCCGCCGAAGACGTAGACCTGATTCAACGGACTGCTGTTAAGAACCTGCGCGATCTCGATGTCGTTGGTTACCGCGACGATGCCGATCTTGCGATTCACCACGGCTTTCGCCGCTTCCAGCACCGTGCTGCCGCTATCGAAGATCACGCTTTGTCCCGGAAGCAGGGACTCCGCTGCCGCCTGGCCAATCAGGAACTTCTCGCGCGGCGACAATTCCACCGCCGCGTTGAAGG
>JARKPK010000021.1 GCA_029975295.1 Thermoguttaceae bacterium | reverse complement strand
ATCACCGACGAACGCCTTCGCGAAGAAATCCGCATCACCATCTTGCACGAATTGGGCCATCACCACGGCATCGACGAAGATGAACTCGGCGAATTGGGCTCCGGCTGACTGCGGCGGCGACCGCTTCCGCCTCGCCGGTGTTCATTGAGCCTCGGCCGTGTCTGCTGTGGCTAAGCGATTCGCAGTCAGCGCATCGGATTACCGCGCGCCGTCGGATGTGGGAAACCCGCGATTGCGGCGATCCGCCTGCCGCTCGCGGCGATCGCTCAAGCATCATCTCGGTCGCAGTTTGCGCTAAAGATCGGTCGCTTTGCTCGACCGATTTCGGATTGGGCCGAAGCGCACCCGAACGATGAGCTTCCCGCCGTTGGTGGGGAATTTTTTGCCGCGCAAATTGCTTCGCCATCGAGCCCAACCTATCTATTGCGTGATCCCTCGCAGCGGTTTTTTCGCATGGTGCGAACGGCCGCATCGATCGACACGATGCCGGGGCGAATCGATCGAAAGCAATCACCGCCTCATCGCCCGAGGCCGAAGCATTTCCTTCCACCACCAGGAGTGAATCGTATGTTGGCGAGCATGAAAACCAGTACCAAAGTCTTTGCCGGGTTTCTCACGGCCGTCGGCCTGCTGATTGTTGTCGGCGCGATTGGCTTTCGGGGCAACCTCAAGCTCGGTCGCGCCGTCGACGAGATCGGCAACGTTCGCACGCCGAGCGTCGAAGGCCTGTTCAAAATCAAGAGCGGCACCGAGACCGTCAAGACGGCGATGCGGACCTTGATGAGCTCCGACCTGAGCCGCGAACTGCGCGACCGCCAGTTCACGCTGATTGAAGAGGGTCGCAAGCTCTACCAAGAGGGCCGCGACTTGTACGAACCGCTGCCACAGACCCCGGAGGAAGCCGAACTTTGGAAGCAGTATGTCGAGGCGCTGAACACCTGGCGCGAGGCCAATCAAGAGGCGATCAAATACCGGAAAGATGTTGCCGACGCCGACCTAGGCAATATCTTCACCCTGCGTCAGGTGCTGGAAGCCTCGCGCGGCGACCACTGGCGCGCAATCGCCAAGGCGGCCGAGTGCATTGCCACCGGCGAGCAGTTCGAGGGCTGCGACGATCACACGGCCTGCGCCTTCGGCAAATGGATTGCCGGCTTCAAGACGATCAACCCAGCCGTGCTGAAAGTCTTACAGGAGTGCGACGAGCCGCACCGGCAGTTCCATGCCGCCGTCAAATCGGTGAAACAACTGGTCCGCGACGGCCGACGCGACGACGCGCAGCGGTTGCTTGACGAGCAGCTTCGGCCCGCCTCGGTGAAAACCATCGGCGCCATCGACGCCTTGATTGCCGAGACGGACAAGGCGCAAAACAACCTGCACCATTTTTCCCAGATTGTGATGGAGAAGGCCCGCGAAAGCCAGCGGAAAAGCGAAGATTCTCTGGCCAAGATCACCAAACTGAATGTCGATTTGGCCCATCAGTCCACCGACGACGGCCTTGCCGCCGCCTGGTGGGCGAAAGCTTCGAGCCTTGTGGCGATCGCGCTTGGTGTCATACTGCTGCCGGGTTTCGCCTGGTTCCTCGGGCGGAATATCAACGGGGCATTGCGGAATCTGATCAAGCAGGCCGAACAGTTGTCAGTGGCCGCCGTTGAAGGCAAGCTGCAAACCCGCGGCAATCCCGAAAGCGTGCCGCCGGAGTTCCGTCCGATCATCACCGGCATGAACGACACGCTCGATGCGGTGATCGGCCCGTTGAACGTGGCGGCCGGCTATGTCGATCGGATCAGCAAGGGCGACATTCCCGAGAAGATCACCGACGAGTACCGCGGCGACTTCAACGAGATCAAGAACAACCTCAATCAGTGCATCGACGCGGTCAACGCCATGGCCGCCGACGCGCAGATGCTCACCGAGGCGGCCGTGGCCGGCCGGTTGCAAACCCGCGCCGACGCTACGAAGCA
>JARKPK010000010.1 GCA_029975295.1 Thermoguttaceae bacterium | reverse complement strand
CCAAGAGGCCCTCGGGGCGCTGGGCATCACAATCAATGACCTCAAGAACCTTGCGCCGGACGAGCAGTTCGCCCTGATCGCCGCTCGCCTGGCCGAGGTCCAGAACCCGACGCAGCGCGCGGCCGCGGCGATGGAGGTCTTCGGTAAGTCCGGCACGAAGCTGTTGCCGATGATGGCCGGCGGCGCTCGCGGCCTGGAGGAGATGCGCCAGAAGGCCCGCGACCTGGGGCTAGTAATGAGCAGCGAAGACGCGGCCGCGGCCGACGACTTCGGGGACGCGCTCGATAGCCTGTGGAAGGTCTTGCAGATGGGGGCATTCACCATCGGCTCGGCGCTGGCCCCGGTTCTGAAGGACTTGGCCGAACGGGTGATGGGCGTCATCAAGACGGTGGCCGACTGGATCAAGCAAAACCAGGACGTCGTGGTCACGGTCTTCAAGGTCGCCGCGGCCGTGGTCGCCGGCGGCGTGGCGCTGGTGGCCCTGGGCGGTCTGATCTCGGGCATCGGCACGGTCTTCGGCACGCTGGCCACGATTGCCTCGGGTGTCGGCTCGGCGCTGGGGGCCATCGGCACTGTGTTGGGCGCGATCCTTTCACCCATCGGCCTGGTGATCACCGCCGTCGCGGCGCTGGGCGGCTATCTGCTCTATGTCTCGGGGGCCGGCGAGCAGGCCCTCGCTTGGCTTGGCCAGCAATTCACTGCGCTGCGCGACACGGCGCTGGCAGCGTGGCAGGGCATCTCCGACGCGCTGGCCGCTGGCGACATCGGCCTGGCGGCCAAGATTCTGTGGCTGACCTTGAAAATGGAGTGGCAGCGGGGGATCGCCTGGCTTAACGAGAAGTGGATCGGCTTCAAAGAGGCCTTCATGGCCGTGGCCACCGAGGCGGTCTACGGCACGGCGAAGATTCTCACCAAGGCTTGGGCCGGCATCCAAACGGCGTGGGTCGAAACGGTGGCCGTCATGTCGAAGGCATGGACGGTCTTCACCAGCGGCTTGGTCACCGGCTGGCGCACGGCGCAGAACTGGATCGCCAAAAAGTTCACTTCGCTAATGGCCATGTTCGACGACACCGTGGACGTGGAGGCCACGCAGAAGATTCTGGACGAGGATTTCAAGCGCGAACAGCGCGGGCGCGAGCGGGCGACGCAGCAGCAGCTTGCCGACATCGAGAACACCCGCCAGACGCGGCGCGCGGCCATCGACCAGGAAGAGAAGGGCACGCTCGACATCCTCGAACAGGAAAAAGATGCCCGGCGCGTCGCTCGCCGCAAGCAATACGACGCCGATCAGAAGACGGCCGAGGATGCCGTGGCCGAGGCGCGGAAGGAGTGGGAGGACGCCCTGGCCGAGGCCGCCAAGAAACGCGAAGAGGCCGAATCGACCGGCGGCCCAGAGCGGCTGAAGAAGGCCGGCTCGCTGGCCGGCATGGACCTGGAGGCGATGGGCAAGAAGGCCGTCAGCGTCCAGGGCACGTTCAATGCAATGGCCGTGCGCGGCATGGGTGGCGGCGGCCCGATGGAGCGGGTCGCCGTCGCCTCCGAAGAGATCGCCCGCAACACCAAGGATCTGTTGCGCGAGGCCCGGCTGGGCGGACCCGTGTTCGAGTAGGTGAAACAACGCCTGCGCCAACTTGATCGGCGTTGCTCGTTCGGAACCATTCCAACGGAGCTTGGCGGAGGAATCAAGAAATGCCTGTCGTCGTTCAAGAACGCTTCGAGAGCCGCGAGTCCACCGAGGGTGACAGCCCGTCGGTCGATCTGCAGTTCTGGATCGGCGGCACGGACGACGACCTGGCGGCGAAGGCGGCCCTGCTGAGCGCCGCGCCTGTCTGGTACGACGGGCTGATCCGCCAGAGCGCCAACATCAAGCCGGTGGGCCCGGGGCTGTGGGACGGCGCGGTCCGCTACGGCCCCCGCAAGAAGCCCGAGACGGGCGAATCGACCTTCCAGTTCGACACCGGCGGCGGGCAACAGAAGATCACCCAAAGCCTGCAAACGGTGCAGAAGAAGGCCCCACCCGGCAAGACGCCCCCCGACTTCAAGGGCGCGATCGGCGTGACGCACGACAGCGTCGAAGGCGTCGAGATCACCATCCCGGTCTACAACTTCTCCGAGACGCACTACGTGGCGACCGCCGATGTGACGGGTGCCTACAAGGCGGCGCTGTTCGCCCTGACAGGCAAGGTCAATAACGCGGCCTTTCGCGGCTTCTCGGCCGGCGAGGTGCTCTTCCTCGGCGCGTCCGGCTCGAAGCGGGGCGAGGAGGACTGGGAGATCAGTTTCAAGTTCGCCGCCAGCCCGAACGCCACGAACCTCACGGTCGGCGACATCACGGGCATCAACAAGAAGGGCTGGGAGTATCTCTGGGTCCGCTACGCCGACGACGAAGACGCCAACGCGAAGGTGCTGATCAAGAAACCCATCGCCGCCTACGTCGAGAAGGTGTACGAGGACGGCGACTTCTCGGGCCTGGGGATCGGAGGCTAACGGCGATGGGCGACGGATTTCTTGATGCCGATGCAGCCGTTGTTCGCGCACCAACGCATCGAAGGCCGCAGAACGATCATTGGCAATGCCGACCGTAATGGACGGCCAAAGCGGAACCAAAGACGATGGGCGACGCATATAAGAAGGTCCAGACCGGCGAGAAGCTCAAGATCGCCGCCGAGACGTTCAACACGATGATCGACGCGGCGCTGGACTTCAAAGCGCGGCAACAGGGGCGCGGCCAGGATGCGCGGCGGCGGTTCTACCAATCGGGCATCTTCCCCGTGCGAAACGCCTCGGGCACAGACCGCGACCAGTTCGACGTGGTGGCCGTGGGCAGTCCGATCATCGGCCCCTCCGACAACCTGCCGGAGTTCAAGAATCGGCCGGCGCTGGTGGGCGCCACGCCCAGCGGCGCGTTGGTCGGTGGCAATATCGGCCGTTTCGGCATTCTCCAAGAGCCGTGCAAGGCGGGCGAGATCGTCTCGGCCGTCATCTCCGGCGTGACCGTGGCCAAGGTCTACGTCACCGCTGAGTGGCACGAGAAGGCCGACGTGCGAAACGGCACGTGCGCCAGCTTGATCAGCGCCGAGCAAGGGTCGGCCACGATCCTGTGGAAGGAGTCGGGGCTGGGTCTGCGCTGGGCGATAGTCCGGCTGGACGACTGGGTCGTCACTGAGTTCTGGGCGAAGCTCGGCGTACCGACCTCCCTGGGCCACAACCGCTGGCAATACCCGTTCGTCGAGGTGCAGAAGGCCGACACCGGCTACGGCACCTGGCAGCCCGGCGGGTTCGGCCGCAGCGGCTACGCCTACAACACGGTCGAAGACCCCAACGACGGCCAGGGCCAGGAGGGCAACGGCGTCGATATCGACCGGCTGATCCAGTGCATCTGCGGCGAGTCGTCGTCGGGCAGCGGCACGCCGTGCTGCCGTCTCCTGCCCGCCGGCACCGGCGCAATCGTGCGGATGAAGGAAGTGCGGTTCGGCTACGGCTCGCAGCCGACGGTCGAATACTGGTTCCAGTTCGAGAACGAGGTGGATTGCTGCCCGACCGGTTCGTCCAGTTCGGGATCGTCTTCCAGCGGCAGTTCATCGTCCAGCGGAAGCGGCTCCTCGGGAAGCGGATCGTCATCGGGGAGCGGTTCGTCGAGCGGTCCCTCGTCGTCTGGCTCGGGATCGTCGGGCAGTTCTTCCGGCCCGCCGAGCAGTTCGGGTTCCG
>JARKPK010000009.1 GCA_029975295.1 Thermoguttaceae bacterium | reverse complement strand
CGGTACTCGTCGGTGATCTTCTCGGGAATGTCGCCCTTGCTGATCCGATCGACATAGCCGGCCGCCACGTTCAACGGGCCGATCACCGCATCCAGCGTGTCGTTCATGCCGGTGATGATCGGACGGAATTCCGGCGGCACGCTTTCGGGATTGCCCCGAGTATCGAGCTTGCCCTCGACCGCGGCCGCGGCCAACTGCTCGGCCTGCGTGATCGTGTTCTTCAGCGACCGATTGATGTTCCGCCCAAGGATCAGGGCGAACGCAGTAGAGGTGGCAGCACCAAGCAGCAGCACCACCATTACCAACAGACTGGCTGACGACGATTGCGACATGGCCAACTCCGTTTCCTTGGCGTTTCCTTGATCGTTGATCGTCCTCAGTTTGGTCAGCAGGGTCTCGAATTGCAGTTGGCTGTCGCGGGCGGCGCCGAAGACGGTTGCCTTAAACTCGGCCATGAGTTTCTGGACCCGCGCCACTTCGCTCGTCATGCCGGCAATGGCGACCTGCGTCTTCTGCGAGGCTGGTTCGACCTTTTCGTGTAACACCCGCTGGGCTTCTTCCGTCTTGCCGTCGCGGACGAGTTGTTTGATCTCCTTGATCGCGGCATGAAACTGCCGGTGCGGCTCGTCGCACTCTTTCAACAGGTTGTTGAAGGTCGGGTTTGTCGTTGTCGCCGCGGCTATCAGACGTCCGAAGGCGCAGGCGGTATGATCGTCACCGCCCTCGAACAACTCGCCTTGGCTCACGCAACGAACCACGCGAGCCAACGCCTGCCAATGATCGCCGCGGAATTGCTCGCAGAGCTGCCGCATCGTGTCGATGTCGCCTAGGTCGGCCTCTTCGATTTGCTTTTGAAGGGCCAGGGCTTGTTGATTGGCCTCGCGCCATTTGGCCAGATGGTCGCTGCACTGCTTCCACATCTCGGCCTCATCGGCCTGCTTTTCGATCGATTCGTACAATTCGCGGCCTTCCTGGTAGAGCTTCCGCCCACTGGCGATATTTTCGTGTTGGCGCTTGCGCAGCGACTCGCTGATGCCCGGAATCATCAGGGTCCGCATGGCGGTCTTCACCATCTGCGTGCCGTTGTTGATGTCGTTCAGGCCCGCAATCGCCGGGTTGTGCTCTTGGGTGATGTGGTGAATGTGCTTGCCCAAGCCCGACACGCCCCAGTAGCCGATGCCGCCGACGATAAGCAGCATGGCCACGGCCGCCATGAAACCGATGAACGTCTTCGTACTGGTCTTCATTCTCGCGAACATAGTGACTCCCGCTCCTCCTCTGTTTGACCGCTCGCATGCCCACTGATGGGCATGGGGAAACCGACACCGCCGGCCGACAAAAAACCCGAGGCTGCACCAAGCCCGCCCGGGTGACGGCCTGTGAATATGTAGGTTACGCCCGAGCTTCACGCAAAAACCGCGCGAGAAAAAATTGCAGGATTGGCCGAATCGTGCCGCCCATTCGGGTGGAACACGGGCCGAGAATGGCGGCAATCAACAGAAAGGTCGTGATCTTTATTCCGCTTGACGCATCCCGCCCAACGGGCGTAGGATTCAGCAAGAGCGATAACCTCTGCTTGAGCAGGAATAAAGAATGGCGATCGGACGCGTGTTTGCATTCGCATTGGCGCTGGTCGGTCAGGCCGCCCTATGGGCCTCGCCGCTGTTCGCCTGCGCGTGCGGGCCGAACTGCGCCGAGCGGCGGACTACAGCCAATCCGCCCAAAGGCGTCTGCTGCCCGGTGGAAGGGGACGGAGCGGCCGAACCGAGTTCGACACAAACCGACGCGTGCTGTTGTTGTTCTAGCCGCGGCAGTACAAATCGCACATCGAGCAGAGCCGGTGCGACGGACTCTTGCGTTGCATGCGGCAGCGACGAACGCAGCGGCGCACCATGCGGCCAAGGTCTTGGCGGAGCTGAAGACGGATCATGCGGCTGCTTCCACGGTCCCGACTTCGAAATCGCATCTCAAAGCGCGCAGCCGCGGACCGCTGTTTCGGCGGACTTGCCGGCTGCCTTCCTGGCTTCGGCCTCAACCGATCTGATCGCACCGAAAGCGACGATTTCGGACCACTTCTGCGGCCTCTTACCGCCCTCTGGAACGCGGATTCAGGCCATGCTCTGCGTTTGGCGGAAATGAAACGCCGACGGGCCCGTTTTCTCAATGGCGATCACGGTTCGCTCTTTGCGCGGCCGCGATCGATCGCAATCAACAGTCTGTGAAACTTATCGCTGAATCATTCTTGACTTCGAGAGAGGATAGAACCATGTTTTCCTCAATTTTCGTGCTTGGTTTTCTCTTGGCGGCGCCGCCCGCCGCAACAGGGTGTCCGTGTGAGCCTGTCTGTGCCTGCGACGACTGCCGCTGCGATGGCGCCGCGGCCGATCAAGCGGCTTGCCCGGTGCAGGCCGGGGCGAGAGCGGACTCGGCAGATGTTCGGTCGTGCAAACCGATCTGCCCGTGCCGCTCCTGCACGTGCGCGGGCGGCAATTGCCCCGTCCAGGCGGTGTCGGCCGGGCCTACGGCCAAGTGCCAGTGCAAGCCCGAGTGCAAGTGCAACCCCTGCCGCTGCGGCGAGAAGTGCCCGTCGCAAACCGCGGCCAGCACCGTCGCGGGGCCCACGGCCAAGTGCCAGTGTAAGCCCGACTGCAAGTGCAACCCCTGCCGCTGCGGCGAGAAGTGCCCGGACGCTGGGTCGGCGGTGCGAGTGGCCGTTGGTCCGTGCGGCGAGCATTGCAGTTGTGCCGCATGCCCATGCTGTGCCGGCGACGAGCCGTGCGCTGAGTGCCGCTGTGGAAGCTGCGCGGCCGGAGGCTGCCCGACCAAACCCGGGCAACTCGCGGCCCGAGGCTGATCGCAAGGCGCAACGCGCTCGGTCTTAGGCGGTCGACGCCCCCTTGGCCGAGCGGCCTGAGTTTCCTTCAGTGGGCGGCAGGCGGTTCTTCGGGGCTGACTTGCCGCCCACGGCCGTTCTTGTTCGACAAGGGTGTTTCGGTCAACGGCTGAACGCGGCAATTCGCGGGCGCACACATCAAATCGGAGCGTGTTGTTGGCAAGCTGCATTCCTCGTGCGGGAATGTTCGCTGGTGTTCGCGACGGAACGCGGGATTGCTGCTGAGAATCCGGACGTTATCCGTCCATCCGGCGCCACACAGCCAGATCGACAAGCCCGTCGCTTTGTGAACCTTGGAAACCAACCGATGCGGCAAGGCAGTGTGAGCATGGGCGCAAAAAAAACCGCCGAACCTTTCTACAGGTCCGACGGTGGTCGTTTTCGACCGTGACGGCGCGGATCAACAGGGCAATTCCGACGCGTTTCGAGGGCTAGCCGCGAAGTAAAGCTTAGTGGGCCGTTTCCGAGCGGCTAGCCCGACTCTTCAACTCCCAAACGGACGCTCAGGCCTTGGGGGCCGGAGCAGGAGCCGGGGCCGGAGCGGCCGGAGGGGCCTTCTCGGGGGCCTTTTCCGGAGCAACGGCCGGAGCAGTGGCCGGAGCCGCTGCCGGCGCACAAGCGGCCGGAGCGCAGGTCGCCGGAGCACAAGTCGCCGGGGCGCAGCTCTTCGGACGGCAGGTCCGCGGCTGACGCTTCGGGCGGCAGGTCTTCGGCTCACAGGTCGAAACCGGAGCGCAGGTGGCCGGTTCACAGGCGGCCGGAGCGCAGGTCTTCGGTTCGCACGTCTTCGGACGGCAGGTCCGCGGAACGCGCTTCGGACGGCAAGTCGACGCGCAGGTCGCCTTCGGGGCGACAGCGGCCGGCTCGCAAGCAGCCGGAGCACACGCGGCCGGCTCGCAAGCGGCCGGAGCGCAGGTCGCCGGGGCGCAGCTCTTCGGACGGCAGGTCCGCGGCAGCCGCTTCGGACGGCAGGTCTTCGGCTCACAGGTCGAAACCGGAGCGCAGGTGGCCGGCTCGCAAGCAGCCGGGGCGCAGGTGGCCGGAGCGCAGGTCTTCGGCTCACACGTGCTCGGACGGCACGAACGGATGCGGCACAACAACCCGCAGCGCTTCGGGCCGCAGGTGGCCGGGGCGCAACAGTCCGCGGCCGGAGCCGCACAACAAGCAGGCGCGCAAGCGTCGGCGGCGACCGCTTGCTGCGTGCCCAGCAGAGCCAGGCCTAGCAACGCGACGAAAAGCGCGATGCCAAAAAGATACGTGCGATTCATTCAAGAATCCTCCAACTAACAGGTACCGTAGCGTTAAGGGACTCGCACTTGCGCCGTCACTAGTCCTCGCTCCCCAACCCTGACGGCTCCAGCAGGGGAGACACCCAACACAAACTGCGCACCACACCAATCGGTTCGCAACGCGACTTCATGCCCTGTTGAAGATTTGCGGCTTACAACGATTGGTTACTTTCGCACAGCTTTGATGGATAGGCTAGCATAGTTGTCTGCTATGTCAACCGCTCCAAGCGAAGAATATACCTATTGGGCAGGACGGGCAGTATAGGGTGGCTTGATAATCCCGAGTCAAATCTTACCTTCTCCCTCCGGCATTTCCAAGCCTTTCTTCAATAAAAAAACGCACGGAGAATCCGAAGACTCTACCGTGCGATTCTGCTTCAAACTCAATAAAATATTATGGTTGCGGCAAAAACACCTCGGTTCCTCTGCCGCTATTCGTCATCGGTCTGTCGAGCCGATCCCCCAAGAAACCGCGCGCGTGGAAACACGTGGAATCCGCGAGTGTCAATGCAATTGACGCAAGATTTTCAAAAATAATAACCGCCGCCCCAACGGTCACTTCGTCGGTCATCGATCGGGCCGCACTAGCGCATCATCGTCCCTTCAACCGGTTGGTTGCCCGCTGCCTGGGCCTGCTGCTGCGCCTCGTACCGTCGCTGGATTTCGTCGCGCGCCCATTGCTGCTTCTGGGCCATTTCTTCGGGATCCTCGAAGTTCAACAGCAGCGGCGGTTCGCCGTCGAAGATCGTCGCCGCCACGCCCGCGATCCGCCAACCGTCGGCCTCTTTGCGCAAGACCCAAAGGGCCTCGTCGGTTTGCGGTTGGCCGGTCTCGTCCAAGTCGGTCCATCGGCTGGCAACGCGCGCGCCGTCTTCACCGATGTACTCCACGCCGCCGATCTGAAATCGGGCGGTATCACTGGCAGCGGGCCGAACGCTGCGGTCTTGTTCGAGGGCCTTCTGCCGAGCCACTTGGGTCAGCATGGCCGTCGCCTGAACGTCATTGCCGGTTCGAATGGCATCAAGCCATTGATAAACGGCCTGGGCCGGCGGTTCCAACGAGCTGACCGAGGCCGGATTGATCGGCTTCGTTTCGCCCGCCAAGCCCGGCGCGCCGGCCGTTCCCGTCCCTCCTTGCCCAATGGCGGCCGCGGGCGGGTTCTCCGATTTCCCGCAGCCGAACACGCCGACGACCATCAACAACACCGCAAAGAAAGCTGCGCAACGCATGAAACGACCTCCGTGCCGTTTTTCAATTCGTCCGGAACGAACTTCGATCAGAAACCGAAAAGCCCAAAAACAGCGGGAATTACGGGGCGACGCCGTCCCCGGCCGTCATCCCCGGCAGCACCAACGATTGCGACCAATCCGCCAGTCGTCTTTCCGTTGTGCCGCCGGAAAACCGGCTACTGCGAGGCTCACCAATCACCGCGAAGCGAAGTGTCGCAAGATCGGCCAATCGCGTCAAGACGAAACGCCGCAGAATGCGCAGGCAACGCAGGCTCCACAAGGCCGATTTGCCATTTCAAGCAATCTTGGCTTCCGCTCCGCCGTTCATCGGCGGCGTTGCGATGCATCGAGGGGCGTAAAGCGCGATCGATCGTGCCTCCGCGCAATCGCTGCCGCTTTCCCCCACTTTGGTCGCTGCCCACCACGTCCGGCCTACCGTAACGACGGGAATGGTCCACCACCGGCGATGGGTCGGCATCCTCCATCTTCCCTCCATCGCCCAAGCATCCCAACCCAACACACACCCGTTCGCGGAATCGCAGCGGGATAATCGGGTCGGCCGCATTCGGCAAAATGACAAGAATGAAGAGGTCGAAGGGCACCTGCGCCATCGGCATCTCGCGAGCATTGCTCCCATAACGCGGAATCATTGTTCCCGCGTTTCGGCAGCATGAATACGTCGGCGGAAGTCGATGCAGCTTTGCGACAACGATGATTGCCTCGACCACGTAGGCAGCCGACCGAGTCAGTTGACCTGCTCGGGCAAACGCAGCCCTTTGGGCAGTGCTTCGCCGAAGACCTGTTCTTCTTCGGCAGCCTGCAATCGCCCGCCGTCGCGGACCAGTTCCACGAAGTGCTCCGGCGCGCGATGATCGGCCAGCCAACGCACCACGCTGTCGCGGGCGGCCGCGGCGATGTCGCGGAAGCGGTCGTCGGTGCGTCGGGCGATGAGCATGGCGGCGAGCACAGCCTCGGGCAGATCGCCGCCGAAGGTCAGAATCTGACCGAGCCAGGCCTGGGCCGTCTCGGGCGGAACGACCGTGTTCAACGGGCCGTACACCGGCTGGCGCGCGCCCAACCGCCCCAGCGCCCACCACAGCGCCGGCCGAAGCGGTTCCCAACGCTTCTTCGGCATCAGGTCGAGCGCGATTCGGCCCAACTCGGCCTTCCAGGCCGAGGGCAACAACTCGAGCGAGCCGAGCAGCCGCCACAATTCGGCCCAATCGCCGGGCGAAAAGGTGAAGTCGCCGCTGCGGCCCTTGCCGGTGGTCGCCTGCCGATGCAGCGAACGTAATGACGAGAGCAGCGGCTCGGCCACCGCTTGCTGCTGACCGGCAGACAACCCTCCGGCCACGCGCCGCCAAAGAATCCAGCCTTCGTTGCGAACATGGGCGGCCGAATGAGCGAATTTGCCTTGCAGCAACTTCCAGGTTTCGGCCACGCGCCAGTCGTCGAGCGCCACGCCGTAGCCGGGCCGCAGCGCGAAGCCCAGCAGGTTGAGCCATCGGGCTTCGTGCGTCGGGCTGCGGCGGCGACCGCTTTCGTACTCGATCAGCGATTCCCAAATGCGCCGGCACAACGAACTGGGCCAAGCCTGCCGCGGCATCTGCAAGGCGTCGGCCAATCGCTTCGTCAGTCCGTCGGGCGACTGGTCTGCTTCGGGGCCGAACACCGCGGCGATGACCGCACGGCCCGCCTCCCACGCCGACTCGTCAATGAAGCCCTCGCGCTCGCCCGTGCCGGCATGGGCGGCCCGATCCGTCTCGACCGTCGAACGCACGTCGAATTGCAGCCGCCAGCGCCGCCGTCCGCCCCGCTCTTGGCACCATAGCTCCAACGTGCCGATCTCGGTGAGCTTTGCGTGCAGGTTCACGGTGATTGTCCGCCCCGACGGCCCGCGGGTTTGCAGCACCGTGCGAATCGGAGGCAACGGGGTGATCTGCGTGCGGTCGATGGCCACCAGTTGCCCGGGCCGATCGGTCAACCGCGTACTCGAAACGTAGAGCGGGAACTCCACCGGCTCGGCCACGCGCAACTCGAAGGGATGATCGCCAAGCACGATATCGACCTCCGGCTCGAGCCCGGCCGGCAAAAGGCAAAGGGCGGCCTCGGCCGGCACAGGCGACTCCGCCGACCGTTCTGCATCACTTGCCGGCTTTTCCGCCGATCGCTCTGTGGCGGAGACGGATGATTCCGACGGCGGTTCGGCCGACGCGGCAGGAGAAGCGGTCGCCGGCGCGGTAGTCTCTGCTGGCGAAGGGTCGGCCGCGGGGGCGGGCGAAGACGATGTTTGCGATTCCATTCGGCCGGCCGCCGGCCCGGTTTCTACACCGATGTAGTAGGTGCGCGCCAAGCCAGCGGCAATGCGCACCCCTTCGCCGCGGCGCACCATGCCGTAGTAGGCCGCCCCGCGAGCGACAGCCAGGTCGAGCCGCGGGTTCTCGAGCACGATTGGCGACCACGCCGCCGAGGCGCCCGGCGGATTGAACCACGCGGCGATCGTTTCGATCATCCGCGTGCGAATGGCGGGCGATTCGAACACCCCGCCGTTGAACAGCACCATGTCGGGCCGGGCGGGATCGGGCGCGGAAAGGTTCGATTTCTCAATCGCCTCGCTTGTTTCGCGCCGCCGGGCATCGTCGCCGCTGTTCGGCGCTCCGGCGGTCGAGTCGGCCGTCGCCGCCGCGGGCGCGTCGGCCCCGGCGTACCGATGCGCCGTAAGGAAGGCGGCCAAGTAACGGGTGACGGCCGGATCGGGCGCGTAGGGCAGCCCGAACTCCTGAAAGCCCGACTGACGCGGCCGGGGCCGTTCGTCGAGCGACACCCGCGGGAAGAACCCTTCGAGCAACACCTCGCGAACCTCCTCGGCCGACAGCTCCACTTGGATGCCGCCGCCAATCAATCGGCTGCCGCCGGCCGGAAGGTTCAGTGTGATCAACGCGGGCGGTCGCGGGCCGAGCATCTGTTCCTTGGCCTGCCGGCATAGCCCGACCAGCACCGCCCACTGCCGCGGTTCGAGCTGCCGCGGGCGGAGCTTCTTCTCGACATGATGGGCCAGGGCCAAGTCCATGTTGTCGCCGCCGAGGATCAGATGATCGCCGACGGCCACCCGGTGGAATTGCACCAGGCCGTCGCCGCCCAGGCGCACGCGGATCAGCGTGAAGTCGCTCGTGCCGCCGCCGATGTCGCACACCAGAATCTTCCAACCCGGCTGAACAAGCTGCTCCCAGCGGTCGCGGTGTGCGTCGATCCAGGCGTAGAAGGCCGCCTGCGGCTCTTCGATGAGCACCACGCGCGGCAGCCCGGCCAAGGCGGCTGCGCGCACGGTCAGCTCGCGGGCGATCTCGTCGAACGAGGCGGGCAGCGCGAGCACGAAATCTTGCTGCACGAGCGGGTGCTGCGGGAACTGCTCGTCCCAGGCCCGACGGATGTGGGCCAAGTAATGCGAGGAGACTTCCACCGGCGACAGGCGTTTGACATCGTCGGCCCCCTGCCACGGCAGCAAGGCGGCCGTGCGATCGACCCCGCCATGGCAGAGCCACGACTTGGCCGAGTGAATCACCCGGCCCGGGGCAAAGGTGCCTTGATCTCGGGCGTAACAGCCGACGACCATCGCCCGGGCGGAATCGTCGGCCGCTGCGCCCGGGGCCGCGCCGGCTGCCCGAGGCATCTCGCCCGACACCGGCTGGTAGAGGAACGAAGGCAGCGTTTCGCGGGCCTCGATCGTGTCGGCCGACACCCATTGCGGGATACGGAGGGTGCGCACTCGCCACGGCCGCTCGCGGCTATCGACGTAGCACACGGCCGAGTTGGTGGTGCCCAAATCCACGCCGACGATGAATCGACTGAGCGATTCCTTTTCTTTCGCTTCCGCGCCCATCGCTTTGTTCTTCAAGCTCCCTGAACCCGAACAGCCCGTTGAAATCGTATTGGCAAGCACACTTGGTAGCGGTTGCACACTATTTTGCCACAAGGGCTTGTGCAAAAATTTCGTTTTTCAACGGGCTGCTAAAAGGCGACTCCTCCGGCCTGATTCTCCCACACAAGGTTCCGCGACGCCCTTACGATTCTCCGCGCTCGCTCTCATTCCGGGCGACGCTGTCGGCTTGCGTCCGACGGTGTATGTTTCGTAGGAACTCCCGCGACAATCGTCAGCCTCGCCGACCATTCTCCACGAACCGGTCCACGGATCGGCCCGCGGGCGAACGGCCGGCCCGGCTCGAAGGGGAACGGCCGGACACGCCCAACCCGAGCTGCGTCCGACAACCTCGGGCGGACCGAGCGAACGCACCACCACCGGACACCGGACGAGTTATCGTAATCCACTTTGGGCGCGGCGCAAACGCCCCGCCGCGGCTGAGTCGCTAGGTTCGATTGGGTACTCTGTGCGTTGAAAATCGACAGTTGAGCGGCCGGACAACCGCAGGGCAATCGCATTCGGCATTTTCTAGCGAGAATCGAAAAACATCGACTTGATCCGAATCAGTGCAACACGCAGCCGTTTGATTTGCGCACGCTGCCGTTCGGTTTATATGCCCGACTTCTGCCGTCGCAGGCGGCGTTCGATCGCCTGCTTGAGCTTCAGCACGGCCGGTTCTTTGCCCTTCGCCTCGACCTCCACGGTCAGGTCCAGCGGCAGCCAGCATCGCGGAAAGTCGCGAGGGGCCACTTCGTCGTGGTGGCGGTGCGGTTGCGGACCATCCCAGCCGTTCAACGGGCTGGAGATGTGGAACAGCGGTTCGCGGTTCCAAGTGCGCAGGGCCTCGGCCGTGGCTTCCTCCACGCTCAGGCCGTCGGGCAGGCAGCGGTGGTGATGCACGTCGTACACCAGCGGCAGGCCCAACTCGCGGCACAGCGGCAGCAGATGGGCCGGAGCGAACAGCTTGTCGTCGTTCTCGATCGTCAATCGCGACCGCGCCGACGGCGAGAGCCGTGCGAAGTTCTCGGCGAACGCCGCCAACGCCCGAGCCCGATCGCCGAACACCCCGCCCGCATGAATGTTGATAACGTCGGCCCCGATCCACTCGGCGACGGTTGCGTGATGCTCCAACTCGCGGATCGAGGCCTCGACCACCTCTTTTCGCGGTGAATTGAGCACAACGAATTGATCGGGGTGGAAGCTGAGCCGCAAGCGATGCTCGGCGGCCGATCGGGCGCACGCCCGAAACGAGGCGACGATCTCCTCGCCGCCGGGCAGTTCTTCCAAGCGGTAGCCCAACTGCGGATGCGTGCTCAGCGGCAAGATGCGGCTGTTCACCCGAAAGCAGCCGATGCCATTTTCGGCGCAATAATGCAACGCGGCTGCCAGCGAAGCGGCGTTCTGCCGGCAGAGCCGAGCCAGTTTTTCCCGGGCGGCCGAGCGATCGAGCCGGCCGACAGCCGCGGCCGTGGTGTCGGCGAACTTGATCGGCGCCTCGCGAAAAACACAGCACAGCCCCCAGCGGATCATCCTCCACCCCACTGCATGCCGCATGGCCGGTGCAACACCAGCGGCGCCGCGTCTGCCGCGATCGTGCCCGACCCAACATCCCCAGCACTGCAACAGCCGCACCAACGCCCGACGCGCCGCGTCTCAGATAAGCACGGCTGCAAGGCCAACCGCGGCAACGCCGGGTTCCCGCGAAAAATGCGGCCCGGACTCGAAATGGCCGATCTGAGGCTCGATGAACTCGGGCCTTTCGACACTCGGGCCTGGGGCCATGAAGCTCGGCTATTTCTCCTCGGGCGGCACGATCGGCCGGATCCAGATGTTGCGGAACTTCACCGGGCAATGGTGGCCCATCAAACCGATCGGGCCTTTGGGCGACGGGTTGTTGTAGGCCGCCAATCCGGCATGGGGCGTGTGGCCGAACACCTCTTGGTTGTGGTGCACGAGTACGCCGTTGTGGTACATGGTCACCCGCGCCGGGGCTGCCAGCTTGCCGTCTTTTACTCGCGGAGCGACGACGACAATGTCAAACGTTTGCCATTGGCCCGGCTTGCGGCAGGCGTTGACCAGCGGCGGTGTTTGCGCATAAACCGAGGCCGCCTGACCGTCGGGATAGATCTGTTTGGTGAACGAATCGTAAATCTGAATTTCGAACAATCCCAGCATCAGCACGCCGTTGTTGCCGCAGTTGCCCCAATTCGGATCGGGCGGGTCGGGCGCTTGCCATTCGAGGTGCAGTTGGCAATCGCCGAACTCGTCCTTGGTCAACAGCGTGCCCTCGCCGGCCACGAGGCAGCCGTCCTCGATCGTCCACTTCGGCGTGTCGCGCCAACGGGCCAAGTCCTTTCCGTCGAAGAGAACCACGGCGTCGGAGGGCGGCGCCAGCGGCGGACCGGCCGGCCCCGGATCAACGCGGGGCGGGATGGGCCGATCGGGATCGTGGACATGATAGCCCGACCACGGTTGGATCGGCGTGGTCTTGTAGCCGATCGCCCGACCGTCCTTCGACGTGACCAATTCGTGTTTTTGCGCCGCGGCTTGCGACGCCGTCGCGGCCGCGACCATGCCCGCCGTCACCACCGCACCGATCCGCAGCACGAGAATCCGCCCGACCATAGATGAACTCCGATTCGACGTTTGGTGGCGGCCCAACGGTCAACGGTCTTCGCACATTGCTTGAGACCCTTCGCCGCGGGCCTTCGATTCGATTGAAGGAACCTCAGAACACGCCGCCTATTCTAATCAGCCGGGTGTGCGAAGGGAAACAATCGGCCCAAACCGTTTCGAACCGGCCGTTTCAAACCGGGGCCGCGCGGCGGGGCGAAGCGCGCCCGGGCCGCCCATTGCGAGCAACGCAGCGGAGCGAGCCGCGGACAGCACGGCGACGAACCCGAAGTCGAACGTGCTCGGCGTTACGGTCCGGAATCGGGCCGGCACAGCGGGCCGGTGGCGGCTGCGGTCGCCCGGATGTAGTCGGTAGGCGAGAGCACGACTTGCAGCCCGCGCACCCCAGCCGACACCGCCACGCGGTCGAAGTGCAGGATCGACTCGTCGGCGAAGACCGGGTACGCTTTTTTGCAGGCCAAGGCCGTCACGCCGCCGCGAATATAGCCGGTGAGCGGCTGCACTTCTTTCAGGGCGACCAACTCCACGCGTCGATCGCCGGTGAGCCGGGCCAGGGCCTTTAGGTCGAGTTCCGAATCGCCTGGCACAACCGCCAGCAACACGCCGCGCCGGTCGCCGCGGGCCACCAAGGTTTTGAACACCTGGTTTGCGGGCAGGCCGATTTTCGCAGCCACCGAGGCCGCAGTCAGGTCGTCGGGATCGACTTCGTAGCTTCGCAGCTCGAAGGCGATGCCCATGCGCTCCAATTGCCGCACGGCGTTGGTTTTCATCATTCAGCCTTGATGGAATCCGCTCCATGAAGCCGGCGGTGCGCGCGGCGCGCAGCGACGCTAGGCCGGCGCCGCGCGTCCGGTTCAACCGCGGGGATGGAACTTTTTGTGAACGGCCTTGAGCCGCGTGGGATCGACGTGCGTGTAGATTTGCGTGGTGGCGATGCTGGCGTGCCCGAGCATCTCTTGCACCTGGCGCAGATCGGCCCCGCCGGCGAGCAGATGAGTGGCGAAACTGTGGCGAAAGGTATGCGGACTGACGTTCGGCGGCACTCCGACCCGCACGGCATATTGCTTGAGCAGTTCCCACACCCGTTCGCGCCTTAGCGGAAGCCCGCGGCCGCTGAGCAACAGCCGATCGGTCGCTGTCGGGGCGCGGGCGGCCAGAGTCGGGCGTTCTTCGGCCAGGTAGAGCTTCACGGCCTCGATCGCCCGCTGATGAAACGGCACGATTCGTTCCTTGTCGCCCTTGCCGCGGCAACGGCAGCATCCTTCATCGAACCGCAGATCGACCACCCGCAGCCCGACGATCTCCGAGACGCGGCAGCCCGTGGCGTAGAGCAATTCCAGCACGGCCCGATCGCGGCGCCACCAGCGATCGAACGGTTGCGGCGCAGTGAAAAGCCGCTCGACTTGTTGCGAACTGAGGACCGAAGGCATCCGTTCCCAAAGCTTCTGACTCCCCAGGGCTTCGGCCGGATTGTCGCGCACCAAGCCTTCGAGTTGCAAATAGCGATAGAAGACCTTCAGCGAAACCAAGTGCCGGGCGATGCTGGCCGGGGCCAGCGACTGATCGTGCAGCCATCGGGCATAGTCGGCCAAGTCCACCACGCTTAATCGCAGCAGGTCGCGACGATCGAGCCAGGCGACGAAATGCCGCATGTCGCGGCGGTAGGCGGCCACGGTGTTTTCGGCCAAGTGGCACTCGCCCGACGCATATTGCACGAAGGCGTCGACCAGCCCGGGGGCCGTCGGGCGAAGCGGCATCGGTTTCAGCGGTCGAATCGGCTTCACAGCTCAGTCGCTCCGGCAGGTCGGTCGCTCCGGTACGAAAGCCCAACGGCGCGGCAGACGCCGAGAGTGCGGGCCTATGTTAACTTCGTCGCGGCCGGGCATCACACTTCAACCGCGTATTCGATACAATGCGCACGCGTTGACATTTCAGGCAACTCGCCGCGGCCGGCAGCGGCGTCCCGCGGCGGATTTCGTTGAGGATCGTTATGGCGATCGTCACTTTGACCGACATGGAACCGGGCCGCGAGGCCGATGTGTTCGTGCTTCTTTCCGGCAAGGAAGAACTGAAGGCGAAGAACGGCAAACCGTATTGGCGAGTGGCGTTTCGCGACGCCGGTCGCGAGCTGAGCTTTCCGATTTGGGGCGATTCGCCCTGGGCCGCCGAATGCCGCGACCATTGGACCGCCGGCGAGTACTACAAAGTGCGGGGGATTTTGCGCGAAACCAGTTTCGGGCCGCAGTTGGAGATTCGCAAGATCCGGCCGGTCGAACCGGCCGATCGGGCCGACGGATTCGATCCGCTGATGTGCCGGCGGCGAAGCCGCTTCGACCCGAACACGATGTTCGACGAACTGCTGCACTTGGTCGAAGCGGAGATTCATCCCGACGCCCTGCGCCGGTTGGTGGAAGCCCTGCTGACCGACAACCGCGAGGCGTGGCTCGCCTGGCCGGCCGCCCGGCGCAATCATCACGCCTTCGTCGGCGGGCTGCTGGAACACACCCTCAGCGTGGCGCGAAGTTGCGCCTTCTTGGCCGACAAATACCGCACCTACTATCCCAACATGCAACCGCCGCTGGAAAAAGGCCTGGCGGTGGCCGGCGGAGTGCTGCACGACATCGGGAAGTTCCGCGAACTCGACGACGGGCCCGAGGCGGCCCACACCGCCGCCGGCGCGCTGGTGGGGCACATCATCCAGGGCCGCGACATGGTGCGCGAGGCGGCCCAGCTATGCCCGCTGCCCGGCGACATGCTCTTGCGGCTCGAACACATCATTCTTTCGCATCAGCGACTGCCCGAATGGGGATCGCCCAAGCCGCCGATGACGCCCGAGGCGCTCATCGTCCACTACGCCGACGATCTCGACGCCAAGTTCGCCATGATGGCCGACATCCTCGCCGACGACTCGGGCAGCGGACCGGTCACCTCGAAGAAGAACGTGCTGATGCAGCCGATTTATCGGGGCCCGCACGAGGCGCGCGGCGCCGGCGAGCAATAGTCTGCGATCGACGGATGCGCAGCGACGGCAGGCAGGGGCAGCGTCGATCCGGCCGGCGCAAACGCTTTTTCTCAAAACGCTCTGGCTTCGCGGCGTTCGGTCTTGGCGAACGATGCGCCGAAGCTCACAATGCGCACTGTCGGCCCCGCGTTTCCACACACACTGGCAAACCGCCATCGGTTTCACCACGGAGAAGATCGACATGGCCATTCCCGTTACAACCACCTTCAGTTTCGACGGCTACCGCATCACCGCCTACAAAGGCTTGGTACGGGGGATCATCGTCCGCGCGCCGACGATTTCGCAAGGCATTCTCGGAGGACTGAAGGGAATTATCGGCGGGCGGATCGGGGCTTATACCGAAATGTGCGAGCAGGCGCGGCAACAGGCCTTCGAGTTGCTCGTGCAGCACGCGCTGGAGTTGGGCGCCAACGCCGTGATCGGCCTGCGTTACGATGCGTCGAGCGTGGCCGAACGAATCTCGGCGACCGAAGTGCTGTGCTACGGCACGGCGGTGACGATCGAACCGATCACCGACGCATAGCCTGCCGCGTCCGCCGACGTCGGGCGCCGGCAACGAACCGGGCGGACGATTCCGTCAGCGAAAGAGTCCGCGGCGGCGAAAGAGCCGACGCGGTCGCAATTGTCGAAAGAGTCGTCGCGGTCGATCGCGCCGGTTAGGCCGACGGGGGCGATTCGCTTTCCGACGGCGGCGAACCGTTGGGCGTTGCCGCTCCGTCGCCCTGAGCCGGGGGCGAACCGTCCGGTGTGGCAGCGCCCTCGGGCGGCTCGGGCGGCTTGCGGCCTTCGGCAATCGCCTTTTCCCATTTCGAAATCCGATCGGGCCCCAGTTGCTTGTCTAGCGCCTGCTGCGATTCACTGCGGAAGGCGTCGATACGGGCTATGACCCGCGCCTCGGCGCTGGGCGGCTTGCCCAGCCGCACCATCAAATCGGCCACCCACGGCTTGCCCGAAGGCAGCTTCTTCAGTTCGGCCAGAAGCTCCTCGGCCTTGTCCCATTGCTTGTCGGCCACCAATGCCTCGATCCGGGCAACCGGCCCGGCGCGGCGCGCCAACTCGTCGATCAGCGCGTTGCGGGCGGGCAAGAGAAACAGTTCGATTCCCGGCGAAAGCGTGCTTTGCGACAGCGCGACTTCGACCTCGGCGGCCCCGTCGGCAATGATGGGGAACTCGATCAGAATGCGACCGCCGTCCGAGACCGCCAGCCGCCGCAAAACGGCTTCGCCCGGCGGCACAACCATGCGGCCGTCGCGATCGGTCAGCCCGAGGCACACCGCCCGCTTCGGGTCGCCAACGTCGAAAACGGCATACTCGGCCGAGGCCGACTCGGCGGCGGCCAAAAGCCGCAAGGCCGTCGGACGACTCAGCCGGCCCGCACGCAGGGCTATTCGCTCGATTCCCAGGCCGCGAGCCTCGTCAAACGGGTTCTCCAGTCGGGTGACGACCCGTGCCACCAACCCCTTCGAGCCGGCCTCGCTCAGCTCGGCCACCGTCCAGGGAATCGCCACGGCCGAGTGCCGAGCCAAGTCCGATTCGCCTTCCTCGGCCGCAGCGGGCGATTCGCTCGCCGGCGTTTCTGCCGCGCCGGCGCTTTCCGCCGGGGACACGGCGCCATCGGCGGGCGGGCCTGATGCATCGCCCGCGCCCGGCAGTTTCAATGGTTTCGGGCGGAGGAACAGCCGGGCGACATCGCCTTCGGCCCACGCGGCAAGCGGCTCGCGCGTGCGCAATTGCCCCCCGCGCGGCCGCAGCGACAACGAGCCGTTGGGCAACGGTTCGAACCGCGCTTGCGGCGCGAAGACGGCCGACACGGCAGCCGCCGCCGTTCTCGGCAGCACGTCGATCGAAGCCGCCTCGCCCTGCTCGACAGCGCCGAGGAACCCCACGTCGGCGTCGTACTCGCGGGCCAGAACGAGCCAGCGAGCGTCGCGAACTTCGATCGACACGAAGATCACCTTGGCGGCCGACGGCCAGCGGCGGCTCAGCGAACGGGCCGCGGCAAGCGAGAGCAAAGCCGGGCCATCGCTCAGCAGCTTCTCGGTCGAGGAATCGGCGGCAACAACTGCCGTGTCCCATAATGGGGCATAGGCCGACTGCAACCGCGCCGCCAACGCATCGCACCAGGCGCGATGCTCGGCCGGCGGCAACTCCGCGGTTCGGGGCAGCGTCACGACCACGGTCACCGGATAAGACCGAAACGCCCAGGCCGCCGGCGCCTCGGCAGCGCCGGCAAACGGAGCGCAGAAGACGACGAAAAAGCCGGCAATCAACCATCGCACCGCGGAGCGCCCGTTTCGCCGGCAGGCCGCGCCGCGATTCGACTGCGCGCCGCTGCGATGCGGTTGCGCACCGCCGCAAAACCAACCGCGAGTGCGCGTCGCCACAGAACGGAAAGCGGCTGCCGTCGCGGCGATGCGGCCGGCTGCGTGTTGGCGCCGTCCAGGCCGCGTATCGTTTTCCGCGGTTTCGTCGAGCGGCCGCAACCGATGCCGGCGAACTCGGCGAAATCTGCCGCCCGGCACGGCCACGGTTTGACTCAGGCCTTTTCTCGTCACGTTAGAACTCCGACCAAGTGAACGCCGGCTGCCATTGTTCGATGAAATCGAAGATGCTCAGGGCCGGCTTATCGATCCCTTTCAAATCCGCTCGGGCGGCGAAATACTCGACGGACTGGAAGAGCGGGATCAGGGCGACCTCGTCGCGGCACACCTGATCGAGCAGATGCAGCGCGTCGCGCGCCTGTTCGAACGATTGCGCCTCGTCGAGCCGCCGCAGCGCCCATTGACGCAGCGGCGAAACCGGCAAATCCAAGCCGTCGCGGCCGAACAACGCGAAAGCGTCGGCCAATGGCTCGCACACCGGATAAACGACATAGAGCAGATCGCAATCGTCGGGCACTCGGGCGACGGGCGACGCCAAGGGTTTCAACTCGATCGCCAGCCCAAGCCACTGCCATTGCGAGGCCAACTGGGCGGCCGCCTCTTTGGCCGTCTCGTCCGGCGGATAGGCCAGCACAAGCTTCCAGGGCAGCGTTCGGGCCGAGGGGCGCGGAACCGCGGAAACCGCCGAGGTTGCGCCGCTCGGCTTCTTGCTCGGCGGCGGGGTTTCGTCGGGCGAGGGCGGCGGCGGGGCATAGTGGTCTTCGTCGTCCTCCGACGATGACTCTCCTGAACCGGCCGGGGCCGAAGATGTTCCGCCCTGCCCCTCTTTCATTCCGGCCGGCGCGGTCGCTCCGTCCGGCTTGGGCTCCGCGGCAGGCGAGGAAGGCGGTGGGGATTCCGCAGCCGTGCCCGGCGCTTGCGCGGCCCCGCCGGGCGACGAACTTTCCGAGGATTGTTCCGACGGCGTCGATTCCGCGGCCGACGGCTCGGCGCCCTGCGACTTCGCCGCCCCGCCCGCAGCAGCCGGCGCGCCGCTCGCCGCGACAGCATCGCCGGTTTGGGAAGGCTCCGGCGCGGGCCGGCCCAGGCGTTCCAAAGCGCTGAACAGAGCCATGGCCTGCATCGGGTCGAACTTGGCCGGCGGCAATTGCGGGTTCACAGCGTAGCGGAGCGGATCGTCGGGACCGATGCCCAGCGGAAACGGACCGCTCAGCGCGCGGCGGTCGGCAGCCGACCCGCTGTCACCGGCAAGCTCTTCGAGCAAGCTCAGCCGGTCGATGGCCGCGGCCAGGGCCCGGCGGAAGTCGGCCTGTGCCGTCGGTCCGCGCCGCGGATGGACCAATATGGCGTGGACCAGCGGCACGCGGTAAGCGCCGACGACGAATCGCTTGTCCGCCTTGAGGCGTTCGGCCTCGGCGGCCGACACCCGATCGACCGCGGCGATTTCGCCCGACTGAAGCGCTTTGACCGCTGCGGCCGACGACTCGAACAACCGCGGAACAATCTGCCGCGGCATGGCGGCCGACGCGGCGAAGTAGTCTGGGTTGAGTTCCCATCCGATCATCCCCGCTTTGCCGAGGTGATACGGCTGCCAACGCGAACCAATCGCGGCGGTGGAAGGCGGGAATCGGTAGAGGGCGGCCACAGCAGCATCGGGCCGCGGCAAACGCGAGGGCCAAGTCAGCGCCGCGCCGCTGGTCCCGACCGCGTTCGCCGCGGCCTCGGCCATCCGTCCCCCGGGTTGATCGCGGGCCACGCGCGAAGCGGCGGCAGCCCAGTGGCCGATCACTTCGGCCGGAGTCAGCGCGGGATGATCGGCGGCGATGGTCAGCTTCCAAACCGGGTTCTCGCGGTCGGCGGCGAACGAACCGACTGCCGAGCGATAGGCCCCGCCGCCCACGCCCGGAGCGACGAATTCGCACAACGGGCGGCAGAGCAATCGGCTGTCGCGACGAGCGGCCCAATCCACGTACCAGGCCGCGGTCCCCGACGAAACGGTTGCCGCCGACGCCTCGGCCGAGCCGGCGCCGCCCGAACCGCGCACGTAGCCTACAACCACGGTGGGCCAACGCTGGTGCAACGTTTCGGCCAGTTGTCGGGCGCCGGGCAGCGAGGGCCAAATCTCATCGATCCGCCGGCAAAGCCGACCCGCGGCGGCCGGATCGGACTCGGCCGCCTTGCGCGCCGGTTCGAGCAGGCTGGCGGCCTGGGCGCGAAGCTGTTCTTCGCCGGCGGCCGCTTTGGGATGGTCGCGATAGCACTCGCGGAGGCTGCGCCACAGCCCGCGCGCCGCCGCGTAGCGCTGCTGAGCCACCGCCTCGGCGGCGGCCCGCTCGGCGGCCACGCCCATCGCCGCGTCGAGACCGGCGCGCTTGGGATTGCGGCGGTGCAACTCGCGGAGCATGACCAGCGCGCCGGAGTAGTCCTTCTGACGCATCGACCATTTGGCTTCCTCGAAGAGATAATCTTCGACGGCTTCGGCGAGCCCGGGCAACTTCGGGTGATTCCCTTCCAGGTAGCGGAACAGTTCGTAGGCCGCTTCGAGCTTGCCGGCGGCGGTCATCGCCTTCGCTTCGTCGAGCACGATCTGCTCGAACAACTCGACCTTGGCCAAGGCGGCCCAAGAGACCTCGAACAATTTGTCCGGTTCGCTGAACAGTTGCACTTGCAGACGATCGGTCGGCTTGGGGTTCTCCGGCAGCTCGCGCACGGGCAACCGTTTGATCTTCACCACGGTGCTGCCGAACTGCGGCGTCAGCGTCAGCCGATCGAACGGTTCTTGTTGCAGCAGGGGTTCTTCGGGGGCTTCGTCCGCCGCAGGGGCGCGGCCGCAGCAAACCAACCCAACCGAAACCATCAGCAGCGCAGCGATTGCGATCCGCCCGTTCATGACGTTCTTTCACCTGAACGAAACCGTGTTCACTCGAAACTTCCGTGGGCCGATCCTCGCCGCCGCCCCGCGCCGCGGCCGCCGCCGGAACAACCGCACCGAACGCGCGGCGTCAAACGCGACTCATTGCTTCTTCACCAGGTACAACGTGCCTTGCGAGCCGACGATGGCCCAAACGTCGCCCAAATCGCAGGGCGGCCCGACGAAGGGCACGCCCAATTCATCCCACTCGGCGGGCCGCTTGTCGGCAGTCTTTCCCCCGTGATCGGCCGGATGCGTGTCTTCGGCCGCGACCGCCGATTTTTCGATGCTCGGCTGCGGATCGGTGCGAACCACAAGCACTGCGCTGCGGCCGCCGCGGCCGCGCACACGGCATCGTTCCGCGTCAATCGGCTCCAACCAAAGCGAATGCGAAGCGGCCGGGTCGTTGCCGACGACGGCCCAGTCGGGCAACGGGGCGGTGGCCCCCACCGTGCCGCGCAGCCCGCCCGTGCGTACCGACTGATGAGGAGATGGCAACGGGGCGGTGGCCCCCACCGTGCCGCGCAGCGGATCGATCAACATCGCCTGGCCGTTGCGGTTGACGGCCAGCAGCCATCGGCCGAAAACGATCGGGCGGGCGGCCAGTTTGCCCGGCACCGCCACGGATTGGGCTGCCGATTCGCCGGGGCGATAGACGAGCAATTCTTCGCCTTCGCGGCCGTGGGCGGCCATCACCCCGTCGGGCAAAACGCACGCATGCCGAAGCGGCTCGCGCAACCGGGCCGGTCCGGTGGTGGCAATCGGGGTGTCGATTGTTTCGGGCGGCGATTCGATCGACGTTTCGAACAGTTCGCCGGTGGCCAACAGCCAGCGCACCGCTCCCGGCTGCTTGCCCGCCGAGGCCGGCCCAGCGGCCGGTACGGCCAAGGAGGTCCGCCAAAGCGGCTTGTCGGCGGTTACGTCGATGGCCGACACCACGCATCCGCCGTTTGGGCTGCGTTGCGCGCAAACGAGCACATTGCCCCAGCTCATCGGAGCCTGCAAGAACCAGCCCGTTCCAATCGCCGAGCTGGTCGGGCCCGCCTTGGCCCGATCGGCCGAGTCGAACCCGATTCGGCGGAGTTGGTGACCAGCAATCCATACGCGGTCGCCCGTCATCCCCGGATGCAACGCCATGCCGATCGGCAGCAGGCCCTGGCCTTCACCCGCGTTATGCGCTGCTGCGCCCGAGGCGTCCCAGCGGGCCCAATCCAAGGGCTCGCCGCACGGTTTCACCGGAGCGGCATCGTCGCTCTCGTCGAGGCGAAACACATAAACCTTGCCGGCATCGGTAGTGACTACCACCCGATGCCCGTCGCACTGCGCTGGGCAGGGCACTGACCCCTCCAGCGCGAACTCGCCGGCGCGAACGAGCGAGGGCTGCCGGCCGACATCGCGGCGGAAGACGAGCAGGGCCGACCGAGTCAATCCGCGACCGACCGTCAGCAGCACGGCGCGCGGGGCGACCACGGGCGGGTGACGCACCTCGCCCCATTCGTGGCCAACCGAAATCGACTCTGCCCGAGCCTCGTCGGTGCATAGCGCGTAAAGCGTCAATTGCTCGGCCGGCACATAGAACCATTTGCCTTCCGAATCCGTGCCCGGCGCAGTGGCCGGCGGAATGGGCAACTGCCACTCGGCCCGAGCCTCGCCCGATTCAAGGTCCAAAATACGCACTGCGCCGCGGCGCAACGACACCCGCACCGACGAGCCGGCGACAACCGGCGAGCCGAGCGGATCGGAATCGAGCGCTGCGCGCCAACGGGCCTTGCCGGCGGCCGGATCGATCCGCACGACCGATCGCTCTTGGAACCGCTGAACGAACACCCAGTCGGCGTTGGGCGAGGAATCGATCGGTACTGGATCGGTACAGCAGCCGGCGGCCGACGCCCCCACCGAACGCCGCCAAAGCAGGCGGCCGTCGGAGGCCACGGCATAGATGCGGCCCGCGAAGGGAACGGCAATCACCGGCGGCAGTTGCGCCACCGGACCGCCGGCGGCCAGTTCCCGCGTGTAAGGCGTTACCGTTTGCGGTTGGGGCAAGTCATCGACGGCGGTCGCCGGATTCTCCAGCGATTGCCGGCGCGGAGCATGGGCGGCCAACGCGGCATCGACGGCGGCGCGCAAGCCCTCGTCGCTGCGCAATTCCGGATAGTGCGCCAACAACGTGCGCCGCAGCCGCAACACTTCAGCCGGCCGATCGGCGGCCGCACGGATCGCTTCGATCGCGGCCGTGCGGCGGGTTTCGCGCTGGCTTTCATATTGCTGCCGGCCCAGCGCGTCTTCAATCCGATCCAACCGCTGGGCCGTGAAATCCACCTGCGGCATCACCTGTGCGGTCAAGTCGAGCAAAAGCAGCCCGCTTTGCGCCGCTTGCGCATCGCCTCCGGCCGCCTCGTCGGCCAAACCCGAAGCGATGGCCGCCAACGGAACGGTCAGCCGCGAGGCCGCCTCGGCAAAACCGGACAAACCCGCCAACTCGGGCAGCAGAGCGGTGGCTTGCTGCGCGGCGGCCGCCCAATGCTTCTCGCCGGCCGATTGCTGAATCGTCGCCATGCCGCGGCGAAGCCGAGCCCGTTCCGCCTGCGGGTGCAGCGCAAACGAAGCGAGGAAATCGTCGTAGAGCTTCGCCGCCTCGGCGTAGTTGCCGCTGTCGTAGGCCTGATCGGCGCGGGCCAGCTCGCTGCTGCCGTCGGAACGATTTTTCACGACGACAACGACCACCACCACGATCAACAGCAAGGCGATGGCTGCCGCTCCCCCGACGAGCAACGACTTGGGAATGACCATCGGCTGCCGCGGCGGCGCGGAGGGCCCCAGCGGACCACCGCCCAACGGACCGGCCGCGCTGGTCGGCGACGCCGCCCCGGCGGGCGCAGCGGCCGGTTCGCCGAGCAACGATTCGAGTGAACCGAGATCGGGCAGCCCGCCCATGGGATCGAACGATTCGCCCAGCGGAGGCAATTCGTCGGCCAGGAGCGAAGCGAGATCGTCGTTGCTCGACGAGGCCGACGCAGGTTTCTTCTTTGCGGCCGCGGCGGACGAACTGCCCGAAGGCGACGTTTGCTGCTTGGCCGCGGCGCCGGAGGAGGGCGACTTCGCGCCGGCCGAGGCCGAAGCGCCGCCGCCCTTGGCCGGCTTGCCGGGGGTCGCTGCGCCGCCCGGGCCACTGGCCGGCGACTTTGACCCTGGTGTTCCCGAGGAGGCGGCCCCGCCCGATGGCGTTGGCTGTTTGCCCGGCGCGGCACCCTCTTTGGACGTGGGCAACTTCTGTTTCGGATCGGTCTTTTTGCCAGGTTCGTGCGGATCAGTCATGAGCAGTGATTCGTGATGAGAAGGTGGTGAATAGGCATCCCCCACGCCGCGCCAACGCCCACACCCACGCCGCTGAAGACCCGTTCGGGGCTTGGCCCGCTCGCCGGAAAGGGCGAGCCGCAACGATGCCGATCGAACTTGATCCTCGAAGCAATGCACCGTCGGGTTCCAGGTTCTCCCGAACGATCGAATTCCGTTGATCGGCCTCGATCCATTGCTCTCCGAAAATCGACGGTCTTGAGGACGGCCCGATGGGGCGCTGCAACGCAACGCCTATTGTTCCGAACCGAACCGCATGCGGTCCGGCTTCCCGCAACCTCTCCCGCGCGGGGCCCATCGACACTCGAAACTAGCCGGCCCATGGCGCGGTGTTTCGAGGATCGACGCGCTTCTCTGTCCTGCCGCTCTGTTCCGCCGAGACTGCGCGACTGCCGCCGCTAGTCCCGAACAAACGTTCGCTGGTCCTCCTTTCGACGGATCTTGTCTGTGTTTCGGTTGAGCTTATTTGTGATCTGACGCAGTGCGCCTTGTCGCGACTGAGCGCCCGGCAACGACGCCGTTGCGCCGCAGCGGCGGCACGCGCGCCGCGAAAACCCATTCTTATTGAAACCACTGTTCAACAACGACAAACTGATACCCGTTCTCGGCGGGCCGGATGTCGAATCGCGTCTTTCGCACGCGGTCGGCCCGAGCACCGGCCGCTTGCCGCTCCAATTCCGTCAATTTCTTCTCGAGTTCCGGCGGCAGCAGCTTCAGCAAGACGCGGTTGCGCGCCTCGACGCCGGCGCGATTGAGCAATTCCAAGTCGGCCAGCGAGAGTTCGCCCCCGCGCCAGGTGAGGTAGAACCGTTTCTCGTCGGCCGCCTTGCCCGTGCGCGTCGTCGGCTTGTCGGCCGAAAGCCGCGAAACGTAAAGCAGCATCGACTCGGGCAAAACGACGGCAAGCTCGATGCCGAAGAAGTCGAGCTGTTTGGCGTAGGTTTCCACCGTTTGGCCTTTGGGGAAACGAATCTCCCAGTTGCGCTGGGCCGTGGCCTCTTCCTTCGCTTTGACGATCCGCTGCCTTCCCGAGGCCGCCGCTTCGGTCAGTTCCGGATCTTGCTGCCGGGCGAGCAGCACCGGGGCGGCGGCGGCCAGCGAATCGACCCAATCGGCCGGCCCGGTCGGCGCTGCGCCGGGCGCCGTCTTCGACGGAGGCGACAACGCCGCCGATGAATAGTCGGGAATGTTTGCCGCAACGGGTGAAAATGGCTTCTTCTGCAAGGTTTCCGGCGCGGGTTGATTGCGGCCGCCGCAGCCAATCGCCACGGCCGTCCCCAGAAGCAGCACGGCCAAACGGACAAGGCGGCCTTCGAGCCGGCCGCGACGGTCCGCGCGGCAGGAGCAATCCGTTCGCCTGCGGCTTTCCGCGGCCTGGGACCGGAACAGGCTCGCCGACGTTGCTTGGGATCTCATCAGTCCAGCTCCCGAAAGGCCGCGGACTCAGTGCGGTTCAATGTTCGCCGTGAAAACGCCGCCGCAACATCGCCTATTGCCCGAAGAAAACGGTCCTTCTTTGTTCGGCCTCGTTGCACGGCACGTCGGAACACCGGCAGCCGCGGCAACACCTGTTTTTTGCGGCGATCATTCATTACGGCGACACTTCCGCATCGGGCCGAACCGCCAACAGCCATGCCTTCCAGCGGGCGATTTCGTCGCGGCGCTGCAACTCGTTGGCCGGCTGCGTAGGCGCTTCGTCCGTTCTTCGACTCAACCGCAGCAGCCCGGCGCGCGCCTCGGCGGCCACCTCGGCGTTGGAGTCTGCCAACGCGCGAATCAGAACCGGCGCATGGTCTAAGTTGCGCACCCGCCCCAACGCCCGAACCGCAGCCAGCCGCGCCAACGCCGACGAATGCCGCGACAACCCCTCCAAGCGGCTGAAATGCTGAGCCGTCAGCGCCTGAATCTGCTCCAGCGGCATTTCCTCGATCGCGTCCAACGCGCGGGCGAAATCGGCGTGTTCGGGCCGGTCGAGCAGGGCCATCAGTTCCTCGGTCGGATCGCGGTCCGACTTGACCACCACGCGGCCCAGGCGCACTTCCACGGCGTCGGTCCGCCGCGGCAGGCCATGCCCCACGACCATCACCCCCGCATTGAAGCTGCGCGCCTTTTCGATGCTCTTCTTGCTCGATCGCAACAGGAAAAGCGCCCCGAACGCCGTGTCGGCCGTCGGCCCCGACTTGCTGTTCCAACTGCCGTTTTCCGCCTGGGTGCGGATCAGCATGCGCGCGCCTTCGTTGTACCAACGCGGCTCTTTCTCGCTTCGGCCCTCGGCCAACTCGCGGAAGCTCCAGTAGCGTTCCAGCGCGTAAAGGTAATAGTGCGTCCAGCCGGGCGGCTCGATGTTGAAATGCGTCCGCAGCCACACATTGCCGCGATTCAACGCCGCCCGCAGGATGCGCGGGTCCACTTTTGTCTTTACCTCTTCCTGTTCCGGGTTCTCGGCTTTCACTTTCACTTCGCGAAAGACGACCGGCAGATCGTCGCGCCGTTCCGGCCGGCTGCCCAAGCCCAGCAAGTCGGCGCAGATGTAAAGGCTGCCCATGCCCGCCGCCACCATGCTGTGCTTGACCCCCGATTGCTTGACGGGAGTGAAGTCGTCGGACACGTTGCCCTGATAGCCGAATCCTCCGCTGGGGTCTTGCGTTTTCAGCAGCCAAATGGCCACATTCTCCAGCGAGGTTTGCGACATGGTGAAGCCGACCTGGGCGGCCTCCCAAGCGCTGAGCACGGCATACTGCGTCATCGAGGTGTCGCCCGTCCCGGCGTGCTGGTGCCCCTCGGGATAACCCCATCCGCCGTGCGGCTTCTGCCGCACCTCGTACGATTTGAGCAACAAGATGATTTCGTTGTGATACTTGCTCGGATCGAGCGTAACCAGAAAGATGATCGCCAATCCGGTGCTGTAAAGATCGATCTTGATGTCGGTGGCCTCCTTGTTGGCCACGGCGCGAACAATCGCATCGGCGGCGGCGGTGATCTTCGGGTGGTCGGCCGGCGCGCCGTATTTCAGCAGCACCAAGCCCACCAGCGCCCGAGCGCCCAACCGCGTGTCGTTGGCTTCGTCCGATTCAAGGAACTTGACGGCCTTGGCCAGCGCTGCGCGGACTTCGGGGCTGTCGGGCGTTAGCGCCGAAGCCTTACCGGCCGGCACGAGGAAGATTGCAACGCCCCATGCCGCCGCCAGCATCGAGGCCGCCCATGCGCTTGCGACCGATCTTCCGTTCATCACGTCGCCCTCCCGATGAAACGCCGCTGCCGACGACCGGCCCGCCCAGCCTGCGGATTGCCGAGCTGTTGCCGCCTTTGCTCCCGCTGCGGCCGCGCAATCGAACGCCCGCCTTGCCGCCGATTGTCGGCCGAGTTGCCGCCGCCGGAATGCCGCACGCGCGCGAGGGCCGTTTCCTCGTGCACGACAGAGAATTACGCACCGTCCCAAACGGCGACGACGCCCGAAGGTTCGCCGTGCTGCGGGCTGTTGTCAGACAAGCTTTGCCGTGGCCGTCGCGTCGCCTGTTGCCCCAAAGCCGCGGGCGGCCACTGTTGCCGATGGTAAGGCCGAAAGCGACGGTTGTCAACGATTTTCGACAAGGGCTGATCGGTCGGCCGACCGGTCGAACGGCCGATAGCCCGCAGCCGCAGCCAACGACGGCACAAACTCATCTATTCGGCTGGGGGCCTTTGCGATAGATTGAGCACCGCTTGCTGAGCCCCGGCAGCACGCCGGGACGAGCGGGCGAAGCGCGGCGGCGTTATTAACTTGTCGGATCGGCAATGTTGAGTGCGGCTCACGTGATTGCAGTGACGGCCGGTTCCCTTGAAAGCCGGCATCCCGTCGGTCGGCCTCTGAACACGTCTCTCCCCAGAAACGATCATGGCGGCGCCCTGACCTGTATGGCTCAATAATGACCGCTGGCATGGGAATCTCCACATCGTCGAGTCGCTGGGCCGCCTTGGCCGGTTTGGGGGCGACGCTCTACCTGCTGCCGCTGGCGTTGAGCTGGCCGCTGCTCGATCCCGACGAAGGACTTCATGCCGCCATCGCCCAAGAGATGGTCGAAAAAGGCGACTGGCTCGTGCCGCGGCTTTTCGGCCGTCCGTTCTGGGACAAACCCGCCTTCTACTTCTGGTTCGAGGCCGGTTCGCTGGCCGCCTTGGGGATGAACGAACGGGCCGTGCGGTTGCCGGGGTTGCTCTTCGCCCTTTGCGGCACCCTTTCGACGGCCGCCTTGGCCGCCCGAGCCCTGGGACGAAAGATCGCCCTGCCGGCCGCGGCCTTCTACGCGACGATGTTCCTGCCGATGGCCCTGTCGTTGGCCGCCACGCACGACGTGGCGCTGGTGGTGTGGACGAACTTGGCGCTGCTGATGCTTTGGGAAAGTCTATGGGCCCAGTCGGCCGCGCACCGCCGGGCATGGATTTTCGGAGCCGGATTGGCGTTGGGGCTGGCGATGCTGACCAAAGGCCTGTTCGGCGTTGCACTGGTGCTGACGGCGCACGGCCTCTATCTGGTCGTTTCGCGCCGGCTCGCTTCCGCCCACATTGTTCAGGGCTTGGCCGCGGTGGCGATTGGCGCGGCCTTGGCCGCTCTTTGGTTCTGGCCCATGCACCGCCAGAATCCCGGGTACCTTCAATACTTCTTCATCGAGCGGCATTTCCTCGGGCTGTTCGGCGGAACGCAAACGCACGGCGGCCAGCCGTTCTGGTACTACCTGCCGGTGTTGCTCTTGGGCGGGTTGCCCTGGATCGGTTACTTGCCGCCGCTGGTTCGCGACGCCCTCGACCGGCGACGATCGGGGCAACCGGCGATCGATCCGCCCTGCCGCGACGCAGTCGTTTGGCTGTGTTGCCAGTTGGCAGGATGCACGCTGCTGTTGAGTTTGGCCGGCTCGAAACTGGCCACCTATCTTTGGCCGGTCTTTCCTTCGGTGGCTATTTTGGCGGCCCACGCTTGGCAGCGCTGGCTCGACGGCCGGTTGTCGCCGGAGGCCGCGACCATGATGCGCCGAACGCTGCTCACTTCGTGCGTTTGCGGGCCGATCGTCTTCTTGCCCATCGCCCTGGTCGCCGCGGAAAAACTCGACCTGCACTTGTCGGGGGCGGTGTGGTGGGCCATCGCGGCGGCCGCGCTGAGCCCGCTGGCGGTGTTGGCGGTTTGGCGCCGGGCGGGATTGCCTTGCGCAATGGGCACAGCCGTGGCGACGACCGCCCTGCAATTCGCGCTGGCCGTTCTGTTCGTGCTGCCGCCGGCGGCCGAGCAACTCAGCGCCCGACGGCTGGCCCAGTTCTTCAACGAGCAGGCGGCCATGCCCGCCCGAGTGCGGATCGTTGACGAACGCGTTGGTTCGCTGGTGTTCTACCTGAGGCCCCAGTGGCGCGAAGATCTCGAGCCGGGCCGAATCGCGCGCATTTCCGCCCGACTGGCCGCCTACGAGCCGCCTCCGCTGGCGCTGGTTGTGCCCGAGAACCGGCTGCGGCGATTGCGCCGCCACTGCGACGTTCACCATTGGCCGTTCGTCACCGTGGGTCGCCACCGCGTTTATTGGCTGCCGCCCATCGACGCTTCCCCGCCGGCCGTTCGTTCGGCAACCGATCCGGCAGAGCCGTCCGCTTCCGTGCGGCCGTAACCCGATCGCGCCGCAGCCGGCTCACGGCTGCAAGTGCCGCAAAAGGAACTCCATCCGCAGCCGCGAGCCGTAGGGCGTTTCGGCCGCGCCGTGGCCGGCGCCGACAATCGGCATGAAATCGAACGACTTGCCGGCCCGTTGCAGCGCCCCGACCACCTGCATCGTGCTCGCCGGATCGACGTTTGTGTCGAGTTCGCCGACGATCAGCAGCAATCGGCCTTGCAGTTTATGCGCGTCTTCCGCGTTCGAGCTTCGCGCGTAGCTTTCGTCCACCGGCCAGCCCATCCATTGCTCGTTCCACCAAAGCTTGTCCATGCGGTTGTCGTGGCAGCCGCAGTCGGCCACGGCCACCCGATAAAAGTCGTGATGATCGAGCAGGGCCCGCATGGCGTTCTGCCCGCCGGCGCTGCCGCCGTAGATGCCTACTCGGCTCAAATCGAGCCAGGGGCGCGAGGCGGCGGCCGCCTTGATCCAAGCGATGCGATCGGGGAATCCAGCGTCTTTGAGGTTCTTCCAACAAACGTCGTGAAAGGCTTTGCCGCGATGGTTGGTGCCCATGCCGTCGATCCGCACCACCACAAACCCCAACTCGGCCATCGTGCTCTCGCGCAACAGCCGCCCGAACTCCTTCGGCACGAACGCCGAGTGCGGTCCGGCGTAGATGTCCTCCACCACCGGATACTTCTTGGCCGGATCGAAATGCGAGGGCTTGATGATGATCCCGTAAATGTCCGTTTTGCCGTCGCGTCCTTTGGCTGCGAAGCGCTCGGGCAGCTTCCAGCCGGAAGCGAGCAACCGATCGGCGTCGGCCTTCTCCAAAATGCACACCAAGCGGCCGTCGCTGCTGCGGCGCAGCTCATGCACCGGCGGATGATCGACGCGCGACCAGCAATCGACGAAATAGTCGCGGCCGGGCGAAAAGGAAACGCGATGCTGCCCATCGGCCTCGGTCAACTGCCGAAAACCGCTGCCGTCGAATTTCACTCGGCATAGGTGCTTGTGGTAAGGGTCTTCGCCGGGGCGCACCCCGCCGGCCATAAACCAAACCTCGCGCTGCGCCTCGTCAACGTGCAGCACCTCGCGGACAACCCACGGGCCGCGGGTCACTTGATTCTTCACCGTGCCGGCGGCCGAATCGTAAAGCCAAAGATGACACCAGCCGTCGCGCTCGCTCATCCAAAGCAGTTCGCCGGCGGAGTGAAGCCAATGGCGCCATGTCTTCTGGGTGTAGTCGATAAACGTGGAGCTGGTTTCTTCAACAACCGTGCGGGCCCGGCCCGTGGCGGCATCGACGCCGATGATCCGATAAACCTGATGGCCGCGCTGGTTGTAGTCGAAATAGAACTCGCTGCCGTCGGGCGCCCAAACGATGCCCAGTTCCGGCGCCGGGGCGTAGGGCGTGGGAAACAGGCCGGCATCCACCTTGAGCCATTGGGGCCCCTCGGCCCCCACGCGAAAGACAACCGGAACCGGCTGCGGCATCGGATCGCCGGGCTTGTCGTAGGTGAACTCCTTCAGCTTCGGCTGAGTCTCGCGCTTCGGCGACGACTCGACGATCACCACCTTCCGTCGCGGCACATCGGCCGCGTTCCAAACGACAAAGGCCGACGAGTCGGGCGCCCAAACCGGCCGACCGCGGAAGGGCGATCGCCCATCGAATTCGGTTTGAATGTTGACCGTCGCATTCCGCTGCATATCGACGAGCATCACCAGCCCGCGCTCGACAACCGCCGACCATCGGCCGTCGGGCGAAGGCGTCCCCCGCGCGCCGCGGCGCGGCGGAGGCGCGGCTTCGCGGCCCGGGCCGTCGATCAGAAGGGTTTGCGCCACGGCGGCGCCCTCGATCACCGCCAGCGGCCGTTTGGCGGCGTCGGCCACCAGCCACACATGGCCCTCGAAGGTGTGCTGCTGCCGTTCGGTCCCGGCGCGAATCGAACCGTAGGCCACGTGCTCGCCGCTTTGGTTGATCCAGAAGAGTTCAACGCCGCGATCGAGTTTGTTGACGAACTTGATGCCCGACGACTCGCCCGTCTTTGCCGTCTTGCGAAGCTCCACGGTGGTTTGCGACGATTTGATCGGTTCGGGCTCCGGCAGGCCCAGGCCGGCCAGCGCGGCGGCAACGGTGCGGCGGCCGCTTTCGGCGTCGATCAGCACATATTCGTGCGATTTCGGGCCCGTCTCCACCTTGTACCAGAACGACTTGCCCCCGGGCAGCCAATGCGGCGTCACCCGGTCGCGAAAGACGAGGTTCTCCGTGCGCCTTCCCAGAGCCAACGCTCGGTCGATGCGCTCGTCGGCCGCCACCGACGAACCGGCAATCCCGCAAAACACCAAACCAACGATGATCATGCGCGCTGTCATCTGCCTTCCGAAGATTTTGCGTTGGCGGCGGGCCGGCGGGCCAAAGGACCGAGAGCCTCGCGGATCGGCGCCGGGCGATTCGTTGTAATGCCGTCCAGCCCAAGCGACGCGAATCGCTTGGCCACGGCCGGATCATCCACGGTCCACACGTAGAATTGCATGCCCGCTCGGCGGATGCGGGCGACCGCCTCGGCGTCAACCGGCCACTTCTCCGAAAGGTCGAGCCCGTGGAAACCGGCCGCGCGGGCGGCGGCGATCACGTCGTCAAGCTGCGGCAGTTGCCCGGTCTTCTTGTCTTTCTCGTAACCGACGACCCAAAAGACTTGCAGCTTTGGGAACCGTTGTCGGGCGAGCTTCATCGTGTTGTGGTTGAAGCCGATCAGCACAAGCTGCTCGGGCCGCTTGCCCGACGCCTCGATCACCCGCTCTAACTCGGGCAGCGCCTCGGGGCCGCACTTCAATTCGATGAAGGCTCTCTTCCCCTCGGGCACGGTGGCCAACACTTCGGCCAGCAGCGGAATGCGTTCGCCCGCCCATTTCGGGTCTTTCCACTTGCCCGCATCGAGCCGCCGGACCTCGTCCCATGCAAGCTCGGTGATCGGCTTGTCGAGTCCAGCCGTGCGTTTCGTCGTGGCGTCGTGAAGCAGCGCGATCCGCCCGTCGCGCGTCAGCCGGATGTCGAGTTCAATGGCGTCGGCCTGCTGCTTCCAGGCCAGTTGCATCGCGGCCAAGGTGTTCTCCGGCGCGTCTTCCGACGCGCCGCGGTGGGCGATGATCTCCACCGCGCAGGCCATCGCAGCGCACCCCAAAACCGAAAACGCCGCGCCAAACACACACCACCGAACGCCGAAACAGACTGTTTGCATAGGATCCCTCGCAGCGATCTGATCGATGGATTGACGGGGGTTGCGAACAACGCGGCTTCAACCGTGCGATGCCGCGCCGGCCGAGGGTTTTCAACGCTTGGAAGAGTCGCGCGAAGCGCCACAACAAAAAGACGAGGCTCTTCCCGACGCGCGGCCTTCCGCCCGGTCGCCCGTATGAAACGGCTTCGCTGGAGAGCAATCACTCTCTGTCGGCACAACCGTTCTCTCTCGGCAAAGATCGCTGCGCCGCCCACTTGTGTTGCGGTAAGGCCTCGCTGGCGCCGCCGATGGACATTAGTCCCGCGCATCAGTCGGCCTTGGCCTTCAGCGTGCCGCCCACCATGCTGGTTGGAGTCTTGGATTTGGTACAGGTGCGCGCATCAGTCGGCCTTGGCCTTCAGCGTGCCGCCCACCTGCTTAACGAGCGATTCCAGCCCGACATCTCCGGCGATGAGTTCGGGTACGCGCCAAACCATCCAAACGAACACCTCGCTCTCTTGGTGTTTGTGGATGTAAAGATGCAGGTCGCCCCTCATTCGTTTGGCGCCGGTCAGCGTGCCATCGGCGCACCTGACCATCACAAACTCCATGTTGCCCGAGGCCTCGAGCTTTTGCCAGGTGAGCGCGCCGCCTTCGGGTGTTGGAAGCGAAACTTCTTCCCACTTCAGTTCCTTGTTGGGCAGCGCGTCTTGCAGGGCATACATCAATTCGCTCGACGGATCTTGCTTGCCGCCGGTGGCCGGATCTCGGCGGCCCCAGTGCAGCGTCAGCGCCGGCAAGTCTTCGCCCAACTCCGGCTTGCTCTCGGTCAGGTGCATGTAGAACGCGCCGGCGTCGGCCTGCTCCGGGCGCAGCGGACCGGGCGAAAGCAGCTTCTTGTGCAGCGGATCGTCCGCCTTGTCGGCCGCATTGACGAAATCCTTGGGCACGCAGAACGTCAGCTTGGTGCCCGGCAGCGCTATCGGTTCGCTCATCCCGGCGAAGGCCGACTGCTCTTTCAGCCGATTGATCGTGGCGTTGAGCCGTTTCTGATACTCGCCCGAGCCGCAGCCCACCGCAAACAAACACACCCCGACGGCTCCAATTGCACGCCATCGCAGGCTGCCCAGTCTGATCCGCATGGCTATCCCACCCTCTCCACAGTGCTTCGCAAAGACGCCAACGGCGGCAAGCAAAACGATTCGGCCCGTTGTCGAAAGAACAGGCAAGCCGCCTTCTGGCTTCCGCGGTTGCGTTTGATCATCCCTTGCAATACCAGGGCAACTTCGCGGCAGCGATGCCGCCCGAAGAGGCCCGCACGCGCCCCCTCGGCCTTGTCGCGTCTCCGTTCCGAGCCGCCCTTGCCGGCCGAACAAGCCGCCTCCGTCCGCCGAAAACAGTTCGCGGCGAACCGTCGGGGGCGATTGTCGCCTGCTGTCCGGTGGGCTGTCAAGCTTCGGAACGAAACCACCGAAATTGAGGATGAAAAACGGCTTGGCGGAACCATTCTATTTCGCTTTCGTTCGGTGATGGTTTCCGATAAACTCGACCGATATCGGCCGTTCGGCGTCGAGCGACTCGCCCCGACGCCGCATGTTTGGGCCGTCGCGGATCGAGAGCACCGCCCATCGAAAAGATCGAACGGTTACCGCAGTTGGGAACGCATTTGATGCACTCCTTCCACAGAGTTGTCGTTGGCGGCTTGCCGGCGGCGAACGTCGTTCCGAGTTCCGCCGGCACTACCGGCGGTGTTCCCCGCGGCGGAACTGTCGGCCTGGTTATCGGCCTTGCCATCGCCATGGCCGTCGGCCTGGTTATCGGCATGAGAGCCTGCCCAGCCTGTGCGGCCGCCGCCGAGTTGCAGCCGCTGGCCGATGTCGTGTTCCGCGGCGAAATCCGCTTTCCCGACAACCTCAGTGCTGTTGGAATGGCGGCGGGCGGTCGATTTCTGATCATCGGCGCCGACGAAGGGCCGCACGTGCAAGTCCTCCGGCGCACCGGCGCCGACGAGTACACGCTGCACGAGACAATCGCGCTGGTTGCCGGGGCAAAGGACGACGACGAAATCGACATCGAAGGCATCGCCTGCTCCGAATCCACGGTTTACGTCATCGGTTCGCACTCGCGGAAACGATCGTTGCTCAAGCCCGACAAATCGCAAAAGGCCAACCGCAAACGGCTCGGCGAGAATCTCCGCGAACCGTTGCGCGAGCTGGTTTTTCGATTCGAACTCGATGCGGTCGGGCGACTCGCCGCGCCGATCCGCACGACCAGTTTGCGGTCGCGACTGGAAAACGACGACATGCTTTCGCCGTTTCTGGCGATCCCAGGCAAAGAAAACGGCATCGATATCGAAGGGATCAGCTTGGCCCCGGGCGGGCTGGCCGCCGCCTTTCGCAGCCCGGTGTTCCGCGAGGGCTTCGCCCCGGTGCTCTTCTTCTCGTTCGATCGGCCCGACGCCGGCCAGTTGGTCTTCGTCCACCTCGGCGGCCGCGGCATTCGCGACATGATCCGGGTGAGCGATGGTTATCTGCTGATCGGCGGGCCGGTGAACGACGAGCCGGTTTCGTTCGAGCTTTATCATTGGGATGGGCGCGACGGCGTCCCCGGCAAGGACGTGGACCTGACCAACTCGGTTCGACCATTGGGAAGAATCCCCCTGCCGCAGCCGGCCGCCAAGGCCGAAGGCTTGGCCGTTCTGGCCCAAACACCCGAGCACTACGAACTGCTTGTTGTGTTCGATGGGACTGTCGAACGCAACGCCGTGCGGCTTCGGGCCGCTCGGCCCCAGCGCTAACCAGTCTGGCGGCCGGCCAACGCGACCTCGGGCTGCTTGCCCGAGTGCCCGAAGGTCGATAATCGGTTCGGGCGCTGCACAACCGGTCCGCTTGCAATTGCGATACCGTGTCCTTTCTCGAATCATTTACCTCAAACCGACGGGATGGCGTCTGTTGCTCATCGGCATACCTAGGGAAATCAAGGCGGACGAGTATCGTGTCGGCATCCTGCCCGTCGGGGTCGAACAATTGACCCGCGCCGGCCATCAGGTATTGATCGAGTCGGGCGCAGGGTTGGGCTCAGGCATCGCGGACGAAGAGTATGCGGCCCACGGGGCCGAGGTGGTCGCCGGACCGGCCGAGGTCTATTCCCGAGCCGAAATGGTGATGAAAGTCAAAGAGCCGCAGCCGGCCGAAATCGCTCTGCTCCGCCGCGGGCAAATCGTCTTCTGCTATTTCCACTTCGCGGCCGACCGCGAATTGACCGAAGGAGTCCTTCGCAGCGGCTGCACGGCCGTGGCTTACGAAACCCTGCGCGACGATCGGGGCGGATTGCCCCTGCTGACGCCGATGAGCGAAGTGGCCGGGCGGATGAGCGTTCAAGAGGGAGCAAAGTACCTCGAACGGCCGCAAATGGGACGCGGCATCCTGTTGGGCGGAGTGCCGGGTGTCGAGCCGGCGCGGGTCGCCATTCTCGGCGGAGGCGTGGTCGGGGCAAACGCCGCGAAGATCGCCGCGGGCTTCGGGGCGCATGTGTCGGTGCTCGACGTGAACATGGATCGGCTGAGGCACCTGGCCGACATCATGCCCGCCAATGTAACAACTCTGTTCAGCGACCGGCATACGATTCGTCGCCAGATCCGCGAGGCCGACTTGGTAATCGGCGCCGTGCTGGTTGCCGGCGCCCGAGCCCCTCGAATAATCGAGGCCGACGACCTGCGGCTGATGAAGCCGGGCAGCGTGATTGTCGATGTGGCCATCGATCAGGGCGGTTGCGTGGCCACCAGTCGGCCGACCACCCATAGCCATCCCACGTTCATCGTCGATGGCGTGGTGCATTACTGTGTTGCCAACATACCCGGAGCGGTCGGTCGCACTTCGACGTTTGCGCTGTGCAACGTCACCCTACCTTGGGCGTTGCGGATCGCCGACGAAGGGCTTGTTCCGGCCGCCCAACGCCGCCCGCCGCTGGCCCGGGCCATCAACATTTTCCAGGGAGAAGTCACCTATCGGGCAGTAGCCGAATGCTTCGGCTTGCCCTATTCCCCGCGGTTCGAACGATAGGCCCGCAGCCGATTGCCCCTTAGGCCCGAAAGCGTTCGGCATGAAGGCGTTTGGTAGGAAAGCCTGCTGCTCGACGCGCGCAACTCATTTGCTGAACGCAGGTTTGTTGCTATCGAGCCCTCCCGCGGCGAGCGGTCGTTCCATCTAGTTTCTGCGTCCTGGCGGCGCTGCGGCCCCAGCGGGAAATCGAGCCGGCATTCGGCCGTGTGCGCCCGCATGTGCCGGTCGCCGAATTCCTTGCTTCCTTCCGATCGAACCTCTTGCAATCGCTGTAAGAATGGGTAAGATGGCGCGGTATTACGTTCTCACCATACGTATTACTGACGAGACTCGACATCTCGGGTTCGCTCTTTCGTTGCGGCTCACCTTATAGGAGACAACACCATGGTTCGCTTCGGTCGGTGGCTGGGAATTGTGTTCTTGTTCTCGGGAGTTGCGGCCTTGGCGGGCTGGCCTACCGATGCGTCGGCCCAAGATTGGAGCACCGTGCCGATCATCAACCACAATGTGTATCAGGCCGTCAATTCCAACGGCAGCAGCGCCTATCCGGCCAATGCCTATCCGGTGATTCTTCGGGGCGTTGTCATCAACAACAACCTCGATTGGCTCGATGCCACCCCGAATTTCACAGCTACGTACACACCCGGTTTTCTCGGCGGGCAGGCCGAGTTCTTCGTGCAATCGGTCAACCTCGACGGCACGCCTTGGGATCCCGACCCTTCGTCCGTGTACAACGACTTCGGCGGCACGGCCGTTTGGATGGGGCAGAATTATGGCAACTTGCCGTGGATCAACGATCACCCGGCCAAGTCGTACACCAACGAGCAATGGTTGGCCGAGCTGGATCGGCTCGGCTACAACTACGTGGGCCGCACCACCCCGGCCATTCAGCCCGGCGACCTGGTCGAGATCCGCGCACGAGCGGGCCTTAACTACGCGGGCAAGCGCAATGTGAACGAAGCCCACAACAATTCGCCCGCCAACGATTTCGAAATCGTCGTGCTTCAGTCGAACTTCGGGCTGCCGTCGGCCGCCCCGATCTCGCTGGCCGATCTGAAGACCACGGCCAACGAGTTCATCTGGGACGCCAGCCGCCAAACCGGCGGCGAGTTCTACCAGATGACTCGTGTGGAACTGCGCAACGTCCGCCTCGGCGAAGGCCAGCCTTGGGGCCAAAACACCTGGACGCAAGTGGTTGATCCCAGCGGTCGGACGCTGAATCTCTATTTAGGGCTGAGCGACTCCTTCCTTTCCTCCGCACCGCCGGAGGGACGCTTCGATGTCGCGGGCATCCTTGATCAGAATTCCTCCACCGGTCAAGGCGGCTATCGAATGCTGGTGATGAACGCGGCCGACGTAATGATCTCGGGCGATCTGAACCGCGATGGAAGGGTCAGCGGGGCCGACTTCGATCGGCTGGTGGCCGGGTGGGGGAAAAGCGTGGCCAAGGGCGATTTGATGCTCGGCGACATCAATGCCGACGGAATCGTCAGCGGGGCCGACTTCGATGCGCTGGTGGCGAATTGGGGTCGAGGCGTCAGCGGCGCCCTGAGTGATCCCGCCCCGACCATGCCCGTGCCCGAGCCGACCTCGGCCGCCCTCGTTCTGGCCGGATTGGTTGGAGCCGGCTTCCTCTTTGTACGGCAGCGATGGGCGCGCTGCGCCAAGCGACTCGGACTGCTTCTGTTGTTGGTCGCCATAGCTGCCGCGGCCGGGCCGGGGCAGGCCGCCACGATGAGTTTTGTGGTGCTCGATAATTCCTCTGCGCTCGGGCCGGGCTACGTAACAACGGACTTGCGCTTCCAAACCTCCAGCAATTGGCTCTCCGGCCAACTGCTGCTTACTCTTAGCCAAGGCTCGATTTACCAGAACCCATTCAACAGCGGCGATGGGCCTCCCTCGGCGGCCTTGGTGGGACTGCTGCCCGCGGCCGCCTTCGATACCTTCGTTGCACCAGGAGTCTTCGATTCGACACAAAGTTTGTTGATTCCTGGCGGGGCCGCCGATCTGGGCGGCAGCCCCACGAAGCAGTTCGACGGCAGTGCGATCAACATCACTTGGGGGCCGGGGGCCGAAATATCAGGCAATCTGCTTCTGGGACGATTCACCCTAAGCGACAACGCCACCGGCACATGGAAAGTCCGTATCGCCAATGATGCCGACGGAGCAATGTTCGATCAAGGATTCGTCGTCAATGGTCGATTCGAGCCCGTGCCCGAGCCGGCCGCGGTGTTCTCGGCTCTATCGGCCCTCGCATTTGCCTCGCTGATGCTGCTGCGGCGCGCCCGCCGCGGATAACAGGGCCCATTGCAAAGGGCCGCGGCTGCGCAAGCCAACTTCACCGCTCGGCTTGTTGGTGTTGTCGGCGGCTTCGGCGATTCGCGCCGATCGAGAGTGAACCGAACCGGTACGAATCAGGCCTTTTCGGAAGCAATCACCGAGGAAGGCGGAGAGGAATCGTCGAAGAAGAATGGTTTGTTCGACCAAATCGACGAGATTGGCTGCGGCGGCGCGCCGTGGGCAGGGGCGCCGCCGTCGCAGCAGGTGCGCGCCGGGCGGTTTCACTTTGGTCGAATTGCTGGTGGTGATCGCGATCATCGCCATCTTGATCGCGCTGTTGTTGCCCGCCGTCCAGCAGGTGCGCGAGGCCGCACGGCGTTCGCACTGCGGCAATAATCTGCGGCAAATTGCGCTGGCCGTTCATGCCCACCACGACGCCATGACGGTTTTTCCCGCGGGAAACCATGCGAAGACCGCTGGGGTGTGCCCGGGCGCAAACCCCAGCGGTCTGCAAACTCCTTCAGAAGATCGGCAAAACTGGCTGATCGACATTTTGCCCTACGTCGAGCAGGGCGCCTTGCACAAAGCCTACCGTTTCGACCTATGCAACGAAGACGAAGGCAACCGCATGGTGCGCGAATCGACGGTTGCCCTTTATCAATGCCCTGCCGACGCGACGGCCGGGCGCGTCGAGACGCCTGCGATGGGGCCGGCATCCTCTTACGGTCGGAACGTGGCGTATGCCGGCGGTTCGTATCGCGGGATGTCGGGCCGCAGCGACGGGCAGAGCTTTCTCGATTCGGGCGAAGCGATTCAATACGACCGCCGCTGGCGCGGGCCGCTGCATGTGGTGGGCGTTCTCGGCTATCAGCGCGAGAACGTGAAGTCGATTGCCGACGGGCTTTCGAACACGCTGTTGACCGGCGAGTCGTCCACGCGAACCAACACGCCGTTCGGCACTTTCTGGGCCTACTCGTACTCTTTCTACAGCCTTGGGGCGGCCACGGCCCAGCCGCGCGTGCTGCTGGGCGACTACGACCGCTGCATCGCCTTGGGCGGCCCCGGCTCGGCCGGCCCTTGCCGCCGCGGTTGGGGCGGCCCACATCCCGGCGGGCTGAACTTCGCATTGTGCGACGGCAGCCTGCGATTCCTCAGCACGGAAATCGATCCGGCCGTCTTTGCCGCCGCCGGATCGATTGCCGGCCGAGAGGTCGAGCGGATCGACGACGAACCCTGATTGCCGTCGAGAACGCGATGCGACTGCGGGGCGGCCTTCTGTTCGTTGCGTTCAGTCTTCCTTCGGTCGGCCGTTGTGCCATCGGCGTCCACAGGCCGTGCTAGCAACTTCGGCCAAGCACAACTGCTTGTGTCTCCGGCAGCGCTGCCCGAGTTTTCCGGAGATTCTGCCGACGAACCGGTTGTCAAAGTCGCCGCAGGCGATACAATCGGAACCGTGGGTTTTCGACCCATTAATTTAGCCTTGACTGCCATTCCAAGGGGCAATCGTCCCTTTTTGCTGCTATGCCGCTTTTCGCCGGATCGTCGGTGGGCTACACTTTTTGTATCGGGCGCGGCCGATGGGCCTTGCTCGACCAAAGGATGCCGCAGGCTGGCCATGACGACTCCGATGCTGCTGGGCGAGTTCACGCGAACGCTCGACGAGCGATACCGCGTTTCTCTTCCTGCCGAGTTGATTGGCCCGTGGGCCGAAAGCGAGTGCATTTTGGCGAAGGAGCGGCCCGGCTGCCTCAGTCTTTGGGAGGCTGCCGCCTGGAGGCAGCGGCACGAAGCCAGCGTCGAGTTGATTCGCCAGAAGATTCTCGCCGGCAAGCTCGAGGGCCGAATCGCGCAGGTGCAAACGCTCGGCCGGCTGCTTTCCACGCGTCACCGCAGCGTGCGTTTGGCTCAGCGGGGCCGACTGATCATCCCCGAAGGCTTTCGCGAGTTCCTCGGCGTCGAGCCGAATTCGGAAGTGCTGGTCCTGGGCGCGGCCGTGTGCGTCGAGCTGTGGTCGCCCGAGGCCTGGAGCCGTTATCTTGCCGCGCGAATGCCGCGATTCGGCAAGCTCTTCCAGTCGCTGTCGCGCTGAACGGTTCCGCCCCTCGGTTGGGGCGGCAACGCGCATGCCGAGGCGGCGGCGTCTATCGGCAGCCTTCGCAGCGTGTTTTCATCGTTTTTGGGCACCGGCGGCAACGGCCCGCAATCCGACCCGCCCGACTTGCCCAATGTCTGCCGTCTGCTTGCGGCAGCGCTCGGCGACACGGCCGCTGCTGTCGGACTGCTCGTAACAGCCGAACCCCATCGGGACGCTTCTGTGCGACGGATGCCTTCGCTGCACGGACTCGCGGCGGCAGAAGCGCCCCGACGCGGCTCGGCCTGTGGACGCGAATTCGAACAGCGAGAACCGCGGCGCGGCTCACTTGCCAACTGGAATACTCCGGCCGCATTGCAGCCGCGTTGCCGATTTTGAGAACCTTTTTCGGATCGGCCGCCGGCCGATCGCCGTAGCAAGCGTTGTCGCCACGTCCGGCTCGAACGACATGCCCATCAAACCCCGGCAGTGTCACCCGCGGTGGGGCTGCAAGTCAAAAGGATCATGCGTGGCCAGTGGATGGCGCGCGGTCCTTGGTCGTCGGGCCGGACGTGGTTTCTTTCTTGTCGCGTTTTCAGCGGCCTCTCGAGGAAGCCGCTGAAAATGGAACGCGGTTCGGTCGCGTTGTGTTCCTCCTCGGGGCCGTCGCGCTTTGCTCTCGCCCATTGGCCGACAATCGCAATCGATCTTCCGGGGGGCGATCGGCCGCATTTGTCTTTGTGCCGGCCTGTCTGGGTAAAAAGCCGATCTGCGTCGTTTCGGGCGCCCGCCCCGGCCGGAAATCGGAATGATCGACTTGCCGACGCCCCCGGCGCGGACGACAATAGACCAATCGCCTATGCCCGCGGACGCGGCGCCGTGCATTGAAGCGGCCTCATCGCTTCTGTCGCCGTTCGCTTCGACCGATACCGACACATCGTTCCGAGTCGATCGACCGACCCGTGTGCCGCGTCCGCAGGAAGGATGGTTCCCACCTTGCTCTCCGTTCACGCCTTGCAGCGAAGGAAGATCTTCATGAAACGCAGCATTGGTTTCGCGTGTTTGTTGCTGGCAGCGGCCTCGTGCGCGGCGGGTGAAAAGCCGCCGGCCGTCACCGATCCGGCCCAGGCCGGCCCCGACTTCCAGATTCAAGGCGAGTATCAGGCCGTCATCCCGGAAGACGGTCAACCGGTCAAACACGGCGTGCAGATCATCGCCTTGGGCGAAGGGAAGTTCGAGGCCGTGCATTATATCGGCGGCCTGCCCGGCGACGGCTGGAATAAGGCCGAGCCGCAACGCATTCCCGGACAAATGAAAGACGGTGCGGCCGAGTTCGTCTCGGGCGACATCGTCGGCAGGGTTGCCGACGGGGCAATCAGTGTTTCGGCCGGCGCCGATACGGTTGTATTCAAGAAAGTGGAACGAACCAGCCCGACGCTCGGCGCCAAGCCGCCCACCGGGGCAGTGGTGCTGTTCGACGGCACGTCGGCCGACGCCTTCCGCGGCGGTCGGATGACCGACGACGGCCTGCTGATGGAAGGCGCCACGAGCAAGCAGCGATTCGGCAGCTTCCACCTGCACGTCGAGTTCCGCACGCCGTTCATGCCCACCGCACGGGGGCAGGCGCGCGGAAACAGCGGCGTCTATTGCCAAGGCCGCTATGAAATACAAGTCCTCGATTCCTTCGGGCTCAAGGGCGAGAACAACGAGTGCGGCGGCATCTACGGGGTGGCCAAGCCGTTGGTCAACGCCTGCCTGCCTCCGCTTGCGTGGCAAACGTACGACATCGACTTCACGGCTGCCCAATGGAAAAACGGAGAAAAGGTAAGCAACGCGCGGATCACGGTTCGACACAACGGGATTTTGATCCACGACAATGTTGAAGTGCCCAAAGCCACCACGGCTGCCCCGGTGGCCGATGGGCCGGAAACAGGTCCGCTCTTCCTGCAAAACCACGGCAACCCGGTGCGATTCCGCAACATTTGGCTCGTGGAGAAGAACTGAAGCATTCTCGATTCGGGCGCGAACGGACATCGGCGCAAGCGGCCGGCATGGGCGGCATGCGCAAAACGGTTTGCTTGCGCAGGTGGCGCGCCCGGCATCGTCAGGCGGTGATCGTGATGGAACAACCGAGCTCGGTTTCTGGTTCGGCCCAAGGCTCTGCCGAACCCCCCGCCGCGTGTGCCAGACGGCCGTTCAGTTTATTGCGGTGGGCCGTTGTGCTCGCGGCCGCGGTGTATTTCGTAACTTGCGGGCTGTGGGATCCGCGGCGCGAGTGGCTTCGCGTGTTCTTGGGAGTGGTGATCGGCGCGTCGGCCATTTACGGCGATCTCCGCGGCTGCGGCCGAGGAAGATATTACAACCTGATCGCGTTGGTGTTCTTCGTCGTCGGGTCGTTGGCCAATGTGGTTTTGGCCGGGCGGAGCGACGGGTAGGGCGCAGTCAATAGCGACGATTAGATGAACATCGCAGGAACCGGCAAGATGCCTTCACGCAAGCAACGCACGGCAGCACTCCGCGGCGGTGCGCCCGAGCCCAACTCCGCCGGCAGGTCGCTGCCGACCGGCGCCGACGGTCCTTCGGCCGCTTCGCTGCCGCGCCGGGCAGACCGTCGGGCCATCGTTGCGATTGCGGCGGCTGCGGTGGGAATCGTTCTTCTGATTATCGTTGGCCTTTGGGGATGGTCGGACGGCGATTGGTTCGGCAACCTCGGCGGAAGCGCGGCCGCGCCGGTGTCGAACCTCACGCTGGAAGACATCCCATTCAACGGCGCCCGCGCATACGACTACCTCAAGCAGCTCTGCGATATCGGCCCGCGGCCCAGCGGCTCGGAAGGGATGCTCCGCCAGCAAAAGTTCCTAGAGGAGCACTTCACCAAGTTGGGCGGCAAGGTGGTGTATCAGCGGTTCCGCGCCCCGCACCCGCAAACGAAACAACCGGTGGAGATGGCCAACATGATCATCCACTGGCATCCGGAAAGCCGCGAGCGCGTGCTGCTGTGCGCGCACTACGACACACTGCCCTATCCGATGCTCGATCCGCGCAATCCGCGTGGGCGGTTCGTCGGCGCCAACGACAACGCCAGCGGCGTGGCCGTGCTGATGGAGTTGGCCCACGACATCGCCAAGCTCAAACCGAAATACGGCATCGACTTCTTGATGATCGACGCCGAGGAGTTCATCTTCACTGAACGCGACCGATACTTCCTGGGCTCCGAGTACTTCGCCCGCGACTATGCCGAATCGCCGCCGCCCTATCGCTACCGATGGGGCGTGTTGCTCGATATGGTGGGCGACAAAGACCTCAATCTCTACCAAGAGCGCAACAGCCTTCGTTGGAAAGACACCCGCCCGTTGGTCGAACACATTTGGGCCATCGCCCAACGATTGCAGGTGCGCGAGTTTATTCCGCGGCCCAAGTACGAGATTCGCGACGACCACGTGATGCTGCACGAATTGGGCAAGATCTCGTGCATCGACATCATCGACTTCGATTATCCCCCTTGGCATACCGAGGCCGATGTGCCGGAGAATTGCTCGCCATTGAGTTTGGCAAAGGTCGGATGGGTGGTCCGCACCTGGTTGGAAGAAGCGAAGTAGCGCCTGCGAAGCAGCAAGCCGCGGGCGGTGGCGCGTTCTTCCCGATTTGTCGCCGAACGACGACGGCGTTGCCGAAACAAGGTCGGCCCAGACCGTGTTCTTTCCCGATCCGAAGGCAGCCTTCCTGACTGAGCCTGATGGGCGGTTCCCGAAATCGCCACTTGTTCCTTCCCGCCGCAAACCGAGGTGGTTGATGATCGCATCGAAGTTGATCTGCCGTTTCGCGTATCCAGGTATTCGAATTGTCGGCCCGCTGCCGGCCCTGATTGCCGCAGCGGCACTGCTCGCGTTGACCGACGGGCCGCTTTCGGCCGATCAGCCGCATTGGGGCACGGCCTGGACGCGGAACATGGTTTCGGCCGAGAAGAACCTGCCCGAGGGCTTTCAGGCCGGCAAACGCGACCCCGAAACCGGCGAGATCGAACTGCCGGCCGACAGCGGCGTTCGCTGGACGGCGCGGCTCGGCGGGCAAAGCTACGGCACGCCGATCGTCGCCGGCGGACGGGTGTTGGTGGGCACCAACAACGAGCAGCCTCGCGACCCGAAATACGAAGGCGACCGCGGCGTGCTGATGTGCTTCGACGAAAAGACCGGCCAGTATCTTTGGCAACTCAACCTGCCGAAGTTCACCAAGGTCAAATGGGCCGACTGGCACTACGTGGGCATCTCATCGCCGCCGGTCGTCGAGGGGCGAAAAGTGTACCTGGTGAGCAACCGCGCGGAAGTCATGTGCCTCGACCTCGACGGGTTGGCCAATGGCAACGACGGTCCGTTCACCGATGAGGCAAAGCTGTTTGCCGGCGAAGGCAAGCCCCCGGTTGAACTCGGCCCGAACGAAGCCGACATCCTTTGGTTGTTCGACATGCCCGCCCGGCTTAGCGTGGAACCGCACAATGCGGCCAACTGCGCGATCTTGATCGACGGGAACTTGATGTACATTTGCACGAGCCACGGCGTGGAATGGACGCACAAGTACGTCGTCACGCCGACCGCCCCCACCCTGATCGTGCTCGATAAGCGCAACGGGCGGCTCTTGGCCCGCGACGACTTCGGCATCGGACCCGACATCGTTCACGGGCAATGGAGTTCGCCGGCGATGGGCACCGTGGCCGGCAAGAAGCAGCTTTGCCTTGGAGCCGGCAACGGGCGGGTGTACGCCTTCGCTCCGCTCGACCCCGCCCTTGTGCCCGAGGAGGCCCCGCCCTCGGCCGAAGGCTCGATGCCCTCGGGCGAGATTCCCCGTTTGGCCAACCTGTGGCAGTTCAACGGGCAGCCGCTGGCGCAAACGCAAGACCATGTTCCCATGGATCACCAGCACGATACCACGTCGTATATCGTGACGGCCGTGCCCGTCTATCACAACGATCGCGTTTATGTGCCGATCACCCAAGAGGTGTTCCACAATCTCAAGCTCGGCTGGCTGGTGTGCCTCGATGCCGCCGGCCGGGGCGACATCACGCGAACCGGGCTGAAGTGGAGCTACGACGCGGTCGCGGGCAGCGTGGCCACCGTGGCCATCGCCGACGGGCTGCTCTACGCGGCTGGCTTCGACGGCAAGCTGCACTGCCTCGATGCCGAGACGGGCCAAGTCCACTGGGTTCATCACTGCGGCAAGCCGATTTGGGCCTCGCCGCTGGTGGCCGACGGCAAGGTTTATCTCGGCACCGGCTCGCAAACCTTCTGGATTCTGCGCCACGGAAAACAGCTCGAAGTGGTCAATCGCATCCGCATGCCGTCGGGCGTTTATTGCACGGCCACGGCCGCCAACGGCACGCTATTCATTGCGACACAAAAGAACCTCTATGCCGTGGGCAAATAGGCCCAGCCCGAAGACCCGGCAGCGGACGCGCCGATCCCCGTCCGCCTCGACGTGTTTTGCGATGCACTTCAACGGTTGCGAACACCCGTTGCCGGTTGGGGCGCCGATTCCCATCCGCTCCGACGCGTTTTGCGATGCCCTGCCAGCAAGCACCGGGGAACGCCGCGATGGTCGTGGCAAGCCACGTGCCGCAAAGCGGGCAAACGCACGTTTTCGTTCAAAAAATCGTTCGCGAAGACCGGGATACGAACGGTCGTATCGCTGGGGAAAAGTTTGCTCAACGCGGTGAGTTTTCCCAGCCGAAAAACGCAATAGCCGGCAGCGGCCCGTTCGGGGGCGCGCAGCCGGCGGGCCGAACGGGGGCGACGCCGCGGCCGCTGGGGCATCGGGGCAATTTACACACCGATGAGGCGATCGAACATGTCGGCGACGAACTCTTGGCGCAGCGACCGGCGGCACGTCTTGGTGATTGAACAGGAGACGGCCGTTCTCGAACAACTCGCCCAATTGCTCGACGAGGCCGAATGCACCTACTGCTGTTGCACCACGACCGAGGCGGCCCTCAGCTCGGCTGAAGCCGCCGCGCCCGACATGCTGATTGCCGATGTGGCTTTCGGCCAACTGGGCGGCGCCGCCCTCTACGATCAGATTCGCACGCACGTCGGCGCCCGAAAGCTGCCGGTGATGTTCCTCTGCCGCGAACAAGGCCCCGACATCATTCGCCGCCATCTGGCCGACACCGGCGCCTACTACGTCCGCAAACCACTCGACACCCGGGCCCTGCTCGAACTGACCCGCTGCGCCCTCGCTCAGACCTGAACGGTTCTCTCGCGCCCCCAGACCGGCCGCGGGTCTCTTCGCCGGCGGGCGACACAACAAAGCGACCCGCTCCGCCGCATCGAGCATCCGCTTTGTCGCCGTCTGAAGGGCCGCGTCCTGTTCGCGGCCGACGAATCGCTGCCGCACCCGCCGCTGATCGCCCGAGTTGGGCCATTGCATCGCCTGCCCACGGCGCGATTCGGGATCGACGCGCTTTTGCTTGCAGTTGCGGCGGCGCCGCGGCACAATGGGCGCAAGTCGCGGCATGCCTCGCCGCTTGGGTCGTTCCCCAGCTCGTTGACGAAAGGTCTTGCCATGAATCTGCCTTTGGAACTCAACGGTTGCGCTTGCGGGTGCGGTTGTGCGGGGATGAGCCGGAGGCGGTTCGTGGCCGCCGGTTGCGCCACGTGCGCGACCGCCCTCGGATGGGTGGCAACGCGGCCGAGCTGCGCCGGCGACGCCGCCAAGGTGCGTGTCCGCATCATCTACTCGTTGCACGCGCCGCAGCAACCGCGGCCCGACTGGCCGAATATCGGCTTCGACTTCCAACCGGTGATGGACGGGATCTTGGCCGAGTTGCGGAATCGCTGCCCGGGCTTCGAGTTCCTCACGGCGATGGCCAACGGGCCGGAGGCTGCCAAGGAAATCCTCGAAGGCGACAAGGCCGCCGCGATTGACGGCTATCTGGTTTATCAGATGAATTGCTGGAACCGAGTGGTGCAAACGATTGCCGAGTCGGGCAAGCCCGTGCTCTACGCCGACTTCGCCTATGCCGGCAGCGGCGGTTTCCTGGTCTATACGGCAGGCTTTCTCCGCAAGCAAACGGCAAACGTCGGCTTTGTCTGCTCGTCGAAAATCGAGGACGTCGCCGCGGCGGTCCAATGTTTCGCCGCGGTGAAGAAAAGCGGCAACCCGAACGATTTTGCCGCGGCTACGGCGCGCGTGCGCGTCGAGCGCACTCCCAAGGCCGGCGATCCGTCCGCCGCGGCCGACACGATCGAAACGCTCTCGCCCGGCGACTGCATCAAGAAGATGAAAGAGGCGAAGATTCTCGCCGTTGGCGGCTGGCGCGATTTCGTTCCGGCGATCGAAAAGGAGTTGGGCATTCAGGTCGTCAAAGTCGGATTCGAGGAGGTGAACGAGGCTTGGAAGGCGGCCGACAAAGATCACTCGCGCGCCATCGTCGACCGTTGGGAAAAGCAGGCCGCGAAGATCGACGGCGTGACGCGAGAAACCCTCGAAACCTCGGCGGCAATGTACCTGGCCCAAAAGGCCGTGCTGGCCAAGCACGGCGCCAACGCGATCACGATCAACTGCCTGGGCGGCTTCTACGGCGGACACATCCACGCCTATCCGTGCCTGGGGTTCCACGAGCTGCTCAACGAAGGGCTGATCGGCGCCTGCGAGTGCGACATTCGCTCGACGGCCACGATGGCGGCCATGACGGCCCTGACGCAGGGCCGGCCGGGCTATATCTCCGATCCGGTCATCGACACCGCCTCGCGGCAGATCATCTACGCCCATTGCGTGGCCTCGAACCGGCCGTTCGGCCCCAAGGGCGCGGCCAATCCGTTCGAAATCCTCACCCATTCCGAAGATCGGCAGGGCGCGTCGGTCCGATCCACGCTGCCGCCGGGCTACATGACCACCAGCGTCGAGTTTGCGGCCGAACGAAAAACCATCCTGTTTCACCAAGCCAAGGCGGTGGGCAACTCGACCGAAGACCGCGCGTGCCGCACCAAGCTCTGCGGCGCGCCGGTCGGCAACATCGAAAAGCTCTTCACCGAGTGGGACGCCTGGGGCTGGCACCGCGTGACCTACTACGGCGACCTGAAAGAACCCGTCTTTGCCCTGGCCGACGCGCTGGGCTGGAAGGTGCTCGAAGAAGCGTAGATCGCCCCGGCCCGCAGCGGCGTAAAAACTACGTTTTTCGGAGTCCGCCAGTCCTGGGCCATCGCGGTATTTATGAGGAATTTTTTATGGGTGGCAGTTTCTTCGCGCCCGATGGAGGACTTGCTTTGGCGCGATGTTGGCAGAAGGAGAGCAACACCAAGGAGGCCACGGCGATTGTTCAGGATGTTGTTCGTCGATTTCCCGCATACAAGGACTGCGCGGCAACCCTTCTCCAGGGATGGTCCACCAAGCCAAAGAACGAGTAGCGGTGTCTATGTGCTCTTCCGCTCTTAACGGTTTCCGTGCGGTCGTCGCTCGCGCACATAGCCGGTGGTTCCACGCCTATTGGCTGCCGTCACTGTGGCTCGCCGCGATTCTCGTTTTGTGGTGCAATGCCTGGCTTGGCAACTGGCATGGCGATCGGATGCTCTATGTCTATATCGCCGGCTTGGCGGGGCTGTGGGCCGATATGCTTCTCCCGCCCACAGCGCCATCCTTTCTCTGGTTCGTAATGCAGTGCATCGGTGGCGTTCCTGTAATGGCACTAGTGGGGGTGTTTCAGGACGCACTCCATGTGCCACGACGAGTCGTCCTACTGTATTTGATAGCACCGTGTTTGTCATTCATTGGCTTGGCCATCCTGCAAGGCGGCTTTGACGCTCCCAAGTTGCTGGTCGCGTTGTTCCTACTACACTTCTGTATCGACCTCTACATTGTCTCATTGGGCTCCTGCGCGTTGTATCTGATACTGCTTGTGGGACGAAAAAACATGCGAAGAACATAAGGTGCTGTATGTGGTCCGCCTCTCCAGCCGCGGGCTGGTTCCATGTTTGGTGCCTGCCCGCTGTGTGGCTAATCCCCGTTGGCATTTTGTGGGGAATCTCCTCGGTTATGGGTCTTAGCGGTGATTCGAACACGGCTGCGACCATATCCGGAATAGGCGGACTATGGCTTGCTGATGCATTGGGAGGGCGCCACGGCATATTGCCGGACGGAGTGGCTGTGTGTATTGGAGGCGTCTTGTCGATGGCAGTAGTGGGCTTGCTCCAGGACCTGCTCCGCGTGCCAAGACTGATCATCGTGCTGTACGCCGCAGTGCCACTGGTGTCGTTTACGTGCCTTCACGTGTTGTTGGGACGATCAGTGGGCGAGCGCGAAGTCCTGACGTATGTGCGGTGGCTCCTTCTGCACTTTGCAGGCGCCCTATATGTGATTGCTCCCCTATCGTGTGCCCTGTACTTCGTGCTTCTTGTTGCGCGGAAGCTCAGACCAACACGGTGGGGCCCTTAATGTGCTCTGCGGCCGAGCAGGCAATGCAGTTGAGGATTGTTGAACGCAGGCGACGGTTATTAGGCCGAAGCCTTGTGCTGCACGAGGAACAGGGTATCCGGTGCTGTCGCATGGCAGCGCTGCTGGCATTGGTGTTGACCCTGCCATTTGCCTCGGCGATTGCTCTCGCGCAACCCTTTCCCGGGTTCGGAACACGACCACTCTCCGTCCCAGCGAACGCCGGCAGCCGATCCCAAAGCAGAATCGCCTTTCGCCCTCGAAGCGGACGCTTCAAAGTCCGCAAGTAATCGAGAATCTGTGGCTGTTTGATCGAGCCGGGATGAAGTTGCAGGCAAAGCCCCACCCGACGAGCCGCCGGCGTGGTTGTCAAACCGGCAATAGCCGAGGATGTTTTCAACCTGCAAGCGAGCAATGGGCGCCGGGGCGGGGCATTTCGCCTCCGGTTCATCCGGCGATGATTTCGCGGCGGCGGGCCAGGTAGTCCCATACGACGTAGCGATCGAGGTCTTTGCCGGCAGTGAAGAACACTCGCCCGCGAGCGGCCTCGGCCAGGCGGTAGGCGAACTGCACGTCGGCATGCGATTGCCACCAGCTTTGCAGCAGGAAGATGTTGATGGTGATTCCGTCGCGGCGGCAGAGCATCCCTTCGCGCATGGTGGCTTCTTCGGTGCGCGGGTCGGGCGGGTAGAGCAGGTAGAGCATGCGGTCTTCGAAATGCGCGGTCGGCAGCCCATCGGTGATCAGCACCACTTGGCGGTTGGGCGTGTCTTGCACGGCCAGCAGTTGACGGGCCAGCCGCAGTCCGTGCTGCAAATTGGTGAAATGGGCGGGCACATCGTAGGGGTTCACCCGCGAGTCGCTCATATCCACTTTCAACCGCACGACGGGGTTGCCCATCGTAACCGGCTTGGGCAGCACGGAAATCACCTCGCCGCGCGGAAGCAGTTGGGCGAAGGTGAACACCTCGACGAATTGGAGATAATCGCCGGGAAATTCGCGGCGGATCAATCCATCGAGCGCCAGGGCCATGCGTTTGACGTGGACGTACAGTCCGTCGTAACGCATCGAGCCGCTCATATCCAGCAGCACGCAGGTGGCGCACTTCGGGTTGTTGCGGGTGCGGTGCACTTCGATATCGTCGCTGCGGAGGCGGATGGGCAGGCTCGGGCCTTCGCGGAACATGGCGTTGAGCAGCGTGGCGCACAGGTCGATGTGGGCGAGCGAGTCGCCGAACTCGTAGGGCTTGGTGCGGGGCAGTTCAACGGCGCCTTCGCCGACGATCGGCCCGCTGTGCCGTCCGGAGCGGGCGGCCTGGAGCCCGCTGAAAATGCGGTCGAGCAGCCGGCCCTGAAAGAGCCGATAGGCCTTCGGGGTCAGTTGGTAGCCGCGGCGGGCGCGCTCGAGCCCTTGTTGTTCGGCCCATTGGCGGAGCAGTTCGCGGGCCTGTTCGGCCAGCCGTTTCAGTTCGTCGATCTCTTCGCTTTCGGCGTAGTTGCTTAGGGCCGAAAGGTCGATGATCGCCAGTTGGGCCGTCTTGGCCGCCTCTTCCAACTGGGCGATCAACCGATCGATCTCTTCCAACTCATTTTTGATTTCGAGGGCCTCGGGCACGCTCATTGCCGTTTGCCCGGTGAAAGCGTACTTGGCGGCCAAGGCGTCCACCTGGTACTTCTCGCCCAACATCGCCACCAAGTGGAGCAGATCGCGGGCGAATCGGCCGCGTTCGTCTTCAACGCGATACCACAGCCGTTCCAGTTCGAAAAGCTGTTCGTCGGCCACGGCGCGAGAAAACGCCTTCGCCAACGGCGGTGGCGGGTTCATCGCACCGGCCCGTTGGCGGAAGCGGCGCGCGGCCTCGGCCTGCACCGAATCGGTTTCGTAAGTTGAAAGAATCTTTTGCTTCCGCGCGCGGAGCCTCGCCAGCAGCGATTCCAGGCTCGGCCCAAGGCCGGCGATCTGCCGCGGGTCGAGCACGACGGCTCGGGCCAGCTCCTCTTCGGTCAGTTCACGGAGGTCGCCGTAGGCCAGCATATGCTCGAACGCGGCCGAGGCCACATCGGGCGGCGGGCTCAAGGGGCTCGGCCATTGCTGCGGATCGTAGCGTTGGTAGGCGTGGATCACCCCGCCGATGCGTTTCTTGCTCATCGCCATTCTCCGCTGACCGCGGCCGGGCCGGGTTGCGCGCCGGCCGCCGTGCATGCGCCGCGTGGCGCCGCACCACCGGCGGCGCGGCGGGCGATCAGGTTTCGTACACGATTTTGCCGTGTTTCTCCGCCCGCGATACCATTTCGTTGGCCCACAGCCCGGCCAGCACGAACTCGATGCACGACGCCCGAACGGCCGGATCGCCCGAGGCGTTGACCTCGAACGCCTTGTCCCACAGCGGCGGCACGCGGCGGAGCCGTTCGGCGTAGGCCTGCGAGGGGAGCAGGTCGCCCACCTCGATCTTCACGCCTTTGGCGAAGACGTCGGCGATGGCGTCGAGCCCTTCGCGTTCGACGTATTCGTTGAACACGTCGCGGATCGCCTCGGCAATGATCGCGTCGAGCACCTGCCGTTCGGTCATCTGATGGCTGCTCATCAGGTCGAGTTCCAATTTGCCCAGCGACGAGGCGTAGAGGTGCCCCAAGTCGCTGATTCGCGGCACGGCCGGCCGTTCGCCCAACAACACGCCGCGCTGCCGCGCACTGGCCACCATCACGCGGTAGTTGGCGATGCTCAGCCGCGCGCTGACGCCCGACTGGTGATCGACGTATTTGCTTCGCCGGGCGACGACGCTGATTTGCTCGATGATTTCGCTCATGAAGTAGGGCACGACGACGGGATATTCGCCGCCCAGGTCGACGCCCGCCTCGCGCCGCGTGATTTCGATGCCCACGCTTCGCTCGCGCGGGTAATGGGTGTGGATCACCGAGCCGATGCGGTCTTTCAACTGCGGAATCACTTTGCCGCTGCGGTTGTACGTGGCCGGGTTGGCCGAGAACACCAGCAGCAAGTCGATGTCGAAGCGGATCGGGTAGCCGCGGATTTGCACGTCGCGCTCTTCGAGAATGTTGAACAGGCCCACTTGCACCAACTCGTCCAATTCGGGCAGCTCGTTGACGGCGAAGATGCCGCGGTGCATACGCGGAATGAGCCCGAAGTGCAGCGCCTCTTCGGCCGACAGGCTCAGCCCGCCGGCCAGCTTGGCGGGGTCGATCTCGCCGATGATGTCGGCGAACTTCGTGCCCGGGGCCAACCGCTCGGCGTAGCGATCGGTTCGCGGCCACCAGGCGATGGGGACGCGGTGTTCGGGCGTTTCGGCCAGCAGCTTTCGGCCCATCGAGGTGATCGGCCGGAAGGGGTCTTCATGCACTGGGCAACCGGGCAGGTCGAGGTAGGGCACTTCTTCGTCGAGAAACCGGACCAGCAACCGCATCAGCCGGCTTTTCGCTTGGCCCTTCTCGCCGAGGAACAAAAGATCGTGGCCGGCCATCAGGGCCAGATTGATCTCGGGAATGACCGTATCGTCGTAGCCGACGATGCCCGGAAACAGCTCGTCGCCCGCGGCAAGCATCCGCAGGAAGTTGTCGTGAATCTCTTGTTTGACCGTTTTGCTCTTCCAGCCCGACCGGCGCAACTCGGCCAGCGTGGTCGGTTTGGCCGTGGTGTTCATAGTGGTTCGGCTTTCTCGATCGATCGTTGTTCGGCTTGTGGAATTGTAGCAGCCCGCCGTCGAGAGCCAAGCGCGGAACGTGGGCCACAGCAGTAATACCGGCCGCGGAAACAATCGCGGCCGCGGCAGCAGTGTCGTCCGCAGCTACAACAAAGCTTGAATACAACCGCGGGCGGCAATGGCGACGGAGACAGCGGCAAGCCGACAACGGCCGCTGCGGCCGGGCCGGCGTGTTCGCAGCCTCGCGGCAATAAACCTCTACGGCCGAGCCGCCGTGTCGGCCGCGCCTTGGCGATAGACTTCCAGCGCGTCGGGGAACGGTCCCAGCGCGCGTTCGAAGATGCCCAGCGTGTAGGCGATGGTTACTCCGTAGTTGGCGATCGGCACGCCCGCCTGCCGGCAACGGAGGATGCGCGACATCACTTCGCGTCGATTCCACATGCACGCGCCGCAGTGGACCACGAGCCGGTAATTCCGCAGCGCGTCGTCACCGGGGAAATCGCGGCCTTGGCAGTGCTCGATCGTCAGCTTTCCGCCGACATACTGTTCGAGCCAACGGGGAATCTTCACCCGGCCGATGTCGTCGGCGATCGGGTGGTGCGCGCACGATTCGGCGATCAGCACGCGGTCGCCGGGCCGCAACCGCTCGATGCTCATCGCGCCGCGAACGAACTCGGCCAAATCGCCCTTGTGCCGCGCGAAGAGGATGGAAAACGACGTCATCGGCACCGCGGCCGGCGTGTCGCCCGCCACCTTCAAGAATGCCTGCGAATCGGTAACCACCAGGGCCGGCGGTCGGCGGAGGCGCTCCAGCGCGTCGCGCAGTTCGCGTTCTTTGACGACCAGGCAATAAGCATCGCCGTCGAGCAGGTCGCGGATGGTTTGCACCTGCGGCAGGATGAGCCGGCCTTTGGGCGCCTCTTTGTCGATCGGCGTGACGAGCACGGCCAACTCGCCCGGCGGAACCAGATCGGCAGCGATCGGTCGGGCGGCAAAGAACTCCTCGGGCGCGGCCCGAAGGATCGCCTCGCGCAGCTCGGGCAATCCTCGGCCGGTTTGGGCCGAAACGGCGACTGCCGCCAAGCCCTCGGCCGCAAGCTGAGTCAGCCGTTCGGGCTGCGGCTCGGCCAAGTCGCATTTGTTGAATGCCACCACCACAGCCGCCTTGCGCCGGCGGAGCTCATCGAGCACGGCGTCTTCGAAGCGGTCCCAGCGGCCGGCCTCGGCCACCAGCAGGGCCAAGTCGGTGCGGTCGAACACCTGACGGGTCTTCTGCACGCGGAGTTCGCCCAGGGCCCCCTCGTCGTCGATGCCGGCCGTGTCGATGAACAGCACCGGCCCCAGCGGCAGCATCTCCATCGGTTTTTCCACCGGGTCGGTCGTGGTGCCGGGCTGGGCGGACACAATGGCCACCTGCTGCCGCGTCAGTGCGTTGAGCAACGACGACTTGCCCACGTTCCGCCGGCCGAAAATGCCGATGTGCAGTCGAAAACCTTTGGGCGTCGGCGGTGCGTTCATGATCCGATATCCCGATGCTTCGCGTCGTTGCCGATGCGGACCGAGCCGAGGCGCATCACCCGCTGCGGCGAAACCAGTTGGTCGAACTGTTCGGCGCTGAGCAGGCCGCGCTCGATGGCCAAATCGCGGACCGATCGGCCGGCGGCCTGGGCGTCGCGGGCGAGTTGTTGAGCGGTTTCGTAACCTAGGGTCTCGACCAGCGCCGTGGCCGCAGCCGTGCTGTTCTCGACGTGTCGGCGGCAGCGATCGGCGTTTGGTTCGATCCCGTCGACACACGCGCGGGCAAACAGCGAACAAGCCGAGGTGAGCAGATCCATCGCGCCGAGAAGATGTTCGGCCGCCAGCGGCAGGAACTGCGGCAGTTCGAGGTTGCTGCCGCTCAGCGCGTGGACGACGATCTGATCGTAGCCGATCGCGGCGATAGCCGCCTGAGCGGCCGCCTCGGCAACAACCGGATTGACCTTGCCGGGCATCAGCGATGAGCCGGCCTGCCGCGGCGGCAGGCGGATTTCGCCCAGGCCGGCTATGGGGCCGGAAGAAAGCAGGCGGAGATCGTTGGCCGTCTTCAACAGGTTGGCGGCCGCGGTGCGGATGATGCCGCTCACTTCGACCAGCGCGTCGGTGTTCTGCGTGGCTTCGAGCAAGTTCTCGGCCCGCGACAGCCCCAAGCCGGTGATCTCCTTGAGTTCTTCGACCACGCGAAAGATATACTCGCGCGGGGCGCCCAAGCCGGTGCCCACGGCCGTGCCGCCCAAATTGACCACCCGCAGTCGCTCTTCGCACTTGTAGAGCCGCCAGCGGTCGCGGGCGAAGGCCTCGGCATACGCGCCGAACTCGCGGCCGAGCGTGATCAGCACGGCGTCTTGCAGTTGGGTTCGGCCGATCTTCACCACCTCGGCGCAGCGGCGCTCTTGCCGCTGAAACGCCTCGACCAACTCGACGACGGCCTGCTCCATCGCGCGGACGCCCCAAATGGCCGCCACGCGCAGAGCCGTGGGGTAGGTGTCGTTGGTCGATTGATGGCGGTTCAGGTCGTCGTGAGGGCTGACCGCCTTGTAACTGCCCGGCGGTTTGCCGAGAAGTTGCAGCGCCCGATTGGCCAACACCTCGTTGACGTTCATGTTCGTCGAGGTGCCCGCCCCGCCCTGAAACGCATCGACGATGATATGCTCGTCGAGTTGCCCGGCGAGCATCTCGGCGCAGGCCTGCTCGATGGCGGCGAAGACTTCGGGCGGCCACGGGTCGAGGCGATGGTTCGCCCGGGCGGCCGCCCACTTCACCGCGCCGAATGCACGAATCAGCCCCCGATGCACCCGCCGGCCCGAAATGGGAAAGTTCTCCACCGCCCGCAAGGTGTGAATGCCCCAAAGGGCCTCGGCCGGCAGATCGCGGGGCCCGAGCAAATCGGTTTCGCGCCGGGTTGTGTTCGTCATAAGTCGTTGCCGTCGGATACTCCGGCGGCGGTGGAGTCGGTTCCCGAAAGAGAAAAAGAGAGAACGTCTTGCCCGTCTTCCCCGGATCGCTAGGCGTAATCGCGGTATTCTATCGCCGGTCGGCAGCCGCCGACAAGCGCGCGGCCGAAGACTATTAAGGGGCTGTTCAAGCCGTCGCCATTGAAAGCTCACTCCACCGAAAACCCTCCTTGCGCGGCAGCGGCCTATCAAAAGGTTGTTCAAGCCGGTGCCGTTGCAATCGCCGCTCGATTCGCCGCAGCGCACAACGCCGACCAACGACAGCCTTTGCGTTCTGCTCGACGCAGAACTTCCGCCAGCATCGGGCGTTGCGTCTGCCCGGGCGGCGCGGTAGATTCTCGGCCGACAACCTCCCTTCGCCCTCGCAATGAAACCGCGGCCGATAGAAGCGGCCCAAGCCGGTGAAACGCCACTGGTTCGCGCCGCTGCAACGGCCGCTTGAGCAATTGCGCCGGCCTGTTCCGCGTTCGTTGGGTAATTGGTCAACCGCGTGGCCTCGATGCGCACCCGTCGGGGCTCGGTGCAAGGAGTCTCCTCGATGTTCGTCTTGGAAAGCTATCCGGCGGCCGTCGTCTTCTGTTTCATCACGATGCTGTGTTGGGGATCGTGGGCCAACACGCAGAAGTTGGCGGGCCGATCGTGGCGATTCGAGTTGTTCTACTGGGACTACGTGATCGGCGTGCTGCTGATGGCGCTGATCTTGGCCTTCACGATGGGCAGCATCGGCGATAAGGGGCGGCCTTTCCTCGACGATCTCCGCCAAGCTCAGTGGCCCGCCCAGGGGTGGGCGTTGCTCGGCGGGGTGGTGTTCAACGCGGCCAATATCTTGTTGGTGGCGGCCATTGCGCTGGCGGGCATGGCGGTGGCGTTTCCGGTAGGCATCGGGCTGGCGCTGATCGTCGGCACGATCGTCAACTACATCAACCAACCGACCGGCAATCCGGTGCTTTTGTTTTCGGGCATGGCGCTGGTGGCGGCGGCCATCGTGCTCGACGCCATGGCCTATCGCCGGCTGCCTTCGCAAAAAGAATCGGGCGGCGGCGCGAAAGGGTTGGCGCTTTCGATTCTTTGCGGGCTGCTGATGGGCACGTTCTACCTGTGCGTGGCCCGATCGATGGCCGAGAATCCCGTCGCGCTCGAACCGGGCAAACTCTCGCCCTATACGGCGATGGTCTTGTTTTCGTTAGGCGTGCTGGCCAGCAACTTCGTGTTCAATTCGCTGTTGATGCGGTTTCCGGTGGCCGGGGCGCCGCTGGCCGCGGCCGACTACTTCCGCGGCGCGCCGCGCGATCACCTTTGGGGGATCGTCGGCGGGATGATCTGGGGCGTGGGCATGACGTTCAGCATCATCGCCGCCGGAATGGCCGGGTTCGCCATCTCGTACGGGCTGGGCCAAGGGGCCACGTTGGTGGCCGCCCTGTGGGGAGTGTTCGTGTGGCGCGAGTTCCGCGAGGCCCCGCCAGGAACCAATCGATTGCTGGCCGCGATGTTCGCCGCGTTCGTCGTCGGCCTGGCGACGATCATCATTTCGCGCTGATGGCGGCCTGCGCGTTGGCACGCCGCCGACTGTCGCCCGCTGTCAAAGAGACGTCGTTCCAGCCAGTGAGAGAGAAGTGATGAAGACTCCGCATGTGGTCGTTGTGGGCAGCTCGAACACCGACATGGTGGTGAAGACCTCGCATCTGCCGAAGCCGGGCGAAACGGTCGTCGGCGGCACGTTCGTGATGGCGCCCGGCGGCAAAGGGGCCAACCAGGCGGCGGCGGCCGCGCGGCTCGGGGCGAAAACCACCTTCATCGCCAAGGTGGGCGACGACCTGTTCGGCCGACAGGCCGTGGCCGGTTATCAGCAGGAAGGCATCGACACCCGTTGGGTGCTCCGCGACCCGCATCGGGCGACCGGCGTGGCGCTGATCTTGGTGGACGACCGCGGCGAGAACATGATCTCCGTCGCCTCGGGGGCGAACGAGGCCCTATCGCCCGACGACATCGACCATGCGGCCGAGGCGATCCGTTCGGCCGACATTGTGGTGATGCAACTGGAAACGCCCCTGCCCGCGGTGTGCCGTGCAGCCGAGATTGCCGCATCGGCCGGCGTGCCCGTGATCCTCGATCCGGCGCCCGCCCCCAGCGGGCCGTTGCCCGCGGGGCTGTTGCGGCACGTAACGTACTTGAAACCCAACGAGAGCGAGGCCGAGCGGCTTACGGGCGTTGCCGTCGCCGATCAAGCCAGCGCGCAGGCGGCGGCCGATCGTTTGCTTGCTGCCGGGCCGAAATGCGTGGTGGTGACGCTCGGCGCCCGCGGCGCGCTGGTCGTCGAGCAGGCCGGACGCGGGCTGATGGTGCCGCCGCACCCGGTTTCGGCCGTCGATAGCACCGCGGCGGGCGATGCGTTTTGCGGCGCATGGGCCGTGGCGCTGGCCCGAGGCGAATCGCCCCTGGCGGCCGCGCGCTTTGCCGCCGTGGCCGGGGCGTTGGCCGCCTCGCGGATCGGCGCGCAGCCGAGCTTGCCTACCGAGGAAGAGGTGCGCCGCGCCGCCTCGTGCGCGTAGTCGATCGGCGTTTCACGGCGAAATCGGGCTGTTCGCTCAGAGCTTCCCGCTGGCGGCCAGGGTTTTGTAGTAGTCCACGGTGCGCCGCAGGCCCTCTTCGAAGCTTACTTGCGGCTCGTAGCCGAGGCATTTTCGAGCCTGGGTGATGTCGGCCAAGCTCTCCTTCACGTCGCCCACGCGCGGCGGGGCGAACTCCGGCTCGATCTTCGTGCCCAACAGCCGATTGAGCATTTCGACCAGCGTCAACAAATCGGTGTTCTTGCCATTGGCGGCATTGAACACGCGGCCCGCCACGTTGGGGGCGTCGGCCGCCAGCAGGTTCGCAGCGACCACGTTGGCCACGAAGGTGAAGTCGCGCGATTGGCGACCGTCGCCATAGATCACCGGTCGCCGTCCGGCGAGCATCGCTGCGGTGAATCGCGGGATCACGGCCGAATACGGGCTGTTGGGATCTTGCCGCGGGCCGAACACATTGAAGTAGCGGATGGCCACCGTTTCGAATTGGTAGGTGTGCCAGAAGGCCGCACAATAATACTCGGCCGCCAGTTTCGCGGCCGCGTAGGGCGAAAGCGGCGAGGGCAGATCGCATTCGCGCTTGCTGCTGAACGGCTGATCGCCGTAGGCGCTGCTCGAGGCCGCATAGACCAGCCGCCGCACGCCCGCCTGACGCGCCGCGTGCAACAGGTTCACCGTCGCGGTTACGCAATGGGCGTGGGTGTCTAACGGCCGTTCGACGCTCCGCGGCACCGAGGCCAAGGCCGCCTGGTGGAAAACAACCTCGACGCCTGCCACCGCTCGGGCCACCGCGGCCGAGTCCAACAAGTCGCCCTCGATGAACTCGATCCGATCGGCCAGCGGCGCGATGTTCTCGCGATGGCCGGTGCTGAGGTTGTCGATGATCCGCACCCGATCGCCGCGGCGCACCAAGGCCTCGGCGATGTGCGAACCGATGAATCCCGCCCCGCCCGTAACCAAAAAGGTGCGCATCGATTCTTCTCCGCTTCGTCTCTTATTCAGGCTCTTTGAGGCTATTCAAGCTGCGAAAGGAAAACCCCAACAGCGAACCGAGGGTTCATCCGGCGGCGCTGATCCAATTTGCGGCATGTTAGCCCGACGGCAGCCGATTTGCCAGGGGAACCGGCGCGCGGCACGTTCCCGATGAGACTCGCGGAATCGAAACGCAGCCTGGTTGTCCGGCGCGGTCGCCCGTCGCTGCCGCCCGGCGCTATTGCCCGGCGGCGTTGCCCAGCAGCGTTCAACGGAGTTTCTTCCCAGCGGCTTTGCTCAGCAGCGTCGCACGGCGGTCTTGCGCAGTGTTGTTGCACGCAATCCGTGCGGGCACGGTTGCGGGGCGGCATTGCGGGGATGATTACGACACGCTCGCCGTCGCCCGGCCGTTATCGCCAGCGGGCGGCCTCGTTGAGCGTGTTCAGATAGAAGAACGCCAACCGAAAGATCACCACGATGATCAGTGCGGCCACCAACGCCCAAACCAGCCAGCCGGCCACGGTGGTCAGTGCGGCCATGGCATCGCGGGCGCGGCGTTGATATTGCTCGGAAAGCACGCCCAGCGATTCGCTCAGTCGCCCGGATTGTTCGCCGACGGCCAAGCCATCGAGGAACTCGTCGGGATAACCGCTAAGCGAGCGGAAGGCCTCGGCAATCGACGCCCCCTGGGCCACGCTCTGCCGCAGGGCGATCGAGTCGTCGTCGAACTTGGCGTTTCGGGCGGCCGCCATGCTGATTTCCAACGCCCGAGGCACATCCATGCCGGCGCCCATCGTCAGATGCAACGCCCAGGCGATTCGGGCCAGGGCCAAATCTCTTAGCGCGCGACCCACCACCGGCAGACGCATCGCCCAGCGCTGCCATCGGGCCGCCCACCACCACCCGCGGCGAAACGACCAAATCAAGCCCGCCGCGACCAAAGCGACGCCACCGACCGCGCCCAAATAGATTGCCAGCCCGCGACCGCCGATCAACCCCAAGCCCAACGGATCGACGTGCCCACCGGTCATCGCGTTGACGACGCCCAGCAGCCAAATCAGCAATCCCACGACGGCCAAAGCCAGCCCGAGCTGAACCATCGGCCAAACGATCGAAAGCAAGAACGCGCGGCGCAACTCGCGCCGCAGTTGATAATGGTCGGCCAGTTGGGCGAAGACCTCGGCCGATCGGCCCGTCGCTTCGCCCACCTCGATCATTCGCCGCATCAGCGGGGGAAAGAACTCGCCGATCGCTTCGAACGCGGCCGTCAGGCTGTCGCCGCGGCGGATGGCTTCGTCGAGTTGAGCCAGCGGCCGCCGGGCGGCGCCCCGCGCCCGTTGCGACTCGCGGGCGACGATCGAGCGGATGTCGATGCCCGACTGCAATGCGTCGGCCAGCCGTCGGCAGAACGGCCCCAAGAAGCTCAACCCGGCCCGCGGCGCGAAGAACATCGAAGGGCGACTCCTTGATCGGATGGATCGGAAACGCGATGCGGCCTCGGAACCCGCGCTGCCGGCAGGCAGAGGCTTCCGGCTGGTCGGCCGCAGGGCATTGCTGTTTGGAGCATCAATAATAAGCGCTCTGATGCCCATTAGCGCGCAGCGATCCCATTCGGCTGCGGCTGGTCGGCCGAGGCAGAACGAACGGCGTCCTGCGCGCCCGTCCCCCGCTTGCGAATCATACACGCCGGTGGCGGCAACCGCACCCGGGGCAGAGTGGAACAACGGCGTTGCCGGTCGGGTGGGGAGCTTGATTTGCGCGAAGTGCGGTGCATATTGATGGTTGGAACGCCGCGGGCATGTCGGCCGGCGGCAGACTGAGGTCGCCCGGGGGGCCGCTGGGGCCGCCGAACGTCGAAGCGGCCGGATCCGCCCGGGGCAGTCTGCTGATGGGCAAATTCCCCGTGTTTTCTTGGGAAAATCGTGCGATTGACCCATAAGGCAGGTTTCTCTATAATCTGCCGACGCTGGGGACAGCCTCGGCAAATGGATTTGCCTGACCTGTGACATGCGGTTGCGAAATGGAAGTCGCACTCGAAGCGGCACAGGAGCGGATGGTGTCGTTCTCGTCATCGCTGGATGCCAAAGAATTGGTTCGGCGGGCGATTGACATCGTCGAGCTGGTGGGCCGCTACATTCAGTTGCGCCGGCAAGGGCGGATGTTCGTCGGCTTGTGCCCCTGGCACGACGATCGCCGCCCCAGCTTGCAGGTCAATCCCGAACGCCAGTCGTTCCGCTGCTGGGTGTGCAACATTGGCGGCGACTGCTTCAGCTTTCTTCAACGCATCGAGAACATCACCTTCCCCGAGGCGCTGGAGATGCTGGCTGAACGGGCCGGCATCGAGTTGAAACCCGCCTCGCGCGAATCCCAGCCCGCTCCGTCCGGCGCGCTCGATCGCCGCACGTTGCTCCAAGCCGCCGCGTGGGCGGAAAACCAATATCACCAGTGCCTGCTCGACGCGCCCGAGGCCGAACCCGCCCGACGCTATCTGGCCGAGCGGGGAATTTCGAACGAAAGCGTTGCGCGGTTCCGTTTGGGCTTCTCGCCGTTGCGCGGCGATTGGTTGATCGAACGAGTCGAGCGCCAGGCGCAGCGGCTGCGCATTCTCGAAGCCATCGGCATCCTCGCCCGCGGCGAGAGCGGCCCCTACGACCGCTTCCGCGGCCGCCTGCTGTTTTCGATTCGCGACGCGCAAGGCCGGCCCGTCGGGTTGGGCGGACGACTGCTGCCCGACGTCCCCTTGGCCAGCCAGGCGAAATACGTCAATTCGCCGGAAACGATGCTCTTCAGCAAGAGCAAGTTGCTCTATGGTCTCGACCTGGCCCGCGACGCCATCCGCCGCGGCGGCGACGCTTTGGTGATGGAAGGCTATACCGACGTGATTGCCGCCCACCAGTGCGGCATCGCGCAGGCCGTGGCCGTCTTGGGCACGGCCTTGGGCCCGGAGCATATCCGCACGCTGAAACACTATGCCCGCCGCGTCGTCTTGGTGCTCGACGGCGATGCAGCGGGCATTCGCCGGGCCAAAGAAGTTCTCGGCCTGTTTCTGGCTGCGCAGGTCGATTTGCGCGTGGTGACCCTGCCCGAAGGCCTCGACCCGTGCGACTATCTGGTCCGCTACGGCGGGCAATCGTTCGAGCAATTGATCGCCGAACAGGCCCATGACGCCTTGACCCACGCGTTCCTGCTTGAGACGCGCGGCTTGGATGTCGAACGCGACGTTCATGCCGCCACAGAAGCGTTGGAACGCCTTCTGGCGACGATCGCCCAGGCGCCACGCCTTTCAGGCGAAACGACCGCCGACTGGCGATTGCGCGAAGAAAAAGCGTTGCAACGGCTGGCGGCGTTCTTCCGCGTCGAGGAGGGCCAAGTTCGGCAACGGCTGGCGGCGCTGCGGCGCGCAACCCGGCGCCGACCTGCGGCGCCGGCCGGGCGAGCCGAGGCCGCGGGCGCAGCCGAATCGGGGCGGAACTCCGCCCGCCCCGCCGAGGCGCTCGACTCTTGGCGCCGCGAGTTGTTCGAGCTGCTGGTGGTTCGGCCCGAGGGCTGGAGCGTGGTGCGCCGCGAGATTGCCGCCGATTGGCTTTGCGAAGGGCCGGCGGGCGAGATTTTTCGGGCGGCGTGCCGAATCCTCGACCGGGGCCAGTTGCCCGATTACGATCGGCTCATGTTGGAGTTGGAGGATCCGGCAATCAAGGCGTTGCTGGTTCAATGGGACGAGCAAGGTCAGCTCAAGCAGCAGCACAACGTCCCGCCGGAAGAGCTGCTGCGCGAGATGATCGAGCGATTCAACTACGAGGAGGAGAAGAAGCGGCGGCCCGCAAAGGTCGTGGCGCTGCGCGAAGGTCAAGTGGATCACGACCAAGGATTGGCGCTCCTGTCCGAACTGCTCGAACAGGAGAAGAAACGGCAGGGCATTTCTTCGCCTAAGGATGGGTGACGATGCCCGACGTGCAGGACGCAACCCTCTTTGACCCAGCGCGCCGCAGGGAGGCGCGAAAGGAGAATTGCGGTGGATTTTGAACACGAAATGCAAGCGTTGGTTGCCAAAGGCAAGGCGCAAGGCTATCTGACCTACGACGAAGTGAACGCCTACCTTCCCGACGAAGAGGTCGATCCGTACCGGCTCGACAATCTCTTGGTCGCGTTGGAGGAGCAAGGCATCGACTTGGTGAACGAACCGCCGCCGGCGGTCGAAAAGGCGGAGCCGCGGCCGGGCCCCCGCGCCGCGGAGATCGAAGCCAAGGCGACGGAGCTTCCCCCGCCGCCGGAAGAAGGGAAGTTCAGCAGCGATCCGATTCGCATGTATCTCTCGCAGATGGCGGAGATTCCGCTGCTTTCGCGCGAGGAAGAGATCGGCCTGGCCAAGAAGATCGAAGTGACCCGCAAGCGATTTCGCCGAATGGTCCTTGGTTGCAACATGGCCATGAAGGCGGCGCTGACCACGCTGGAGAAGGTGTATGCGGGGCAGTTGCCCTTCGACCGGACCATCAAAGTTTCGCTCACCGAGCGGCTGACCAAAGAGCAGATCATGGCGCGGATGCCGCCGAATTTGGCGACGCTCAAGTCGCTCGACGCGGCCAACCAGCGCGATTTCAACCGCATGCTCAACCGCCGCACGCCCGACGAGGTGCGCGCCGCAGCGCGAACGCGGTTCATCCGCCGCCGCCGCAAAATGCTATCGCTGGTGGAAGAGTTGAGCGTGCGAACCCGCCGAGTGCAGGCGCTGATGCGGCAGATGGAGGAAACCCTTTCGCGCATGCAATGGCTCCGCGCGCGGCTCCGCGAGTCGGCTGCCGATCCGGCCGCCGCCGATCGGCGCGCCAACTACCGCCGTGAACTGCGCGATCTGATGACGCTTGCGCAGGAAACGCCGGCCAGCCTGGCCAAACGCTGCGAAGCGATGCGCCGTCAGTATCAAGATTACGAAAACGTCAAACGGCAGCTTTCCGGCGGCAACCTCCGACTGGTGGTGTCGATCGCCAAGAAATACCGCAATCGGGGGTTAAGCTTCCTCGATCTGATCCAGGAAGGGAACACCGGCCTGATGCGGGCGGTGGACAAGTACGAGTACCGCCGGGGGTTCAAGTTCTCGACCTACGCCACCTGGTGGATCCGGCAGGCCATCACCCGGGCCATCGCCGATCAGGCGCGGACCATCCGCATTCCCGTGCATATGATCGACATGATCAGCAAGCTGCGCCAGGTGAACAAGCGTTTGCAGCAAGAGCTGGGCCGCGAACCGTCGGCCGAGGAGCTGGCAGCCGAGATCGACATGCCCGCCGACGAAATTCGCCGCGTTCTGAGCATGGGCCGGCACCCGATAAGTCTTGACCGGCCCGTCGGCGAAAGCGAAGATAGTAGCTTTGGCGAGTTCATCGAAGACGGTGGACTGCCGCGACCCGAGATCGCCGCCGGCCGTGAATTGCTCCGTGAAAAGATCGAGGCCCTGCTCAAAACGCTCACCTACCGCGAGCGGGAAATCATCCGCCTGCGCTATGGGCTGGGCGATGGCTACACCTACACCCTCGAGGAAGTGGGCCGCATCTTCAAAGTCACCCGCGAGCGGGTTCGTCAGATCGAGGCGAAAGCCGTGCGCAAATTGCAGCACCCGGTACGGGCGCAGCAATTGGCCGGATTCCTCGAACGCGCGGCCGGCTGATTGTTCCGCCCGCGCTGCTCAGGCGTCACGCGCCGCCGGTCGTTCCGATCGGCGGCGTTTTTTTATTCTTGTCGAGCCGCCCCAAGCCCGCCGAATTGCGCGGCCGGCGACTCAGTCTTCAGCCCCTAAGCCCAGCCGCCATGCCGGAAACCTCTGCTGTCAGCCTTGATGTGTTGCGCACTCTGCACCGTTTGCACCGCCAGTTGGCCGATCTGCGCCATCGGTTGGAACAGGGGCCGCGTCGGATTCGCGCCGCCGAACAAGCGGCCTCGATTCGCAGCGACGAGCTGGCCCGCGCTCGCGACGAGTTGAAACGGATGAAGGTGGCCGCCGATCAGAAAGAGCTGCAACTGAAGAGCAACGAAGGGAAACTCAAGGAGCTCGATCGCAAGCTGATGACGGCATCGAGCAATCGCGAGTATCAGGCGCTGAAAGACCAAATGGCCGCCGATCGCATGGCCAACAGCGTGCTGGAGGAGGAGATTCTCGACGCTTTGTCGCAAATCGAGAACCAAGAGAAGCGCGTCGCCGAACTCGATCGGCAGCTCCAAACGGCTCAGCAGCGTCTTGGCGAGGTGAAGGCTCAGGCCGCCGCCGAAGCCCCCGTCCTCCAAGCCGACATTGCCCGGGCCGAGGCCGAATTGGCTCAGACCGAGTCGGTGTTGACCGGCGACGTGGCCGAGCTCTATCAGCGCGGCGTTCGCCAAAAAGGCGAAGACGCCCTGGCCGCCATCGAAAACGGCGTTTGCTCCGGCTGCCACCAAGTGGTGCCCGTGCAAATCGTCTCGCAGGTGATGCTCGGGCGGCCCAGCTTCTGCAAGACCTGCGGACGGCTGCTCTACTTGCGGGAGGAAGACGAACGGCGGCGGCCGGCGAAAGACGAATAAGCCGCGGCCCGCCCAACCAACGCCCGGCCCGCGACATTCCAATGCCCGAAGGCCTCCGCCCGCCGAAGGGGCGTGGCTGTTCTCGCCCCCCGCTCCGAATGGGCAGTCCCTCTGCGTCCCGAGCGAGGCGGCCTGCGCCGGCGCCGCGGCGGTTCGTGCGGGAGCCGCCGATTTGCATTTGCCGAAGCGGTTTGTTAGCTTACCGATAATGGTTGCGGCTCGTGGTTGCGGCTGCCGAACAACAAAGCGGCCGGCGTTCGCGCCGTTCTCGGCGTTCCGCGGTTGGGTCGCGTATGGGAGAGCTGAGTCATGTGGCGTTCTCGGCGTTTATTGTTGGCGTTGGCCGCCTGTTCCCTCGCGGCCGTCGGCGCGTCGGCCCCCGCATTGGCGGCCGACAACACTCCGCCGGAAGGGTTCGTCGCGCTGTTCAACGGCAAAGACTTGACCGGTTGGAAAGGGTTGCTCAAGCCGCCGCTGGACAACCCCGCGCGCCGCGCCAAGGCCTCGCCCGAGGAACTCGCCGCCGCCCAGAAAGAGGCCGACGAGAACATGCGCGCCCATTGGAAAGTGGAAGACGGAGTGCTCGTCTTCGACGGCAAAGGACGGAGCCTGAGCACGGCCAAGGACTACGGCGACTTCGAGCTTTGGGTCGATTGGAAGATCGCCCCGGCCGGCGATAGCGGGTTGTATCTCCGCGGCACGCCGCAAGTGCAAATCTGGGATCGGCCGGAAGGCTCGGGCGGTTTGTTCAACAACAAGACGCACCCGAGCAAACCGAGCAAAGCGGCCGACAGGCCCGTCGGTCAATGGAATACCTTCTACATCAAAATGGTCGGTGAGCGAGTAACCGTGAGACTCAATGGCGAAACGGTGGTGGACGACGTGGTGATGGAAAACTACTGGGAACGCGACAAGCCGATCTATCCCACCGGGCCGATCGAGTTGCAAAACCACGGCAATACGCTCTGGTTCAAGAATATCTACATCCGCGAACTTCCGCCGAAAGGCGCAGAAGACAGCGGCTCGAAACCGCCGCAATCGAGCTAGCGTGGCGCGGGCCGGTGGAATTGCTGTTCTGGGCATCAGTGGTGCGGGGGCCTTGGGGACGACTGTCCGTTTGTCCGTTCCGTAGTAATCAGGGCTGAGAGGAGCCGATCCGTGACGCAATCGCATCACTTGTGGCGTTGGGCGTGTGCCATCGTCTTCGTCGTCGCGTTGACCGACGCTGCTTCGGCGGCAGCGCCGCCCCGATCGGCCGCCAAACCGGCCGCGCCGGCAGCCGCCACCGATTGGCCGCGGTTTCGCGGACCCAATGGCGACGGCATCAGCGCCGAAACCGGGCTGATCGCCCAATGGCCCGAGGGCGGCCCGCAACTGCTCTTCCAGGCCAACGGATTCGGCAAGGGCTACTCGTCGGTGACGATCGTCGGCGGCCGGCTCTACACGATGGGCGATTTGCGGCAAGGGGGGCGCGAACTGCAATGCGTGATCGCCTTCGACCTGAACACCCGGCGGATTGCCTGGACGCTGCCGATTGGGCCGCCGCATAGCGACGGCCCGCGCTGCACCCCCACAGTCGATCAGAACATGGTGTACGCCATCGGAACCGACGGCGATTTGGTTTGCGTGCAGGCGGCCAACGGAAAGGGCGTATGGACGAAGCACCTCCAGCGCGATTTCGGCGGGCAGATGATGTCGGGCTGGCGGTATAGCGAGTCGCCCTTGATCGACGGCGACCGCCTGGTATGTACCCCGGGCGGCAATCAGGCCGCCCTGGTCGCGCTGAACAAGAAGACCGGCCAACCCCTTTGGCGCTGTGCGTTGGGCAACGTGGGAGACCGCGGCAAAGACGGCGCCGGTTACTCGTCGATGGTCGTCGCCGAGATTGACGGCATTCGGCAGTACGTTCAGATCCTCGGTCGCGGGGCCGTTGGCGTTGCCGCCGACGATGGCCGCCTGCTCTGGAGTTACAACCGCATTGCCAACAACGTGGCTAACATTCCCACGCCGATCGTCCGCGGCCAGCACGTGTTCGTCACCACCAGCTACAAAACCGGCAGCGCCCTGCTGAAGCTGTCGCGGCAGGGCCGCGGCATGAACGTCGAGGAAGTCTGGTTCAATTCCCCGCGCGAATTCGAGAACCACCACGGCGGCGTGGTGCTGGTGGGCGACTATCTATACGGCGGCGACGGTCAGAACCGCGGCACGCCCGTTTGCATGGAGTTCCTCACCGGCAAGATCAAATGGAAGACCGACGCGGTCGGCCGCGGGTCGGCCGCCGTGCTTTACGCCGACGGAAAGTTGATCTTCCGCTATGAAGACGGCAAGGTCGCCCTCATCAAGGCCGATCCCGAATCGTACCAACTGCTCGGCAGCTTCACGCCGGCGGTCGTCGAAGGCAAAGCCTGGGCGCACCCGGTGATCCACGAGGGAAAGCTCTACCTGCGGGCGGAAGATGCGCTGATGTGCTACGACCTGCGGGCGAAGTGAGCGGAGTCGTCGCTGCCGGGGTATTGCGCCGGCTGTTCGGCCCAAACCTCGGCCAACGAGACCAGCGTTTCGGCGGCTGCCTCGATCTCTTCCAGGCAGGTCCACTCCAACGGCGAATGGGGATTGTGCTCGCCGCACGAAAGGTTGGGCGTCGGCAGGCCCAATTCGGTGAGCCGCGCCCCATCGGTGCCGCCGCGAACAATGGCCAACCGCGGTTGCCGCCCGAGCCGTTCGATCGCCAATCGCGCGTAGCCCACCACGCGGGGATGCCGCGCCAAGCCGTCGGCCATATTCCGGTATTGCCGAATGATGTTGATGGTGATGCTGCTGTGAGGAAACTCGGCCATCGTTTGCTCGGCCGCCCGTTGAAGCACCTGCGCCCATTCGCTCAGTTTGGCCGTATCGAAATCGCGGAGCAGAATGCGCAGCCGGACCTCGGCCACTCCGCCGGAAACCTCGTATGGGTGTAAGAAGCCCTCGCGGCCCTCGGTCGCTTCGGGGGCAAGCCGGTCGCGCGGCAGCCGCGCGACGAAGTCGGCCGCGGCGCGGACGGCATTGATCATCTTCCCCTTGGCAATGGCCGGATGGATGTTCCGCCCGTGTACGGCGACAACGGCCAGATCGGCCGAGAACGTTTCGACATCGATCTCATCGCGCCCATGACCGTCGAGCGTGTAGCAGGCTTCGGCGGCCAACGAAGCCGGATCGAGGTGCTCGACGCCGCGGCCGATCTCTTCGTCGCAGGTGAAGCAGATGCGGATCGGCCCGTGTTTGCGCGCCGGTTCGCGCATCAATCGCCCTGCGGCTTCGACAATGGCGGCAATTCCCGCCTTGTCGTCGGCCCCGAGCAATGTCGTGCCGTCGGAGGTGATGATGGTTCGGCCGATCAGTTCGGCCAGCTCGGGGTTCTCCACTACGCGAATCACGCGGCTCGGATCGCCCGGCAGCACGATGTCGCCGCCCGGGTAGTCGGCGATCACCTGCGGGCGAACGCCCGCCGCCGGCGTTTCGGGCGAGGTGTCTAAGTGCGAGCACCAGGCGATCGTCGGCGCGCCGGGCGCCGTGCCGGGAATGGTGGCGAACACCAGCCCGTGCTCGTCTTGCCGAACATCGCTCAGGCCGATCGACTGCAACTGCTCGACCAGAAGCCGGCCCAACGTCCATTGGCCGTCGCTGCTCGGATAGCGGCCGGCGCGTTCGTCGGCCATCGTATCGACGCCGACATATTCCAGAAAGCGGTTGAGCAATTCATCGTTCATCGGTTGCGTTCCCATCCAGGTCCGATGGCGGCCGCGGCGGCAAGGCGACTTGGGTTTCGGTCGAACGGACGGCCTCATAAGAGCCGTCGCGGTGCTTCGCGGCAGCGACGGAAAGCGGCGCGGCTTCTCAGGGGCGCCGGGTTTCGGTAGGCTAACGGAACCGAGCGTTTTGTGCAACCCGCAAGCGCGGAACCCAGGAGACGGCTGACGCCGGCAGCACAATGGGCGAAGCCACTCGGACCTTCGTCGCCGTAGAGATCGATCAGCGCACGGCCGCGCGGGCCGCGGCGGTCATCGACCGGTTGCGCGCCGCCGGGGCCGATGTAACTTGGGTAGCGCCGCGCAATCTGCACCTGACGCTCAAGTTTCTCGGCGATGTGCGCAACGAGCTCTTGCCCGCCGTGATCGAATCGCTGCGCGGCGCGGCCCGGCGCGTGCCGCCCTTTGCCCTGGAAATCCACGGCGTCGGCGCGTTTCCGCAACTGGATCGCCCGCGGACCATCTGGCTCGGCGCCCGCCAAGGCGACGAACACATGCGGCTCTTGGCCGAGGCGATCGAACGGTCGCTCGAGCCGCTGGGTTTCGCCCCCGAGGCCCGCGGCTACACCACGCACCTGACCATCGGCCGAGTCCGCCGTCCGACTGCCGCGCTGCGGTCGCTCAGCGAGTTGATGCGGCGGCAAAGCGATCAGGCGGTCGGCGAGATCGCCGTCGAGCAAGTCGTGGCGATGGCCAGCACGCTTACACCCCGCGGACCGATCTACGAGCCCCTGGCGCGGGTTCCTCTTTCGGAAGAAGTCTCGGGCGGCTCGGTCTGAGCGGCTTCGGTTCAGCCGTTTGGCGTCGGGTTGCTCGCGGCCGATTGCCCGTCGTTCGAACGTTTGGCGAACATCATCACCAGATTGTCGCCCAGCCGGGTTTCCCAGCGGCTCAGCCAGCGGTCGAGCGCGGTGAGCGGCCAGGGGAACGGCGACCACCGCCCGAAGCACATCACCCGCAGCACGACGCGCATCAACTGCATTGCCCGTTCGCCGGGAAACGAAGTCCGCACGCTTTCCAACGACAACCCCTCGGGCAAGAACGCGAGAATCTCCGCCGCCTTGTAGTGCCGGTGCCACGGGGGCCGATGGCTTTGTTGCGATATGTCGCCCACCAGCCCGTGCTCCTGCACCTCTTCAAACCGTCGGCGATAGTATTCCCGATCGCGGAGCACGCGCAGATGCACGAAGCGATGCAGCCCGGGGAGAACGAATTTCAGATTGCCCGGGTCGAGCCAGGTCAGCAGACCGCGGTGCCGCGTGGTGACAAGCAACGTTCCGCCGGGGCGCAACACTCGGGCCAGTTCGGCGAGCATGACCCGCTCGTCGGGCACGTGTTCAATCACTTCGACGGAGGCAATCGTATCGAAGTAGCCGTCGGGATAATCGAGTCGTCCGTCGAGCCCCACCTGCGAAAAACGGAACTCCGGATGCTCGGCCGCCGTTTGGGCATAGGCCGCCGGGTTCACGTCGGCCCCGTGGCACTCCGTGCAGCGGTGCGCAACCGTCCGCAACAGAATCCCATCGCCGCAGCCGAAGTCGAGGAATCGCCCCAGTTCGGCCGGCAGCGCCATCTGCGCCCATTCCTGCCACCTCCAGGGCAGCGGCGGATCGCTGTTGCCGGGTCGCAAGAGTCTCATCCACTGCTCCTAATGTGAACCGATCGATCCTCAGAGAACCAACGCAACGAGGCGACAGTGCAATGCCCCGAAGACGGCGACGACCTCCCGGACGCGATTGAGTCTTCCAAGGGCTATTCTCCCAATAGTACTGGGCCGCGCGGCGCGGAAAGGGCAATCGCAACGGCCGTTTTCGCTTGTGCCTTGCCGAGCCGCGTTTCGAGTTCTTGCGGGAACGCCGCTTTTCGCCGAAACGCCGCGCGATGGGGCGCTGTGCGGCGCGGGGATCGTCCGCCCCGGGTTCGCCGCACAGTTTCCAACGATGGTCGCAGCGATGAGCGACGAATGCAACGGGTCGCTCAGCCGAGCATTCGCGTCGGGTGGAAGTCGGCCGGCGCGATCCATTCCGCGGCAACGCCCGCTTGCGAGAGCTTCTTGCCCGACTTGGCGCCGATGTCGAAATCGTATCGCCATAGCTCGATCATCAAGAAGATGCACGCCAACAGAATCGCCACGCACGAAAGCCCGAGAATCACGGTGTAGGGGCTCGCCTCGGCCAGGCGATGGAGCAAACTGGGTTTTTTCTCTTTTTCTTCTTCCTCGGGCTGTTCGGCGCTTTCGGACGATTCTTCCGTTGCCGCCTGCTCACCGGCGCCGATCCCCAACAAGCCGGCAGGCAACTCGCCCGGAATCCCCGCGTCGGCGCCCTCGGCGGCCGAAGCCTCGGCTTCAGCGTCGTGTGCGGCCAATGCGGGGGCCGCGTCGTCGGGCTGCGACGAGTCGGCCGACTCGTCCGCCGCCGGCGCCGGCTCACCTTCGAAGGCCAGTGCCGGTTCGGCTTCGCCTTCGGTCTCGTCGGGCGTCGAAGCGGTCCACTCGGCCTCGTCCGACGCTTGTCGTTGCCATTGGTCCGGCGTCGGCGCATCAGCCGGCTCGCTCGGCGATTCTGCCGCCGCCGGTTGGGATGAGTCGTCCGGTTCGAAAAGGAAGGCGCCGGAGCCGCCCGCCGCATCAGGTTCGCCGGCGCTGCCCGCCGCGGCCGGCTCCGCGTCAAACGAAAAGATATCGGAGGCAGGTCCCGACTCGCTCGGGCTGCCCGACGCCGAATCGTCGGCCAAGTCGTCGAAGTCCAACGGTTGCGAAAGCAGGTCGTCTTCCGACGGCTGCGATTGGTCTTCCGGCCGATATTCGTTCGATTCGCCTCGCGACACGGCGTGTTCTCCCACGATCACGGATGGATCGAGTCTGACGGTATGCAACAGAAGGGAACTGTCGGCACGGGCCAAAACGGCCGAACCGTCAGTCCGATCGGCTGCCGCCCCCGGGCGCGTTGGCCGGCGGCGCAGTCGAGTCTGCTCCCGCAGCGACGCCGCCGCAGGAACACCTATCTCGATTATAATTCGCCGACCGGAGCACGCCACCGATTTATCGGCCGGTTCGGTCGGAATCTGCGACACGCAACCCGCTGGCGCATGAGCAGTTCGGGCGCAGGTGTGTCGGGCGAACGGCTTGCCGCCCCCGTTTCCTCAGTAGGTCGCCCGCCCGGTATAGCAGCAGCCGACCAGGAACATCTTCCGCCCCTGAAAATCGATTCGGTTGACGTGAACCACTTTGGCCGTCAGGTACGAGACCTGAGGGGCCACGCCCAAGGCCACCACTAAACCGTTGGCGGGCAACGGTTGATGGATCAAGCAGGAGAAGCCGCCGGCACTGATGTCGTTGCACATTACGGGAAAGAATTGATCGAGGTCGGGCAGCTTGTTC